>CALATP010000067.1 GCA_937891845.1 uncultured Porphyromonadaceae bacterium | reverse complement strand
TGATAAGGTCGTCGAGACTGCCGTCGTTATAGAATTGCAGCACTCCAAAGTCGTACATACCGGTAGATGTGGTAAAAGTATAGCACTCCTCATAGTGCGCAATGTTGGGGTGAACCGGCAGTTTGGCAGCCAACTTCACCTCATTGGCCAGTCGTGTAGAATCATTTTCGTCGGCCACCTCCGACATCTTGAGCGCCACATAGCGGTCGAGATAAGTATCATAGGCCTTAAATACGACACCAAAACCGCCTTTACCAATGCGGTCGTTGACAGGGTGATATTGATAACGTTTCTGAAACTCCTGATAGGTCATAGTGTGTGATAGAATAGGTGTGTTATAGAAATGAGATATTTACTTCACAGTGATAAGTTCATACTCGCGTGTACCGAGACCAATCTTCTCGCCGTGCTCAAGAGCAGCACGCCAATGGGTATCGGGGTGCAAGAGGTGGAACTTGTCCTCGCCTTCGAGTGTACCGTGGTCGTGGTTACAGTGCAAGATGTTGTCCGACTTGAGCGCTGGGGCAGCAATAACGAGGTCGGCACAGGCTTGGTCGAGCGCAACGGGGTCGAACGAGGCAAGTATACCTATGTTGGGCACGATAGCGGCATCGTTGTGATTCCAGCAGTCGCACTCGGGCGACACATCGACAATAAAGCTCACGTGGAAGTGAGGCTTGTCTTGCAGCACACCGGCCGTATATTCGGCAATCTTATAGTTGAGGCGCTCGGTTGTATCGTCGGCACCCGGCACAGCGGCATTGTACTGACACATAGCAATACATTGTCCGCAACCTACACAGCGCGAATAGTCGATAACCGCCTTGCGGTCGACGAGCGAAATGGCCTGATGGGCGCAATGACGCACACACATACCGCAACCCACACACTTATGCTCCTTGATGCGGGGTTGTGAACCGCTATGCAATTCGAGCTTACCGCCACGGCTGGCAGCACCCATACCGAGGTTCTTGAGCGCGCCACCAAATCCGGCCTGTTCGTGACCCTTGAAGTGGTTCATCGAGATAACGATATCGGCATCGACAATGGCAGTACCTATCTTGGCCGTCTTGCAATACTCACCGTTGATGGGCACTTCGCGGTAGTCGGTACCTTTGAGACCATCGGCAATGATAACCGGACATTGCGCCGAGATGGGATTATAACCATTCTCCATAGCACTCTGCAAGTGGTCGACAGCATTGGCACGACGGCCGGTGTAGAGCGTATTGGAGTCGGTGAGGAAAGGACGGCCACCGAGCGAACGCACAATAGTAGCCATACGGGCAGCATATTGCGGACGCAGATAGGCCAAATTGCCCGGCTCGCCAAAGTGAATTTTGATAGCAGCAAACTTATTCTGAAAATCGATGTCGGCAATACCGGCACGACGCACTACGCGTTCCATCTTGTCGATGAGATTGCATTGCGGTGTAGTGCGCATATTGGTAAAAAATACTTTAGCCTTTTCCATAAACTCAATGAATTTTTTCAATAAAAATATTAGGTATCATCGTATGTGCCTCGACCCATACCGTAAATTTTCCTTAACAAAACAGCGCCCAATACAGGTCAATAACAACTTTGTCCCAAAAATAAAACTAAAAATCGAGAATAAGAAGTTAAATATAATTTTTTTGACAATAACAGGCGATTATTTGTACTACATTTGCCCTACATACATATAACCGACACATTATGAAAAAGAGTAAAGCAATATCGATAATCGTTCTACTCGCAGCTCTACTGACAGCCTGTTCGCGCCAAGACGGAAGCATAGAATACTTTCCGTTCCGCACCGAGAAGAGCAACTTTTGGGGAATGATGGATACTGAGGGGAATGTACTGTTTGAGGGAAAATTTATGTTTGCACCCGGCACAGCATCACGCGGTGTCTTTATGGTACTTGAAGAGGAAGGCAAGTTTGCCTTCTATACAGCCACCGAAGAGCCACAACGCATCAACGACGAAGTGTACGAAATAGCCAAGCCATTTCGTTACAGCGACTATACACCTGTGCGATGCCTTGATGCCCGACACTTCACCATCATCGACAAGCACGGCCGACACGTAGCCGAGCTATCAGACAGCATAATAGACATAGGATTTTTTGCCAACGAGTTGGCACCCTTTGTCACCGACAGCACACGTCCGCGGATGGGCTACCTAAATACCCGAGGTGAAGTTGTCATACCGGCACAATACACCTTGGCAACCAACTTTGTGTGTGGCGTAGCACTGGCCGAGAAGATGATAAAAGGCATCCCATCGCTATCGGTCATCAACACGCAGGGCAAAGAGTTATACACCTTTGGCAACGAGTGGCAACCCCTAGCCACCGAATACTCCGACGGATTACTGCCTGTAATAAACATACGAGGCGAGATAGGTTTTCTCGACACCACCGGAAAGTTGAGTATTGCCCCAAGCGACGATTGGAGTATGTGCTTCCCTACCAATCCCAACACCATCCCCTACACCTTCAAGGCCGGGCACTGCATCTATTGTGACGGCCTCTACTACGGACTGATGAACAAAAAGGGCGAAATAACAGTCACTGCCCAATACCTTAATATATATCCGGGCGAAGGCGGACTGTTTGTGGCACAAAACAAACGAGGCAAATGGGGATGTATAGACAGCAAAGGCAAAGAGATTATAGCCTTTGAACACGCACACGGTGTGATAATGCCATCGATAACACCCCATACCATCGTGATGCAGAACACCGGCGGGCGTTACCGTCTTGTCGATGCCAAAGGCGAGGTGATAAGCAAGCCCTTTGCGCAATATCAAATAAAATAACATTTTTTTGAACCATATCACATCGCGACTTGTTTATAGGCAAGTAAAGTAAACCAATTAAACAAAAAGCGATGAAAAAGACAATTCTCTTTTGGGCTGCTGCTATTATGCTTACAGCCTGTAATGGAAATCGAGTGAGCACCACGATAGAGGACGGTGCTTATATGGAAGCCGCCGACTCGACAGGTGTTATGGATGTATATGCCTACGAAGGCAACATCAAGGCACACGGAGATATGCCGGCCGCACACTATATGGTAGTGATAAGCGAAAAACTCGACAGCATAAACGGCACGTACACAATGACAACCACTTACATCGTGGCCGATACCGTAAAAAATACGCCTCACAAAAGCCGAGGCAAGAAATTTACCCATTGGGGCATCCCGGGACACCATAATGCCAAGGTGTATGCACTTGCACCCGATAGCGGTGCTACCGACTCGGTGTATCTCTTTGTCGAAAGCGACACAACAGTAATCTTGCTGGACAAGAACAAACATCACCCCAAAGACCCCAACCACTTCCGCCTACACAAGAAGAAATAACCCCCAAACCAATTGGGCAAAATAACAAATCACCATTCAGAGGCTGTATCAAAATGAAAAATTTTGGTACAGCCTCTTGCGGTTAGGAAGGATTGACAAGACACAAGGCATTGGAATTGAAGGAGAGATATGGGTATATTTGAGATAAATCTCGAATATAGTTAGCACTCGCTGTGAAAAATATTGAAGTAAACTTCATATTTCTCGCTCGTCTTGTTTGGGTATATTTGAGATAAATCTCGAATATAGTAGGCACTCGCTGTGAAAAATATTGAAGTAAACTTCATATTTCTCGCTCGTTTGTTACTATATTTGCAATCGTAACACACAAAAGCAACACAACCGTTATATGGCATACCGACTGATACAACTCATCATCAACCCCGACAAGGCTTGGGAAAACATCGAAAAAGACCCGGAGCAAGAGCAAGCTACACTCTTGCTTGCTGTATATCCGATGCTCCTAATCACAGCACTGTCGGCATTTATACACTATTGGTATGGCTATGTGACATACGCCGATGCTGTAAAAGAAGCCTTGTTGATATTGCTGAAGTACATAGCTTGTATATTGAGCGCATTGAGTTGTGTCATACTGCTATCGCGATACAACTTCATCCCCCCTTGCAGTAAAAAGACAGCACATACCTTTGCAGGATATACGTTCACCATCTCGCTGCTATCGGTACTCATAGGCAACATTCTGCCCAGTAGTTTTACCTTTGTACAATTTATACCGGCCTATATCATCTGGGTAGTGTATGCAGCACGTCATTACCTGAAAGTACCGGCCGAAAACAACTTCAGCTTCACAATTGTCAACTCGGCCATCTTCTTGTTATTGCCATTTGTGTGGGATAAAATCTTCGGACTAATACTACATTGATATGAAAGCCAAGAGCAACAACATAAATATAAAAAACAAACGTGCATCGTTTGACTACGAATTGACCGACAAGTTGCAAGCCGGCATCGTACTGACAGGCACCGAAATAAAATCGATACGAGAAGGCAAGGCCGGCCTGGCCGACACATTCTGTTATGTGTATAATGGCGAGGTGTGGGTCAAGAATATGTATATCGCAGAGTATTCGTTCGGGTCGTACAACAATCATCAGACCCGACGCGACCGCAAATTACTGCTCAACAAGAAAGAAATATCACGTCTGACCAACGCATCGCAGACACCCGGATTTTCGATTATCCCCACCCGCCTATTCTTGAACGAAAAGGGATTTGCCAAGCTCGAAATAGCTATTGCACGAGGAAAAAAACAATATGACAAACGCGACAGTATCAAGGAACGCGACGACCGCAGAGCAATGGATAGAGCTATGAAATATTAAGTTTAGGTCGATTTTACTTGACAAATTGGTTTTAAATTACTACATTTGCTTTGTCACCAATTGTAAACTTAAATAATGCACAATTATTATGAAACCTTTGAGTGAAGAGAATCCCGCTACCGACTTGAAGCCTTTCTGCGAAAAAGGTGCGTGTGGGTATAAGAATAAAGAATCGGAAGAGATAGAAGTACCCCTTATATATGAAAACGCCAAAGACTTCAGCGAAGGTCTTGCCCGCGTAAAACAAAACGGTCTCTATGGCTACATAGACACAACCGGCACACTGGTTATCCCCTGCCAATTTCAAGACGCCCTACGCTTTATCGAAGGAATGGCAGCCGTAATGGTGGGTGCAACGTGGGGCTTTATAAACAAAGCCGGCAAGATGGTAATCAAACCCATCTATTCGCGTCTCATCTCCTTTAGCGAAGGTCTTGCCCTAGTAAAAAAAGATGACAAATGGGGATATATACGCCAAGACGGCAAGATGGCCATCGACTTTACTTACGATATAGCCGACCCATTCTGCGACGGTATGGCACGTGTAAAACTCGGTGAAAAGAGTGGATTTATCTACCCCGACGGTTCGGTAGCCGTACCCCTCAAATATGATAAAATAACCGACTTTATAAGCGGATATGCCATTGTAGAGATAGAGGGAAAACAAGGGCTCATCAACCGCAAAGGCAAAGAGATATACCCCTGCCAATGTTCGTACATAGAGCTACCCTTCCGCGATGGTATAGCCATCATCAAGCGCGATGGCAAGTATGGATATATCGACGAGAAAGGCAAGACGGTACTCCCCTGCCAATACGACAGCGCCAGCTACTTTATAAACGGTCGCGCCGAAGTGGTAATGAACGAGCAACACTACTTTATAGACCAACAAGGCAACATCATCGAGGAGAAAACACAACAACAGTAAAAAAACACAATACAAAACCATAAAGAGGCTGTGTCAAAAGCATATTTGGCACAGCCTCTCATTTTATCTACGAGATACAATATAGGTAATGAGCAATCAAAGAGACACCAGACACAATATTAACAATAGGTAATAAGTATTCTAAAAATCAAAAAACACCTCAACATATTTCGATGTATCGCACGATTGTTGTAACTTTGCGTTTCGAAATAAAATCAGTAATACAATGCAACTACAATATATGAGCCTTGCCAGTGGCAGTAGCGGTAACTGTTGCTACTTGGGCACCGACGAATACGGCATACTTATCGATGCCGGCATAGGTGTGCGCACCATCAAGAAGGCTCTTAAAGACAATAATATCCCCTTTGAGCGTATCATTGCGCTACTTATCACCCACGACCACGCCGATCACATCAAATCGGCAGGAAACTTGGGCGAAAAAATGGGCATACCGGTATATACCACACACACCATATTGAGCGGTATGAACCGCAACTACTGTATGGCCGACAAGATATACAGCGCCCATCGTGAGATTGTAAAGGAGATACCCTTTATGATACGCGATATGGAAATCACCGCCTTTGAAGTACCACACGACGGCAGTGACAACGTTGGTTACAGCATAAAACTAGGCAACCACACATTTGTGTTGGCTACCGATATGGGTCACATCACCGAGTCGGCAGCACGCTACTTGAGTCAAGCCAACTACCTTGTGATAGAAGCCAACTACGACGCTACAATGTTGCAAAACGGCCCCTATCCTTTGCACCTGAAACGTCGCATCGTAGCCCCACGCGGCCATATGGATAATGCCGAAACAGCCGAATTCCTTGCCAGCACCTACCACACCGACTTGACACATATATTCTTGTGCCACCTCAGCCTCGACAACAACCACCCCCAACTGGCATATAAGACCATCGAGGGACGTTTATACAACGAAGGAATACGCGTCGGAAAGGATGTTCAACTCGTCACTCTACCCCGTATGCACCCATCGGTATTATATAGTTTTGAAAAATAAAATATTTTTTTGCTTGAAAGTATTGCTGTTTTCAAAAAAAACCTTACCTTTGCATCCGCAATACAAAAGCAACGAATGACTCCGTAGCTCAGTTGGTAGAGCAAATGACTCTTAATCATTGGGTCGAGAGTTCGAGCCTCTCCGGGGTCACAAAGATAAATGGTGAAGATCTGATAAAGATTTTCACCATTTTATTTATATTTATGGCTGCTACGGCGCTAGTCGAGGCTAGACGGCCTCATTTCTCACACCGGTGAGAGCCATTAATTGAGCATAAAAAAAACAGGCAAAGAATATTTGTGGTTAATATGCCAAATATTCAAACATACAACATATATTCCTGACGCCGAGAAAAGAAAGGAATAACCCCCAAAATCTTAACGCTATGAGTTTCAAAGTAGTTTTTAAGATTTGGAAAGTAAGAGTAGCGTTCGAAATCGCTATTTAATTCCAAAGAGGGTGTCTCAAAACGAGGCATCCTCTTTTTATATGCCGACAATACCGACACTAGCGATACTTACCGACAACTGCTTTAATAGCGTTCATCAAGCCGTCTTGCGTTGCCACCTTACCGTTGAGCACTTTGGCAACCTCTACGTCCATTGTGCCCTCAACGAGCAAGTGATATAGTTATCCCGTATATCACACCGGAAGGATAATCTATTGTGTATAAAAAAAGACTGCGCCTCTTTTTATCAAGCGCAGTCTTAATAATATTCATCAGGGTTTCAATCCAATTTGTTTTCCTCAAATTTCACCTTCTTGGCTTTGACAACAGCATTATTACTGTTGACAAGTTTCAGTTCCACCCACGTATCGGGCTGAATACTTACAATGGTATTGACCATTTTCCACGAGTCTTTTACTTGCAGGCACGCACCATCAAACCACTCTTTGGATGCTTTCTCGGTGCGCAACACTTGTTCCGATTGAGCCATATAGTTGGCCAACGAAACAGTAACACAAGACTGCAAAAGCAAGTTATCGGTATAGGAATCACTCATCTCACCTATTTGGATGGTATATACATCCTCGGTTGTATCTTCCTCACAAGAACACACTCCGGCCATACAAAGGATGGCACACATCATCAAAGCAAATTTTTTCAAATGTTTCATAACTATCAGGTATTATAAGGTTAATGTAATATGCAAAAAAATGTGCATCAATGCTCAAGGCAAAGATGCACATTTATATTGTAACACACAAACTTCAGTGTATAAAAATTTATTAAATAGACAAACGACGCAACGTACTGAGCAGGTCTCTATTTATAGGCTTGTCAAACTTGATAGCCTTGCTGAATGGTACGTGAACAATCTCATCATTGCGAATACCAATCATCACATTGCGCTGTCCGTCGAGCAATGCATCTATGGCCGCAGCACCCAATCGGCTGGCTAGGATGCGATCTTGTGCCGAGGGAGAGCCTCCACGTTGTATGTGACCCAATATAGTCACACGCACATCATACTGGGGATATTCGTTTTTGACACGCTCGGCCAACTGCATTGCACCACCGGTGTGGGGACTCTCGGCCACCAACACAATACTACTGTTCTTCGACTTACGGAAACCGTTTTCGACAAGTTCTTTGAGTTGGTCTATTTCGGTCGAAATCTCAGGAATGATAGCAGCCTCACAACCGGTAGCGATAGCGCCATTGAGAGCCAAGAAACCTGCGTCACGCCCCATTACCTCGATAAAGAACAAACGTTCGTGCGACGAAGCAGTATCGCGTATCTTATCGACAGCCTCCATAATAGTATTGAGTGCTGTGTCATAACCGATGGTAAGGTCGGTGCCATACAAGTCATTGTCGATAGTGCCGGGTAAACCAATGATAGGATAATCAAACTCTTGCGCAAAGATGCGGGCTCCGGTCAACGAACCATCGCCACCTATTACCACCAATGCATCGATACCTTCACGTTGTAGGGTTTCGTAGGCTTGCTGGCGGCCTTCGGGAGTCTGAAACTCTTGGCAACGGGCAGTCTTGAGTATCGTACCACCGTGCTGTATTATATTACTTACATTTTCGGTCTTGAATTGCTTAATTTCACCGGTTATCAATCCTTTATAACCTCGATAAATACCTTTTACCTCAAAACCGTTGAAAATAGCGGCACGAGTCACCGCACGAATAGCGGCATTCATTCCGGGAGCATCACCACCCGAAGTAAGGATACCTATACATTTAATCATAGCTATATCTTTTTTCCTTATTAATATAAAGGCAAAGGTAGCAAAAGTGTTGCAAAAACGGAGTAAAGAATGAAGATTTTTTATTTATATCCCTTTAACGAGAAAGTCTTAAATAGGATAACCGCCCTAAAAACATTCCCCCGAAAACCGATGGCTTCCGGGGGGAATACACTTTTAGAGAGAGGTTTTCACATAATAGACCTGCACCCTACATAGAACTTCATAAAGTGGATTTTTGGAAAAAAATAAACCAACTCATTAATAATACAAATTTACACTAATTTTTCTAAAATACAATTGTCTACAATGCATTTTAACTCTCGCTCGTTTCTGCGTATCTTTGATATATTGCGACCATATTCTACGCCACGCCTAAAATCATATACACGACACTGAGCGTTAGCCTCGTTCAACGTATTCGCCTAACGGACTAAAGAGTGCTTTTCTCATAAGAGGGGAATGGGTATTTTTTATATTTTCACCCTATCGCGAGTATATATAAAAATTATTTTGTACCTTCGCAAGATAGTATGAGCCTAGATAAAGTACATATCATCGACCTACAAACGATACGCGACTATCGCGGCAACTTGTCGGTCATAGAGAGTGGCGAGTCTATTCCGTTTGAGGTGGCTCGCACCTATTGGGTGTATGATGTGCCGGGCGGAGCACACCGTTCGGGTCACGCCTTTCGCACCCAACACGAATTTATTGTGGCTTTATCGGGCAGCTTTGATGTTATTCTCGACGATGGCAACGAACGAAAGAGATTTCATTTGTGTCGGTCTAACTACGGATTGTATATACCCAATATGATGTGGCGCGAACTGGATAACTTTTCTACCGGTTCGGTGGCTATGGTATTGAGTTCGACCTTGTACGACGAGAATGACTATATCGAGGAGTATGAACAATACTGCAAAGAGAGGTGTAAAAATGAGTGATAACAAGCGATATACAGTGTATGACTGCACCGTGATAGACCTACCCAAACATTCCCGCCCTAATGGCAACCTCACTGTGGTAGAGAATGGTATCACGGCACCTTTCGACATCAAGCGGGTGTATTACTTGTATGATGTACCTGCCGGTGAAGAACGAGGTGGTCACGCACACAGAGAGCTGCAACAGTTTATCATTGCAGTAAGCGGTAGTTTCGATGTTGTCATAGACGATGGAACGGAACGACGCACCATTACACTGAACCGACCATTTTGCGGGCTACACATACGCCCGGGCATTTGGCGCGAGCTGAATAATTTTTCGTCGGGCGCAGTATGCTTGGTTCTTGCATCGCATCACTATGATGAAGCCGACTACTTCCGTCAATACGACCAATTTGTAGCATATATCAACGACCTAAAAGAATGAGACATTACGACTTGCTTTCACTGCAACAACTCAACGCACCCTACGCACAGGAGTTAAAGGAGGTTGCCGCTCGGGTTATAGAGTCGGGGTGGTATCTGCGTGGTGCAGAAACCGACGCACTGGAGCGCGAGTTGAGTGCATACCTGAATGTAGACAATGTTGTAGGGGTAGCCAACGGATTGGATGCTCTGCGACTCATCTTTATGGCCTACATCGAGTTGGGACGTTTGCACAAAGGCGATGAGGTAATAGTTCCGGCCAATACATTCATAGCCTCGATATTGGCTGTGAGTGATTGCCAATTGAAGCCGGTCTTTGTTGAGCCGTCGCCCTCGACACACAACCTTGATATAGACTTGATAGAACGAAGTATAACACCTCGCACAAGGGCTATACTTGTTGTTCACCTATACGGACGCACCTGCTGGGATAATCGTCTTGTCGATATAGCTCAAAAGCACAACCTCCTCATTATAGAGGATAATGCACAGGCATTGGGTGCATACAACAACGAAGGCCGTCGCACCGGCACATTGGGCAATGTGGCAGGTACGAGCTTCTACCCGGGCAAAAATCTGGGTGCGCTGGGTGATGCCGGTATGGTAACAACAGCCGACAAGCAACTGGCCGACACAATAAGAGCCTTGAGCAATTACGGAGGTGATAAAAAATATGTATATCGATATAATGGGCTGAATAGCCGCATCGATGAGCTACAAGCTGCATTATTGCGCGTAAAGCTCCCCTATCTCGACAAGGAAAACGACCGTCGCAGAGAGTTGGCTCGACTATACGACCAACTTATCAATAACCCTCATATCGACACACCACAACAGCCAGCCAACCAAGCTACTCACGTGTGGCATCAGTATGTTGTAGAGACAGCACACCGCGAGGCCTTTATGCAATATATGCAACAGAATGGTATCACAACAGGCATACACTACCCTATCCCGCCCCACAAACAAGAGGCATACAAAGAGTATAACAACTTGCAATTGCCCATCGCCGAGGAGTTGGCGAGTCGAGTAGTAAGCCTGCCTATAGCCCCATACCTCACCGACGACGATATACAACACATTGCCGAGGTAATAAATAAATTTGATATATAATAACAATCATAACAATATAACGAATATGAAAACTCCCCAAGAATTGATTGACGAACTCATTCGCTTGGCTTTCAGCGAAGATATAGGTGATGGCGACCACACCACATTGTGCTGCATTCCCAACACCGAAATGGGTAAACAGAAGTTGCTTATCAAAGAAGAAGGTGTCTTGGCCGGAGTAGAGATGGCTCGCCGTGTCATCAACTACTTTGACCCCGAACTGAAAATCACAACCTATATAGAAGATGGAGCCGAGGTGAAACCCGGCGATGTGGCATTTATCGTAGAAGGTCGCGTACAATCACTGTTGCAGGTAGAACGCACAATGCTCAACATTATGCAACGTATGAGCGGAATTGCCACTACCACTCGCAAATATGTGCGTCTGCTGGAAGGTACCGGAACACGCGTATTGGATACTCGCAAGACTACTCCGGGTATGCGTATGATAGAGAAAGAAGCTGTAAAGATAGGTGGCGGTGTAAATCACCGCATCGGCTTGTTTGATATGATACTTCTCAAAGACAACCACGTAGACTTTGCCGGCGGAATAGAAAATGCAATCACTCGCGCCAAAGAATATCTGCGCGCCAAAGGCAAGGAGTTGAAGATAGAGATAGAAGTACGCAATATGGACGAGTTGCGCGAAGTATTGCGCGTAGGTGGTGTAGACCGCATTATGCTCGACAACTTCAGCACCGACCTCACACGAGAGGCCGTACAACTTATCGACCATCGTTACGAAACCGAGTCATCGGGTGGTATTACCATCGACACTATACGCTCGTATGCCGAATGTGGTGTAGACTATGTTTCGGTAGGAGCGCTCACCCACTCGGTAAAAGGATTGGATATGAGTTTCAAGGCTTGTTGATAAGCACATCTACAACCCATCATACATAAGAAGCGAGGCCACATAAGTGGTCTCGCTTCTTATGTATAGCAAACTAGATTACTATTTGAGTTCGACAACCAAGAAACGCGAAAGCGACCAGAACTTGTCGGGATCGAGAATATTGAGAGTGTAATAACCATCATTATCCTTCACCAACTCATAAGACCCATTGGGGTGTGATGTACACACTTTTACTTTCTTGCTCTCCAAGAAAATAGTATTGAGCGTGCGCATATCGGCAGGCGTAAAGAAGCTCTTGTCAAAGTCTTCTTTCATAACCTGAGTTTTGTTGAACAATCCACCACCTGTCAGGATATTGTGTTCACGCAATTGGTCGGTATAGGCATATACATAGAACACCTCATTGAGTGCAGCATCTTGCGAAGCAATGACAGCTTCTTGTTCGTCGCGAACGGCTGTAAGATCTTCTACTTGCACCGAAAGACCGGCTACGGTTTCGTCCAACTCGGCAATGCGCACATCACGCGCCGCAAGTGACTCTTGCAACTCGATGATGAGTTTATCTTTCTCGGCAATCTGACTTTTGAGTTGTTCGATAGCTTCCTGCAATGATTTAGAGTTGAGATTACTTTTATTCAATTTCTGTTCCATCTCGGCCAAACGTTGACGATTGCGTTCGAGTGTCGATGAAATAAGTTCAATATCCGACACGATACGACTTTGCACCGAAACAGTAATCTCACCTGTATCGTTGCGTTGTTCGATAACATAATTTTCGGCCATCTTTATCATTTGCAAGTCGGTATCGATTTGGGTAAGAAATGCTATCATTTCTTCATAATTGTTGGCAATCTCGGCATTGACTTGCATCAATGAGTCATTTTCGTGTTGCAAACGATCGGCATCAGCTACCTTACCACTATTACAAGCCACTAAAAATATAGCAGCCAATAAAATAAAAACATTACTCTTTTTCATACTATTACTTATTAAATGTCATTGTTATTATCTCTATTCTCTTTTTTATGCGCATACTTGTCCTTCTTGACACGAGGTTGCTCGGGAGCCCCCGCCACTACAATAACAATCTCACCTTTGGGTTCATTCTCGGTAAAATGTTGTACCAATTGCTGCAAGGTACCACGTTGGGTATCGGCGTGCAATTTTGAAATTTCACGACATACGGCAGCTTCACGCTCCGCACCCATAACATCACAAAGTTGTTGCAGCGTTTTTACCAAACGATAGGGCGACTCATATATAATCATAGTGCGCTCTTCGACAGCCAAGGCTTCCAATCGTGTGTTACGTCCTTTCTTCTGGGGGAGAAAACCTTCGAAACAGAACTTTTCATTGGGTAAACCCGACATTACCAATGCCGGCACAAAAGCAGTAGCACCGGGCAGACATTCCACCTCGACACCGGCACGGCAACAAGCTCGAACCAAAAGGAAACCGGGATCGGATATAGCCGGTGTACCCGCATCGGTGATGAGCGCAATTGTTTCGCCGGCCAGTATGCGAGATACTATGCCATCGGCAGTATTATGCTCGTTAAACTTGTGATGCGATTGCAAGCGAGCTTGTATTTCGTAATGCTTGAGCAATATACCGCTGGTGCGGGTATCTTCGGCCAATATACAATCAACCTCACGCAGTACTCGCAACGCACGTAGCGTAATATCTTCAAGATTTCCCACCGGTGTGGGAACTAAATACAACTTACCCATTTTTATGATTTAAAATGCAAAGAAACCAATTCCAAGAACTCTTTCACAACCGGTTCATCGGCACTCCAGCCCAGATCATTGATGAGATAATCGCGAGCCTCGGCATAGTCGGCCATTGTATCAATCAAGTTGAGTGTATCGTTCATATTCACATCACTATTACCAAACAACTCACGACGGAAACGGAAACGATCGTTCAACCTCAATGCCTTACGCAACTCTTTGGCACGACGAGCACTCATCATATCACCCACAGTAAGAACCGAAGGCTCCGACTCCATAGGTTCTCCACGATTATATAGTTCGCGTTCGTCCATATCATCAACCAACTCGGACTCTTCCTCCATTATCTCAGGCTCATCATCAACAAAAATAATTCCGCCATCTTCAGTGTCATCCGA
This sequence comes from uncultured Porphyromonadaceae bacterium, assembly GCA_937891845.1. Taxonomy (GTDB): domain Bacteria; phylum Bacteroidota; class Bacteroidia; order Bacteroidales; family Barnesiellaceae_A; genus Barnesiella_A. The sequence goes on along the minus strand of CALATP010000067.1, from coordinate 27,871 downwards.
GTCGACAAATTCGGTTTCTTCGACATAATCTTCGTCGGCAACCTCCACTTCATCTGTCATTATCTCTAGGTCATTTCCCATTATATCTGAGTTTTCGACCTCGGTTGTGGACAAATCGATAGATGTTTCTTCGGTGACATCCAAGTCCAATACATCTATCTCAATCGTAGGAGTTTCTTCTTCGGCATCCGCCACGAAATCTTCGGCATTGGACAATGATGACTCATTGTCCGATTCGGCCGGTACAACCTCATCGAGTTGCACACTGTTTTCTTGCTCATCACCCCCTACAACCATCATTGCATCGTCTATAAAGACGTCCTCGTCAAGTACCGTTGTTTCTTCAACAGCCCCCTCATCACCTTCGCCTACAGTATCACTATCATCAATCTCCGGTTCGTGCTCGGCTACAATAGTATCCTCTGACTCGTTCGCAACATTACTATTCTCATCAAGCTGAAGAGCGTATTCGGCCGGTACTACCACTTGAGGAGCATCGGCATCTATACGTTTTTGCTCGACAATAGCTGTTATTGTTTGAGATTTCTCAACAGCCAATTTATAAAGTACATCGGGCGTCTTTTCGCCTCCTTGTTCTATTACTATAAGCAAGTCGCGCAGCTCGGCAAGATGCTCGACAAGAGATTTGGTTTGGTTCATAATATTATTGGGTTGTCGTTATTACTCTACAAATGTAACTATATTTATGAAAACATCGAAATGAAGTGTCGACAAATCACGTTGTAAATATCTATTGAGCAAATATGCCTCTCAAGAAATCTTCAAAACGTGTACGCACAGTATAATTTTTACAAGTATGTTTGTTACTCATCAGCACGACAGCATAGGTCTTATCTCCTTCTGTATAATATCCGGCATAACACAACACTCCGTTCATACTGCCACTCTTGAGTCGCAACACTCCGGGCAAAGGTTTCTTGGCCATAAATGCACGCACCGTACCCTCACGTCCGGCACGAGGTAACAGTTCGACAAAAGATTGACCTAGCGTTTTATCGTGATATGCCTCAACAAGAAATGACGCAATGAAAGCAGGTGTCATCTGGTTTTTACGCGCCAGACCGCTACCATCATACAGCTTTACTCCGGCCATAGACACACCTTTGTTCTGCCATAATTTTCTTTCGGCTTCCAGACCCGATGCCAAATGCGCCACTGAGTCGACCGACAGCGCCACATACCGCAACATCGCCTCGGCATATAAATTATCGCTGTAACGTAACATCGACCTCAACATTTGCTCCAACGCATCGGAGGCGTGACTATATAACAATGTAGAAATTGAGGGGATTGTATCGCCATTCAGTCGCAAGATACGATCGGTAAAAAGTTCTCCTTCAAAAGCCACACCGGCACATCTTGCAGCATTGGCAATATCGTATGCCATCACCAGAGGAGGATCGGGCATAGCGCAATCTATGGCAAAAGTATCTCTCAAAGCCGGCACTTCACCCAACAAAATACAATCGGTGGTATAAGGATTAATGAGTACCGCCGAACGGTCTTTTTCGGCCGTTGTCAAATAGTTCTGAAAGTTTACCACGTGCAATGGCGTTGAGGTTCCCAACAGTATAGGTTGTGTTCCTACACTATCGGTGTGCATATAGAGCTGGTACTCATTACCCATATAATTTACGCCATAGCATCCTGCGCCATAGTTAAGACCTAAATCCTCGGCTCCCCATTCACCCCAACCGCCCATCGGGCAAATCGATGCATCTACTATAATATCCCCCATTATGGCTTTGACACCCGATTGTTGCAAAGCCGATACAATCGCATCAATAAATTCGCTCTGCTTACGATGAGAGCGGTCATTGGCCAATGATGGGTCAACACTGCCACGCACAATTATATCGCCATACAGCACACTATCGACAATACTACCCGAGTAGCCCACCGATGTATACCACTTCTTATGAGGGGAATAGCATTTCAGCACAGTTGCAGCCGTAAGGGTCTTTGTAACAGATGCCGGAATAAGAGCCATTGTTGCATTGTGCGACGCAATAACTTTGCGCGTATCGACATCTACAATCTGAATACCGATAGATGCGTGTTTCATATGAGAACCCGCACGCAACTGCTTTACCAGCTCGGAGGTTTGAGCCGTTGCACACAATGTAGATAGCCACAATACAGCTATAAAAAATATCTTGATATACCTCATTACATCTCCCATCAAACAACAAGAGGATACCTACGACCCAAAAGTCACAGACACCCTCTTGTCAATCTTCAATATCTTAATTTTTTACGCTTTCACTTCGGCAGGCTCGGGAGAGATAAGTTTGTATCCCTTGCCGTGAATATTGATAATCTCAATAGAGGGATCATCTTTGAGATGTTTACGCAACTTGGTGATGTACACATCCATACTACGAGCATTGAAGTAATTATCATCAATCCATATTGTTTTGAGGGCATAATTGCGTTCGAGTATTTCATTGATGTGGGCACACAAAAGGCTCAACAACTCAGACTCCTTAGTAGTAAGTTTGGTTGTCTTATCACCAATGGCAAGAACTTGCTTTTGAGTATCGAAAGTAAATTGACCAATGCGATACAAAGTAACGTCTTTGCCTTTCTTACCTTTCACACGTCGCAAGATAGCCTCAATACGGAATACCAACTCTTCCATCGAGAATGGTTTGGTAATGTAATCGTCGGCACCAATTTTGAAACCTTCAAGAATATCTTCTTTCAACGATTTGGCTGTAAGGAAAATGATAGGCACTTCACTGTTGACAGCACGTATCTCTTGAGCAAGTGTGAAACCATCTTTCTTGGGCATCATTACATCAAGGACACAAATATCATATTTACCTTTCAAGAATGCTTTGTAACCGGCCTCTCCGTCTGAGAACAAATCCGACTCATAATCTTTGGCTTGTAAATATTCACGAAGCAACATTCCTAGATTTTCGTCATCTTCGCAAAGCAAAATACGCAATTTTTCATCCATAGCTTTAATCTTTTATTAATGGTAATGTTATTATAAATGTTGAGCCTTCGTTAAGTTCGCTCTCGGCACGGATTTCACCTTTGTGGTCTTTAATAATCTTGTATACATAAGCAAGACCCAAACCGAAGCCTTTCACATCGTGTCTATTGCCCGTAGAAACACGATAGAACTTATCGAATATTTTCTTTAAATCATCTTTTTTGATACCTATACCGTTGTCGTGAATAGCTATCTCCACCTTATCATCACCTACGATGCGTGTGCGTATAAACAACGACAAGGGTACTTCTTCGCGACGATACTTTACAGCATTATCCAACAAGTTGAAAATAACATTTGTAAAGTGCATCTCATCTACCGCAACAATCATATCTTCGGCAGGAAGATCGGCTTCGATAGTACCACCAAATTTCTCCACCTTGATTTTGAAAGTACTCATCACACCGGCTATCAAGTCATTGACATCTACATCGTGCAACTTGAGTTGTGTCTTTTGTCGGTCAAACATTGACATCTGCAATACTTTCTCAACCTGCAATCGCAAACGCTTGGTCTCATCGTTGATAACACCCGAAATGTGTTGTAACATAGCCGGACTTTTGCCCATTACGGGGTCATTAAGCATTTGCGCAGCCAACGAGATAGTAGATATAGGTGTCTTAAACTCGTGAGTCATATTGTTGATAAAGTCGTTTTTCATATCGGTAAGTTTCTTCTGACGGAATACCACGATAATCGTAAACGTAAACGTTACCAACATTATGAGTGTGAAGATAAACGACGGAATGATAAATCGGATAGAATCGAACAAATAATCATTTTGTGTAGGGAAATATACTCTCAACGTATTACGACGTCCCGGAGGATCGTTGGGAAAGATAATTTGTGAAAAAAGCATATTACCCGACACCTTGGGATTATATCCTTCACTGCTATATACGACATTTCCTTGATTGTCGAATAGCGCATACTTGAACGATAGAGTCAATCCATTATTCTCAAAAGCCACTTTGAGATAATTATTGAGATTTTCCACATTGACACGCTCCAAGATGGGTCGCTTATGGGCATTACCCAAAATACTGATAATAACATCATCGATAAGACCTCGATGGTGCAGGTACTGACTACTGAGCAGCTCTTGCATATTCTTATACGCATCGATCATAGGAGCCGGCAATCGCTTACCTATATGAAATGACGTGAGATCATTATGACTGGTAAAGGTACCTTTATATGCATCAAAAGTAAATGTCGTAACAGAGCCATCGGGACTAGTAACAGCAAATTGCGGCTCTATGATAAAATCTTCTTTATCATTCCCGCTCATCAGCTGCTCTTTCACAGCATCGGACAAGAACTCCTCGGCCTCATCTTCTTCCAATATTGTCGACACCGCATACAAGCTACGCTGTACAGCCTCGGCAAATTGCTCCTTACGCATCTTTATCATATTCTCCATATACATAAATTGCGTCAAGAGCAACCCGGCTAAGGTCACTGCCATAGTTATTGCCAAAAACCAGATTGTCGACTTTTTCATATCGTTGTTATTATCTTAGTCTCAGTTGTATCTAATATCATATTTGACTTTGATTTTGTGAATTAAACAAACTAATGTGTAGTTTTGTTTAAATTAAGTAATACAAAATCGGGCCATTCATTTAACAATTCACCGCAAATTTAACAAATAAATGTTTAACTCGCAAACGAAGAGTTAACATTTGAACGTGATTTTATTATTTTTAACCTAAATATTTAAGAATATAAGGCGAATTAGAAATAAAGAGAGGCTGCTCAAATCAAAATTTGAACAGCCTCATACTCTCTACAAATTACCTATTTTATTGCAAGACGATGCGCAATCCGGTATCTTCTTCAGCATAGTAAGGATTCTTGGCACCACGGAATGCTGGGCGTGTAAGCCACTCATAAGTTTGCCAACTACCTCCACGGTGCACACGAGAAGTACCCTCTGAAGGGCCTTGTGGGTCGGTTATAGGTGAATTGCTATAATAATAATCATCATACCAATCCACGCACCATTCACTTACGTTGCCACTCATATCATATATACCCAATTCGTTGGGAGACTTGGTAGCAACCTCGTGAATATACACATCACTATTGGTCCAAATCCACGCTACATCATCAACATTATTGCTTCCACTGTATTTATATCCCTGCGACTTTTGCCCTCCACGAGCGGCATACTCCCATTGGGCTTCGGTAGGCAAGGTAAATTTCCGTCCCACCAATTCACTGAGGCGACTGAGAAATGCTTGACAATCTTCCCAAGAAACATTTTCAACAGGAAACTTATCGCTCCTACTAGAATATTGATAAACGGCCGGATTTTCACCCATAACAGCCTTCCATAGCTCTTGTGTTACTTCTGTTTCACCGATATAATAATCACTCAAGGAAACTTGATGTACGGGTGCAATTTCTGTATTAATCATACCATCTTCATTCTGCTCAGGTGTAGCTCCCATATCAAATTCACCACCGACAACATATATCATACTAAAACTTATTCCGTTTACCGTTACCATCAGATTTCCGGTATTACCGTGCTCTCTCACTCCATTCAAGTCGCCCAGTTTTTTATCACAGCCTGTCAATGTCACAGCCAACAAGGATAAAACGCACCAAATTTTCCAAGTATTTTTCATAAAACAACCCTATTAAAACATATATCAAACAATAAAAAAACACCAACGTTACGCCACAACAGTGACATAACGCTGGTGATTCTATAAAATATCTATTATTCTTCTTTCTCTTCGGCCTCGTAAGCTTTGAGGAGCTTATCTTGTACATCACCGGGAACAAGCTCGTAGGAAGCGAACTTCATTGTAAACGAAGAACGACCACCGGTCAAAGAGCTGAGTGCGGTAGAATAAGAAGCCATCTCTTTCAAAGGCACTTTGGCAGAGAGTTTCTCAAAACCTTTTTCACTGGTCATACCCATAATGATGGCTCGACGGCCTTGCAAGTCGCTCATCACATCACCCATCTTGTCGCTAGGAACTAGAACTTCTACGTCATAAACAGGCTCCAAGATTTTGGGACCGGCATTCTTAAATGCCTCGCTAAATGCGTTACGGGCAGCCAAGCGGAATGATATTTCATTTGAGTCAACCGGGTGCATCTTACCATCATAGATACAAACACGCACATCACGTGCATAAGAACCTGTAAGAGGACCTTGCTCGATGCGATCCATCAAACCCTTGATGATAGCAGGAATGAAACGTGCATCAATAGCACCACCAACGATACTATTAACAACAACCAATTTACCACCCCACTCAAGGTCGATAGTTTGAGTATCACGTACATTCATACGATACTCTTGACTACCGAATTTATAAGTATCGGGAGCAGGCATACCTTCATAATAGGGTTCTACAATAAGGTGAACTTCACCAAATTGACCGGCACCACCCGATTGTTTTTTGTGACGATAGTCGGCACGAGCAGCTTTGGTAATTGTTTCACGATAAGGAATACGAGGTTCTTGATACTCGATAGGCAACTTATCATTGTTTTCGATACGCCATTTGAGTGTACGCAAGTGGAACTCACCTTGACCCGAAACAATAGTTTGTTTCAACTCTTTAGATTGCTCAACTTCCCAAGTAGGATCTTCTTCGTGCATACGAGTGAGTATTTCGCTCAACTTCTCGGCATCGGCCTCATTGAGAGGACGTACAGCGCGTTGATATTTGGGAGCAGGGTATTGAACGAGGTCATATACATATTCGCATCCTTTTTCATTGAGTGTATTTCCGGTGCGCACATCTTTGAGTTTTACGCTGGCACCTATATCACCTGCAACAAGTTGTTCAACCTTTGTACGTATTTGACCGCATACACAATATAGCTGTGCCATACGTTCGCGGCTGCCACGATTCATATTTTGTAGGTCATCACCCTCTTTGAGTGTACCCGACATTACCTTGAAATAGTATACTTCACCAATGTGAGGCTCAACAGTTGTTTTGAATACATAGAGGCTAACCGGACCATTGGGATCGGGAGCTACTTCCTCGGCATTATTGGTAACGGGAAGAGGCATATCGTCTACGAAAGGTACTACATTACCCAAGAACTCCATCATACGACGCACACCCATATCACGCAATGCACTCACGCAGAATATGGGGAAGATACTGCGTGTAACAAGACCCTTGCGGATACCCTCACGCATCTCGTCCTCGGTAAGCGACCCTTGCTCAAAGAATTTCTCCATCAATGTCTCGTCATTCTCGGCAGCAGCCTCAACAAGAGCTTGGTTGAGTTCCAATGCTTTGGGCATCTCACTTTCGGGAATATCGCTGATTGTGGGTACGCCACCTTCAGGACCCCAGCTATACATCTTCATCAACAATACGTCAATCATAGCGTTGAATGATGCACCACAAGAGATAGGATATTGTACTTGAACTACTTTATTACCAAATGCTTCACGGAGTTGCTCTACCGAGTTGTCATAATCGGCCTTCTCGCCATCGAGTTGGTTCATAGCAAAGAGGATAGGTTTCTTCAACTGCTCGGCAGTACGGAAGATATTTTGTGTACCCACCTCAACACCATATTGTGAATCAACAACGATAACACCTGTATCGGTAATGCTCAATGCAGTGATAGCACCACCTACAAAGTCATCGGCTCCGGGGCAATCTATAACGTTGAGTTTTTTATTGAGGAATTCGGCATAGAATACTGTGGGAAATACCGAGTAACCATACTCTTTTTCTACGGGGAAATAGTCTGTTACAGTGTTACCTGCATCAATACTACCACGACGTTTTATCACACCACACTCGTAAAGCATTGCTTCGGCGAGTGTGGTCTTACCGGCTCCCTTACTACCCAATAGGGCAATGTTTTTAATTTCGTGCGAATTATAGACCTTCATAATATTATATTTTTAAGGTTAATAAATTTAGTTTTATCACTGCTAAGTGCGCATTTGCAAAAAGCGGACGCAATTTAGTTCTTTTATTGTTAAAATGCAAGTTTAACAAGATATTTTTTTAACTTTTTTATCCTCGACACGAAATAGCGTTTCATTTTTCATTTACAAGCCACATAATGCCACATTATATATATGGTTGTTATCACACTGTAATTGTATCGTTTGATTATTCTTGCATCGAAACACATTTTGTATTACCTTCGCATCACTATGGCCGGATTGTACGTACACATACCTTTTTGTCGCACACGATGTATCTACTGCGACTTTCACTCGGGCACCGATATGTCGATACAAAGACAGTACATCGATGCTCTATGCTCCGAGATGGATATGCGCATAAGTGAGCTGAAAGGCAAACCCATCCATACATTATACATTGGTGGCGGTACACCATCACAACTGTCGATCGATGCTTTAAGACAGCTGTTCGACCACTTGTCGAGCTATATCGACCTGAAAAAATGTCACGAAATCACTATCGAATGTAACCCCGACGACCTATCGGAACAATACATTGCAGACCTGCGCACACTGCCCATCAATCGCATAAGTATGGGTATACAGAGTTTCGATGACAATGACTTGCGCTTTCTTCGTCGCCGACACTCGGCACAAGGTGCTATCGACGCCATAGCCCGATGCCAATCGGCCGGCTACGACAACATCAGTATAGACCTTATATATGGCCTACCGGGTCAGACACTCGATGCCTGGCAACAAAATATAGACAAAGCGCTATCTTTGGGTATTCAACACATATCGGCCTACGCGCTTATATACGAAGAAGGAACGGCATTGATGTCGTTGCTCGAACAAGGCAAAGTATGTGAGTGCGACGAAGAATTGTCTCTTGCAATGTACTCGACACTGATTGAACGACTCGAAGCTGCCGGCTACCAACAGTACGAAATCTCAAACTTTGCTCTCCCCCACCGCGAAGCACTTCACAACTCTTCCTATTGGAACGACACTCCCTATCTGGGACTCGGTGCCGCAGCCCACAGCTATGATGGGGCAACTCGACGATACAACCCTGCCGACACTCGCGCCTATATTGATGCCATAGAGCAACATCGGTGTTGCTACGAAGAGGAACAACTTACCGAAGCCGACCGCTACAATGATATGTTGCTCACGCGCCTACGCACTCGACAAGGTATCGACGAGACACAAATGGCCAAACAATTTACACCATCACTCATAGACTATTTGTACCGGATGGCCACACCACACCTCTCTTGTGGAAATATGGAGCATCACAACGGATACCTCCGCATCACACGACAAGGACTTTTCATCAGCGACAGCATCATCAGCGACCTGTTTGTTGTGGAGTGATAATGCTATGAGTGGAAAAAAGAAATCATCAAGACCTCCACAGAGAATATAATTCAATACTATACCTGCATCGGTGACTATTCAAAGGTACATTTACTTATATACCTTAAACTCGTAATTAGACATCTCGGGCATCTGATGCTTATCGGCGATGGCTTCTCCTTCATCTCTCATTCGATAAATCAATTCTTGCGGAGCCATCACCTCAATAGAGCCACCCATCGAGAGAAGTTTCTGCCTGAAATCGAATGTAGGGCATAGGCGGTACTCAAAAATCGAAAACATCTCACTACGTTCAACCTCAACCTGCGAGTGATGCAAGGGTAATGTACGCAAATAGTTGCTCTGTCCGGCATCAACCTTCAACGCCACAGGCTCAACATCAAAATCATCATCTCCTGTAATAATACCATAGTAATCGGCAAAATACTTTGATGCATCGAACTTTGGAGGCAACTTAAAAATGTGTCCGGTAAGTTCCAATGACTTGATGCGATCAAGAGAGTAAATACGAGGTTTATCATATCCCACACTCTTTCCCAACATATACCAGCGTTGTTGAAAGAGTTTTACACACCAAGGTTCGACCTCAAAAGTCGAAGGCTCGTCGCGATGAAAACTGTGATAAGTCAAGAGCAAAGTCACACTCTCACGCATAGCCTCAATGATGGGCGTAAGGTACTGTTGTCCCGATGGCACATCCTCGAGCAGAATGCGATTTTTGAGCTCGTGGTTATCGCGCAAGATATTATTGACCGAGAAGGTTTGTATCAACCACTTGCGCATAGTCATATGGTCAATACCATCACGATTGTTTATAACGTAGCCTCGTTGCATACGATTATATACAATGTCTATATCGAAAAGTTCCTCAACAGCATCGGTATAGCGATGAAATGTACGCTCGGTAAGTTCATCATCTCGGCCGAAATAACGCTCCCAACGAGAGCATAACTCGGTAAGCGAGATAGGCCCTCGATTGTAAACTGTTGTTACAAGCCATACATATTTATTGAGAAGTGTAGCGGTACTCATCACTATAAAAATTTCAGGTAAAGTTACTAATTATGATAAAAGCAGTCGCATAAAAGTGGCATAAATTATCTTGTTGACAACACAGCAAAGTAGTAGGCAACTATCCGACAATTAACTGCTCCAACTCCGACATTTGCATTTCTATCAGTCTTTCTCGTAAATGAGAAGTCATAAAGGCATCGACAGGTATAAAATCTTTATACCGTTCCAAGAATTTGGAAAAAAAATACCATCAAGACTAGGCCAACTATTGATTTGAGCGTGCAAAAGAAAGTACCTATTCTGATATATTATCGGTGAGAAACATTTTTGCAGAAATCAAGTCCCAACAAGTTCTTCATTCAGTTATACGACATTACATCATAAATTATTCACAACAAAATCTACTATTTTATCTTTTCGACTCTGTATTTTAGCTCTGTCCCACACTCGGTCTATTTCTGTCAACTCTTGTATTTCGCGATGTTGACGAAGTTGATTGTACGAACTTCGCTTTACTTCAAAAGGTTTATTTCCTATCGATATGTTATGAGGTGCCGATAAGAGTAGAAAGTTACCAATACAGTACAAATATTTCTCATTAAATTCCTCATCATAGACATCATATCCGGCAGCAACCTCCTCGTTCTCGGTTTGAGGCGAAATATGTTCGAGATGCGGACTTTCTATACTTCTATAACTGATAGGAGCATAGCCACTCTTACCCTCCGACTTTATGAGATGATTTTCGTATTTCCATAATAAGATTTTGGCAATGCGATGATAATTGGAATACCAATTACCCTCCATAGCAACTCTCAGAGCATCGTTGTTCCAATACGCCCACCACCAATCGGTAGTGTTTTTCATAAAGTTTATGCGCTCAACAACATCCTCTACCGAATTGTCGAGACTCTTAAATACGCCATCAAGACGCGACCTCAAGTCGGCTCTTGTCTTGATTATGACATCCCTCAAAATTATGTCGCCTACGGATTGTGCCATCCGGCTCATATCGCTCATAGACACGCCATTGGAATAAGCCTTGATATAAAACGGCAAGACTATATCATATCGCCCACAGAGCAATGATGCTTCAATATTTATATCGTTATGCTTGTCTTGATTGAGCCGAGAGAGATTGTTGAAACTGCGCTCTAGTGCCATTGAGAATTTTCTTATAAACTCCAGATGGGTAGTTTTACCGAGTTCGGCATTTATTCTTTCAGTAGCATTCGACTCCCAAAGAGAATTGAAATACACTCTCAAAGTATGTGTTAACACATCATCTTCTTTTACGAAATTTTCAATGGACGATATAGAGCGATAAATATTCTCAAACCTATTCTTCACTTCACCAATCAATGATGTTGTCTCATCACCGCCATATATGTGTATATGATACATAAACTGTGCCTTTATCACCTCAAGATGAGATGGTTTCTTACCGCGGTTGTTTTGGAAGATAAACATCTGTATGGCTTCGGGCTCACTATTTACAACGTGCGTCGTACACGAAGCATTTACCACAACACGCAATAAGGTCTGCACTTTGCTCATTGGCATTTCTGCAATTTTCTCAACAAAAAAATCATAGGCCTCGACCAATCGTTTTCCCGATGAGGTGGTAATGCCGTAATGGTCTTTCTTGGTATTGTCTACAACATAGTCGCGGAACAGTTGGTCATCGTATTGCACAGTAGAGAACTTGTATGAACTTCTACGTTTTATCATATCTTCCAATATCTCATACTCATCCTCCGAGAGTTCTGTTTTCTCCTCTTTTAAACGACGCAACAGAGCTGCCACAAATATTATGATGGTTGTCAGTCGTTGCTGACCATCTATAATGGCATACTTGTTGTCATCAACCCATTCAAAAAGGAAGTGCCCAAAATAGTAAGGTATTTTGTTCTCCATTCTGGTACAAGCATCACTCTTTATATATTCTTCCAAATCAAGCAAGAATGTATTCACCTGATGACGATAATCGGCATCCTTTCGACCGGTATCCCAGGAGTAAGCACGTTGATAATCGGGAACAAATATCTTATTACCGCGCAACATTCCTATTATATTTGTAGATAGCTCCATAGCGAATATATTATATTAGTTTTACATATTAAGCTCTTTTATATCATTCCAGCCCTATTTGAGCCTTCCAGATATTGTAATTCTTGATTTCATTGGGATGTCTTTCTCCATCGGAATCAATCAGCTTGGCAATAAACAGAGACAAAACATTTTTTATCAACTCTTGCTCTGTTGCATTGAAACCCGACAACAAATCTTTGGTCATTTGAACAATAGTCTCTATGGTTTCTATGCTTTTTGATTCAGAAAGGATTAAATGCTTAACATCCTCCGATATTTGATTATCAGACTCCAGTTCATTGATAAAATTTTCAATAAACTTTTTTTCTCGGCCATCATAAACGCCATCACAATTAGCAAAGAATACACCCATCTCTGCTATCAATAACTGCATCTGCTCTATCTTTTCCATAACTTTACTTTGATAATATTTTAAGAGCTTTCAGACCCACTGCAGCTACAAGTATTGCAATTGTAGCAGCCGCACCTTTGTTATTGTTTTGCAGTGTTTCAATTACGTCTGTGGCACCTTTGGTTGTTGTTGTTAAATCACTCATAGTTTATAATTTTAAAGTTAAACAATAAATTAGAATTTGACTATATAGCACATAATCAACTCAATCTCCGATTGTATGTGATTATCCAGTAAGAATATCATTTAGATATACAAAAAGTGCGTACTACTAGTTACCTATACAACAACAGGAACCGCCAAGCACCCGGTACACATACAGATAAACAAGCAGTCCGCACCATTGTGGTGGCGAACATTATTTGTCATCCTCGTGTACACGTCGAGTGCAATACACCCGAACAAAATTGGCGGTTTTGTCGTTGAGGATTTTATGTTTTCATTACAATAAAACTTCTCTCTAGAAGTACATCGCAAATATAACATTTTTTTTCGCATACACATAGTATCGGACTGCATTTTTTTGCTACGCTATTTTCTATGTTGAAATTACATCCACAAAATGACAAGGGCTACCATCCTGCTCCTCAATATGTTGGTGTTTGACCGTAACCTCTACCCAGAAGTCATTCATCCGCAAGACATCGGGTATGGAATAGGGTTTATGAGTTCTCAAATCGTGAAAAGCTTGACAGATACAGAGATGTCTTAATTTGTGGGCAGCAGGTTAGCTCAGCTCATACCACGTATTGCCATCATTGATATAATACTTCTGTACGAGCATACATCTTACTTGTAAGAATATACAACCGCTCATTTACTTGTTCCATTCGTTTCACCTCAATGGGTGTGGCAACAAACATTCTATCGAATAGATGCTTGCGCTACCAAATGAGTTTCCCAATCTGTTCACACTTTCGCGGTGAATGTACCCAATCATAAAATTTATCAACATCACCACCCGTTATAGTCAAAATATTGTGTTCAATCACCTGCAACTGATTGCTCATTACTTTATAATTATTGTCTTTCATACATTCTATGAATTTAAATTATTGGTGCAAAAATATCCCTTCTCTTTGCCAAAATACGGCAGAATGAATAGTCATTTGTTTTAGATACGAAAATTTATCAGAAGCTCTAAGTCGAACCCCAATCACCACATATTTACCATTTCTTTTATTTATCTATTCATAAAATTTGGTTTATTCGGTCATTGGGTGTAACTTTGCAGAGCAAAGTGCCGATAAGACAATTTATAGTTTGAAGCACCAATGCGCAAAAATAACAACGAAAACAATTAACCTTAAATAAATCAGACATGAAAGAGACAGAATTTCGCATTGAGAGCGACTTGCTCGGTGCACGTGAAATTCCCGCAGATGCTTTGTACGGTGTACAAACTCTCCGTGGTATTGAGAACTTCCCCATCAGCAAGTTCCACTTGAATGAGTATCCCAAGTTTATCAACGGTCTTGCCATTACCAAGATGGCTGCAGCAATGGCCAACCACGAGCTAGGCCTTCTTACCGACGAGCAAGCCCAAGCTATCATCGCTGCTTGTAAAGAAATTCTCGATGGTCAACACCACGACCAATTCCCCATCGATATGATACAAGGTGGTGCCGGTACTACTACCAATATGAATGCCAATGAGGTAATTGCCAACCGCGCACTCGATCTTATGGGACACAAACGTGGCGAGTTCCAATACTGCTCACCCAACGACCACGTAAACTGCGCTCAATCTACCAACGACGCATATCCTACTGCCATCCACGTAGGTCTTTATTATTCACACCAAGAGTTTATGCCCCACTTGCAACGCCTCATCGACGCCCTCAACAAGAAGGGTGACGAAATGGCTCACGTGATAAAGATGGGTCGTACTCAATTGCAAGACGCTGTGCCTATGACTTTGGGTCAAACATTCCACGGCTTTGCCAGCATCCTCACCGACGAGATTGCACACCTCAACCACGCTGCCGAGGACTTCCTCACAGTGAATATGGGTGCTACTGCTATCGGTACAGGTATCTGCGCCGAACCCGGATATGCCGAGAAATGTGTGAAAGCTATGTGCGACATCACCGGTCTTGAGTTTAAACTCTCGGGCGACCTTGTAGGTGCTACTTCCGACACTTCTTGTATGGTAGGTTACGCATCGGCTTTGAAACGCCTTGCTGTTAAAGTAAATAAAATATGTAATGACCTTCGTTTGCTCGCTTGCGGTCCTCGTTGCGGTTTGGCCGAGTTTAACTTGCCTCCTATGCAACCCGGTTCGTCAATTATGCCCGGTAAGGTTAACCCCGTTATCCCCGAGGTAATGAGCCAAATATGCTACAAAGTTATGGGTAACGAATTGTGCGTAACTATGGCCGGTGACTCTGCTCAAATGGAGTTGAACGCTATGGAGCCCGTTATGGCACAATGCTGCTTCGAATCAATCGACTTGATGCGCAACGGTTTCGACACTCTTGTTACACGTTGTATCGAAGGTATCACACCCAACGCCGATCACTGCCGCACTATGGTACACAACAGTATCGGTATCGTTACAGCTCTTAACCCCGTTATCGGTTACAAGAACTCTACCAAGATTGCCAAAGAGGCTCTCGAAACCGGTCGCAGTGTTTATGATCTCGTTCTCGAACACGACATCATTACCAAAGAGGAGCTCGACACAATCCTCAGCCCCGAAAATATGTTGCACCCCGTTAAGTTTGACATCAAGCCCAAACACTAATCGAGTGCCACGGATAACTACCACCAACGGCTGCCTCAACACGAGGCAGCCGTTGGTGTTTTATATAAATACCCCATTTATAACAGGACTCTTGTATGACCTTCGCACATTTGCGGAATATTTATGACACGACTAAAATTTCAACGCAATATTCACAATTCTCACCCTTTCAACTTTATCGCTCTATCGTTATGAATATTTACTTTTTTTCGTACCTTTGCATAAATAAGCCCGTATAGATACCGGCAAGACATCATAAAAAGCCCAACAGGAAATGATAGACCAGCATACAGTGGATCGCATACTCGATGCCGCCAATATAGTGGAGGTGGTATCGGACTTTGTCACGTTGCGCCGTCGCGGTGCCAACTATGTGGGTCTGTGTCCGTTTCACGACGAAAAGACACCTTCTTTCTCGGTATCACCCGCACGCGGCATTTGCAAATGCTTCAGTTGCGGCAAAGGTGGCAACTCGGTGCATTTTGTGATGGAACACGAACAGGTGTCATTCTACGAAGCACTGAAATACCTCGCTCGCAAATACAACATCGAGATACAAGAAAAAGAGCTTACCGAAGAAGAAAAACAACGCAAGACCGACCGTGAGAGTATGCTCATCGTAAACGATTTTGCACAAAAGTTTTTCACCACCAATCTGCTGGAGAATGCCGAAGGCCGGTCGATAGGTCTTGGCTACTTCCGTGAGCGTGGTTTTGGCGAGGATATTATAAAAAAATTCGGGTTGGGCTATTCGCCCGACAAGCGCGATGCTCTTGCACAAGAGGCCATACGCAAGGGCTACAAGAAAGATTATCTGCTCAAGACCGGTCTGTGTCTCGAATCGCAACAGGGCTCATTATACGACCGATATAAGGGGCGTGTAATATTCCCCATTCACAGCCTATCGGGCAAGGTGATAGCCTTTGGAGGTCGCATCCTCAAGAAAGATGAGAAGTCGGCCAAGTATGTCAACTCGCCCGAGTCGGAAGTGTATCACAAAAGTGATGTACTATACGGTATCTATCACGCCAAACAAGCCATCGTTAAGAATGACTTTTGCTATCTTGTAGAGGGATACACCGATGTACTATCGATGCACCAAGCCGGCATAGAGAATGTTGTGGCTTCATCGGGAACATCACTCACTCCGGGACAAATACGACTGATACACCGTTTTACCAACAATATCACCGTTCTCTACGACGGTGATGCAGCCGGTATCAAGGCATCGTTGCGCGGTATCGACCTCATCCTGCAAGAGGGAATGAATATCAAGGTGGTGCTACTACCCGACGGTGATGACCCCGACTCTTTCTCCAAGAAACAGAGTGCAAGCGACTTTACGGCATACATCAAGGCCAACGAAACAGACTTTATCCGTTTCAAGACCAACCTGCTTCTTCAAGGTGCAGGCAATGACCCCATCAAGCGTGCCACACTCATTGGAGACATTGTGCGCTCCATAGCCATTATTCCCGACAACATTCTGCGCTCGATATATGTGCAAGACTGCGCTAGACTGCTCAATGTCGATGAGAATATGCTCCTGCGCGAAGTCAACAAAATACGTCGTGACAAGCGCGAACAAGACATTAGCAACACAGCCAACAAATACCGACAACAACGAGAAAAACAAGAATATCCACAACCCGCCTACCCTACCCGGGTCCAGCCGACAGTGACAGAGGCTCCCTTGGATATTCCACCACCTCCTGCAGCTCACGATAATGAGCCATCAATCGACTCTTATAGCGAAATAGCACCCCCGACCGATGCTCCTCTAGATATAGAGCAACCCCCACTCGACTCCTACGCCGAGACTCCATCTATGCCCATCTCGCCCGAGAATGAGCCTACTCGCATTGAACTGCCAACGGCCAAGAAGGAGGATAAAATAATAGAAGAGTGCGAACGTACTCTCACACAATACATATTGCGTTACGGGTTTGCCGACATCGTGCAATACACCCCCGAAGGCGAACCACAAGAAAGCAACGTTATCACATACATACTCAACGAACTTGCAGCGGATGAAATAAAGATATGTCATCCACTCTATGCAGGTATTATAGAAACAGCAATAAAAATCGAGCGCAGTGCAGCCAAACAATATGGCGAGATGCGTCTCGAAAACCACCTCCCTGCTCTACGCGAGGCGTTGCAACAAGAACTTGACGAGATAAACTCTAAAGGAGACTCCGATCCCAAGCTACTGAAAATAGCCGAAGAACGTTTCCAAGCAGCGTGTGAGAAAGTTCGATACGAAGCCGAAATATCGTATATCGGACACTCTATTGTCAACAGTTCCAATATGGATATGAGTCGAACAGCCATCGATCTAATGAGCGACCGCCATCAGTTGAGCAAGATACACACCAAGTATCAAGTCATCGAACGTGATGTCGACCGCCTCAATGAGCTGGTACCTCGCGCCGTATTTGAATTGAAAGATGCCATCCTTATGCAACGCATAGAAGAACTGCGCAACCAATTGCGCCAATCAAATGCCGATGAGACACTGCAAATAATGGAACAAATGGCGCAATATATAGAAGTACGTCGCAGCCTGGCTCTATACCTGGGCGAACGCATCATAACAGCCAAAGGAAGAAAATAAAACTTTACCATTTCTCGTTACACTGCGCAACCGTTTGTCACAGAGAAACAATAATTAAATAAATTTTTCTTGCAACGTTGCCAAATAATATTTTCCTTTGTATCTATTAAGAAATATCAAATTAGAAATATAATATGTACTATTTAGAAGCTAAAAACATTGTCAAACAGTATGCCTCACACAAGGCACTTGACGATGTCACCGTTCAAGTTCCCGAAAATCGCATATACGGCCTACTAGGCCCCAACGGTGCAGGCAAGACTACTCTCATTCGCATTATCAATCATATAACAGGCCCCGACAGTGGCGAAGTGTACCTCAACGGACGTTTGTCTGTTCCCTCGGATGTAGAAAACATAGGATATCTGCCCGAGGAACGTGGCTTGTACAAGAAAATGAAAGTGGGCGAACAATTGATGTATCTGTCACGCCTCAAGGGTCTCACCCGCAACGACGCCAAGATGCAAATAAAGCATTGGCTACAAAAATTTGACATAGCCGACTGGGAGAAGAAGAAGGTCGAGGAGCTATCAAAAGGTATGCAACAAAAAATACAGTTTATTGCCACCGTTATACATCGTCCCAAGTTGCTTATTTTCGATGAGCCTTTCAGCGGTTTCGACCCCGTTAATGCCAACTTGCTGAAAAATGAGATATTAGAATTACGCAAAGAAGGAGCTACCATCATATTCTCTACCCACAATATGAGTTCGGTAGAAGAGATTTGCGACGAAATCACACTCATCAATCGTTCTCACGCTGTACTACAAGGCGAGATAAACAGCATACGTCAGGCTCACAAGAAACACCTGTTCAAAATAGCCTATACGCCCGATGAGTCTATACCCGAATTTACCCTACGTAGCAACGACATCTATCACGTGATGGAATACGGCACATCGGGTGGTTACAACACAGCCATCGTGCGCAAATGCAATGCCGAAACAACCAATAACGAACTGATAAACGCAATGATGCGCGAGTGTCAGCTAGCCACCTTCGAGGAGATACTACCCTCGATGAACGAAATATTTATCGACACTGTTGGCGAACCTGTCAACAAAGATTTATAACCCACTTTGTCAAACTCAATAGCTACCGAATATGAGTAAAATTTCACTTATCATCGAAAACGAATATATGTCACGCGTGAGAAAAAAATCATTCCTCGTGATGACACTTCTCACCCCTATCCTTATGGTATTGTTGTGCTGTATACCGGCATTCATTGCACTATTCGATAATACCGAGATGCGCAATGTCACCATCGTAGACCAAACAGGACTCTACCAAGATGTTTTTGCCAACGATGATGAATATACATACACCTACCTCAACACCGAGACAACTGCCGAGCAGATGCGTAGTGATGAAGAACCATACGCCTATATTGTCATCAACGACGACCTGCTCAACAACCCCGATGCAATGACCATCTATTCACACAGACAAGTAACGGCCAGCTTCGAAAGCGACGTAACAAACCGAATGGAAGACTATCTGCACGATAAGAAATTGGCTTCGTTCGACATACCCAACTTGCCTCAAATAATAGAGGAAAGCAATGTAGACATTAACGTAAGCTCTATCCGATTTGACAAAGAAGGTGACACACAAACATCGGCCGGACTCGCTACGGCAGTAGGTATGATATCGACATTCCTCATATATATGTTCCTCTTTATGTATGGTGGTATGGTAATGAATAGCGTAATGCAAGAAAAAACCAACCGCATCGTAGAAGTAATGGTATCGTCGGTAAAACCTTTCGACCTGATGTTAGGCAAAATTATCAGCGTAGGACTTGTAGGCCTTACACAGATAGGCATCTGGGTAATACTCATTGTAGGTCTAGGTTTGGCAGCCAGTCTGGCATTAGGCATCCCTATGCTATCGGGTAACGAAGCCGAACTGATGGCACAAGCACAAGCAATGGGCGAAGCATCTACCATCGACCCCGATATGCTCGATGTGGCACAGACACTAGCCGGCATAGATTTCACACAGATACTCGTATGCCTCATTCTATACTTCATAGGAGGATACGTACTATACGCATCGCTCTTTGCAGCCATAGGTTCGGCTGTCGACAACGAAGCCGACACCAACCAATTTATGATACCCATTACAGTCATCATCCTATTTGCTTTCTATGTAGGCATATTCAGTGCCGAAAATCCCGAAGGAGGTATGGCTTGGTGGTGCTCAATGATACCATTCACATCTCCCATTGTTATGATGGTGCGCATACCTTTTGGTGTAGCAATATGGGAAATAATATTATCTATCGCCCTACTCTTTGCCTCGTCCATAGGTATGACGTGGGTAGCGGCCCGTATATATCGCGTGGGCATCCTACTCTACGGAAAGAAACCCTCTTACAAAGAACTATTCAAATGGATAAAATACAAAGCCTGATAGTATGAAACGACTGACAATGTTACTCGTATGCGCGACAATCCTAATGAGTGCGTGCAAGAGCAAAAAAGAAATAATAACACAACATCAAGAAATAACAGCCGAGATGCAAGCTGCAGATACCACTCTGCCTACTTGGCTGATAGAAAAACTAGATGCGCTCAACGAGCGACACAGCGAAATCAATCTTTTTGAGATGGACGGACAACCATACTATGCCGTATTTGTAAAAGGTCCCGAACGTTCGTACGATATGAACCGTACCACCATCTACGATGCCGACGGCAACGTTTACCTTTCACTAGGTGGCCCACGTCGACCCGATGCCAAAGAAACAAATTTCTTTGAAAAGGCCACTAACAAAGGTACGATATGGCAGTCGGAAATCGTAATAAAGAAGAACGAACAACACATAGAATAAAACTAACCTAAAAAAGGTATAGCAGGTTTCTCAAAACTTAACTGAACACACTGTAAAAGTAATAGATAACTATTATATCACTAAAAGGGTCGTATCTAAGTCAATACAGAACTTGATACGACCCTTTCATTTGTCTTTTAGGATTTTCAAATCTCTAATTATTAGTTTATATTCCTGGATATTGTATACTGAGATCCCTCTTTACCAAACCGGTACGAACCATCCGGCACGTCTAAGTACATTCCATCTGTATATGTACTTGAATAAACCGACTTATCAACCGCATAAATTGGATTCCATAGATGCACAGATACAACTTCAATCGGATTTCCCACTCCTTTGTGTTACTGTGCCCCTTTTGCTACTGAACCTATAAAGGCTCTGCCCACTATGTACACCGCAGCCCGGCTACACAAAAAAAGAAGGCAACTACAATGTAGTTGCCTTTTGTTATTTGTTTTGGGTGGAAGATGGGAGTCGAACCCACGACACCCGGAACCACAATCCGGTGCTCTAACCACTGAGCTACATCCACCATTTTGTATTGCGGTGCAAAGATAATTACTTATTTTTTATTATGCAATAAAATTGCGCTTATTTTTTGATACTTTTTTATTCTATTTATAGTGATAGGTTGTGTATCTTTATGTACCAAGCTAATAATCAGAAGTTTTGTTATGAGAAAAAAAACAGTCGGTGATATATGTTTAACATCACCGACTGTTCTGTGTCTTTTTTATTGTATTATAGTCTTACTTTGGCCACCTTGCCATCTACTACTACAACATAGATGCCTCGTTGTGTGAGTGTTACTTGATTGTCAGTACCTTGATATACAAGCGCACCGTTCATATTATATACTCTTACAGGGGCATTTGACAATGTGTTGTCGATATAGATTGTTGTTCCCATTGTACCTACGTTGAGGGTGTCCCATTGGCGCAAAGTGATACCGGCAGATGGATCGTTTTGCCAAGCCAATACAGGATAACCGTTGTTGAGGCTTCGGCTATCGGCTTGCCAAGATTCTGTGGCTTCTCCGGCATTGAGCAGGGTTATCATTGTCTCTGATTTCAGTTCCTCTTCGCTTTTCTTTATTACCCCCGAAGCTTCTTCAAAAATACCGTTGTCTAGGAAGTAACAGTTCTGTACCAATACCCTGTTTTCGGCATCTCCAACTATTGGTTGGGGTTTGGAAATAAAACCTTCGGCAGCGATAACTTCACCAATGTTATAACAGTTGACAATGCGTGTGCCTGTGTCGTAGGCCGAACCTACAATACCTCCGACATACCAACCATTGGGCGCATTGATTTTTCCTTTATTATAGCAATGTGTAATTTCAATGCCATACATCGCAACACCTACAATACCACCAACATCGCTATTACCATTTATCACACCACCGTTATAACAACGATCTATTTTACCTTCTGATGCTACTGCTGCAATACCACCAGTGCCAAATGATGCTCCACTATTGACTGTTGCCAAGTTGGCACAGCATTGTACTATTCCGCCATTCATTTGTCCTACCAGACCACCTGTAAGTTCACCTCCTGTAACGATTGACTTACTGCCCAATATTACGTTTTTAACCATAGAGCCATCATCAAGGCAGGCAAAGAGACCTGTTCCTCCTACATCTTCAAAGCCTACAGCTATATACTCAATGTGGAGGTTGTCGATAACTTTGAAATTGCCATCGAATGTACCAAGAAAATATTTTGATTCGTCAATAAGGGAGCCTTCCGGATCATCGGCATTAACATATTCGTCAAAAAAGCCTATGGGTGCCATTTTCATACCGGCATCGGCGCTCATATTGAGGTCGGTTTCAAGGCGGATGTATTTTCCTGCAAAAGTTTCGCCTTCGGTTACTTGCTGTTGAAAATAAGCAAGATGTTGTTCTGTTTCGATAAGATATGGCGACTCTTTTGTGCCATCTCCATTAATCCATTCTTGAGCAGTGCCATCCCAAGCTGCTGAAGCCGAGAATGCCATCATAGCACTTACTGCCATCAAAAAGTAGTTTTTCATCATAATCTGTCTGTTTGGTTTATATATAATTGTTTTTTCACATCATCGTTTGTGATGATATGACAAAATTATAAAATATGTGGTTAGTTATATTTGATATATGTTGAATTAACATTGATTAACCTATCTGATTATTCAATGTTGCGGTACACAAAGTGATGCCCATCATACCGCATAGCAATAACTCGCCAATGTACAAAACGGGCTAATATATATTGTACCTCACGACGAGAAATTCCGGTGGCGCGACAGATGGTCGAGAAGCTACATTCCTCATTGGTTGCAATCAATTCCAATATAGATAATTCGCGTTGGGTAAAAGTGAGAGAAATATCGTTGGTCGTTTCATCTTGTCTCCACACTTGCAAGTGAACAGGTGTTGCCAATATATTCTCATCGGCTACTCTTACGTATGCCCATAACCGTCCTTTTTCGTCTTGTGCCATTACAGGCCGCTTTTGAGCCGGCGCTACGTATGCAAGCAATACAACACGACCTTCTACTCTATAAGGAGTCATCTCAATAGTAACCTCTGGCTTACAATACAATCGGGCGGCAGCTTCTATCATATACATTTCTTCATCGCTACGCACACCGGCTACGCGCCCATTGTCTTTCACACCAATGAGCAGACGACCTCCTTGCGTATTGGCAAAAGCCGAGAGAGTGCGCGCTATTTTACGAGCATCAGAAATCTCATATTTGAAGTCCTGTTCGATATGCTCGCCTTGCGCTATCAGAGAATTTATGTATGCAGTAGCTTCGGTTGTTTTCATACCTGCAAAGATACGGCAAGAATTTTATTTTTGAAAAAATAGACATAAAGCTATCGTAATACCGCCTTTTTGTGGTAACTTTGCACTCGCTAAAGAAAGACTAATAAGTAATAAAACAGTTCATTCATATTATGATAAATCGTGTTATCATCCGCTCAAAGGTAGTACAAGTTGCTTACTCATATTTGATTACCGAGAATAAAAGCATCGTAGAAGCCGAAAAAGAGTTGTTGCATAGTCTCGAAAAAGGTCACGAATTATATTATGCTCTATTGCAATTGATGATAGACCTCACAGACTTGCAAGCCCAACGTTTAGAGGCTGCTCGCAACAAGTATTTGCCTACCGAAGAAGAACGCAATCCCAATATGCGCTTTGTAGAAAACAAGTTTATAGAGTCTCTGCGTAATAACAACGACTATGTAGAACACTACAAAGACCAACCATTCTCTTGGGCTGTGGTTGCCGATGGTTTCCTTAACCGTATGCTCGACACTGTTATTGCATCGGATGAATATAGAGCTTATATGACAGGTCCTTTCAATAATGCCGAGGTAGATTGTGAATTTTGGCGTACGTTGTTCAAGAATGTTATAGCTCCCTCTGATGACCTCACTGAGACAGTTGAAACTCTATCATTATATTGGAATGAGGAACTAAACGTAGAGGCCACCTTTGTGCTGAAAACAATCAAACATTTCCGCGACGAAAGCCAAGAGGTAAAGATGTTGCCAATGTACAAAGATGACGACGACCGCAAATTTGCTCTAGACCTCTTGCACAATACACTGACCAACGAAAAATTGTACCGTAGCTACATCGACCGTTTTACTCGCAATTGGGAAGTAGAGCGCATTGCATTTATGGATGTGGTAATTATGCTAATAGCCATCAGCGAGTTGATGCGTATGAATACGATACCCACCGTTGTCACCCTCAACGAGTATATCGAGCTAGCCAAGACATTTAGCACCGAGCAAAGCGGTAACTTTGTTAACGGCGTATTGGATGCTATTGTTAAGGAGCTTAAAAAAGAAGGACTAATAACCAAAGATTAATATTTTTGTTATATATTTGACAATCCAATTGTAAACGTACAATTGAATATTCAACAAAACAATAAAACGAACAATAATTATGACACTTAGTACAATTCTATTGCAAGCGCAAGCACAAAGTTCATCGGGTTGGAGCAGCATCATTATGATGGTTGCCCTCATCGCAATTTTCTATTTCTTTATGATTCGTCCTCAACAAAAACGTCAAAAAGAAATACAAAAGGCACGTGAAGCCCTCACCAATGGTGATAAAGTTATCACAGCTGGTGGTATATATGGCAAAATCAAAGAAGTACACGAAAAATATTTTATCATCGAAATTGCCGAGAATACCCGCATACGCATAGCTAAAGATTCGGTATATCCCGCTGCCGACGAAACACCCAAAGAAGCATAATAGCCCCCCTAAAGGGTATACTTATAAAACAAACTGCGAGGGCGCAATATTGCGCCCTCGTATGGCATAAAGTAATACTATGAGCAAACAACGTATACGCAGCAGATTTAAGTTAGCCTTTCTTAGGCTCAAGTCATTATGGCACTCACCACAAGGTAAGGAAGTGTTCACATTCTTGGGCTTTGTCGTGATGGCTGCAAGTATATGGTTTATCTTGGCCATAAACGACAATCAAGAGCGCACAGTACAAATACCGGTAGAACTGTCAGGCACTCCAAAGGAAGCTGTCTTGTTGCAAGATATGCCTTCACACATCGAAGCTCGTATACGCGATAAAGGCCCCATCATTCTTGGATATTCGATTAATGGTGTAAGTCCGATAAGAATAGATTTTACCAATCACGACAATGGGAAAGACGCTATCGTTATAAACGAAAACACGCTACTCGAATATGCCCGAAAAGAATTGAAAGCTACGACCTCCATATTAGATATTGCCCCCGACTCGCTACGTATTGGATATACACGTGAGAGTGGAAAGAGAGTTCCGGTCATTATCAGTGGTACAATTATACCTTCGCCTCATAGTGCATTCAGCGATAGCACATACACAACCCCCGACTCGGTAACTGTGTATAGCAAAGCCTCTATCCTCAAAGAGATTAAAGCCGTATATACCGAGGACTTTGTATTAGAAAATATTGATGATACAACGCGAATAAATGTCAAAATAAAAGGCATACAAGGAGCTCGCATCATACCCGATAGCACAACAGTCGTAGCCCCAATAGAAGAGTACACAACCAAGACAATATCGGTACCTGTTGCCATTGGCGATATCCCATCGGGATACAATATAATGACATTCCCCTCACACATAAACGTAACGTGTCTGGTACCTATAAGTAAGTACAATACCATAACCGGAGAAGAATTTCTCGTAGGAAACAGCTTTGAGGCTATTCAATCAACCCCCGGTTCGTTCGGTCCTATATTCATAATAAATGCACCACAATATGCTCGCAACATTATGCTGGCGCAAGACAGTATAGAATATATCATCAACGAAACAAGTTCCACCACACCGGCACAAGTGTCGCAATGAAACATATAGAAATAGGAATAACAGGCGGAATAGGCAGTGGGAAAAGTATCGTTTCGCAAGTATTACGTGCGATGCAATATCCGGTGTATGACACCGACTATTGGGCAAAGCAATTAATGCAATCGGCAACCATACAACAACAAGTAATAGATGCTTGGGGACAAAAAATTGTGACTCCCGATGGCAACATTGACCGTACAGCATTGGCACAAATAGTATTCAACAATTCGCAAGAACTCACTCGCCTCAACAATATAGTACATCCGGCCGTAAGAGCACACTACGCACAATGGGTAGAAAATCAGCACAGCAACATTGTGTTTGTCGAAAGTGCCATTTTGTACCAAGCAAAGATGGACAAAACCCTGCAACATATTTGGTGCGTACAAGCCGATGAAGAGACCCGTATAAAGCGCGTGATGCACAGAAACAACCTTACAAGAGAACAAGTATTGGCTCGAATAGCAACACAGCAAACACACTTCAACGACAAGCGTATAACCCCCATTGTCAATAATGACAATACCGCTGTCATACCTCAAATCTTATCAGCCTTAAATGCCATTTGTTAACGTAATTTTTACATAATACGTTGGCAATATCGTTACTGAATATTATCTTTGCAAACGTTTAATAAACCATAACAAGACAATAATATGTTGAAATCAATTCTAGCCATCTCTGGCAAACCCGGATTATACAAACTCATCTCTCAAGGAAAAGGAATGCTCGTTGTAGAATCGTTGATCAATGGCAAACGCACTCCCGCCTACAATCACGAGAAAATAATATCATTAGGCGATATTGCTATGTTTACCGATAGCGACGAAGTACCCCTAAGCGAAGTATTTGAGAGTATGAAACAACTCGAAAACGGAGCAATAGCATCGGTAAAAGTAAAAGATAGCGAACGAGTATTGCGTGAATACCTCGCCAAAGTACTCCCAAATTTCGACCGCGACCGTGTATATACAACCGATATCAAGAAACTCATATCTTGGTATAACATCCTTATAGAGAACGGATTTACCGACTTCAAAGACAAAGAAGAAGAACCCGCTCAAGAAGAACAAAAAGAAGAAGCATAAAACGATAAAATAAATCGGATAAAAGAGGGCTGCACAAAATTGTGAAGCCCTCTTTTTGATAGATACCACCTGCATACTAAGAATTTAGTAATTACAAGGCTTATTATAAAGTTTATAACAAAAACAGATAGGCATATCGTATTATAAAAACACAACGACAGCACAACACAATTCATAAGGATCAGCTATTTTTCGGCACATTCTATATCTTATATATCAACACTTTATATCAAAATATAACACACACAGCAAAAAAGAGTCAAAAAGAAGCCCCAAAACATTTGCAAATAAAAAAATAAATACATACCTTTGCAACCGCAAAACGATGGTGCCATAGCTCAGTTGGTAGAGCAAAGGACTGAAAATCCTTG
>CALATP010000066.1 GCA_937891845.1 uncultured Porphyromonadaceae bacterium | reverse complement strand
TTGATTGCGAAATCTCTGACATCAATTTCTATTCTGCCGGTACTATCACGATTGTAGAGATTAACGAAAAGGAAGTGAAAACGCAATTTCTTGAAGGTCGCTCGGAGCAAAACTTCGACGACACTTTTGATGATATTTACATCAACGAACTCGATTTAGGAAGTTATCCACTTACGACGCTTCCAAATGAACCGGCGTCGCAATGGCAAGGACTATACTATGGTCAAGAGGCTGTCTCTCTGCCGTGGGTAAATAATTCTTCTGGAAATATCCAAAACGAAGTGGTGTACTCTAATGGTAAATACTCTTATCACGAGGATTGCCGTGGTTTGTCGTTCCAACCTTACTTAATTGTTATCGTCAAGCGTATTTGCTCGGCTCTTGGCTATTCTTGCGATGTATCGCAATGGAACAGCCGTGAGGATTTGCGTTATCTCTTAATCTGCAATACTCTGCCGTATGCGTGGAATATTCCTCAATTTGCTCGTGCTTTGCCTCATTGGAGCGTAACGGAGTTCTTTGAGAAACTTGAATACTTCATCGGTGGCGAGTTCGACATCGACCACAGGGCAAAGTCAGTCAAGTTCTCTTTTATATCCAATGTGCTTGCTTCAGCTAAGCCGGTACTTATTGATAAGGTTATTGACTCTTATTCTGCCGAAGTGACTACTGACGATGAAAGTAATTATATCGAATCAGCTAACCTTAAATACAAAGAGTGTGAGCATAATATGTGGAAGTTCTATTCTTGCCCTTGGTTTGTCAAAGATACTATCGCCAATCGTGTTGAATATGATACACTCGATGCTCTTATCGCTGCGAATAAAGGTTATGCTCGTGTGCGTAGATATGGGCGTGGAGATAGAATCCACAAGGTGCTATATGCTAAAGATGTGGATATGAGCTTTGTGATAAGATGTATTCGTAACGAATATGTCGAAACTAATTCTTTGGGATATGATATTTACGACCGCATTTGTGTTCTCCAACCTGTAAATGTTTTCGGTAGTAAATATGACAATGACGAGTTAGAAAATACTATCGAACTCGATTTTGTGCCTGCGTGGATTGACGAAACAGAAGTAAGTAAAGGGAACTGCTTGTTCCTTGATATTGAAAGCTACGATGAAGACGAATCGACTGACGCAACTCGACCCTCAGAGAGCGATAGTGATGAAGTGGTTATATACCAACCACTGGCTATGCAACAACTCGCAAACGGAGAAAAGGAAGAGAAATCTGAATACTTCGATAAGATTTACATTGCCTTTTGGGATGGTGCGAACAACAATCCCGGTAAATTGCCGTGTCCTACAATCGATTGGGTTACCATTCGCGAGAATTGGACTTATTTTATAACTCACTTCTCGATGCGTTTTTCCAAAGGTGTTATGGCTCAAGCGAAGTATAAAATAAATCCTAAACAGAAGTATCAGTTTTCGTTTATTGCTGACACTATTCCGAATGTGCGTTCTCTTTTCTATATCAATGGCAAGAAATACCTCTGCGAAAAAATAACTGCAACATTCACAGAAAACGGAATGTCGCAGTTACTCAAAGGAACTTTCTACCTTGTGATTTAGGTTTTATCATATAATACATAGTCTAACACCTTACGATTGGCTTCATCTACCTTTCGCATATCAAATTCGATATAGATGTCTGTTACTGTGTTACCACCATGACCTAATGCAGCTGCTATGGTATCTTTGGGAATATCCAAGTGGGCTGCTATGGTTGCCCATGAATGTCGTGCCCAATAACTTGTGAGTTCTTTTATGGTTACTCCGTCATCTATATCGTTTAATCGTTGTTTAATTGCTTTTAGTCCATTACACATATTCATATAAAATGAACGGTAATTTTTGTAAGTATCAAGATAGTTGAGTAAATGCTTTTCTCCACTATACTTCTGAATTATTTCGTTCGCTTCGGTCTCTACCTTTATAGAGTATGGCTTATGTGTTTTGGCTCGTATGTATTCAACACGACCATTTTCATAAGTTTGCAAATTGCAAAGGTCAATTACATTTATTCCAATAAGCATAAAAG
Organism: uncultured Porphyromonadaceae bacterium; assembly: GCA_937891845.1. Classification (GTDB taxonomy): domain Bacteria; phylum Bacteroidota; class Bacteroidia; order Bacteroidales; family Barnesiellaceae_A; genus Barnesiella_A. The sequence continues at coordinate 10,298 of CALATP010000066.1, read as the reverse complement.
TCAATTTGAAGAAGTCTCGGTATTTTACTTGCCAAGGCTCTAATCCTTCGGCATTGAAAATTTTACGAATGGCTTGTACCGACAAGTTGCGTTTTCTTGTAGGCTCAGGTTTTATCTTGAATCGACGAAATGGGTAGTTGGTCGTAATCTCATTATCAATTGCATCATTGAAGACTGCTCGAATGTTGCGAAGATGAATGTTTCTTGCATTTGCCGACGGTGCTGTCATGGCCAGAAAATCATCAAAGTTCTGCAACCATTCTTTGTTTATATCCTCAAAAGTCAAACTCTTAAATTTCTTGCCAAGAAAGTTTACCAATCGTTTATATGTCGCCATATAAATCTCTTGTGTTCGTTTGGTTTTGTGGTTTGCAAAACGAAGAAAGCACTGCTCAAAGGTGTTCTCATTTGCTCTCGCTTGTGCGATTCCAGGATTTAACAAACACACTAATTTATCACGCAACTGAACCGCTGTTAGATGAGTGATGTTTTCATTACAACTTAGTCTTAACAAAGCTGCTTCATATTCAGACTTTCGCATTGTTAGAAGCGAATTTACCGCTGTAATATTGTCATGAGTTCTTACTCGGTTTTTCTTTGAATCCCATTGTTCAGGCGTCAAATGAACATTTAACGGAACATAAGCAGTACTACGATTGTGAGTAACCGCTAACTTGAGTGGCGAAGGTTTTTCTCCTTTCGATGACCTTGTGTCAAGGTAAAATTTAATTTTTGCCATAGGTAAAAAGTCGGTCACCATGAAGTCCTATCAAAACTTGCATGCATTTTAACTACCCTAAAAAAGCTAATTGTCTAAGGTTTAGATTATTGCTCTTTTTTTCTTGCACGCATTTTGCGCACTTTTTTTCGGCAATTATCTGCAAAAGTCGTCAAAAATCGTCAATTATGACCTTTTTTTTAACCTATTCCGAGTGTTTTTTGGGGAAAAATAAACGGCTGAAAATCTTGTATTTTGTTAATTTTCAGCCGTTTGAGAAGCGGAGTGAGGGGGATTCGAACCCCCGATGCGCTTTTGACGCATACACGCTTTCCAGGCGTGCCTCTTCAACCACTCGAGCATCACTCCATTTGCAATTGTGCCGTAGCGAAAAGTGTTGCGAAGGTAGTAATTTTTGATGAATTTGAGTTGCTGTTTGTGCCTAAATTTATTGTTGTATCTGTTTTTTATTGCTGGTGCGGTATTTTTTGTTGTTATTTTTGTGTGAAATATAAAAATTTATTATAATTGCAAATTGTTCTTAATTGTGCAAAATGTGGCCGTATATTGTGTTCCTGAATAGAATTGCGGGTTGCTTGTTTTGTATTTTGTCGGATAATTATCTAGTGTACTGATTTATAAAATCTAGAAAAATGAAAAGAGGTTTATTGACAATGGTGATGTGTGCATTGTGTGTAATGACAATGTGTGCTGTTACGTTTAATGTTACGGTTCCGTCGGGAACTAAGCGTTGTTATGTTGTCGGCGCGTTTAATAGTTGGGCTGCCGGTGATGCTATGGAAATGGAGCTGTCCGGAACGGATGCTTTTACTCTTACGCTTGATGATGTGGACGAAACGGCTATTGCCGAGGGTTACAAGTATCTGTGTGGACAGGACTGGATGTATGTGGAGAAAGATGCTTCGGGAGGTGAAATAGCGAATCGCACCGCTCTAGGCGCACCCGATGTGGTGGCAAGTTGGGCTAATGTGTATGACCCTGATATGGTGGAGCAACGAATGGTTGTGAATGGCTATCCTCATACGGTGCGTGTATTGTTGCCAGCCGATTATGAGACGAGTGGGGTATCGTATCCGGTGGTGTACCTTACGGGTGTGCAGGCTCGATATGATAATGCCGGCTCGGATAGTGATAGGGGCGATGACCATTTTGGCAGTGCTTCGTGGAATATACCGGGAATGGTGGCCGAGGTGACTGATGGTGTGCCTTGTATTTTTGTTTCGATATATGGTTTTGTTGCCGAGCATATGCCTTTTGTTCATCCCGACTTTGCGGGAAGCGGTGACTCGGATGATTACTTGGCGGGTATCGAGAATGTATTGATGCCTTATATCAATGATAATTATCGGGTGAAGGTGGGTGCATCTCATACTTCTATCGTGGGTGCCGACCTTGGCGGTTTGTTCAGTGTGTATGCCGCATTGAAGCGTCCCGACCTTTTCGGCCAATGTGCCGCTATATCGCCTCTATTGTGGAGCAATCGTGATGAAATCTTGTCGTATGCAACGTCGGCCGCCACTCCGACAGCAGGTGAGTCACAACGTTTCTATATCTCGGTAGGAGCCAAAGAGCCCGACTTTATGAAGAATGATGTGAAGGCGTTGCAAGAGGCTGTTTCGGCCCGCGAAAATACAGCTGTACGATATAAGACTTTTGCCGATGCCTCGCACACCGATGTGGCTTGGGGTGTTGCTTTCAAGAGTATTTATCCCTACTTGTTGTCGGCCGATGCTGCCGATGACAGTGATGTGACGGTAGAGACCGAATTTGCCGAAACTGTATATTCTATCGTGTCGGCCGTAGATAGCCAGACCTTGAAGTATGATGCCAATTCTACATTTACATATATTACCAATTTTGTGTATGATGGCGAGGAGGTTGCGGCACAGGTTGCAGTTACCGAGATACCGGCTAGTGTCAAGACTCAATATTACTGGAATGTGAGTCGCAGTGCCGATGGAACAGGTGCTTACTTGAAGTCAACCAACGGAAATATCGGATTTTCATCCAAGAAGAGTGCTATGACGTGGCATAGAGTTGTAGTATTGGAAGATGAAACAGTCAAAGATATAGCAGCCAATTCTACCGCATTCCGTGTTGTTGTGGATGGTAGCGAAACAAAGATGAGTGTTGTAGGAAATTATGTAGTGTCGGCCACAGTGTCATTTGGTGCTACCAAAGAGTTTGCCATCTATTTTGGCAGTGTGAACAGTGGCTCGAAACAGAGTGCCTTGACCGAGCTGATAAGTGTGTCGGATGATTGTGCAACAGCTACGATAGAGTATGACTTCGTAACCAATCGGGTGACTGTTACAGAGGAAGGAACCGGTGGTGGCTCGACCGATGAACCCGGAACACCCGATATTGCCAATACCGACTATTCAATCGTGTCGGCCATAGATAGTGAAACGTTGGTTTATGATGCCAATTCACAATTTACGTATATGACCAATTTTATATATGAAGGCAATGAGGTTCCTGCACAGGTTGTAATCACCGAGATACCGGCAAGTGTCAAGACTCAATACTACTGGAATGTGAGTCGCAGTGACAATGGTACCGGTGAGTACTTGAAAGCGTCGAATGGCAATATAGGATTCTCATCGAAGAAGAGTGCTACAACGTGGCATCGTGTTGCGGTGCTAGGCGATGAAACCGTAAAAGATGTTGCCGCCAACTCGACAGCATTCAGAGTGAAGACGTTGAGCGAAAGTGTCACAATGAGTGTGGTAGGTGATTACACCGTAAAGGCATCTGTTGACTTTGCCGGTGTAGATAAGAGTTTTGCCATACACTTTGGCAGTGTAAACAGTGGCTCGGATATGGGTGCAGTAACGGAGACTTATAGTGTGTCGGAAAATTGTACCGCAGCCGATATTACTTACGATTTCTTGACCAATAGAGTGACAGTTGTAGAGACAGCTACCGGAGCGGTAGAGGAGTCGGTGGTGATAAGCAAATTTATTACAATCCCCTCGATATGCCGAGAGGGAACAGATGCCGAAGTAATATTAAGTCTTGATAACGCCGAAGGTTGTAGCGTGACAATTGATGTCAATCATAACTATGGTGCATCTGCAACTTATACACCGACAAGTATAGGTACCGGAGAATGGTTGCTGGACTTGAGTGACTTGGAGAGTGGTATCTATCATTTGTCGCTCAATATCACAACCGATGGTGTAGAAGAAAAGAGTGTGGCTACAATAGCGGTGAAGGTGTTGACCGGAGAAAGCAAGACCAAATATCTGGTGAAAAACCCGTATGAAAGCATAGACTGGTCAACTATCAATCAGTATAAATCGAACTTCCATACCCACACAACGCAATCGTTCGATGCCAACTTCCGCGTAGATGAGGTGGTAGATAAATATTGTGCTGCCGGATATAAAATCTTGGCATTGACCGACCACGATGCCAATCCGTATCCGTGGCAATTGTTCAATCTATACAATCCTGCTGCCGAGAGCCGCAATCCCGACGAGTTGGGTATGTTGGCTATTCCCGGCAACGAGTTGAGCAAGAGCTATCAAAACTCTTGGAACGAGGTGGGAGGTAGCGAGTTTAACCACCACAATGACTTCTTTACCGGTCGTCAAGGTATGGAGTTTGGAACGTTGCGCGAGTCGTATGCCTATACCGAGCAATTGGGCGGTATGCAACTCATCAATCACCCCGGTCAGTATTGGAATATTAATACCGAATATGCGGCAGGAGCCAAAAACTCTCCCGAATGGCACGCCGAAAATTTTGAAATGTTCAGCAGCCTGATAGGTCTTGAAGTGTATAATCAAGGAAACCGTCGTCCCAACGACCGCATTTTGTGGGATCAGATATTGGAACTTACTATGCCCGAGCGTGTAGTATATGGATACTCGTGTGACGACTCACACAATCAAGAGCAGATGTTCCGCAATTACAACTGGATGTTGATGCCCGAGTTGACCGAAGATGCATTGAAAGACGCTATGCGTTATGGAACACACTACTTCTCGTATGAATATACCGGTTCGGGCGAGGGTAAAGCACCCCGTATAGAGTGTGTTACCGTAGATGCAACAACCTGCACAATCACCTTGACAACCGATGCTACCGAGGTGTATTGGATAAGTGCCACAGATATACAGAATAACACACCGTCGACACGCAAGAGTACAATAATAGCTGTGGGTAAGGAGTTTGATTATACCGGTTTCCAAGGTCGCTATGTACGCGCATTGCTTGTCAATGATTATGGTGAAACTTGTACTCAACCTTTCGGTTTCCACGAGGATAAAGGTATGTCGGTAGATGCCGTTTATGCCGATGAGGTGAGTGTAAGTGTCTATCCCAATCCGGCCTCGGAGGTGGTGTATGTCAAGGCCGACGAGCCTATACAGATGGTTACAGTGTATAATCTGTTAGGTGGGTTGGTGATGACACAAGAAGCGGATGCTACGAGCGTGCAACTCAATGTTTCGGGACTTGTATCGGGTCATTATATTGTGACTGTTGCCACAGAGAACAGTGTATGTACCGAGAAACTTGTAGTGAGATAAGAGCTTGCAAAACAGTATAAAAGAAGGGCGAGGCATTCCTGTGGGAGTGCCTCGCCTGTTATATCGAGTACCGATGTGACATCGGTTGCAGTAAAGAGTGCTGTGACAATGTGAGATGAGATTTACAGGGTGATTATTTTGTGTCGTTATATAACGTGCCTAACCATTTGTGAGCCTGTTGCGATGTGAATTGTCGAGCATTGCAATATCGATTGTACTGTGTGTCATCGATATGGTTGATGGCAAAATATCGCGCTGCCGGGTGTGCCATCATCAAACCTGCAATTGAGGCAGCCGGCCGCATAGCACCGTTGGGTGTGATGTAAATTCCGGCATCTTGAATACCGATGAGCTTGTCGAGTAAGAAGATGAGTGACTGGTCGGGCAGGGAAGGGTATCCGATGGCCGGTCTTATGCCAATGTATGGCTTGCTAGCAGTGAGCTTATCGATGGTCTCGTTGGGCGAGTAAGCCCATAACTCGGTGCGTATCTTGTAGTGCAACCATTCGGTGGCAGCCTCGACAAGGCGGTCGGCCAGTGACTGTAACAGCAGTGTGTGGTATGAGTCGTTATGAGTTTGATAAGCAGCAATGCGATTGGCAATTTCGTGTCCTGCGCTTACGGCAAACAGTGTGATGAAATCGGAGGGCCGGCCGTTGAGAGAGGGCTTGATAAAATCGTTGAGTGCATAGTAAGGCGCATCGGGCGATGGCTTGAGTTGTTGTTGTCGCAAACAAGGTATGATATGTTCAGTGCCGTTGTGCTCGATGATGATACTGTCGAGTGTACTACCGGCCTTGAAAATGCCATATCGCGCGATGATAGAGTTGTTGCAGTCACGTTGCAGCGTGTCGAGCATCCGAGTTGCTTCCTTGTAGAGTTGCATCGCTTGTGCCGCTTGAGCGCGTTGTTGCTGTGGTTGTGCCGCCAGCCATTGAGCCTTGCAGTGGTCGCAACCTGCAATATCGGCAATTTGAGCCATTGAGGCATCTAGTTGCCATACTGCCAGAAAGCTACGCCAATTGATAAACTTGCGAGCCTGCTCGATTGAGATGTTATAGTCGAATACTCCTAGTCGGGTAGGTGTCACCGGATGGTAATTGTTCCAATCGATGACGCAACGATTTAGTAGTGCCCGGTCGTAGGGTATGAGTTGTGAGGCAGAGAAACTATTGCGAATGGCCTCTTGTTCTTGTTGTAATGTTGCAATGAATGCTTGTCGTGATTGAGGCTTGAGCAATTGTAGTGCGATGATAGGATTCTGTGCTGCATCGCGTGTGTATATGACCGGAGCTTGATAGCGGGGCGCAATATGTATGGCGGTGTGTTGAGCCGAAGTGGTAGCTCCGCCTATAAATAGCGGGATGTCGAGCCCTGCTTGTTGCATCCTGTCGGCTACGTGACACATCTCGTCGAGCGATGGGGTAATGAGCCCGCTCAGACCCACAAAGTCGGCTTTCTCTTTGATGGCACATTGTACAATCGTTTCGGCCGAAACCATAACCCCCAAATCGATGACTTTAAAGTTGTTGCAGGCCAATATCACCGCGACAATGTTTTTACCAATGTCGTGTACATCACCTTTGACAGTGGCCAGGATAAATGTTCCATTGGATGTGTTTCCCGAATTCTTTTTATCACGCTCGATGTATGGTTGCAGATAGCTTACTGCTTGTTTCATTGTGCGAGCCGACTTGACAACTTGTGGGAGAAACATCTGTCCTGCGGCAAATCTTTCGCCTACGCTGTTGATACCATCCATCAGTGCCCCGTCGATAATATCGAGAGCCGATAATCCATTGTCGAGTAGTGCTTGAAGAGAAAGCTCGAGCTTGTCGGTGCGCCCTTGAATGATACTCTTTGTGAGTTGCTGAGCCGGTGATATATAGGGAGTTTCGGTGTGTTGAGCAGTAGCTATATCGGGCTGTTCGGTAAGTTGTTCCGCCAGTCGGATGAGCTGCTCGGTGGCATTATCGTGACGATTGAGAATGACATCCTCGACCGCTTGCAGAATGTGAGGCGGTAATTCGTTGTAGGTGACAGATGAGGCAGGGTTGAGAATGCCCATATCCATACCGGCCGCAATGGCGTGGTATAACATCACAGCGTGCATAGCCTCACGAATATAATTGTTTCCTCGCAATGCAAAGGATAGGTTGCTGATGCCTCCGCTAACGTGTACGCCGGGAAGATTTTTTCTAATCCATCGTGTTGCTTCGATGAAGTCGACAGCGTAGTTGCGGTGCGCATCGATGCCTGTTGCGATAGCTAGAATATTGGGGTCGAAGATTATGTCGTTGGGGTTGAAATGAACGACCTGTGTGAGTAGGTTATATGCTCTTGCGCATACATCGATGCGACGTTGCAGAGTGTCGGCCTGTCCTTGCTCGTCGAATGCCATCACGACGACGGCAGCCCCCAAACGTTTTATTTCGCGAGCGTGTGATAAGAATATTTCTTCACCTTCTTTGAGACTGATAGAATTGACTATACACTTTCCTTGCAGGGTCTTGAGACCGGTTGTGATAACATCCCATTTAGACGAGTCTATCATAATGGGAATGCGACAGATGTCGGGCTCGGAGGCAATAAGACGCAGGAATGTTTCCATTTCTGTGCGTGCATCGAGCATAGCATCGTCCATATTGATATCGAGAATTTGCGCCCCGGCATCGACTTGAGAGCGGGCGATATCCAATGCTTCGGTATACTTTTTCTCCTTGATGAGACGGAGAAACTTGCGAGACCCCGCAACATTGCAACGCTCACCAATATTGATAAAGTTGGACTCGGGTGTAAATATAAAGTTGTCAAGACCGGCCAGTCGAAAGGCCGCATTAGTAGCAGTAGGTGAGTGAGGTGTATATTGGGTGGCACACTCGGCAAGGAGTGCAGTATATTGCGGTGTTGTGCCACAACATCCGCCTACGATGTTGACAAGTTGCTGTGTGAAGTATGGTTGCATTGTAGCAATCATCTGTTGGGGTGTCTCATCGTATCCGCCTGCAATGTTGGGTAGCCCGGCATTGGGGTAGGCACTGATGAAATATGGAGCTTGACGTGCCAACAATTGCAAATGATGAAGCATATCGGCAGCGCCAAAAGAACAGTTGAGACCTACCGAAAGTAATGGGGCGTGGGCAACAGATGTGAGAAAAGCCTCGATGGTTTGCCCTGATAGCAGTCGACCACTCTCGGTGAGTGTGATAGAAAGCATAATGGGTAATGTGCAATCGGTAGCCTGCATAGCCGCTTCGGCTGCATATATAGCCGCTTTGGCATTGAGTGTGTCGAAAATTGTCTCGATGAGCAACAGGTCGATACCTCCTTGTATAAGAGCCGTTATCTGCTCGGTATAGGCTGCAACCAGCGTGTCGAAGGTGATGTCGCGGAAGGCCGGATTATCGACGTGTGGTGACATAGAGCACATCTTGTTGGTAGGGCCCACCGAGCCGGCAACAAAGCGTGGCTTGTCGGGTGTGAGTCGATTGAACTCATCGGCAGCTTGTCGAGCAAGAGTTGCTGCTTGTAGGTTTATTTCGGTAACATATTGTTGAAGGTCGTAATCGGCTAGCGAGATAGCGTTGGCATTGAATGTGTTGGTTTCAATAATGTCGGCACCGGCTGTAAGGTACTCGTTGTGTATGCGGGTGATGATGTGTGGGGCGGTGATGCAGAGTATGTCGTTACAACCTTTGAGATTGATGTTGTGGTGTTGAAACCTGTTGCCACGAAAATCAGACTCGTCGGTTGCGTAACGTTGTATCATTGTGCCCATAGCACCATCGAGAATGAGGATGCGTTGTTGCAACAATCTTTTGATAGTGTCGTATCTATTCATCTATTCCGTTTTTTTTGCCCGGCTTGGTATTGTGTTGAACAATCTTATCGGGATTTTGAGCAATGAAGTCTTTCCAACTTTTAGCCCCTTTGGTAATAGAGATGGGGCGTGAAGTTTCATAGTAATGACACATAGCCGCTGCCAATCCATCGGTAGCATCGAGTTGCGGCAACATATTCTCTTGCGGGATGTTGAGAGTGCGTCGTAGCATCTCGGCGACTTGTTCTTTGGAGGCTTGTCCGTTGCCTGTAATAGCCATTTTGATTTTGAGTGGCGCGTACTCACAGATGGGTATGTCGCGCGAGAGAGCAGCGGCCATAGCCACGCCTTGCGCTCGACCCAGTTTGAGCATAGATTGTACGTTCTTGCCGAAGAACGGAGCTTCGATGGCCATTTCGTCGGGAAGGTACTGGTTGATGAGCCCTTGCACACGCTCATATATGCGTCGTAAACGCATATAATGGCTCTCGAAACGGCTCAACTCGATAACACCCATAGTGACCAAATGTGGCTTGTTGTCGACAATGCGCACTACACCGTAACCCATAATGTGAGTACCCGGGTCTATACCGATGATGATGCGCTCGGCTTTGATGCCGCGATTGTGTTGTATGTTGTCGGTTGTCATAATTCGATTTGCTCCATAATGGTGGAGAATCCGGCTACCTGCTTGTCAAATTTAGCTTCCAATTCTTGAATAAGTGCAGCACCGCATTTCTCATACCACGATGAAAGAGCGTCGAGGTGGGGAGTGTCGAATTGTACCGAAACACTGATGCCTTCGTTGTCGTCACCGCCGCATATACGCGCTATGCGTGGCGATTGAACACCGTTACAAGAAAGTGCAGTGGGAATGTAATGAGAGCGAACCCACTTGATAAACAGGTCGTAACACGACTTTTCGCAATGATATGTAGTGTTGTAAATGAGCATATAAAAAAAGCAATAAAAAGTTTGATGCAAAAATACAAAAAAAGAGGATGAATAACAATATGGCAGGGCGGTTGTGTATAGCGAAAAGTGGGTATAAATAAAAAAGAAAAGAAAAAATGCCCAAACTATTGCGTAGAATAAAAAAAACACTTATCTTTGCAACGCAAAACAGCAAGGGGTATTAGCTCATCCGGCTAGAGCGCGACACTGGCAGTGTCGAGGTGAGCGGTTCGAGTCCGCTATACTC
>CALATP010000065.1 GCA_937891845.1 uncultured Porphyromonadaceae bacterium | reverse complement strand
GAAGGAATGAATGATTACGCAAAAGCACTCTCATCATACAAAGAGTATGCGTCATCAACTGTAAATTCGGGGTTATATGACCAAAATAGTTCAATCAACGAATTGGAAAAGAAGTATCGTACTCAACTACTTGAACAAGAACGAAAGACACTACGGTCACGCAATCTATCCCTATTTATCGTTATTATATCTGTGACGCTTATTGCCTTGCTTTTTGTATTTCTTTATATAAAACAACGTCAAATCCGCCTTTTGCAGTACGAACATTTCCGCGATGTTTTAGAAGAAAACATTGCTGCTATGCAAAAAAAATATGACATCATAAAGGCTGATTTAGGCAATAAAGAAAAGCTTTATAACAATGCTATCGAAAAGCGATTGACTATGTTGGCACATCTTGCCGAATTGTCAGATAGATACGAGTCGAATAAAGAACATTTTTACAACAAATGTCGACAATACATCAATATTTGCGACAATAATGAGGATTCTTTTATCGATGACCTGCGACAAATAACCTCTGCTTTAAACCCTGGTTTTGTTGATCTTTTACAGAATAAACACAACAATCTCACACAAGAAGATATTAACTTATGTTGTATGATACTACTCGGGTTCGATATATATCACATTCGCATTTTCTTCAATCATAATCACAGTCAAAGTGTATATACCCGACGAAATAGACTTCGCCATAAATTGGGACTAGATGTCAATGCAGACATCCTCACATACTTACTAAAAATAACCAAAAATTAATTAATGTGTTGAATATCTGTGTGTTAATATATAGTGTTTTGTAATTAATTGATTTACAGTATATTAATCTTGTGTCGTAGGCTTGATTATATATTGATTAGAAAATAATTTTTTATTAGCCTTGTAATCAATAAGTTACAAATGGGTTGATTATATAAAATTAATGCCCAATTGCTTGTTTTTTGTAAAATTAAGTTCGAATTTTGTTGCAACTAATAACCAATAAAATTTCAAAGAAAATGAAACTTGTGAATTTTACAAAAGTAATTGTGGCAACACTTATGTTGCTGTTTGCAATTCCGGCATTGGCCGACGGTAACGGAACAGACACTGTTCCTCCCACACCTCCAAATCCGGTCGGAGATTTAATTGAAATCCCAATTGAAGATATAGAATGGATTCGTTCTCTGTCAGAACCTGTTACTGCCTACTATTATACTACCGACTATACAATAGAAATGGAGTTTAACGAAAACGTAGGTGTTGTTACAGTAGTAGTTACCGACCCTTATGGAGTGCCTGTTTACAACTTCGCGCACGATACATCTATCGAGAGCGGATGTGTGATATTTATTCCAAGGCAATCCGGGTGCTTCAACATAAGTATAACGGGTAGCCGATACCAAGGCTCAGGACAATTGTGCTTATAGATACATATAAATAAGAAACATAATTTTTAATTAACAACATACCGCCAACAAGGTAAAAGTTTAGTAAAAATATTGACGGTACGTTGTACTACGAAAAAACTTCCCATTAAAAAACAGATGTACTGTGAAAAAGACTTATTTACTTTCAACATTACTAGCACTTTCACTTATAAGTTGCAATGACAACTAGGATAATGTTGTACCAGAAAACAATCAAGAGAAGTCTCGTGAATATCACGGTGTACCTATTGAAGATGCATTGGCCAATCTGGAAGAATTTTTGGTATCACTTGATAATCCAACACGAGCCGATAATCCTCGTCGTATAGGAAGTGTTGAAGTAGTGCGCAATCGAAATCTTGCAACTCGTAGTATAGCTGTTTCTGATGCAGATTCACTCATCTATGTTGTAAATTTTGAAGATGAGCAGGGATTTGCTCTTTTAGCTGCAGATGACCGTGTTTCATCACCATTTTTTATAGGAGATTCGGGAAGTTTTGATTGGAGAGATTATCAGGCTACCCTAGTAGAGCAACGAACTATATATCCTGATTATCCTACAACCGGTCCGGGTACTTTTTATGATAATTCAGTGTCGCCCGGTGAATTATTTAGTAGTAAAAGATATAGAATATTTGTGATTTAGAAGCGGTAAAAAACCGTGTAAGGTTCGCGCGGAAGTTGTGATAACCCCCGCGCGTTTTTTATTATAACCATACCAAGCATAGCAATGTAATGCCCCACAACTATTGTATGCCATAATGGCAAAAAAGTTGGTAAAACTATATGTAATTTGCTATATAATAGAGTGTTATAACAACTTTGATGAAATGTGCTTGTTGAAGGTGTTATAATAAAACAAGAAGATAAGAGCAGTAGCGAAGGGATGTGTATGCGCTATACACCTATGTATCTATCATTTAATATATCAACAATTCTGTGTTGTATCCGATAAGAAGTTGTTCAGTGCTGTTGTTACTTCTTCGATGTTATCGGCTGTTGAGAGTAGAAGATTTTTATATCGTTCTTTTTTCATCAATTCTTGCAATAGGGGATATACGGGCATCTTGTTGAACCAATATTCTCGATCAAGGAAAATCATAGGGCTGGCATATCCAAATGTCTCGTAGTGGTTTTGAGCAGCATCTTGGAATACTTCTTGCATAGTTCCGGCGCTACCGGGTGCAAATATTACACCGCCCTTGGCAATGGCCAATAATCCGTCTTCTCTAATACTGTTGTCGAAATATTTGGCTATATGTGTGGCAAATGGTGTGGCCGGTTCGTGACCATAGAACCACGTGGGAATGCCTATATCGTTGCCTTCTTGCACACGACTGTACCGTTGTATCACCTCAAAGGCCGTAGACAACCAATTTCTATCCTTGTAGGAGGGTGCCGACGATAATATTTTTATGGCATCGGTCAGATCGCTATCGGGTCGAAAGGCCATATATGCGCCCAAGTGGGTCGCTTCCATAGCTCCGGGTCCTCCGCCACTTATCATAAGTCGTCCTTGCTCGGTGAGTGTACGGGCAATGCGGGCTATCTGTGTGTAGGTTGTATCGGTTCGCAACAGCGAATGACCGCCCATAACAGCAATTACATTGCGTTCGTCGTAGTGCGATAGTATGTCGTGAAGTGCATCACTGATAGAGTGATCGTGGAGTGTGCGGCACAAGCTCTCTTTAATATCGGTGACACCTCGACCATAGGCCATATAATGGCGGTATACACGTGTGTCGTAGCACTGCTCGAAGGTGGTATCTTGGCCGGGATTATACCCATCGTAGAGTGTTTGTGCGGTATATAAGGTGGCCGGAAAAACCTTATAGGGGGCATCGATGTGAGGCAATATGATACAGTTGGGGCTGATGTTGTGGTGCATAGCATCGGGTAGCTTACAACCCATAAAGATGCAATCATCGTAGGTGCATTGTATGGCTGTAGGCTGTGTGTTGAAGTCGATGCCTTGAAAGGCATAATGACACAACCCGGATGGTGGCTGTGCAATGGTTGCAAACGCTATTGCACTTTCTACCTCGATATAATGCATCTTTTTCATATGCTATGCGTTGTGGTGGCAATGTCAGTTGTACTTGCTGTCGAACTTGGCTCGCGCGTCGTTTACAAACTGGCGTATGCGTTTTTCGTTATCGCGAGGGCAGATGAGCAATACATTGTCATTCTCGGTAACGATATAATCGTTAAGGCCGTCTATTACGACCAGTTTATCACCTTTTACTGCAACAAGATTGTTGTGGCTATCGTACATCAGGGTCTTGCATCGTTGTGTCACATTTCCCTTTTCATTCTTGGGCGATATGTCATATAATCCGCTCCACGTACCCAGGTCGTTCCAACCCAAATCGGCGCATATCACACTGGAATTGCCGGCGTGTTCCATCACACCAAAGTCGATAGAGATAGCCAGACTCTGCTCATAGACCTTATCGACCATCTCCTTTTCGCGTGGTGTGAGCATATACTCTTTGATACTGTCAAAGAGTAGAGCAATGTCGGGTAAGTATTTCTCCAAAGCAGTGATAATAGTGGGCACATTCCACAAGAACATACCCGAGTTCCAAACAAACTCGCCACTATCAACCAGAACTTTGGCCATATCGGCGTCGGGTTTTTCTACAAAGGTCTTTACCTCACACACCCCCTCATCGGTAGTATCACCTACTTGTATATAACCATATCCTGTTTCGGGTCGATTGGGTTTGATGCCGATGGTGAGCAGACGATTATTCTTGGCTACAAAGTCAAAGCCACGCTCAATGGTGCGGGCAAACTCATCTTCACGAAATATGATATGATCGCTGGGAGCCACCAGTATGCGAGCCTCGGGATTGAGCTTTGCTATATGGTATGTAGCCCACGCAATACAGGGAGCTGTGTTGCGACGATAAGCCTCCAATAAAATATTTTGGCGAGGCACTTGGGGCAGCTGTTCATAGGTGAGCGAAGCATACTTCTCGTTGGTGACAATAAAAATATGTTCGGGAGGTATAATTCGTGCTATACGCTCGTATGTGTTCTGTAATAGAGTACTACCCATCCCAAAGAAATCGAGAAACTGCTTGGGACACGAGGTGCGACTAAACGGCCAGAAACGACTGCCCACACCTCCACTCATAATGATACAATATCGGTTTTTCATAATATTTCTGCAATATTCTGCTAATGTACTATTTTTTTTTCAATATTGCTACGAGTATTCTTTTTTTACCCTTTCTTTAACATCGTATATTCTTAGTTATCATTCGTATATGTATTATTGGCAATAAATGAAAATAAAAGTTAATTTATTGATTTTTGTATGCAAACGTTTTCGTAATGTCAAGTCAAATTAATAAAAAACGACTATATATAATTTTATTTTATTATAGTTATTTTGCAGTCCATCAGGTAAGAAAGATAATCTCAAATAACAAACACACAATCTTAAACGTAATGAAAAGTATCAGTAGAATTCTCATTTGTGGATTGTTGTCATTGATATCATTGCAGTCGGTGGCCGCTACTTTTGTGGGCGAACGCAATGACTTTCGTGACGAGACAATCTACTTTGTAATGACCACACGTTTCTATGATGGCGATCCTAGCAACAATACACAATGCTGGGACAACCAAGATCGCAATGAAGGCGACCCTGCTTGGCGCGGCGACTTCAAAGGTCTTATCGAGAAACTCGATTACATCAAGGCTCTAGGCTTTACTGCAGTATGGATTACTCCTGTAGTGGAGAATGCTTCGGGCTATGACTATCACGGATATCACGCATCAAACTTCAGCAAGGTCGATCACCGTTATGAGAGTGAAGATGTAGACTTCCAAGACCTCATCGACGAGGCTCACAAGCGTGGAATGAAAATCATCCTTGATATTGTACTCAACCACACAGGAAACTTTGGTGAGGAAAACCTTTGCAAACTCTTTACACGCAATTGGGATGCCAACCAAGCCACTCTCGACGCTTGTATGGTGCCTTACACAGTAAGCGACGGAGGTAAACTTCCCGACAATTATCTCGACCTTGTGGGTTCGGAGCAATATGCCAAGCGTTTGGCTCAAATGAAAAATACCGATGGCCAAAACCACGACGTAAACAACTATTGGCACCACGTAGGTAATGAGTGGAACTGGGATGATTACTCTCGCTGGTACGGCCAGATTGCCGGTGACTGTGTCGACCTCAATACCGAGAATCCTTACGTTACCAACTATCTTGTTAAATGCTATGGTGAGTTTATCAAGATGGGTGTTGACGGTTTCCGTATCGATACATCGGGACACATCTCACGACTCACTTTCAACAAGGCATTTATCCCTCAATTTATGGCATTGGCCGAGGAATACAAAGCCAAACGTAACAATGGCCCATTCTTTATGTATGGCGAGGTGTGCGCTCGCGAGCGTAACGTAACATATCGCAATCACGAGAACTGCTCACCCTACTTCTATACGTGGAAGGAGAGCAAAGACTATGCTTGGGATACAAGCGAAACATCTTGGAATGGTATTGTAGTAAGAGAGGGCTCTAAAGGTAGTCACACCAATATTACATCGGTAGATGCACAAGGTGTAGATTATCAAGATGATAATGGTATGCCCGAATCACAAAACGCATTTCTCAGTGGCAACAAATACCACACCCCCGACCACTCGATGTTCTCGGGCTTGAGTGTTATCGACTTCCCTATGCACTGGAACTTCCGCTCGGCAGCCGAAGCCTTCGGTGTGAAATATGGTGACAAATACTATAACGATGCCACATATAATGTGGTGTATGTAGACTCGCACGACTATGCTCCCGACGGTGCCCCCGAAAGCACTCGTTTCGACCAAGGTGAAGATGTATGGGCCGAAAACCTCTCTTTGATGTTCTCATTCCGTGGTATTCCTTGTATTTACTATGGTTCTGAAATTCAATTCCGCAAAGGTTACGTAATCGACAAAGGTCCTAATATCGCATTGAGCGAAACCGGTCGTGCCTACTTTGGAGGCTATATCAAAGGTGATATCAATGTAACCGACTTTGCCCAATATACCGATGCAACCGGTAACATTGCTGCAACACTATCTCATCCTCTTGCCTTGCACATTCAACGCCTCAACCTCATACGTGCTGCTGTGCCCGCACTCCGTAAAGGTCAATATAGCACCGAAGGTTGTTCGGGTAGCTTTGCTTTCAAGCGTCGTTACACCGATAGCAACACCGACTCATACGTACTCGTAACAATCAGTGGAGGTGCTACATTCTCGGGTATCGAGAACGGTACTTATGTAGACGCAATAACCGGTGATACCAAGACCGTAACAAACGGTTCACTCACTGTCAGCTGCTCGGGTAAGGGTAATATGCGCGTGTATGTGTTGAATACCAGCAAGACTCCCGCTCCCGGTAAGGTGGGTGTAGACGGCAAGTACCTATATAGCACAAGTTCAAGCACAACTACTCAAAAGTCTTATGATGGTACTCAAGAGGAGAAATCGACAGTCAATGGTGGTAGCGAACCCGGAACCGGTGGTATTGTTGAGCCCGAGAATCCCATTGCTCCCTCAATGAGCGAAGGCGAACAAGCTGTATTCTTTGAGAACACAGCCAACTGGAGTGGCAAAATCAGAGCTTGGATATGGAGTGACAGTAAGAACTATACCGGTGGTAGCTGGCCCGGTGCTACTTGTACCTACCTCGGTAACAATATTTGGAAATGGACATATACCGGTACCGATAAAATTCCTAGTGGTGCAGGTGTGATATTTAACGACGGAAGCTCTCAAACAGCCGATATGGACTGGGTGAACGGTGGTTACTACAATGCCAATGGCTATGTTAAGACTATCGAAGGTGCCGGTGAAATACCCGATACTCCCGAAGACCCCGACACACCGGATAATCCCGGTGAAGCCACAACTTGGACCTTCTACTACAAAGACTCAGATTGGAGCTCGGTTTATGCCTATGTATGGGATGCCGGCAACAGTAACAAAGAGTATCTTGGCTCTTGGTCGGGTACTGCTATGGTCAAGAATGGTGATATGTGGGAACTCTCTTTCGTAACTACCGATGATTTGAAGTCGCCTATGATTATCTTTAATAATGGAAATGGCGCACAAACAGCCGACTTGACTCTCGTAAACAATGGTATATATACCTTCAGTGGCTATACCGGTGAAAATGGTGAAGGTGGTGGCGACACCCCCGATACTCCTGATAATCCGGATAACAACGATACTTGGAGTTTCTTCTACAACGACAGCAATTGGGGTTCGTCTACCGTATATGCCTACGTGTGGGATGCCGGTAACAGCAACAAAGAGATGCTTGGCTCTTGGCCGGGTACAGCTATGACATTCAATAGCGAAGGAATGTGGGAGATGTCTTTCACCCCCGGAACAACACTTGTTTCGCCTATGGTTATCTTCAATAATGGTCAAGGCGGAGGCTCTAACCAAACAGGCGATTTGACCCTTGTCAACGGTGGAGTATATGACTTTGGCGGATTTAAATATACCGGATTGAACCATATTGAGGCTATCAATATGAAGATATACGCTTCGGGTGGTATCCTATATGTTATCAGCCCCGTTGCCACAACTATCAATATCGTTCGCACCGATGGTGTTTCGTGGGCACAACCCATAGAAGAAGGTGTAAACGTAATAGATAACCTCTCTCGTGGCTTCTACATCGTCAATCGCACTAAAGTAATATTGTAATTCTAGGTTATAAACTCTATACTGTACCGCTCTGTAGGAAATCCCTGCAGGGCGGTATTGTTTATTGGCATTTATTATTACCTTTGTGTGATTGTTTGATTAGCAATGTAAAATATTATGGCAAAACGCGAATATGTACAAGCCAATCGCGAATGGTTGGAAGCTAAAGCTCAAGAAGAAGGTGTTAAGGCTCTTCCTATGGGCATATACTACAAAGTTTTATCAAAGGGTAACCAAGCAAGTCCTACCCCCTCACGTCGCAGCATTATCACAGCACACTATACCGGCAAGACCATCAATGGAAAAAAATTTGATAGCAGTCGCGGCGGAACTCCGCTCGCTTGCCGATTGAGCGACCTTATACAAGGTTGGATTATAGCAGTTCAACAAATGCACATCGGTGACAAATGGGAAATCTATATCCCCGCCGAGATGGGTTATGGCAAGTCTTCTATTCCCGGTATTCCCGGTGGATCGACCTTGATTTTCGAAATAGAACTCTTGGGTATAGCTTGATGATAATTGTTGTTAGGTATGTTTGTAATGCACTTTTATGAAGCATAATATATTACTTATACTCGGCCTGTTATTGCTCACAGCTTGTGGTAGCAATGATGATGTTTTTGTTGTAAAAGGTACGCTCAATAATCTGGGTACTAATTCACTGTTTGCTGTTTACGAAAACACCGAAGGTATTAAGCTCGATACAATACGCCCCATCGATGGTAAGATAGAGTTGCGCGGTTATGCTCCCGAATATACTGCCATACAGATATACGACGCAGCGTGGATGCCATTCTTGCGCCTATACCTGCGTAATGGTGAGAGTGTCGAACTCAAGGGCGATGCCACTGCCAAGTATGAAATAGAGATGAAAGGCAATAAACTCAACCGCAATCTGTGGAAGTTTATATGTCAGAATAATGAACTCTTTTCCGACGTCGAAGCCTCGGGAGTAGGTGTAACACGCGGTGCGGTATCGACAACAAGTTACAATACGGCTCGTCACAGATTGGATTCTCTTCTTATCGATTACATATCGCATCATCGCAACAATATGATGAGTAGTATTCTTCTTGGCGACTACCTATTGCAATATCACAATTTTGCTCTTTGCGATTCGTTGTGGATGCTTCTAGATGAGGATGCACAACTTCCTTTTATCGCAACAACTATGACTCGCCTTCACGATGAGCTGACATTTCATAACGATAACGACAAACTACCCTACTTGCGATATATCGATGACATCGATTCGCTTAGGTATATAAATACCCGCAATAGCAAGGCTACATTGGTGTGTCTGTGGCAATCTACACTGCCCGAGTCGCACCTTATACACAGAGAGTTGGAACAGTATACCCGACAATATAACGAGAAACAGTTGCAGGTAATAGCTATCTCGTTTGACACCGATACAGCTCAATGGCACAAAGCTGTAGAAAAAGACTCGACCGATGTTATAGACCTATGGAGTGATGATGTATATACAGGCAAAATTCTGAGTAAACACAATATTACCCGTATGCCGGTGTATCTGTTGGGCGACTCGATAGGAACTATCTTGGTGCGAACATCTCAACTGCCCGACAAAGATATTGACATTTACATAGACTCTCTTGTCAATATCGAGAAATACCGTATAAACACTCCTATATTCAAACCATAAACACACATAAGATGCTTGTCAAAGTTTTCGGTGCAGCAATGCAAGGCATAGATGCATTGGTCGTAACAATAGAGGTCAATTGCTCAAGAGGCATACGATTTCTTATGGTGGGACTTCCCGATGCAGCCGTAAAAGAGAGCCACGAGCGCATACAGTCGGCTCTCATACACAATGGCTACAAATTTCCTCGTCGACAAGTTATTGTTAATATGTCTCCGGCCGATATTCGCAAAGAAGGTGCAGCCTATGACCTTCCAATTGCAATAGGACTGCTTGCTGCCGACGAACAGATTTCGACCGAGAAACTTTCACATTATATGCTTATGGGCGAACTCTCGCTCGATGGCAGCATTCTGCCTATCAAGGGTGCGCTTCCCATAGCCATTAAAGCGCGAGAAATGGGCTTTAAGGGGCTTATTGTTCCGCAAGAGAATGTTCGTGAAGCAGCAGTTGTCAACAATCTCGATGTTTATGGTGTAAAGCACGTGAGTGAGGTAATCGAATTTTTCGATGGCAAGCGCGAACTAGAACCCACCATCTTCGACACCCGCGCCGAGTTTTATGCAAGTTTCAATAAGACCGACCTTGACTTTAGCGATGTAAAAGGACAAGAAAACGTAAAAAGAGCCTTTGAAGTGGCTGCTGCCGGTGGGCATAATATTATACTTGTAGGGCCTCCGGGAGCAGGCAAGTCAATGATGGCCAAACGATTGCCATCTATACTGCCACCACTCACATTGCAAGAAGCCCTCGAAACAACCAAGATACACAGCGTAGCCGGTAAGATGCGTAGTGGCCAATCGCTCCTTGCACAACGACCTTTCCGCGCACCTCACCACACTATCTCAAGTGTTGCTCTTGTGGGGGGCGGAGCATATCCACAGCCCGGCGAAATATCGTTGGCACACAACGGTGTGTTATTTCTCGATGAGCTGCCCGAGTTCAACCGTCAGGTTCTGGAGGTAATGCGACAACCTCTTGAGGATCGCAAGATAACTGTTGCCCGAGCCAAATACACGATTGAATATCCTGCCGGAGTGATGTTGGTTGCATCGATGAATCCCTGCCCCTGCGGATACTACAACCATCCCTCTCGCGAGTGTATATGCAATCCCGGGGCTGTGCAACGTTATCTCAATAAGATATCAGGACCGTTGCTCGATCGCATCGACATACAAGTCGAAATTGTACCGGTTCCTTTTGAGAAAATATCATCTACACAGCCATCCGAGCCTAGCAGTGCCATACGTCAGCGGGTGATAAATGCGCGAGAAATACAAGCCATACGATTTGCCGATGAGCCTGGTATATACTGCAATGCCCAAATGAATACGCGACTGCTCAACCGATATGCCGTACCCGACAAAGAGGGTTTGAAACGACTCAAAACTGCAATGGATCGCTTCAACCTTTCGGCGCGCGCCTACGACCGTATACTCAAGGTGGCTCGTACCATAGCCGACTTGGCTTGCAGTGATGAAATAACAGTTGAACACATCAGCGAAGCCATCAACTATCGCAATCTCGATAGAGCCGGTTGGGCTGGATAACTTCCTATCAAGATTATTGTCCACTATTTACAATTCAGTCTTTAAGTCATAGTAGCAAAATGAAGAACACAAACCATCACACTTGCTTCATCTCTACGGCTCAGATTGCCGATATAGAGACTATTGTACAATTTCAGATAGATATGGCACAAGAGTCGGAAGGCACTACTCTTCAATACAACAAGGTGCTTGGTGGTGTGACTGCGGCAATGAACGACGCCTCAAAAGGTTTATATATTATTGCCCGCATCGACAATGAGGCTGCAGGAAGTCTTATGCTCACACGCGAGTGGAGCGACTGGAACAACCAATGGTATTGGTGGATACAGAGTGTATATGTCAAGCCCCAATTTCGCAATAATGGTATATACCGCCAAATGTATGCCTATGTCAAGAAAATGGCTCTCGAAGAGGGTGTATCGCAAATAAGATTGTATGTCGACAAAACCAATCACCCGGCCTTGACGGTGTACGAAAAATTGGGTATGAAAGAGTGCCATTACCTGATGTACGAAGAGTACATCAAATGATAGTAGACATCTCATTGCCACATACGGTACTATTGTCTATAATACTTTTGTAGTAACAGAAGCTATATCATCACCAACCGATACCGATAGGTGAAAATGTAATTTTTTTCAATATATGTGGTTGTGATGCGAATGTTTTTAGAGAAAAATATCTACCTTTGCACACCTTATTTTTAATAGAAATAACTGTGAAAAACATACCTACCGAGGTATGATATAGATAAAGAAAATGCCTAGACCCGAACTTATTGTAATGATCACTTGGCGTGACTATACTGTAGAAAACGCCCTTGAGATTTTTGAACAATGCAAGTACTCTGATGCTCGATATTGGGGTATCAAAGAGCATTCTCTCCCGCTGGCCGAAATGAAAAAATTATTTGCCGAAATGAAAAAATACGGCAAAACTACCATATTGGAGGTGGTTGCATATACCGAGGAAGAGGGTATGGCCGGTGCCAAAATGGCCGCCGAATGTGGTTGTGATATTCTTATGGGTACAGTATATGCCGATTCTATCAACCTCTTCTGTCAAGAACACAACCTCAAGTATATGCCTTTTGTCGGCACCATAAGCGGTCGTCCATCGGTTATGAGTGGCAATATTGACAATATCATAACTGAGGCTCAAGAGTACGTTGATAAAGGTGTATGGGGTATCAATCTTCTAGGCTATCGATACACCGGCGATATCATAGAACTCAACAACCGCTTTGTCGAAGAAGTAGACGCACCGGTATGCCTTGCCGGAAGTATCAATAGTTACAACCGTCTTGATGAGGTTAAGAATGCCAACCCTTGGGCTTTTACCATCGGAAGTGCTTTCTTTGAACAGAAATTCGGGTCATCAATATCCGAGCAAATCAACAATGTGTGCCGATATATGAAGAAGTAATGGCATTACTTTTTTATTTCATACACCTTACATTTCGGACAAAATCATTACCTTTGTATGAGAAGAGGTGACACCTCTTTTTGTTTATCAAAACATACATAATCATCACCTTAAAAAAAGCCGACCCGTTATGTCGAAAAAAATCGTAGAAACACCGCTAATGAAGCAATATATCGAGATGAAAGCTAAGCATCCCGATGCTATTCTGTTGTTTCGGGTAGGCGACTTCTACGAGACTTTTTGTGATGATGCAATTACCGCATCCGAGATATTGGGCATCACCCTCACACGTCGTGCCAATGGAGTGGCACAATCGATTGAGTTGGCCGGTTTTCCTCACCACGCGCTCGATACCTACTTGCCCAAGCTCGTGCGTGCAGGCAAGCGCGTGGCTATATGCGAGCAACTCGAAGATCCCAAGCTCACCAAAAAACTAGTCAAGCGAGGCATTACCGAGCTGGTTACTCCCGGTGTGTCTATCAATGATAATATACTCAATCACCGCGAGAACAACTTTCTGGCCAGTGTTCATATAAGTAAAAGTGGCTACGGTGTGGCTTTCTTGGATATATCTACCGGTGAATATTTGGCAGCCGAAGGCTCTCCCGATTATGTTGAGAAACTGCTCAACAACTTTGCCCCCAAAGAGGTATTGCTCGAACGTGAAAAACGTCGCACCTTCGACGAGCGTTTTGGGGCTCGATTTTTTACCTATGAGATGGAAGATTGGGTATATACCGAAGATGCGGCCACTGACAAGCTGTTACACCACTTTGGCACACACAATCTCAAGGGTTTCGGTATACATTCTCAGCCCAATGCCATCATTGCAGCCGGAGCTATACTCTACTACTTAGATATTACGCAGCACACTCACATCGACCATATCACATCACTATCGCGCATCGAAGAAGAAAAATTTGTACGCCTTGACAAGTTTACCATTCACAGCCTCGAGCTGGTCGACACGATGAATGAAGGTGGCAAAAGCCTGCTAGACATTATCGACCACACCATAAGCCCGATGGGAGCGCGTATGTTGCGTAGATGGATTGTATTTCCTCTCAAAGACGTTGCCCCTATCAATGAGCGATTGGACGGTGTAGAATACTTCTTCCGTCACCCCGAAGTCGAACAAGCTGTAATACCTCAATTGGAGTTGATAGGCGATATGGAACGTATCATATCGAAAGTTGCCGTAGGTCGTATTACACCCCGCGAGATGGTACAACTGCGTGTAGCACTCACAGCCATTGCTCCCATCAAGGAGCTATGCACTCAGTCACACACAGCACCCATTCTACGACAAATAGGTGAGTTGCTCAACCCCTGCACTCAAATATGTCAACGCATAACGCGAGAAATAAATCCCGATGCTCCCACGCTGCTCAACAAGGGCAGTATCATCAATCGTGGAGTAAATGAAGAGCTCGACTCGCTACGCGAAATAGCATACTCGGGCAAGGACTATTTGCTGCGATTGCAACAAGCCGAGGCCGAACGAACAGGCATTCCTAGTCTCAAAATCAGCTATAACAACGTATTTGGCTACTACATTGAGGTGCGCAACACGCACAAAGACAAGGTTCCGCCCGAATGGATACGCAAGCAGACTCTTGTCAATGCCGAGCGATATATCACTCAAGAACTCAAAGAGTATGAAGAGAAGATATTGGGCGCCGAAGAACGCATATTGGCTCTGGAAACTCGCATCTTCAACGACCTAGTACTATCTCTAGGCGAACATATTGCAGCCATACAGCTTAATGCCAATCTCATTGCTCGTCTCGACTGCTTGTTGTCGTTTGTCAAGGTAGCCAGAGACAACCACTACATACGCCCCGAGGTAAACGACAGCCTCGATATTCACATCAAAGAAGGTCGACACCCTGTCATCGAGAAACAATTGCCTCCCGGTGAGAGCTATGTTGCCAACTCACTCTCATTGGGTAACAATTCACAGCAGATTATTATGATTACCGGACCCAATATGGCCGGTAAGTCGGCTCTGTTGCGGCAAACAGCCCTCATCGTGTTGATGGCTCAAATAGGTTGCTTTGTGCCGGCCGAGGCCGCTCAAATAGGTATTGTCGACAAGATATTTACCCGCGTAGGCGCATCCGACAACATCTCGGTGGGCGAAAGCACTTTTATGGTAGAGATGAACGAGGCAGCCAACATACTCAACAATATATCGGAGCGTAGCCTCATCCTATTCGACGAGTTGGGACGTGGTACAAGTACCTACGATGGTATATCTATCGCGTGGGCTATTGTAGAACATATACACGAACATCCGAAGGCTCAAGCCAAGACACTCTTTGCCACACACTACCACGAGCTCAACGAGATGGAACACTCTTATAAACGCATTGCCAACTACAACGTTTCGGTGCGTGAAGCCGATGGTAAAGTGATATTCTTACGCAAACTTGTCCGTGGTGGAAGCGAACACAGTTTCGGTATTCACGTGGCAAAACTAGCCGGTATGCCTCAAAGTATTGTGAAACGCGCCGAACAGATATTGAAACAACTCGAAAACGAAAACAGACAAAACGGCATAGCCCAAAAACCAACAGCCGAATTGGCCTCAACCCGTGGAGGTGTGCAATTGAGTTTCTTCCAACTTGACGACCCTGTACTCTCGCAGATACGTGATGAAATTCTTCATACCGACATCAACTCACTCACACCCATCGAGGCTCTTAACAAACTCAACGACATCAAAAAAATCATTACCGGTAAAGGATAGTACTCTTTTTATCCTCTGTGGTATAACAATTTACACAGGGTTTACCAACTATTTTTTGCCATTATGGCATACAATAGTTGTGGGGCATTACATTGCTATGTTTTGTGTGGTTGCAATAAAAAAACGCGCGGGGGGTATCACCACTTCCGCGCGAACCTTACACGGTTTATTACCGCTTCTAAATCACAAATATTCTATATCTTTTGCAACTAAACGTTTTGTACAACGCTTTTTTCACATCTTGTAAATATTGAAAGTTTTTGACAATTATATATGGAGTGATTTTTTATTAATAATGTAAGCCTGGAATATCAGTTATATCGTATTGATAAATGCAGACATTATTTTCATAGCAAGAGTATAACAGGGCGTTATCTAGTGTGTTGAATGGATTGTTAAGAGAACCTACTCCTTCCAACCAATAGAAAGAACAGAACATAGACGGCTTGTTGTAACGAAATAGCAGTCTGTCGCTGTCTTGATAGGGTGTTATCTCGCGGAAAAACAAATTTACATTTTCTTTTGTGGTAAAATAATCAAGACCTGTTCCGGGATTATATAGTCATATCCCGAAGTCATATAGAAGTGATTCCTTTTTATCCTCCATCTCTACCATAAACACCTGTTTGCCGTTTTCTCTATCAGCGCAGAAGTAGTGCCAACTATTGTTGTTGTAGACTTCATAGTCTTGCAGATATACTTTCTTATATACTTTACTCTTTATTGTTGTGTCGCCCATCATTTTATAACTAAAATTGTGGTCGTCTCTACAACAATTCCAAGTTTTTCCTTCTGCAATAAATGGATATTGGTTTGTTCCTATCGAGGGTTCGTCATATTTACATCCCATTAGGAGTGTTAGTAAACAGCCGATTGTTATAAAGATTGTATTCCTCATAGGCTTTAGTTTTTAGTGTGTTATGATATTAAATTTTGTACCCGTCTATACGAGCATTATATGGAACATAACCGACCTTGCTTATGCAAATGTGGTATGAATTATCTAAATTGTCACATCATTTATAAATTGATTTACAAATCACGCACATTGTCTGTTGCTGTTCCACTGTTTTGGTATATCGTTGTACTCGATATCTCCGGTTCATATTTACCTTCGGGGAGTGTAAAATCATAATCGTATGTTGCAGTGAATGTCTCCCCTTTAGCATTGGTGCAGGTAAAGGTGAGCGTGTGTGTAGTCAATATATCGGGGTCTTTGGTGAATGCAAGAAATGTATTTGTCCAATTAAGTGCCAAATCATTGGGTTCAAGTTCGTTAAGAGGCTTTTCTCTTTTATTGAGCAGTGTGTAATCATTATATCCATCCTCAATAAAGTCGGTTGCCGTATGATATATTACAGTCATAATATCGTTGAGTGAGGTTCCCCTGGGATGATTTTCATCAAAATCCATATTGCTGGTTACATTTATTGTGGCAAAATGGGGATATTTACATTCTGTGCTAAGAGGTTCCCAAACAAATTGATTATATGCAGTATCTCCAAATTCTTCACAAATGCTGTTATACAAATCTTTATCGGCACCTTTAGATAGTAAACTTATTCTATGAGAAACCTTTCCACTTATGTCCAAATGTTTGCTTGATGTGCTAGAAATGGCACGTCTTACACTTATCCCTTCGTAAATCACGTATCCGGTAACATAGGATCTGCTAAAATGTGAGCCATATCCTATGCATCCTACAATCGTAGATAATACAACTGTTATTATAATAAGTAATAATGATGCTGAATTTCCTTTCATAATTGTGAGATTTAGAGTTAATATTAATGGGGTCTGTCGTATTGTATCATTTTGACATACCATTTGTAGTTAAGTTGTTATAATTACCAATGTATCCTTCGGGTAGTCTGAAGTCATAATTTATGTCAGTAGTAAAATTTTCATTGTGAGAATTGGTGCATATGATAGTGAGTGTGTGAATATTTACTACATCCGGTTCTTTGTTAAATGATAGGACTATGCAATCGGTAAGCATACGTAAGTCTTCTTGAGTCAAATCTTTTAATAGTTTTTCTTTTTTAGAATTGCTATATTTTTGATTTTCATCATAGTTGCTTTCAACATATTCAATACAACTACTAAATGTTATGTTCATTATATCGTTAAGCGAAGTGCCTGCAGGATGGTCTACATCGAAATCTTTATTACTAATAACATTAATCGTCGTAATGTGAGGGTATACCGAAATAATTGTGGGGTAGTTATTGGGTAAATAAACCAATTTGTTATATGACGTATCACCATATTCTACGCATATTCGGTCAAATAAATTTCTGTCTTGTCCTTCCGATAGTAGTCCTACACTGTGTGATGTTGCTACAGATAGGTCTATATTCTTAGTAGAAGAACTTGCTAAAGATCTTCTTATACTGATGTTGTCGTATAATGTGTAACTCTGTACATATGAGTGCGAATAATGATGAAAATCATCGCAACTTATCAATCCTAGAATAAATAATATCGCAATTATTGTATTGTAGCGCTTGATATTGGATATTTTACACATAATATATTTATAGAGGTTTATCGTATGTGATTATCTTATTCTATGAAATTTTATTGGTTATTAGTTATGACAAAACTAGAATTAAATGTTACAAAATCCAAGTATTATCAATAAAATTTTATTATGATGCGTGTTTCTAATATGTTGCAAATCAGCATATTAAAAATTTATTTTTTAATATGGTATTATAGATTATCTAAATAGTATATAATGTATTGATTATCAGTGTGTTATATTTGTGTGTTGTATAAAATGCTGATTGCTAAGAATTTAATATCTATTTTTATTATATCTGTTGTAGAAATTCCTGTAAATTTTGATTGTCTGTAAGATTAATCTTTTTGATAATTCGTGCTCGCTTGGCGTATGTGCTTTGTATATGATTGTGGTTGCAAAGTATTTGTAAATGTTGCATATCAAAGCCTAGCAGAACAAGGCAACAGAAGTTAATCTCATCATCATTCAATGTAGGGAATCTGTCTTGCAAAATATCAACAAAGTTGGTTTTGTATACGGATGCCATCAAGCGAATATCTTTAAGAAAAGAGTTATTGTTATCGCACATATTGATATAAGAACAACATTTCTTATAAAAAAGATTCTTGTTTGATTCGTATATATTGCTAAATTCTATAATGGTTTTCAAAGTATCGATACGCTCTTTAAGTGCATTGTAAGAAACCTGTATTTTAGATTCTTGTGTAGAGAGTTTCTGTTGAATATCATCATATTTTTGCTGAATTTCTGTAATGTTGTTGCGCGCTGATTCTTGTAGTTGATAATATTGTGTGATGCGCAATTGTCGTTGTTGATAGTATTGAAATATGAAAAACACTGTCAACAATATGGCAAGAATCGCTACAACTGTGAGTGATGTGTTACTAGTAATGAGTGTTTGGTTTTTTTGTTCAAGTTGTTGGGTACGATACTTCTTTTCAAGTTCATTAATAGAATTGTTTTGTTCGAAAAGACCTGATTCTGTTTTGTATGACGCATACTCTTTGTATGATGAGAGTGCTTTTGCGTAATCATTCATTCCTTC
>CALATP010000064.1 GCA_937891845.1 uncultured Porphyromonadaceae bacterium | reverse complement strand
GACCACGCAATGCACCATTTTACTTGTGACATATCGCAAATCCCACTGCCGAGCAAGTTCACTTGGCCGTTCCACTATGTGCCACACCCACTCTCGCGTCTTGCGGCCGACGAGGTGATGGCATACGTTGCCGAGCGCAAGGAGTGGAGCGAGGAGCTACAAACGGGCAAGATGTTTGGTGTGTTGATTGTAAAATCGCCTACGGGTGAGATTGGTTTCTTGGCAGCCTTTTCGGGCAATTTGGCAGCCACCAACCGCCACGAATACTTCGTACCACCCGTCTATGATATGTTGCAGCCCAACGACTTCTTCCGTCGCGAGGAGGCCGAGATTTCGGCCATAAACCGCCAAATCGAGAAGCTCGAACAATCCGACCACCTACGCAATCTTCGTGAGAATCTAATCAAGACGAAGGCTATGGTCGATGCAAAGCTCCAACTATTAGCCGCCCAACTTGCCGAGCGCAAAGCCAAGCGCGATGCTCTGCGCCAAAGCGGCGAGGCCGACCTCTCGCAACTCATACTCCAAAGTCAGCACGACAAGGCCGAGAGCAAACGTCAAAAACAGGCTCTGCACGCCATTGTCACCGAAGCCGAAACCGGACTGAACACCCTGCTCGAAGAGATTGAATCCCTGCGCACGGAGCGTCGCCAGCGTTCAGCAGAGTTGCAGATGGCACTATTCCGAGAGTTCAAGATGCTCAATGCCGAAGGACACGCCAAAGACCTCTGCGAGATATTTGCCCCCACGCCACAACATATTCCCCCCGCAGGGGCTGGTGAGTGTGCAGCTCCCAAACTGCTGCAACACGCCTACCGCGAGGGTCTGCAACCGTTGGCTATGGCCGAGTTCTGGTGGGGCAACTCCCCCAAAGGCGAGGTACGTCGTCACGGAAACTTCTACCCATCGTGCAATAGCAAGTGTAAGCCTATACTTATGTATATGATGCAAGGACTTGATGTCGAGCCAAATCCACTCACCGAAATAACGCCCCCGGAGCCTCGCATCGTATGGGAAGACGAGCAGATGGTCGTTATCGACAAACCCTGCGGAATGCTCTCTGTTGAGGGTCGGTCGGGTGTAAGGTCAGCCGAGGAGTGGGCCCGCGAGCGATATGCCCCCTACGACGGGCCGCTGATTGTGCATCGTTTGGACCAATCTACATCTGGTCTGCTCGTTATAGCCAAAAGCAAGGAGGCCCACAAGGCTCTGCAAGGGCAGTTTATAACCCGCTCGGCCAAAAAGAGCTACATCGCGCTACTTGACGGAGTTGTCCAACAATCAGAGGGTCTAATTTCGCTCCCTATGCGTCTTGACTACGACCACCGCCCACGTCAAATGGTAGCCGACGATGGCAAGAGTGCCATAACCAAATATGAGGTATTGGAGATTAAGGAGGGCAAGAGCCGCGTGCGCTTCTACCCCATCACTGGCCGCACCCATCAGCTGCGACTGCACGCCGCCCATCACTGCGGATTGAATGCCCCTATTGTTGGAGATGATATATATGGTAATGGCGAGTGCGCCGATTGCCGCGATGGCAAACGCCTATGTCTGCACGCCGAAACCCTCGACATCACCCACCCCACTACGGGCCAAGCAATGCACTTCGAAAGCAAAGCAGAGTTTTAGCAAGGAGTCCCATCGCTCGAAATCTCACGCACTTCTACCAAGTTTTTCCAACGCACAAATAACTGATAATAAGACAATTCTCCAAAAATCATTTTCCAACAACAGATAGGCAAAATCCCATTTTCATCGACATTTGCATAGTGGGCCAACTAAACACCGTAAAAAAACTATTTTTTACATTAAAAATAGACTGATTTGTTGGCAAATTAAATATTTTATATTATTTTTGCAATACTAATAAACCCTAAGCACAAATATCAATGAGAAACTATTTTCTAATTGCGGCTATACTCGTAGCAACGCTGACAGCCTGCACGCCTAAGAACCGAGTGGTGGAGAATCCCTACATCGAAATCACCAATGACCTAAGTTTAGACATCAAAAAAGTAGAACTGCGCGACACTGCAACCATCGTAACAATGGCTTACAAAGGCATTAGGCTCAAAATGGTGAAGGAGACCTACCTCAAAGCTGGTGAGGATAGATTTACAGTTACCGCAGCCGAAGGCATCAAACTTGATAAGTGGAACAAGATAGAGAGCGAAGATCACGTTCTTAACTTCGATATGATATTCCCTCCCCTGCCACCAAGAACCAAATCGTTTGACTTTGTTGAAGGCGATGGGAAGAATGCTTTTGTAATGCGCAAGATAGATTTGACAGGTAAGGCAAAACCCGCAAAATATCACCCCGAATTACCACAAGAACTCCGCAAAGAGATGGTTGATCAGGAGCTACCGCAGCCGAGTTACAAAAGTGGTATGACAACAGTAACATTCCACTTTATGGGCTGGGACAAACAGCTTTTTAGCGAAGTAGAGTTTGATGTCAACCACCTCCTTGGACGACGCGACACCTACAAAATGCAAGTCGATGAAGAGACAAAAACTGCTACCTTTAAGTATATGCAGTATGGAACTGCAACCGGAGATATAATGTTAGGAGCTGGCTTTCGCCGATTTCTGATTTATCCGGGCGAAGAGATGGATGTATGGATTGATATGGCCTCGACAGGTGAGTTCCTAATGAAGCGAAGAGGCGAAAAACTTCCTCCCAACTACAACATACTCTTCACAACAGGAACATACTCAAACATCAATAGAGCAATTGGAACTTGGTATGACCTCTACGCCAAGATGAATAATTTGACATTTGACAAATAAACCGCATCAAAAGAAGACGAGTCACCTCATCACTGGGGCGACTCGTCAAGCGAAACTTTGAAAAAAACTATTCTATGCTATATGTGTATCAACTAACTATTATTTCTTGAAATAACGATTGTATAGTCCTTCGAAAGCCTTACCGTGGCGGGCTTCGTCTTTGGCCATTTCATGCACTGTATCGTGGATTGCATCGTAACCCAATTGTTTGGCACGAGTAGCAATGCGCAACTTGTCGGCACATGCACCACACTCGGCGTTCATACGTGCATCGAGGTTTTTCTTGGTGTCCCAAACAACCTCACCGAGCAACTCGGCAAACTTGGCAGCGTGTTCAGCCTCTTCCCAAGCAAAACGCTTGTAAGCCTCGGCAATTTCAGGATAACCCTCGCGATCGGCCTGACGGCTCATTGCAAGGTACATACCCACCTCGGTACATTCTCCCATAAAGTGGGCACGCAAGCCTTCCATAACCTCTTCATCTTCTACTATTCCATCTCCTATATGATGCTCCGAAACAAATTGGAGGGCTGCATCTTCTTTGAGCACTTCAAATTTCGAAGCGGGTACTTTACATTGGGGGCATCTTTCGGGGGCAGCATCGCCTTCGTGGATATAACCACATACTGTACAGATAAATTTCATAATCTTAGGTTTTAATGATTGTTATTCTATTTGTTTTATTTAAATTGCTTTTTTGTTGTTGCACTCGGCACACGAGCCTATGCAGTAGGTTTCACTCATATCGACAGTAACTCCGTCGGGCATGGTTGGTATCCAGTGCGCCTCCACATCTACGTCGAGTATCGCTCCACAATCGCGACAACGGAAATGAATGTGAGGATCCATGCATGCATCAAATCGTGCATTCTTCTCCTCTATGGTTATCATTCGCACCACGCCTCGTTCTACCAAGAGATTGAGTGTGTTATATACCGTTGCCTTCGACAAGGTGGGTATTGAAGGATAGAGGTCAGTAAATATCATATCGGCTGTAGGATGCGTGCGATGTGTCATCAAATACTCCATCACAGCCATGCGTTGTAGCGAGGGTTTTATACCGTGCAACTGCAAACGCTCCTTAACCATATTCTTTACTCCATCCATTTTTAGAATTATTCTATTTTTGTTTTCATTGCAAAGATATAACCATTTTCCGCTCGTGTCAAGTCTTTTTACATATTTTAACCAAATTATTTTTTCAAACTGTGGCTATTTTATAACTAACACACTAAGTATCAAAGATTAACAAACAAAAAAAGAATATAAGGCGCTCCGCAGTTTTTATGACTTGTACGCAAAATAGGATAGAATTGAGTTAGAATTTCACTAAAAACGACTCTTATTCGTTACATTGTAAGGTAATCGCCACCTCTATTCACCCAACATCACACCGGGTAACTCACGCGAATTGTATCGACTTGCCATCGACTCGCCATAAGCCCCTGTCGAGCATATAGCTATCATATCACCCCTACGGGCTTCATTAAGCTCTACTGCACTACCAAAACTATCGGACGACTCACAGATAGGCCCTACCACATCGTATACACATGCTACGCCTTGCGACGTGATATTCTCTATTTTGTGTGCAGCCTGATATAATGCCGGTCGCATCAAGTCGGTCATGCCGGCATCTACTATTGCAAAGCGTTTGTTGAGTCCCTCTTTTATATATAGTACGCGCGTGATGAGTGTTCCACATTGGCACACAATCGATCGTCCCGGCTCGAAGTGCAATACCTGTCCTTCTCGCAGGTTAATACCCTGCGCAAACAACTCAAAATAGCCACCAAAGTCGGGTATCGGATGCTCATCGGGATGCTCATAGTCTACTCCCAAACCTCCCCCTACGTTGATATAGTCGGTAACAATACCTCTGTGCTCCAACTCATCTTGCAACTTATTGATGGTATCGCACAACGCTCGATAGGGTTGCATACTTACTATCTGCGAACCTATGTGAAAGTGAAAACCGCGCAATCGCACATGCGACAATCGGCGTACTTGCTCTACAACATCCCACAGTTGCGATATATCTATTCCGAATTTATTCTCACTCAGTCCTGTTGTAATGTAATGGTGTGTGTGGGCATCGATATGGGGGTTGACTCGTATCGCCACCGGTGCTGTCACACCGGCTTCAGCCGCAAGTTCGTCAATAACATTCAACTCGGCCACCGACTCCACGTTGAAGCAATCAATACCCACCGACAGGGCCAAGCGTATCTCACGGTCGGTCTTTCCAACTCCCGAATATACAATCTTCTTCGGTGCAAATCCACATTCTACAGCCAAGGCTATCTCTCCTCCACTCACACAATCGGCACCCAATCCGGCTGCCGATATCACGCGCAACAGTGCAGGGTTGCTATTGGCCTTGAGTGCATAGTGCACAACACTTTCCTGCGGAGCATGGGCACACACCTCGGCAAGTGTACGACGCAACAACGCCATATCGTAATAATAGAATGGCGTAACGGCACTTCTAAATTGCTCTATCGGGAATTTACTCATCATATCACACAATTTATGCTTTACACGCACTATCCGAAGAGTTCACGACTCAATGCCTGCAAGGCCGGTATCTTGTCCTCTTGGCGCACAAGGAACGATATGTTGTAGTTACTGCCACCATACGACACCATTCGCACCGGTATATCCTTCAGGGCCGATAAGGCTCGCGATTCGAGTCCGGCATTCTGCCATTCAAGGTCGCCCACCACACACACAATGACCATGTTTTCATCAACCATCACAGTACCATATTGGCGTAGGTCGTCGAGTATCTCGGGCAGATGTCGGGTATTATCTATCGTTACCGACACTCCCACCTCCGAGGTGGCTACCATATCAATAGTAGTCTTATAGGTCTCAAATGTCTCAAACACCTTTCGCAAGAAACCATGTGCCAGCAACTTACGTCCCGACTTTATCTTGATAGCCGTGATATTGTCTTTGGCGGCAACAGCCTTGATTGTGTGTGCATCTTGCGGATGCG
This sequence comes from uncultured Porphyromonadaceae bacterium, assembly GCA_937891845.1. Classification (GTDB taxonomy): domain Bacteria; phylum Bacteroidota; class Bacteroidia; order Bacteroidales; family Barnesiellaceae_A; genus Barnesiella_A. The sequence goes on along the minus strand of CALATP010000064.1, from coordinate 79,550 downwards.
GATAGTTCGATATGAATGTTCCGGGGGCTTGTGGCTCTAAGGTATTCAACAAGCGCACCGGTATATTATTCTGTTTGGCGGGCTGTATACAGGTAGGATGCAATATTTTCGCTCCGAAATAACCTAACTCGGCGGCTTCATCGAAGTGCAAATAACGCACCGGACGAGTATTCTCTACATATCGCGGGTCGTTGTTGTGCATGCCATCTATATCGGTCCATATCTGTATCTCGTCGGCTCCTATAACAGCTCCTATTAACGATGCCGAATAGTCACTGCCGCCTCGTTGCAGATTATCTACCTCGCCATACGCATTGCGACATATATAGCCCTGTGTAATATATATATCAGCTTCGGGTACCGACTTGAGCATATCGTTCAGGCTCGTGCGTATATAGGACATATCGGGCTCGTTGTTCTTGTTGATGCGCATATAGTCGAGCGCAGGCAACAGTACCGACTTTACGCCCTGCTCCTGCATATAGAGTTGCATCATGGCTGTCGACATCAACTCACCTTGAGCCAATATCTCCTTCTCCTCGTATATGGTAAATAGCTCCTTGATACAGGCACGCATACTCACCACACAAGCCCTCACAGCATCGCGGGCAGCCTGTTTATACTCCTCGGCCTCATATAGCTCCTCTATTACGCCCCAATATTTACGCTCAAGGGTAGCGATTGTCTCTCGCGCACCGTCGGCATTTTTCTTATACAGATAATCGCATATCTCTACCAATGTATTGGTCGTTCCGGCCATGGCCGACAAAACAACAATTTTGCGTTCGCCGTCGCACACGATACGTGCCACTGCCTTCATTCGCTCGGCACTTCCTACCGATGTACCTCCAAACTTCAGTACTTTCATACACTATACTTCATAGCCCCCGGGGCTGGTTTTATAACTCTTCCAATCGATGGTTTTCGCAACGGTATATACGACCGGGATAGTCATCGCAGAACGACAGGTTGTGTGTCGACATCACTACGGCAGTACCCTCCTTCGATATACGATATAGCAAGTCTACGATTTGGCGACCGGTTTGCGGGTCAAGGTTGCCGGTAGGCTCATCGGCAAGTATTATCTGAGGCTTATTGAGCAAGGCGCGCGCTATGGCTATGCGTTGTTGCTCACCTCCCGACAACTCGTGGGGCATGCGATAGGCCTTCTTCAACATACCCACTTGCGTGAGTACCTCTTCTACTCGGGACTCCATTTCATCGCTCTTTTTCCAACCGGTTGCACGCAACACAAAGTCGAGATTGTCGCGCACTGTGCGGTCGGTAAGCAACTGAAAATCTTGAAACACAATACCCAACTTACGGCGCAAATAGGGTACATCGCGCTCGCGTATCGAGGTCATATCATAACCCAACACATCGGCACAATCGGCTGTAACGGGTAGGTCGGCATACATGGTCTTGAGCAGACTACTCTTACCACTACCTACGCGACCTATCAGGTACACATACTCCCCGGCACACAATTCAAAGTCTACATCCTTCAATACCGGCAAGTCCTCGCGCAACACCTCTGCGCCCTTATATTTTACAAGCAGTTCCTTCGACATGGATTCCTCTGTTTTACATATTATTGTACATCGGTTACATTCAACAAGCTATCGATTACCTGTGTCATGCGGGCAAACTCCTCCTCGTCATACAACCGAGTCATCATCACTATACGACCGTCGGTATCAACTATTACATTGCGAGTGATACCGGCCAGACGGTGGGCGTAACGGCAGAATATTTCGCCACCCTCATCCAACGCAAGCGGATAGGTCACACCCGTCTTCTCGGCAAATGCCATCACGGTACTATCGGGCTCATCGCGGTCGATACCTATCAACGCAAATCGTTCGTTATCTTTGTGTCGTTGCCATATCTGACGCTCTATCTCGGGCATCTCATGGCGACACACGCCACACCACGATGCGGTAAATTGCAACATAACCACTCGCTTGCCTCGATAATCCGATAGTGTTACCTGCTCGCCCGTACCGGCAAGGGTAGCTGTAAAGTCGGGAGCCATATCGCCCACAGCTACTATATAACCACGCTCATCGGGCACGATGGTATCAGTAGCTACGCTATCGGTAGTTACCACCTCGGCATTACTGCCTTTATTTCCTTGGCAGCCCACCAACAAGGCTAACACTGCCACTACATACAATATCTTTCTCATAACATTACTATTAATGTGTTACATTCATATGCGAAGGTACAATTTATTCGCAACACATCCAACATATAAAGTATTAAAATAGAAAAAGACCGACAACCTCTTTTCTGTGGTTATCGGTCTTGATAGTCGGGGTGACAGGATTCGAACCTGCGACCCCCTGGTCCCAAACCAGGTGCGCTACCGGACTGCGCTACGCCCCGTTGCTCATTGAGCGGTGCAAAAGTACACTTTATTTTTGAGCTTTGCAATAGTATTGAGGTTTTTGTTTAATGAACATTTTTTCACACTTAACAAATACTATATCGTTCTTCCTATTTTCCGCTCTTTTTACAACGACTCATAGTAAGTAAGATATACAAAAACGACAAACTATAGCGACAAGTAAGCACAAGTAAAAGAATAGGCTATGCAATGAAAAATCTCAAATTTAGCATAGCCTATTCTTTATTTGAAGTAATTAAAACTTCGGTACTACTATTTTTCTACCTTTCACTATATATATACCTGGTTTAAGCGATCTTATATCCTCTTCTGTTGCATTCTGCATAAGTAAAACGCCTTGAATACTATATATATTATTATCCTTCACTTGTGTCTCCTTACCGTCAGAGATGACTTCATCCATTCCCGTTTTATATGCAAGAGACAATACTCTATTGGTGAGTAATTTAATATCTAATATTGCATCCTTTTCAGTTCTTCGGCCACTAGATTGTCCTACAGCCGAAACAACAATTCTACAATCTTTTTCATCACCATTTACAGTTCTTATATTTAGCACACATTCACCAACCATTATTCCAGACATTAAAATATCACCGGTGTTATAATCAACAGAGTAGCTTATACAACCCGATCCCTCTTTATTGGTTATTGTGAATGCACCATTGTAACAATCGCCCGACAAAATTTTAAAGCTTTTTGTTTCTCCTAAATTTAATGAAATGGTTGTGGGAAGTATAATTTCAGAAACTTCGCTTGAAGATCCTCCGGTACATGTTATCAAGTATTGCTTGTAATATGTTTCAGAACGAGTATATCCCTTACTATCATAATATTTTTCGGTAGCAAGAACTTCTACTATAGCCGTTCCACTGAACTTTCGAGTAATCTGAATTATTGCACCTGCTGCATCTTTTTGCTTAAATGTAATTTCAGATTGAGAGCAAGCCCAAACCGCATTATCAATATAACCATAATAGGCATCCGGAACCGGCAAGTATTTATCAACTCCTACATTTAACGTATACGACGTTGAAGGTAAGTCAATAATGGCATAACAGATACTATAGCTATTAAAAATAATTCCCAATATCAAGAGAATTCTACATATAATTGATTTCATAGTTATTTATTTTTTTATGTTATTTTGTATAAACAGGTCGTATATTTAGTCCCCAAGCTTTAAACATTGTATCTACTTTAAGTATACCGGCTATAGGCGTAATAGAATAACAATACTCACTGGTTTTCGACGGTGATTCGCCTATTGCCAATTCTAGTCTTGTTTTATAATCATCATCTTGTCGTTTACGCCCTACAATGGGTATTATAATACTATTGCCATTCGGTCCGGTAACACGATAAACTTCCATTCCATTAACAGTTTCTTTTGTCCAAGTGCATAAAGTCAGCAATTCGTTTGCTTCATACACACTGGGCATCTTCCATCCATCACCCAGCTTCTTTGTAGCCGCGTCATATTGCGTACCACAAATATTGGCCAAAGGATTGTTATACTCAAAAATATACTTATCCGAATTATTATTACAATAGGTGTAATTTTCTCTCCAATACTCCAACTTTGTACTCGTTTCCGAAAAAGCATAAAAGTTGCCAACACCTTCAGGTGATTTTGCACCCAAATTCATCGTTGCCCATCGCACACTTAGTCCGAGATCTACACAATCATCTCGTTCTTCCATTGGTTCGTAATAAGAAAATCCAACAGTTATGAAATTACCGGCATCCATATAGTTTGATCTATCGTAGGTGATTATATTATCGTCTATTTTCTTCACCTCCACATTATCCTCTACATAGATATCAGCTTTAAATTCCGAGAAAATTTCGTCTAACCATTCTTTCGCCTTAACACTCTCCGGCAATGAAAGTGTAGCCGCACAGAGGCAATCATCTGTATCAAACTTATATGATACAAATACAGCAGTCGATTTATCTACTGATTTTGTAAAAATCACACTCGTTTCATCTTCATCAAGCATTTCGTACTCATACGGTTGATTTTCGATAACATCGTTCCGTAACATACCCCAGTTACGGTTTACATCAGTTATTTCTATATCTTCTATTTCTATATCCTCGCTATTATCATCATCTCCATTATCGTCTCCATTATCGTCTTCATTATCATCACCGTTATCATCATTATTTTCACGTTCAACGATTTCACTAAAATTTCCCCATACATCATGATTCTTGTACACATCAACGCAACCTTTAGGGACAATTAGTGTTGCATCATAATCCGAAAACGCATCTTCGTATATATTAGGTGGAGTAATAGCATCAATTATTATCTCTGTAAAAGAACAGTCACTAAAAGCACCTATACCTATCTCGGTAACACTATTAGGGATAGTTATTTCAGTAAGACTAGAACAATCACAAAAAGCATAATGACCTATCTCGGTAACACTATTGGGGATGGTTATTTCAGTAAGACTAGAACAATAGCCAAAAGTAAAAGCATCTATCGTAGTAACACTATTGGGGATGGTTATTTCTGTAAGACTAGAACAACTATCAAAAGAACCTTCACCTATCTCGCTAACACTATTAGGGATGGTTATTTCAGTAAGACTAGAACAATATGCAAAAGCATAATCACCTATCTCGCTAACACTATTAGGAATGGTTATTTCAGTAAGACTAGAACAACCACAAAAAGCAACAACACCTATCTCGGTAACACTATTAGGGATGGTTATTTCAGTAAGACTAGAACAACCATCAAAAGCATGAACACCTATCTCGGTAACACTATTAGAGATGGTTATTTCAGTAAGACTAGAACAATAGCCAAAAGCATAATCACCTATCTCGGTAACATAATACGGAGTTCCCTGATATAAAACCTTTTTGGGTATTGTTATAACACCTTTGTATTCATACTCCGAGGGTACGCCATACCGATTATCACCATAGTACGTTACAGATACCTCTTTATTCTCCGGCAAAATTTTGTAATAGATACCACTCACCTCAAAGTCGTGTGCATAAACACCTATTGTACACAATAGACCTACTAATGCAACAAGGGTTTTCGTTAGATTGAATTTCATAATTTATAAAATTTAAAAAGTTACAATTCATTACGAAACCACCCAATCTCCGATATGGTTGTTATTAAACAAATAATATACTACCTCTAAAAAGAAGCATCTAAAGGACATAAAAAAGGTGTGGAGATTGTACTGTTTCATCTTGTATTCGGGTCTTGGCGTACCTATGCAACAGATAAAACAACAGCCCCACACCGACATTGCCATATAAAATTGCCACAACAGCAATTGTATGAGCAAGCGATGCAGGCGCTATCGTCTATCATCTTCGTTGCATATAAACCGCCAAGTTCGAATACAGAAGATAATATCAATAACACCTTATATCTAATAAAACGTATATAGAGGCTGTCTCTACAGCGCCCTAATATTGACTACAAATATAGCAACTATGATTTAATAATACAAATTAATGGGCATTTACAGTTCTTTGTATGTATAGCAAAGCATCGGGGTTGCACTGAACTTTTCAATGCAACCCCGATGTATCATATTTATCGTGTGAAACTTAGGTATTAAATCATTGTCTTTATCACTTCCATCACACCGGCGGCAACGGCTTCGGCAGCCTCTTCGCTATGTGCCTCGGCATATACGCGGATGATAGGCTCGGTGTTCGACTTGCGCAAGTGTACCCAACTGTCGGCAAAGTCAATCTTCACGCCATCTATATCGTTGATTTCCTCTCCGGCATATTTCTCTTTTACGGCAACAAGCAGTGCATCAACATCGATGTCGGGTGTAAGTTCTATCTTTTGTTTGGTAATGCTGTAGGGAGGATAAGTAGCTTTCAACTCGCTCACACTCTTCTTCTCGTGTGCAAGGTGCGACAAGAACAATGCTATACCTACCAACGCATCACGTCCGTAGTGGCTCTCGGGATAGATTACTCCGCCATTACCTTCACCACCTATAATGGCATTGGTTGCCTTCATCTTCTCTACAACGTTCACCTCACCTACGGCAGCAGCATTATATTCGCAACCATACTTGCGAGTCACATCGCGCAAGGCTCGCGACGAACTCAGGTTCGACACGGTGTTGCCGGGTGTGTGGCGCAACACATAGTCGGCTACGGCTACAAGGGTATATTCCTCAACAAACATCTCGCCATTTTCGCAGATAATAGCCAATCGGTCTACGTCGGGGTCTACCACAAAACCCACATCGGCCTTACCTTGACGCATTACATCGGCTATCTCTGTAAGGTTGGCGGGTATCGGCTCGGGATTGTGAGCAAAGTGACCGGTTGCTTCGCAGTTGAGTTCTACAATATTTTTCACGCCCAAGGCACGCAACAGTTGAGGTATCACTACACCTCCTACCGAGTTGACACAATCGATGGCTACAGTAAAGTTAGCAGCTTCGATAGCTGCCTTGTCTACAAGTGCAAGAGCCAATACTTGTGCTATGTGGCGTTCATTATAGTCGTCTACGTTGATAAGTCGTCCCAAGTGGTCAACATCGGCAAAGGTAAACTCCTCAGCCTCGGCTATGCGAAGCACCTCTTGACCCTCGGCGGCATTGAGAAATTCACCCTTCTCATTGAGCAACTTCAAGGCATTCCATTGCTTGGGATTGTGACTGGCTGTGAGGATGATACCTCCGCAAGCGCCCTCGCCGGTTACAGCAATCTCGGTTGTGGGTGTTGTTGCCAATCCTATATACACAACATCCCAACCCATGCCCATGAGTGTGCCCACTACGGTGTGCATGACCATTTCGCCCGAGATACGAGCATCACGACCTACAACGATTTTATTGCTGTCGAGTTTATTATTCTTACGAATAAATGCAGCATACGCAGCTGTAAATTTCACTATGTCCAGTGGATTGAGACCTTCGCCTACCGAGCCTCCTATGGTTCCACGAATACCTGAAATTGATTTGATTAGTGCCATAATATTCTATATATTTGAGCGATAATAACGTACTGTATAAAGATAGGGAGTTACCGAGGTAAGGTCATTGAGCGAGCCGGCTTTCGACTTGACAAGCAAGTTGACCTTGCACGGCATCTCAAGGAAATTCAAGGGCATCTGTATTCCTGTACCATACTGCGACGACGAGTCCAAGTTGGTATTTTGGAAGTTAAACGAATAGGCTTTGCTCAAGTCATTATCATTACCGCTGGGTACTTGTGTACCACCCTCGGCCCAAGTGAGCAGATTGATGCGCGAATAACGGAAAAATATCAACTCGTTATAATGGGCTTTTCCATCCTCGCCATTCATCAACACTTGCATATACACATAGCCATCCTCATCGATTTTGTAGTAAGGAGCATCCTCGCCCACTTCAAATACCGAGTCGGCAGGTATCTTCTCTACAACTTTCTGTGTTTTAAGGAATTTTTCTACAGCATCGGTTTCCTCATCGAGCAACTCGGCATACGACTTCTGGTCATCGCACGATACCCACATCAGCGACATAAGTGCCAATGTTACGATACCTAAGATTTTTTCTAGAGTCTTCATTATATTACTATATTTCAATTTTTTTCTTCTCTATTTTCATTACCGCAATATTGGGGCAATATTTCACGGAAAAGTGTGACAGCCTCTTCTAATGTTCCGTAGAACTCACCACCGGCAGCATTGAGGTGACCTCCGCCTCCAAAGTGATTGGCAGCTATGGTATTGACTGCAAATTCACCTTGCGAACGCAACGAAATCTTGATATACTCCTTATCTTCACGTATAAAGGCCGAGAAGTATATACCTTTTACACTCAAAGGCACATTTACCAATCCATCGCAATCGCCTTTCTGGAAGTTATATCGTTCCATCTCTTCACGTGTCAGATATACCAATGCGGCTCCATACTCGGGGAATAACTCCAATTTATTGCATAGCGCATAACTATTCAACTGCAACTTATTGGCACTTTGGGTGTTACAAGCCAAGTTATAAATACGATCCTTGTCAACACCTTTTTTCAACAAGAGCGCAATGATGTTATATATTTCGGGCTGATTGGAGTTATAGGTAAAGTTTCCTGTATCGGTCATCATACCGGTATAAATAGCCTCGGCAGCCGATCGACCTAGCATACGATAACGCCCCATTTGCCATATTACACGAAACACCAACTCACTGGCCGATGATATTTCGGGGTGAGATATAGTGAGGTTGGTAAACGGCTCGGGGTCGAGATGATGATCTATCAGTACTTTATACCCTTTGGCATCGGCTACTGTTTGTGACAACTTATCAACACGATGTAGCGCATTATAGTCGAGACAAAACACGAGGTCGGCTTGTGATATCAACGATTCGGCCTTTTCGCGTTGCTGTGTATATATCACCACATAACGCATTCCGGGCAGAAAATGCAGATTGCGAGGAACCATATCGGGAATAACGACCGACACATTCTTGCCCAACTTACGCAAGAAATGATACATTCCTAACGACGAACCAATGGCATCACCATCGGGCGAAACGTGGCTTGTGATAACAATATTATTACAGCGCAACAGCGCACGATCTAGTTCGTTTATTTTGTCTTGGTCTATTATTGGCGTAATCATAGCGCAAAATTACTAAATAATATCGAGAATTTTATGACTCTGCTTATTAATAGCTCTTTTATCTCAATAAAACTTTCTGAAAAATATTTAATTCTATGACATTACAGCAAGTAAACGTTCAAACTCTTGTTCAAAGTTGGGTGTAAATACACCTTTACCCAATTGTGCTTTTATCTCTTCTATCTTCCAGTAACGACCTTCATCAATCTCTACCGGATCAATTGATATTTCGCCCTCATAAGTAGTACGATAGGCATATACCATTTCACGCTCTATACTCGATTGGAATTGATATGTAAAGAGTGGTTGTGGCACAAAATCTGTTATACCCAACTCCTCTCTTACCTCTCTAAACAAGGCTTCTTCGACACTCTCTCCATAATCGATGTGACCACCTACGGCAGTATCCCATTTGCCGGGCTGTATATCTTTACTCATCGAGCGACGTTGCAGATACAATCTTCCATAGCTATCAAAAATGTGCAAATGAACAACCGGGTGTAACAACATACTGCCACTGTGACATTCTCGACGAGTTGCCTTTCCTATTACATTGCCGGCATCGTCGAGCAACGGGAAATATTCTTCTTTTATATTACACATTATTCTTCTTTATTTTTTCTACTATTTCTAGCAATTGGGTTTGTGTCAACTCGGCGCCATAAGTATCAAATGGCAATCGCAAGGTACAGCCATCTTGCCAGGCGCTGCATCCATAGGCCGTACGACCTTTTATGACATAACCTTTTCCACAGATAGGACATACAAGTTTGTCAGATGCAGGCATTGATGGGTCATCTCCGACTTTCTCTTTTTTAGCACGAGGCTTACGCGACTTTTTATTCCCATCGCCATCTACAGTTGTCGGTTTGCGACTCTTTTTCTTTTTCTCTTCTTCGGCCGGTGTGCTTGCCACCGAACCGGTATTATCACTGAGTACATCTATAACTATCGACGACACCATTGCTTTCAGTTCGTCAAGGAAATTGACAGGCTCATACTCATTACGCTCTATCCTACGCAACTTGTTTTCCCACTGTCCGGTCAGCTCTACCGATTTGAGCAACTCATTGCGTATAGTTTGTATCAATTCCACTCCGGTCGGTGTAGCAATAAGGCTTTTACGCTCTTTGCGTATATATCTGCGTTTGAATAGTATCTCGATAATTGCAGCACGTGTCGATGGGCGGCCTATACCATTCTCTTTCAGAGCATCTCTCAGCACCTCATCGTCTACACTTTTGCCGGCTGTTTCCATAGCACGCAACAGCGTCGCCTCGGTATAGGGTTTGGGCGGTTGTGTTTGCTTTTCGGTGAGTGACGGCTCGTGTTCGCCACTCTCTCCCACAACAAACTCGGGCAATATTTGACCCTCGTTTCCCTCTTCTCCGGCATCATCTTTACCAAATACGACTCGCCATCCGGGTGCTAGTATCTGACGGCCTGTCACCTTAAAATCCACATCTTCCACTCTACCCAATACGGTTGTATTGGCTACTTGACAATCGGGATAGAATGCGGCAATAAACCTACGAGCAACAAGGTCATAGACTTGTTTTTCTCTATCGGTCAGATTATTGGCTTTGACATTGGTTGGTATGATAGCGTGGTGATCGGTAACTTTACTGTTGTCGAATACTTTCTTACTTTTGGGCAATTTGGCGAGCTGCAACAATGGAGAAACAAGGCTTTCATACTGATGCAAGGCTCTCAATATCCCCCCTACTTTGGGATAAATATCATCGCTCAGATAGGTCGTATCGACACGAGGATAGGTGGTTACTTTCTTCTCATACAATGTTTGTATGAGTTGTAATGTTTCGTCGGCCGAGAAACCAAACTTTTTGTTACACTCGACTTGTAAGCTTGTAAGGTCAAATAATCGTGGAGGGGCTTCTTTACCATTTTTGGTTGATACGTCGGTTACTGTAAAGGGCTTTCCTATAATGGTTTCCAACGCTTTTTGTCCCTCATCAACACTATTAAATCGTCCTTGCGTAACAGAGAACGTCGTGCCACGATATATAGTTTTCAGTTCCCAATAGGGCTGAGGTATAAAGTTTTCTATTTCAAGTTGACGATTGACTATCAGTGCCAATGTTGGGGTTTGCACACGCCCTATCGACAATACTTGTCGCTCGCGACCATATCTCAACGTATACAATCTTGTTGCATTCATTCCCAACAACCAATCACCTATTGCACGAGTAAGTCCCGCCAAATAGAGACGATTGAAATCATCCTGAGGTCGCAGATTGGCAAATCCCTCTCGAATAGCCTCTTCGGTAAGCGACGAAATCCACAATCGTTGCACCGGACATTTACAACCGGCCTTCTGCATCACCCAACGTTGTATAAGTTCACCCTCCTGACCGGCATCACCACAGTTTATTACACACTCGGCTTGCGAGATAAGTTGCTCTATCGTCTTAAACTGTTTTTCTATACCTTTATCGTCTTTGAGTTTTATACCAAATCGTTGTGGTATCATTGGCAACGAACTCAACGTCCATCGCTTCCAGCGTTCATCATATTCGTGAGGTTCTTTCAGTTCACACAAATGGCCATACACCCACGTAACACAGTAGTTATTACCTTCATAATAACCATCACGTCTTGTGTGCGCACCCAATATTTCGGCAATATCCTTGGCTACGCTGGGTTTCTCGGCTATACACACCTTCATTGGCACTACAATCCTTTATGTTTGGCTTCATTCCACAACTCGTCCATCTGGGCAAGTGTCATCTCTTTGAGACTTTTTTCTTGTGAATGCGCCACACTTTCCACATAATTAAATCGTCTGATAAACTTTTGATTGGTACGCTCCAACGCATTCTCGGGGTTGATCTTATAAAGACGAGCGGCATTGACAATGCTGAAAATAAAATCACCCATCTCGGCTTCCATATTGTCTTTGTCACCTTTCTCTATCTCTGTGATGAGTTCGTTCAACTCCTCTTTTACTTTATCCCACACTTGCTCGGGTTTCTCCCAATCGAAGCCTACATTACAGGCCTTCTCTTGTATACGAAACGACTTGACCAGAGCAGGCAATCCTGCAGGTACACCTGCCAAGACAGTCTTGTTCCCGCCTTTCTCTTTGAGCTTGATTTGCTCCCAATTTTGCTCTACTTGTCGCGAGCCATCGACACTCACATCACCAAACACGTGCGGATGGCGGAATATAAGTTTATCGCACAGTGCATTGCACACATCGGCTACATCGTACAGCCCCTTCTCTTCGCCTATCTTCGAGTAGAAAACTACGTGCAACAACACATCACCAAGTTCTTTCTTGATGGCCTCATCATCGCATTTTATAATAGCCTCACACAGTTCATAGGTCTCTTCAATCGTATTGGGTCGAAGGCTTTCGTTGGTCTGCTTACGATCCCACGGACATTTTTCACGCAATTCGTCAAGCACATCCAAAAGGCGACCAAAAGCCGCCAACTTTTCTTCTCGTGTATGTTGTGACATAATTGTATCTTTATTCTTGATTAATGTAAAAGTGATGCGAAGTTACAATTTTATTTTCACATATAATCCATCTTACTCGGCAATATTACCAACTATTGCACCCACATATTCTATAAGCCTGATAGGCGATATTTTTATCTGCAAACCTCTCACTCCGGCACTTATGTATATGTATTCAAATGCATTGCACGAGGTGTGTATATAGGTAGGAAACGGCTTTTTCATACCTATGGGCGAGCATCCGCCTCTGATATATCCGGTTGTGGGCAACAACTCTTTCATCGCTATCATCTCGGCACTTTTGTTTCCCGATATTTTGGCAGCAAACTTGAGATTAACTTCTTTATTTCCGGGTACTACACACACAAATATACCATTACGATCGCCTCTCAAAACAAGTGTTTTGAATACCTGTTCTATATTTTCGCCCAATTCTTGAGCTACGTGTTCGGCTGCAAGATTATTTTCATCTACCGTATAAGGTATCAGTTCATAAGGAATATGCGCCTTATCAAGCAACCTTGCCGCATTGGTCTTATTTATCTTCATTGGATATTATTTCTTTAATGCGTAACCATTCAAATACTGCCCGATAGGCCTCCTTGCGCACTTCTTGGCGCGATAGAAATAAATCGTGCAAGCCATCAGTTACAGTGACTTCGGTTACATCTCGTCCTATACCTTGCCCATATCTAGCTATATGCTCTACATCCAATACCGCATCGCCACATTGAAAATCGGGAGTCCACTCATTACCTCTAATGGTCTTATCGGAGTGCATCAACAAAATAGGACACATTATATCCACCTCATTTTGTATTAGTTTATGACCTTGGTCGATAGCTCTTATCCAACCAAATCGCTCTCCTCGTGACATCGATTTTTTCCAATCGGTATTATACTCCCACTCTCCATTATAAGTAGCCAACAGACTCATAGCATAGGGCGACACGCGTGTTGCGTCGGGCAAACCCCAATCGGGAAAATATTTACCCATAAATGCGACCGATGGAATGAGTACATTGCGATACATCGCATTAAAGTTCCACTCAAAGAACGGACTGTTAAGTATCAGTGCATCAATGTTGTTGTTATCTTTTCTTGCGTGACAATATAAGGATGTTGTCAAACCTCCTGTCGAATGTCCCATCATCACAACAGTACTGTTTCCCTCTCGTTTTACGACCATCAGTGCCGAGTCTATATCGGCAAAATACTCACTCATATCTCGCACTTCATACTCCCATTGTCCGGGACGCAGTGAACGACCATACTTACGCAAGTCTATGGCATAGAAATTAAATCCGTTATCGATAAATTGCTGTGCCATCTCGGTCTGAAAAAAATAGTCATTATAACCGTGTACATACAACACTGCACGCTGCACCGTATCGGGCGACATCTTTCGCACCAACGTCGATACAACTTCTCCTTTATAATCATCGGCCATAATAAAAGTGTGCTGTTCAAATCCACTACCCAGCACATCCGGCACATAATACTGCGCCGATGCAACTAACGATGTCAGACCGAGCAATACAATAAACAAACGCTTCATATCAAATCACCTCAATTCTTGATTTCTAGAGAATTACGCAAATTGTCAAATATCGATATCAACACCCGACAAGCTACATCTATATCGTCGGATGATAATGATGCCAACGCCTCACGAATAACACTGAGTACAACAGGCTTGGTTATTCCCTCCAGCGCGTGGCCTTTCTCGGTAAGCATAATAATGTTGATGCGCCTATCTCGTTTACTGGGAATGCGCTCTACACAATTCAACTTCTCAAGATTATCAATGAGGCGTGTCATACTGGGCTTATCCTTAAACGTGAGATTACATAACTCTTGTTGAGTCACGCCATCGCGCGACCACAAATAATACATCACGGTCCATTGTTCGGGAGTCACCTCAATTCCTTCTTGACGAAACACCCTATATAACCGACGACTGATTGCTGCCGATAATTTACCACTTATCATCGAAAACAACAATTCGGGACTGAAAGTAGAAAAGTTAATATCCATAATAATTGCAAATACAACTATGCAAATGTACAATAATTGTCATAATAAACAATAACAAAACAAACATTTTATTTGACACAATAGCACACGCGACCTATCAATGTTCTACATCAGGTCATCACGACAGAGTACAACCGTCGTATAAAATATTAATAATATCAATCAGAAACTAATTCTTAAATAACAGAGGCAAAAATTCAGTAAGATACATACGCCAGTTACTCCAACGATGGCCACCTTTACTCTCACGATAGGTATAAGGGAAGTGCAACGCATCGAGTCGGTCACGAAAATCGGCCACTTCTTTATATAAGAAATCATCACAACCAATGGCAATCCAATACAATCGCATATTTCCATCACGCTGCATAGCCAACTTTGCATCTATATCATCATACACTGCGTGAACACCGCGTGCTTCAATAGCCGGAGAGAAAAGCCCTACATAATCAAACATACGAGGCCAATTGGCCGATATATACATCGAATGGTAACCTCCCATCGACAAGCCCGCAATAGCACGATGAGCCGCATCGGGTTGCGTGCGATATTGTGTGTCGACAAAACTTATTATCTCGCCAAATGCAGCCTCAAACTCGCCATTACAAGTACGAGGCTCATCAAATCTCACAGGCACCAACCCTCTCGACGAGTGTCCCGGAGCAGCTTTTTGCGCCACGTTTCCATTTGTCATAACCACTATCATAGGCTCTACACTACCCGATGCTATCATATTATCCAATATAACAGAAGCTCTACCTAGTTCTTGCCACGCAGTTTCATCACCGCCCATACCGTGCAACAGGTACAACACCGGATAGCGCAATTCTCCTGTCTCATAGCCGGCAGGAGTGTATACAGTGAGCCGGCGATCATATCCCATCGCATCAGAATAATACCATCGAGACGATACCGTACCGTGCGAAACATCATTTATAACATAATTATCGGCCACTCCACCCGATACAATAAAATAACTAAACAGCGTACTCACATCACGTACCGAGTAGACACACGATGGGTCTATCATTGTTACACCATCTACATTATATGTGTAAGTATACATTCCGGGCAACAACTCATCACTACGATAACACCACACACCATCTTCTCGACGAGACATAGCAACAGGAGCATCCAGCCAATCGCCTTGCACCACTACCGACTGCGCATTGGGCATAGACAAGAAAAGTTCCACCACTCCATCCTGCACATTAGGCGAAACAATAACAGCAGTATTTACTCCTATGTTTTGTTGTGCATTCACTACCATCCACATTGTAGCAACAGCCACAACACACAGCACCTTTATTCTACTCTTTATTTGCATTATTATTCTCTTCATACTCAATATATTCTATATTATCACTACTATTCGCAACATTATCGGTGGCTGGTTCAGGCATAATAATCATATCCGATTGCGCCATCAATTTGATGCGCTCATAGGCAGCTTTGTGCAGAAAATAACACATCACACAGCACATTACAAATAACATAACACAAATCCATCCTCCTAATACACCACCCACCAATAACAGCATATCATATACACCGTGCAACACAATGGGTACAAACAAGGCCAACGCATAATTGAGCCACTTCTTGTCTCGTGCAAAATAGGCCTTTGTATAGAAATAGCCCATAAACACAGCAAAAATATAATGTGCCGGAACAGCAAGCAATGAACGAACTATACCCACCGCGATCCAATTCTCTTTAAACAATACATAAAGTATATTTTCTATGGCTGCAAATCCCAAGCCCACCATTACAGCATATACAATACCATCCAAATGCTCATCAAAGAACCGGTTTTTCCTCAACACAAGCCACAACACCAACAGTTTGGCACTCTCCTCGGGGATAGCAGCTCCCACAAAAGCATTCATAATCTGCCCGCCTACAGTCTCTGCACATTCATAAGAGCCCATAAGCATATAATAAAACAATAACGAAATCGGTAGTGTAAGCACTCCGGCAAAGAAAGCTTTCACCAATTGCATTGCGGGTTCGGGATGTAACTTATCCTTGGCCTGAATAAACATAATCAGCAATATTACAGGCAATAATGCCAACAATATGGGTAATAACAAAGTTGTCATAGTGTTATGGACTTAAAATGTGTGACAATATTATCGGACTACAAATCTATAATTATTTTCTAAAAAATACAACCTCATAATAAATATATCGCACAATCAACTTTAATCTAAAAAAAATGTGTAATTTTACCGCTCATTACCTAAAAACACACAATATGTTCAACGAAGATAATTACGAAACCTGCCGCCGCGGTAGCATAGAAGTTATTTGTGGCTCAATGTTCTCGGGAAAAACCGAAGAACTCATCCGTCGTCTCAAACGCGCCAAAATTGCTCGTCAAAAGGTCGAAATATTCAAACCAGCTGTTGACAAACGATACTCCGATGACGAAGTAGTTTCGCACGACAGCAACGCTATACACTCTACACCCGTCGACAACTCTAGCAGCATACTATTGATGACTACCGATGTTGATGTTGTAGGTATCGACGAGGCACAATTCTTTGATGATGGATTGGTTGACGTATGCACACAACTATCGGACAACGGCATCCGCGTAATCGTTGCCGGACTCGACACCGATTATCGTCGCATCCCCTTTGGCCCGATGCCCGCACTGCTTTCACTAGCCGATGATGTGAGCAAAGTTCACGCCATCTGTGTAGAATGTGGTCACACTGCCAACTACTCATATCGCCTTGTCGACAGCGACCGTCGAGTATTATTGGGCGAGAAAAACGAATATCAACCTCTATGTCGCAAATGTTATTTGCGCCGTATGAAAGAGAAAAACGAAGCATAATATTGCAATACCGAGCAATACCGAGCAAACTCATCAATCCAACAACACGTTATATGTGATATGGTAAACAACTCGCATAAGCCCTACACATTTGACCGAGTGGTACGCATTATTATCACCCTAGCCATCATTGCTGGTATAATATTGCTATTAAACAGGCTCAAGAGCGTAATTCTACCCTTTCTTGTAGCTTGGCTCATAGCTTATATGCTCAACCCTATAGTCGAATGGAACCAACGCACACTGCGCATCAAAAAACGCACCCTTTCCATTTTCGCAACATTTGGCGAGTTACTTATAGCACTCACCCTTATAGGTGTTATTGTCATACCAATGATTATCAACGAGACACAACACCTATACCGATTGCTTACGGTATATGTCAAGTCTACCGACCTCATACCCTATCTGCCAGTAGCATTACAAGACTTCTTGCGACAAAATATTACCCTCGATCACCTCAGCAAGCTACTCAGCCCCGAACAATGGAGCGAATTAGGTCGCAATATATGGATGCAGATACAAAATGTCATTAGCACATCGGTACACGGCGTAGCCACCATATTCAGTTGGAGTATCGTTATATTGTACGTATTCTTTATCCTCATCGACTATGACAATATTGCCGATCGCTTTGGACAACTCGTACCTCATAATTATCGTCCCATAGCATCCAAAATAGCCGGCGATATGAAAGAGAGTATGAATCGATACTTTAGAGGACAAGCTCTCATAGCCACCATTGTAGGACTATCACATTGTGTAGGATTTCTCATTATCGGCCTGCCTATGGCGATACCAATGGGAATACTGGTCGGCATACTCAACCTAGTCCCCTATATGCAAATCCTCAGCTACATACCGGCCCTATTGCTATGCATAATAGGCGCAGCTGATGGCGGAGCCAACTTCTGGGTACTGGGAGGACTCACAATTCTTGTCTTTATCGTATGTCAGATACTACAAGATGGTTTTCTCATTCCTCGCATTATGGGTAATGTTACAGGACTCAATCCTGCCCTCATCCTACTATCACTCTCTATTTGGGGCTCGTTATTGGGATTTGTAGGACTCATCATTGCCCTACCACTCACAACCCTATTGCTTTCTTACTACCAACGCTATATCATAGACAAAAAGCCTCTATACAAAAGCGATAATACAACCGACACAAAACTAGATGTTTAGACGCGCGTTTATATTTGTTAACAAAATAAACAGTGATAAAATTTGGTAGATAATAATTAAAATCATACCTTTGCATCGCTTTTA
Source organism: uncultured Porphyromonadaceae bacterium (assembly GCA_937891845.1). Lineage (GTDB taxonomy): Bacteria > Bacteroidota > Bacteroidia > Bacteroidales > Barnesiellaceae_A > Barnesiella_A. Next base: position 60,885 of record CALATP010000064.1, on the reverse strand, counting down.
AGGAAAAGCACAATGATGATTCGCTAGCTCAGCAGGTAGAGCACAACACTTTTAATGTTGGGGTCCTGGGTTCGAGCCCCAGGCGGATCACAGAAGAAGCCACTCAATCGAGTGGCTTTTTTCGTATATGCACCACAATTAGTAGAAATCGGGCACAGCCCCGAAAAACCGGTGGGGAGCAAAAAAAATATCTATTTTCTAATACACTCAACACACAACGATTATTCTATAATTTCAACACCAATATGCCCTACTTATTATCTCATAGGAATTGTAACAACTACCTGCTTTCGGTCGTTGTGATGCCTTTTATGTCGCTTGCAATGTATATCTGCATCAAAACCTGAATATTTCTTCTCAACTGTTTGATAAGATACCACTAAAATTATAATTCGCGCATTATAGTAATTGCATTGTAGAAATATTGTATCTTTGCCTTATGAAGTATTCAGCTATTAAGATATCGGCTTTAATGCTTGCCTCTATGATCGCAGTGGGTGCTGTGTCGCAACCACGCGCCAAGTATCTGCAAGAATCGTATGATTTCGGCTCTATCAATGAGGCTGATGGCAAAGTGAGTTACGCTTTCGAAATAGAGAATGAGGGTGATGAACCTTTGGTCATATTGGGCGTATATGTAAAATGTAGTTGCATAACATACGACTTTACCCAAGAGCCTATTGCTCCGGGTGAGAAAGGGACTGTAAATGTAACACTTGACCCGACGGGTCGTGAAGGTGAATATATCAAAAGCATATATATATACACCAATACACGCCCCAAGAAAAAGACCGTTCGTGTTTATTCGGTTATCAATCCGGAGTTAGATTGATTTCAGGCAGCTATCTTTTGTTCTTCAAGAAATTCCTCTTTCATATTATACAACAAAAGGCTGTGCCGATGGGCACAGCCTTTTGTTTATTGGGTTTATTGTCTTTATACATCTGGGGGTATCAGACCGGGATCGAAGTCGGCTGTTTTTACAGAGACTATCTCAGGTGCGACAACCCATTTGTCATTGAAGAATACCATCGCACGGATGTAGTAAGTGGTATTGGGTTGCAACACTTTTGTAATGGTAAACAGACCGCTATCTTCGTCTATTTCATTCGTAACAAATGTAGGTTTCTTACCTGTCAATTCGCCCTTGCTTGTTGCTATTTCAAATCCATATTGTACGTTTTTGTATGTACCATTTTCAATTGCTTTCAATGTTGCAGCAGGAACTCCTCCGGTCATCACTACATTTGCATCTTCAACCGATGCCGACAATGTGTAGCACTCTTCTACATTTTCAACAGGGGCATCATCAGTAACAAATGACAATATATCACCTTCATAAACTGTATAATCCCTATCCATAGCACAGAATCGGTAGTAATATACTGTTTCGTAGCTCAAATCGCTCAAAGTTGTTGAGTATTCGGTATCGTCGTCAAGCGAAACAAATACTACTGTGCTTGATATGAAGTTTTCTTCTTTTGAGTATTCAAAATAGGCATTTGTTACATCTTGGCTCTTCAACAATTCAAGCAAATAGGGCGATATACTTCCTCTAATCGTCGCTGTATTGCCATCTACGGTTGCATAGCCTGTTGTTGCTTTTAAGTCAGATTCCGATGTAATAGCAACTTTTTCTTCACTGATAATTTTATAACCCGAAGCATCAATCAATACCAATCGGTATCTATAATATGTTGAAGGCGTGAGATCCAAGAACATAACATCTACTGTTGCTGAACCGTCTTCGTGGATAGTCCAATCTTCAGGCTCGACGTTTAGTTTTGTTGCTTTTTCGAATTTACGATCATCAAAATCGGTAAGCTCAAAATATATGTCTTGGCGCGCACTTGCATCAACAAATCCTTGTACAATATCGGCATACGTTATTATAAAGTCCGATCCCGATTCGTATCGAACATTAGATATAGGCGACTCGGTATTCAAATAGAATACATCACCATCGTATCTGATACCATCAACACGCGTGTATGCATAATATTCATATTGTGTATTGGATCTTAATCCGGTGATTGTATGGTAATATTTGCCATTGTCTATAATGTCATTGGCATCAAATTCCACTTCTTGGGTTGTACCGGACTCACCCGGAATATGATATAAAAATCCTAGTTTTACCTTACTATCGCCATAAAGAATTTCAAAAATCAGGTCTTCAGATAATTCGGCATTTAATGTTGCGCTATTGTATGTGATATCTGTTGCGGCAAGAGTTGTAGGTCTCGACAAATCAAGATACTCGGCATATACCTTTTCGCTTGAACAATATACATTATCGTCAGGGTCATATACCTGTACGCTGATGTTGGCTTTTCTGGCTTTTAGACCAAAGTAATTCTGAAACATATGGCGTTCTATCTGACCTTCAAACTCACCATTGTCATCCAAATCATATGATTGAGTTGTATTATTAAAGAACCCATTCTCACTTTTATCAACAACCTCAATAAGGACACGCACCTTTCTATATTTGTCAATATTATTTTTTATTTCGTCCTCAACTACAGCTCCCTTAAACTTAATTACATCATACGAAGGTTCTCCAACAATCTCAATTGTAGGTTGGAATGGGATATACACATCTTCGGCTTTTCCGGGTGTCATATAGCCGGTGTAGGTGGTATATAAATATGGATATACCGAGACCTTTTCTCCCCGACACGACTGCCCTAAATCAAAGGCGTTATTCTTATCGTATATGTCTTTCCACGAATCTATTTCTCTTGAGATTATGAATTTATTTGACTTATCTTTGAAAAATAGTCCACCCGTTGCCTTATCTTGAAACAAAGCTGTTGAGGCAATAGCATCTCGCTCAAAAGTCATAGAGTAATAATCATTTAGGCCTATGCTCATAAGCGATATATCGGACGGAGTGAAAGGTGACAACGCCGAAATTCTAGAAGCGGGAAACATAAATGGATCTCCTTTAAGAACTCCTACACTTTTAAGGAATTCAACAAGTGACAATTCCAAAACGTCTATAGCAGGAATTTTTGCCTTTCCATCCAATATTACACCGGCTTCAATATTAAGACCATTATTCTGAGTGAAATTTGTATAGATTTCCTTCATCATTTCGATGTCACCGTTCTCAATATCAGTTACTCTATTATTGATATGCCCTGGATTAAAATCGATGCTTCCACCCAAGCGCACTGTAGGTTTGACATTTATCACAAGGTCAAAAAAATTAGCAATAGACAATCCGGCCTCTATATACATACCTACAGAGATGCTTCCACGAAGCAAAATCGATGTGTTAATACCCTCTTCATTATTATCTTTAGGATTTTGATCTCCCGGCAGGTCATCAAATATTCCCGACGAATTCAAACCATCGAGATGCAGACCTATGCGCTTACGTATAGGTATTGTAGGAGCTATTTGAAAAACCAATTGGATAGACGCATCATATTCCATACCGGTTCGTGTTGTTACGGATAGGCCCGGAACTGGTGTTGGGATATTGGGAAAATCTATTTCTAACTTGTCTTTCTTCTCGAAAGGAGTACCCTCCCACATATTTTTCATAGGATTAAATTTTGCCATCGTGAACCTCATTGGTAACTTTGCCAATAAATCAAATTCTATGAATACATCGGTATAATCGAGATCCCGTTCCCTATCGATAGCCGCAATATGATAAACAGCAATACTACCGTCCACTTCTACTCCGAAAGAGAATATATGACTACTAGACGATAACAAGCCCGGATCGTTGGTAATTTTAAGATTAGCATTATCATCACATACCAAATAACTACCTCCTTTAAAAGGGCAACCGAGTTTTTTGGGTGTAATTTCATAATCTTGAGGCTTCATCGCCGGCGGAGCAAGTGCACGAGTAGCTCGCGAGCCGCTTGGTGTTACGCTTTCGTCCATCTCATCTGTAACCGATACTTTGTAATATTTGGTATAAATATCGCCCAATGTCAAAGGGTTACATACCATCTGAATATAACCGTCATCATAGCTCACTTTAACGCTCTTAACTTGACCTACCAAACCAAATGGCAATGGGTCGCGCAAGATATTGCAGATAACCTTTTGACCCACTCGGGGTAAATCGATCTGTGTCAAGCAGTCTATACGGAAATTGACAGTTGTGACACTGTCGGAACTTACTATATACTTGAAGTGTTCCTCTTTAAGTTCAAACACGCCATACTCCATTTCCGATTCCGGAAGTTGAAACATCACACTATCAACTTCTTCCAATGGGATAAATGCAGTATCGGGTTTGACAATACTTTGTACATTCATTGCCACGGGATAGTCGTATATATTACCCAAAGTGTCGGTATCGGTAAACTTTATAATCCACTCACCTCCTTCGAGAATACCATTAATAAGACTATCTTTTCTCATCACCATAAAGGAACTTTGCAGGTCAACTTGCGCCTTGACATTGGGGGCTAATACCATTAGCATCAGAACCCAAACAATCAAATGTTTTATATTTCGTCTCATCTTACTGCCACTTTAATTGTTTGACCACCAGATTTTGCAATATAGATACCCACCGGCAAATGCTCTATTGATACGGCTGTTTTCTCTTGTATCTTGGTATATAGAACCACACGTCCGGCAAGGTCGTATATAGTAATATATTCACCGGCAAGAGAAGAGTGCGTCTTGATTACACCATCTTCATATCGCAGTTTATCTGTCTTTATAGGAGTAACACCCATACCTTCAGGAACCTCAACACACCTTATCGATGCTATTTCAGCTCGTTCAAATTTATATTCACAATTGTCACCTTTGACAATTACGACTTGTCGCACTATTGTATCACTTTCTTCTATACACGAATATATATATGAACTACTATTGATAGGTATTTCGTATCTCGTTCCATCAGTCAGTTGAAGTACAATCTTGTCAAATTGCTTCAAATCTTCAGATGCATTTGCCATAATCACGCACAAAAGCATCAATAGCACCAATTTCAACTTTTTCATATCATCTAGCTTTATAATTAATCTTTACTATATCCTACAAGTTTTACAAGATCGGACAATCGTCCGTATGTAGATCCGTTGAGCTTTATCTCTTGAAAAACAAAATGCTGATGCAATCCCGGATGATAGCATTGGAGAGTAGCGATCTCACCGGGCCAATACGAGCCAATACGCAATTGCAGATAATTCACACCATAGGCTTCTTTCATCTCGGCACGAGCTCTCACCTCGTCTTTGACCACTGCTACTACTTGGAGGCTGTCGATAGAAGCAGTCACATCTACTTCATCTATTTCAAGCGAGGCATATACGACAGTCTCATAAAGGTACTCGCCTTGATCGGCTCCTTCGCTCCATTCAAAAACTACGATATCACATACATCCTTTACTGTAAAGATAGAGTCGTCAACAAGGTCGATATTCTCGGCCTCAACTTGTAGTTGCAACTCTCCGGCAGCCGTAGCGTGAAACCAATTTCCCTCCAATTTACCGGCGTCGGTATCACCCAATAATTTCCATCTATAAGATACTACCACCGAGTCAGGATAGGCCTTTGCATCGAAAAATACCGAGTCACCTACCATCACATCGATGTTGTGATGTGTCATCATCACTCCATCGGGGGCATCGGCATCATTAACGTTCAGATTGAACAATTCGCCACACGATGTTACCAATAACACCGTCAGCAGTAGCCATATATTTCGGATTAGTTTCATATTACTAATTTATTACATATCGTATTAATTGCTCATTTCGGCCTGTTTTACCGGAACTGTTGCTTGTGCGCGATTGGAGTACTCGCTCTTCTTACCTGTGCGAGTGAGAATACGCATTTCGTACTCGGCAGTCTTTCCCTCCGGTACACGACGGTCATAAGTAGAGCGTTCGGTTATCCTCAACGATTCCATAAATTGGAAGTATTCTTCGCCCTCTATCTTGCGATACAAGCATAAGTAAGCACCTTCATCTATAATCTCTTGTGTAAGGTCGTGATAGTCCCAAGCCAATATGATACGATCCATATCGGGACGATAATTGGCACTGAGGGTTACTGTTGCACGGATTGTTCTCGGCCCCTTAAACATCGATGATACCTCGTGCGAAGGTCTTGAGCTTACACCCGTAGCATTCATCGACTCGATGTAATAGTGATAACGTTTCTCGCTGTGCGGTATAGGTGTATCATATATGATAATGCGGCCATCGACCAACGAATCGGCAGATACCACCTTGATAAGTTGAGCCACCTCTTCATCCGAGCGATGACGATAAACATAGTATTTTACCACATCATTTTCGGGAGATGGGTACCACTTCATATAGACATACTCTTCGGTCGTATAGAGCGAGTCGATACGACAAGGCTCCGGTTGCTTAAAGTTAAGACGTTGCACTTCTAGTATCTCTGAGAAGTCCGATTCGTTACCCGAAAAGTCATAGGCTTTTACACGATAGTAATTATATCGTTGTTGTCCTTTTACGGGGATTGTATCCAATGCAACCGTATCGCTCACCAATCGTCCTTTCATTGGCAAGAATTCCATCTTGCTATTATCGGCTTTATAAACTTGATAACGATACACATCATCCTCGGGCGAAGGGTTCCACATTATTGTGAGCAGTCCGTTGGGTGACAATTGATACCGGAGATTGGTGGGCGCTGAGGGTGGTATTTCATCGACAATGTGTACCTCGGCCGGCAGCGATGCTGTATAGTTGCCTATTGTGTCGAAAGCTGCAATAGTAATATATGCCGACATATCTACGGGCAGAGTGTAACGATAGGTTGTATCGGTTGGTGCTAATCGTTGCTCGTTAATCTTCAACCAATTGTCGTGTACCTTGGGTTGATAGTAATAGATGTCATATCCAACAAAGTCGGGTTCGAGCTCGGCTTTGGTCCAATGGATATCTACCACATAGTCGCCATTATCTTCCTTATTCAAGTAAAATTGGCGCAATTCAGGAGGTGTAGGAGCAATAATATCTTTGAGTTCTACCTCTACTACGGTACTATAATTACTCTTATCACCAAAGGCATCGTAACCACAAATGCGATATTCATAGAGTCCTACTTCTGCATCATTGTGACTATAAATATTTTGTCCGGCGTCCTCATCTTCGACAGTCATAAGAGTCAAGAATGGATGTTCATTGAGTTTTTCCCACTCTCCTCCATTATAACGGCATTCTATATCGTAGGTACTGAAGTTATGATTCATAGGCCAGAAAAGTCTTATCGAACGACCATCTTGACCTATTGAGTCGGTAATAATCGGATCGAAATGTACCGGCTCTTGACGCACATTTTTCACCACTATGGGCATTGTGGACATATAAGCTATCGAGTCGGGAATATTTGATGCCACAACATATTCGTAGGTTTTTCCTTTTTGGGCAGTCTTATCTTCCCACATCAAACCCATTGCCTTGGCGATGTCGGGACGGATTTCGGCCAACAACATTGCATAGGCAAATCGTGTTTCTTGCTCTTCATATACTTTCATAATACCTTTTGCGCCTTCACTTGCCAAGGCTTCATCGAGTGTAGTACCTTGTCCGTACACCAACTGTGCAGCTGCTCCGGCTAACGAGTCGGACGGCTCGAAATGGGTTTTCATTTGCTCAAGAGGCATCGGTTTCAAGCAAGATTCAAGAGTGTCGATATTGCCATCGTCATCTATGCGCAATAGTTTATATCCGTGAATATTACCAAAGAACCAAGGCACATACTGATCGGGAGCCCAACGCAGTATCACTTTATCGCCTTTGGGTCGCACGAGCGTTCTTATCACAAAACGATGTCGCTGGGCAATGGTATCAAATTGTGCCGTTGTGTCAACTTGAATGGAGTTGAGATATTCGGCAAATTCCTCTCTCGACATTTTGCTGATTTCCTCATCGGTATATGTGGGTTGCTGAGCAGTCAACCCTGCTACCGACAAGAGTAATGCACCTATTATTAGTATCTTTTTCATATTTCTATGTATATCTTGTTTATATCAAAATTTAACGATTTATAGATTCAATGCGGGCAATCTTCTGCCTGTTGTAGAACTACTGCTAGTAGTAGTACCTGATGCTCTACGGGTAGTTGTAGAACTACTTCTTGTAGAAGTGCCCGATGTGGATGGTCTTGTTGTTGTTGAAGGTCGTGTAGCCACGGTATTAGTAGTACGGCTACCGGTTGATGGAGTCTCTGTGGGTTCACTTTCTTCATCTTCAATAGGCTCTAATTCCACATCTTCAACAAGTTTTTTGTTGTTATTGAGCTTTTCTACAATTTCATCGTAACGATCGCCTTTAGGCAAGAATCCTTTTTCAATCAACACATTCAATGCGTTAATAATTTCGGCTTGCGACATACTGTTCAAATCAAGCTGACCGGAACTGATAAATGCATTTGCCATAGCTGCAAGAGATTCTTTTTCGGAAGTCATTGCCGAAACCTTATAGTTTACTGTTACCCCCGGATTCTGAGTTTGCCAGCCATATAGCCACATCAACATCATATCGGCAGTTTGGAAATTAATTGTAGTGTTACCTCTTACAATAAATTGGTCTATATTAATTTTATTAGTACTCCTACCATTTAGAGTAATAACTCCATTTTCTACCAATACTTTGTCAAAGTTACAACTTACAAATGACACATCAGTGGTCATATTAGATATTACCAATTGTTTAGTTTTGCTTGTACTTGTCGTAGCAACAGCAAGAGAACCGGGGATAGGCATTCTACAATTGTTCATAGTCAACTTATCGGAGGTAAGCTTTAACCACGTTTCTAATAAATTGGCTGTTAATACAAAGTTTTCAAAATATGTATTCTTGGCTATAGTCACTTGTGTATTAACCCTCAAGCCGGTTCCAAAGTTAGTTTTTGCATCATCTCTCACTACAATATTATCAATAGAAATATTTGTAGTAGAAGTAATCGTTGCAGGTAATACCATATTAGCATTGGTCAACACCAATGAGTCAAGCTCGCAAGAATTAACATTCAATTTCTTTGATGTGTTACCATAATACAATACATCAACAGCCGAAGAACTATTATTCAGTTCATAAGCCGAAGCTGTTCCACCCGGGTTACTTAAAATCAACCTATTCTTAACTTGAGAAATTGCATTGTTAAATGTAGTATTCGACACTGTTGAATTAGTCAGATCAAGATTGTTGACATATTGTGATGTTGTACTTGGTAAAATAAGCGACTCCAATGTACCGATATTTGCTAAACTTAAATTGTCAATTTTACCAATAAATTTCATAGTAGTCTGAAACCTACCTAATTTAACAGACGCCGATTTCAAGTTTACAGTTGTAAGATTGTTGCCATCGGCATAAATATTGGTCAATCCAGGCATCCACTTTATCACTTTATTCAAGTGGTTGATATCCATATTTGTTGCATTCAACTCGGTAAGAGCCTTAGCATCTGCCACGTGGAATGCACGCGATTGTTCTTCTACTGCCTTGCCCTCATTTTTCTTTTTCAATAATGATGCGTAGAGTTTTTCGCCAAAGTCCTCACGCATTTGTTGGTCTTCATCGGTTATTTCTTCAAGAATTGCATTTTGATTATCATCATAGGCTTCATATGTATCGCCTACTTTTGCAAATGCGATAACAGTGTAACGGTTTTCGGGATATTTCATCCATTCTTCCCAACGTTCAAACCAGTTTACATCACTGAATGTAATTGACACCTTTACGCCGCTCGTGCGTTGTGGGACACCCACTCTCACTTGCAATCCCTGAGCATAATATGGTATACCTCCAATATCAACTACACCTACTTCACAACCGGTAAAGTTTACATATTTAACGTAGTTGGCGCCAAAGTTGTCAGAATATATATTAACCGTCAAATTGGGATTATTAGACATATCTATATGCTCCAACACTCCAAAATTGTCATCATAAGCTATACCGGGATAGAAATTAAATGTTCCGGTTAAATTACAGTTCTTGGCAATAATCGACTCAATATTTTTCAAAGGATACCACACATAAGTCAATCCCGGATTATCCGACAATTCAACTTCCGACAATTTAGAACAACTGCTTAAATCCAATTTAAGATTCAAACCATCAACCAAACAGTTATTAGCCACAAATTTCTTTAAATAAGAGGTAGATGTTGGCATCTTGATGGTTGAGAAATTATTGTTGCTAATGTTTACGTCGGTCAATCCTGTCACTTGATCCATAATCATTTCGGTCAACAAGTTGCTTGAACAATCAAATATCGAAAGTGACTTCAAACTATTGACATACAACTCTTCAATCAAGTTCTCTGAACAATCAAGTGTTGTCACTTTACCCATTTTATGTGCAGGTAATGCCGAAATTTGATTATTTGAAACATCAATCGTAGTGATATTGTTTTCATTGGCAATATCAAAATATGAAATATTGTTGTTACCCGCATATATCCAAATGAGGAAGTTGTATCCGCTTAAATCAAGTTCTTTTAACTGGTTATCTTCAACATTGAGTTCTTCAAGTTTGGGACAGAAGTATTCAAGATATTTCAATGACTTGATTTTGCGTCCCTTCAAATTAAGCGATGTAACATCTTTCGTCGCTTGACCTGACAGGGTGGAGACTTTCAAAATATCTTTAAGAGCAGCACACAAGTTCTCATCAAGCAGAGATTCGTCTATACTATACCAAACGACATCTACTTTGCAACCAGCAGCCTTACCGGTGTGCGAATTAAGAGTCTTGAATGTATTACCGCTCAAATATTCAGTATATTGTGAAAAAGGTTCGGCAAGCAACTTGCGTGTTACACGTTGATTACCTTTTTGGCTATGTGGTTTAACATTGATATGAGTCAGTTTGGTGAGTCCCACGATTGAAACGGTATCGTTATTGAGACCCGAACCACTAATATCCAGATACGTGAGATTTCGGTAGTTGCACACCACATCAACATCAAAGAAGTAATCATAACAATCGCGAACTTCCAATTTAGTCAAATTGCTGTTTTCATTGAAACGAACTCTTCGCAAATCACTGTTTTCAACACAGAATGTCTTTAGGTTCTTCGCTTTACCTAAATCCAGTGTGATATTATCGCAATTGGTATTAACCAGTGTCAATTTTTCCAATTGAGGCAACTCATTGAAGTCAAAATATACTTTCATTGCCTTAACTCCATTTTGCGCATAATTAAAGTTATACAATCCCACAATTTTCAAGTTAGGTAGAAAAGACAATCCATCAAACGATTCTACCTTATATGCAGGATATGACACATCAATTTGAGTAATAGCATTAAGCTCGGCAGATGAGAGACTTCCGTCTTTATCAGTATCAAAATTATTTGTTAGATAACGACGGAATTCGGGATCTGAGAAATGTATCTTATCTTCTACTGCATATGTTATATAATTAGCACGATAGAAGTCACCTCCTTCTAATCCTTTTTCGGTTAAGTTGCATAATACATTAATATCGCGAATGTTTTGATGTTCAGGACGCACACCGTAGGTCGATGAAACTTGGTTATATCCATCGGGATATCTCACTCTAAATTGCAATTGCTTGAAATTCTTTAAGAATAAAGATTTGTCAAATTGATATATTGTTCCGTCATATGAACCCATAAGATACCTATAAGAAGCTACCGATTGTGCACGTGTACCCTTAACCTCTTTTATATGGCCATTGTCGGCACCAAGCATCAAGCCCATTTGCCATTCAGGGAAGGTAATGAGACCACCTTGCTTTGTAGTCGCAATACCATAACTATATGAGTCAAGCTTGGCTTTGTTAGTATTGAAAGTTTTAAAATGTTCTAAATTTTTACCCGAGAGATTATAAGTATGAGCATACTTGGTGCTGTTAGACCAAAGGAGATGCAACCTGCTTTCAAAATTAATAACTGCATCACAGTCAATATCATATATTTGCTGGATATCAGATGTCATTGTTTGACCTAAATAATACACATTCGGTGGCACATTATGCCAACGAGTAGCTCGTTCTTCTTTACCATAGATAGGGTCGAGCATATATTGCACTGCATAATCACTGCGCTTGCTACCCCAGTTATAACCCTTTATACCAAGGCTTATAATACGGTACTCCCAATAAGGAGGATACGAGACCTTTAAAGTAGGCTGCTCAAACTTCAAGTTAGATGCTTCGGGAGTATATGTGTCATAAGAAATACCCACATTGGCAAGGATTTTCTCATCGCAATATTTGAATTTATCAAGTTTACCATCTTTGTCGCCACTATCACCGCCATACCACACAAATGCCTTTGAATGCCAATAGTTCATTGCATAATAAGGGTTATTATCGCGAGTAAATGAATAGTCTCTAAATAAGCGACCATTATACATATATTGTAATGGAAGTGAGAAATATTTATAGCTTGTTCCTATTCTTATCGAACTGTTTCTGTAAGCATCAAAACCTTCGTCGAATTTAGTTCTTACATAATCTTGGAATGTAGCAATACCATTATATGTGTATTCGTGGCTCCACACCACCTCGACAAACATATCGGAGTTTTGTTTTGCCTGTTCCATAAATTCTACTTTACGTTGTTCGGCTGTATTTTCGCCATACTCTTCTTCCATCGATTGATAGTAGTCATACAATTGCTTAGCTACAGCCTTTTCGTCATCGTTCATCTTGTCGAGTTCTTTCTCAAAGGTTTCCTTGTCCGATTGTATAACATTCATCATATCTTCATATCGTTCCTCAATAAGATTGAGCTGATCGGTCATCAGTTTGCGATTGAAACGAGTGATTTCAAACTTATATCTACCACCTTTCTTAAACGCTTCTTTAGGAAGTGGTTGAGCTAATTTCACTGTTTGATAGAAGTATTCATCGCCATATTCATCGACACCTTTTTCGGTGACTAATTTTATCTCCAAGTCTTGATATGCCGATTTCTGACCTCGATATAAACCATCTTTTGCATCGGGATATACCCATTCGCCTACTGTAACGCCATCTTCATTTTCGCGTTCAACATATTCGGTGAGAGATGCCGAGAACTCATAATCAGGATTATTCCAATAGGATTCACGATCATTTCTCATCATCACAGTGGGGTTGGTTACATCTTCAAGAGTAGCTGTATAATAATTGTACTTATCATCTACTGCCATAGGAGTGAAACCCGCCACATCATCAACGATGTTTTTGCTAAACTCACCTGTGCGGAAGTAAACTGTTTGCAATTGATCCCACACTTCTTCTTTATCTTGATAGTTGGTTGTAGAATCGTTGAATATAGGGTTGATTTCTTTGCCATTAACCACCTCCTTACAATATCCCGAAAGTACAACTCGGTAGCACTTATTTTCTTTTAGAGAACCGGTGATAAGTGTAAAGTTTTCTTTGTCGCCCGATGGGTTGGTACACTCGATATAGCGAGCATCGGTTTCTGGTCGACTGTCGCTCGTACTATTATCATTATATTGAGTAATCTCAAATGTAGGAACCGAAGAAATAGGCTCTCCTTCATCATCGACACGACCAAGATAGAACACATAGGTACGCAACACAGTCTTGTCTTCAGCTTTTTCACCTTCTTCGGGAATATCCATACCTATATTGTTGGCTGTACGAGTTTGGTCAACCAGAGGTAGATATTTACCCATCTTCATATTGGTTGTAAAACTTACCGTGCTGTATGGTGATACGGCATTTTCAGCAGCCCAACCATTTTCAAGGTCTTCATCACCGGGATTAAAGTCTCCAAATATCTTCACATCATCAAGCGGATTGCCAAATGCCGGCACACATACCCTACCGGCTTTCATCTCTATGGTTGAATTGAACTTAATCAATCCACCAAGCACCGAACCGCTTGCACGCAGGCGACCATATACCCAAGTGGGATTGGGGAAACCACCTTGAAGCAATGCACCAAGAGTCATATCGACCAATGGTATCTTGCCCTTGTAAATCCACAAGTCGAGCATCAGGCCAAGCTCACCCTTAAGCATAGCATAAAGCTGACCGGTTGCGTAGTAACCATTAGTACCTCCCATCAGTGTGCCATCGCCACATCGCTCTCCCGGGCTGAATTTCTTCAATACCATATCAAAACCAAGCATACCTTCTACGCTTGCATAGCAGAACACGGCATTACAGCCTATCTCGGCACCCAGAGCAGCACCCACCATAATACCACCATTAATACCTCTATTCTTGAAGCCCGACATTTGATCCTCACGTTCGGCCTCAAGTTTGGACATATTCTCAGGGTGCGCTTTGCCATCGGCACCCTTCATTCCCAACGCCTCAAGCACCTTGTCGGGTATAGGAGGTAACGCACCATTATCGGGCAATTCATTACCCAAGCACAGATAAGCATTGGCATATACCTTAGCCCACAATCCTACGGGCTTGTCTTTACCTATCTCAAAGTCGATAAACGTGATGCGACAACGCTCATTGTCGGGGGTAGGCTTACCTACATATATATGCCAAAATGTCTTTTTACCATCGGTAGCATAGGGATAGTTGCGTATCTCTAGTTCCAACTTAATCTCGGCACTGCAACCAGCTTTGAGGAAACCTTTCGACTCGGTCTTTGATGATGTATCGGCAGTATTGCCACCCTCGCCTTTGTTCTCGTCACTGGCGTTCTTAGCATCCAAATCGCTGAGGAAGTCTCCAACAGCTTCGGGCACTTCAAGTTTTTCGCCCGTAAATTGTTCGTATAGTTGATCGATAGTAGCACCCGCCGTTGTAGTCATATTGAGATTGAAACGCTTGCATTGGTCGGGCTGGGGATCGTTTTCGTCGGTATTGTCTTGGAATATAAGGTCAACACTCGAGTTGATAAGGCCTTCTTCCGAATCGGGGTTGGCACATATAGCGTGAACGTTACCTTGCATATGGAATTCGGGTACACGCACCTTCGAGCCATTGATATCAATCAACAGCATAAAGTTGAGGTCGCCTTTGAGCAAAGCTTCAGAACCCACGCTTGACAAACCTATACCGAATGCGCCACCATAAGTTTTATATTTTATCTTAGCGTTTTCTTGAATAGCCTCATAGAATGCCTTGTCGGTTCCACTCACACCACCGGCTGTCGTTCCATAGTTGATAAACAATCCTCCCATCACCGAAGTTAGAGCGACAGGTCCCATAGGAACATTCATTTTACTTGCTTTACCCAAGAAATATCCTGCGTGGAAGTAAGCGTCTTTCTTCTCATCGAAGGTGTCGAGGGCATAGTCTTCTTCGGTCTTCTTCACCTTGTAATAGCCTCCGGCAATTTGCAAGTTAAAGAGACCTTTTATACCGAGTTCCAACGGTGCTCCGGCCTTGGTAGCGAAACCCTCTTTCTCCTCGGTCTTACAGAACTCGAGTCCTCCACTTATAGTTACAACTCCACCAAAGTGACCTTGAAGTTGCAGGTCGGAAACCTCGGTTGTATCGTATGCGAGAGAGAAATCATCCCAGTTAATCTTAGCATAAATACCAAGACCCACATCGGCGGAAACACCCGCCTTCTTACTACCCATTACCGATAGTCCGCAATTGAACTTAATACCTACCTTATCAGTACCTTGAATATCTAAACTGAGATCCTTGATATATACAGGGAATCCCTGGAAATATGATTCTTCGCTCGAGGCATCATTTTTATTGAAATCCCAATCACCAAGAGAAAAGGTTTTGGAACCATCGGGCGACTTAATCTGACTCTTCGGATTATCGGGTTTTGATGGTGTTGTAGATTGTTGTGACGTCTTAAACTGTTCTTCGGCGCTCTCCTTCTCGGCAGCAGTACAGTTAGAGTAACCCATACCACTAAATGGTATTTCGGGCAGACTGAAGTCACCACAATTAATCTTTATCGAGCCACCCAAACTGAAGTCAAACAGTGTTTGCCTATCTTCGGGACGAGTTGTATTGTGATTGATCCAGAACCAAGTTTTACTATTCTCAAGATATACTTCGGCAAGGAAGCAGTTGATAGCCATAGAGTCCATCTCTTGGTCGAGTTCAAATGTCGTACTTGTACCCTTCTTGGCATTTGACTTCTTATCGAAAGCAATAACCTTTGCCTTATATAATATAGCAGCAGGGACTGTTACCGTGTCATTACTTGCACTCTTATCGGAGAGCAATGGTATTCCTATCTTACCCTTGAAACCGGTATCGCGGAAGTTACCTTGAAGCACACTCAATGCAATACTATCGATTGAGAATCGCCAACCACCGGCCTTCTCGGTACTATAATCTATAACATTTTTCACCTCGGCACTCATCGAGAAACCTGTCTCATCGTACATCAAGTTGTTTACTGTAATCTTGGGACGTTCTTCGGTAGTGTTGTTGAGAAAATCGTAGTGTGGCAATTCAACTCCTAGCTCCTTGAAGTAAAAACCTTGCCAAGCGTTATAGGCAGTCTTATCAGATGCCGGTTTACCCGATCCGCCCAATGTCTTGTCATAGTAGTCGGGGTGGAACTCGACGCGTCCCAATCCGCCTGCCTCAGACTCCGATCCTCGAGTAGTCTTACGCGAGTGGTCATAATAGATACCTGTATCACCGGCTTTTGTACCTGCAACAGTAAATGTAAAATCGGGCAAATCGACAATCTCAAAACTGTCCATTGATACGTTACCAAACCAATCGCTACCATCGTTGATAAGTGCATCAATCTGAATAGAAGGGGGCGCACCGGTTTCATCAACAACGCCATCAACAACTTTTACAACTTCGCCACCCGGAACATTAACCTTAATAGATGCCGATAACGCACCGAAATTGCCATTTTCCCAACGGATGAAACAGCCTGATGTGGCTTCGCTAAATCGTGTCAGAGGAGCAACAAAAGTAAAATCAAAGCCTGTTCCGGGATCCTTAACCGTGATATCGGTAAGCAGTCCCAAAGTGCCCGATTCGGGAAGGAACTTGCCGGGAGTAGTAACAAGGTCTTGAGCGGCAAATACAAGAATGTCACCCGAGTATTTGCTTACTCCATTATCATAGGTAACATTACCCAGATAGTCGGTCTCGGGCAATACAAACTCACCTATAATATCCATCTTGGCTTCTTTCTCGGAGAATGTCATTTGTGCCAATTGTATGTCGGCAGGACATTGCCCTCCCGACTTCATTGGGAAAGATATACCTATAGGCAGTGTGACACGACCTCCTCCGGTCAAGTTTTGTACATACTGAATATCTTTTTGCACCCAACGATAGTACTCGTTGATGTTGCGAGCATCGAAAATTGAATCTACTTTCTCGACAAAAACCGAGTCGGAGACAGTTTTTAACAGCTCTTTGGTATCGTCGCTAAATAGCTCGGCAGGGAAGAATTGATTCTCGGGCTGACGCGATTTTACAGTACCCAAGGTAACTTTCTTCTCCTTCCAGTTGATATATATCGAATCCCACTCGACGTTTATATCAACCTTGACACCCATAATGGGTGCTGTAACATATCCCTTACCTTTATAACAATCGTTCTTGAGTTTCTCTTGCTCTTTATTACCACCTGTTACCTTTTCAATATCCTCGATTGTAAGATCATACTCACCAATCTTTATTTGCGAGAAAGATGTTACAAAGATAGAGTCGTGCGTGCATATTGTATCAACAACAAATTTATGGTCTTTCTCCTCTTTTCTCCACAAAAGAGCAGTAACAATATTGACACCCTCTTTCATCACAACTTCTTTGCCCGACTTGGTACCAACATACTCACCTTTCTCATTGAGTTCGTGTATCTTATCGGAATATAAGTCGTATCCACCACATATATTGTTGAGACGAGTACCATCGAGTTTCATTGTGGTATTGGACTTAATAGTAATAACACTATCACGATCATCACCATAGAAACGCTTGTTGTAAGTGATACGTAGTTTTACTTGTGCATCAACAGCATTCTCGTTGATAAGTGTAACATCGAAAAGATCGGCGGGTGTTGCATAATAAGGCTCCGCATCGCTTTTGAAAGTGGCACCCGATTTGGGCTCTATTATCACTTTCAGACCGATATCGCTGACACCACTGCGAGCATTAAAGTCGCTTTTATCTCCACCCAAATATGCTTTTTGCAAGCGATAAGGGTCTTCTTTTGTAGAAGTTTTGAGCGAATCAGTGTTATAAGCATTTATTTCGACGCGGTTATATGACGTAACATTAACTTTTATTTCATCAAAAGTAATTTCTTGTCTGTCAAAACCATCGGTAGTAGGATTAAAACGATACACCTTCGTCATATTACCACACATATCGTTGAGTTCCTTGGCTGTCAGTTTCTTTGTATCGTTTGCACCAATTGAGAGTGGTATATCATTGCGATTGGTGAGGTCTCCCTGATAATAAGCTCCTGTTTCGTCAAATAGATATGATATAGCCAACACAGTATTCTGCACCCTATTTGTGTTGTTCTTGATTTCTACATCAAACAATGCACCCGGGCTTACAAAATAAGCCTTACCATCATCTACAAGATGTTCTTCTTTGGGTGTAATTGTGATAGTTAAGTCGTGAAGTGTATATGTGTCATTAGCTTTCCATTCGATATAACCGGAACCATAGCTATAGTCTTCTAGAGTTCCTTCACGATCCTCACTTAAGATTGCGTCAGACAATACTAAAATTTTGAATCTGTTGGTGAGCTCTACTCCGACATTAATTTTTTCATCAAGTTCGTGATATGGAATAAGGTCTGAGTTTACTACTCCATTAGATTCGTCTCTTAATCGGTATGCGTTCCGGCCACCGAATAATGCGTTAATCTCAGCTTCGGTCAAAGGCATTTCCTGTCCGGCTTTAAGTGTAATTCTCTTGCAATCGGCCAATTTGCGAGTGGTATATTCAATACCATATTCATCATTAAACGCAATCAAAGGATACAATACAACATCAACTTCGTGAGTAGCAGAATTGCGCAATGTGATATCCCATAGCTTTTCGGGTTTATCAAAGTAGGCATCGGGGTTTGTAGGCATCAGGTCGGATTTCTTCTTGATTTCCACATCAACCACACTGAGAGTTGCATCTTCATTAGGAATAAATTCACATATAGCCGAACTTTCCAATGACTTATTGATACGATCGGGGTCGTTCACGGCTACCAACTCATCATACATAATGCGATTGAGCAAGCGGAACTCTACAATACCGGTTTCATTTCCATTAAACATCATCAAGACATCGGTACAAGACTCCACTTTCTCGGTGTCATAGTTGTAACGCATCGCTACGGTATCAATTACACCATCACCATCAAAATCTTTTTGAGCGCCACCCAACCATCTATTTATTTCATCGATAGTCAGATCCTTTTTATCATATGGTTCTAAAATAATGTCGGTAATGTTGTCTTGATAGCATTGCAATGGTACATAATCATAGGTTACTCCATCAACTTCAACGCCTTTATATGTGAGTTGAGGCATTAATCGAAGTGTTGCATCACTTGTGTTTTCAATAGAGATATCAAACAAACGTCCCGGCTCGGCAATATATGGGTCGCCCCAAAATGGCATTTCGGTAAGAGCCGGTTTTATTGTGATATTAACACGTCCCACCTTTATCATATCAGACACAACAAACTCGACATCGCCGGTTTGTATCAATGCCTCTGATTTCTTATCTTTATTTTTGAGAAGTTTCTCGTAATCAAATAAGTTGATGCGTGCTATGTTGTTATCATCATCTGAAAATTCGAACTTAGAGAACGATTGCCCAGCTACTTGCCCACTTTTCCCTTGATAGTTTACGGATTTAAAACCACCAAAAAGTTTATCAAAATCGGCATCAGAGAAGATAAAAGTATCACCTGCTCCAATCTCAAAATATTGGTCTATTCTATCACCTTTTTCATCGTAGCCATTATAACTATGATCTTCATCAATTACATATTGTAATATTGCGGTAAGTTTCTTATTCGAAGTGGTTAAGTTGGTAATTTTCAGATTATATAGACGAGACGGATTGGTAAAGTATATCTCGGGTTGATGAGGCATAAGCTCCATCTTAGGAGTAAATTCGATCTTGAAATCGTTACCCAGCTCTACATTGGGGTCAACGGTATATTCACAGCGTGCCTTTCCAATGATTTTTTCACGCAATACAGGTTGGCCGGTAAATTCACACACACGCAATGTAGCAAAGTTATTAATATCTTGGAAGTGCGTAGATGAAGGCGGACCAATAATAAATCCTGTCTCGGCCTTAAAGGCTATAATATAATCCATCAAGTATTCACCTGCAAGATAATCCAACATATCATCATCAAGCGTTATTTCGGCACCGGCAGCAATGGTCATAGAGCGGTCACTGTGCTGCATAGCAGGAGTTGGACACACACCCCAGTTACCCTTATGGAATTGCAACAACATACTCACCTCATACTCCTTGCTTGATGTGTTCTTCAACGTGACAGTAAACAATTGGCTAGGTATCAAGAAGTAGTTTTCCATCTCGCTGTTGAGCACACTGGCTTTGGGCTGAATGGTTGCAATAATGGGAAACGCGGCATCATCAGGTATTGCAATATCTCCATCTTGCCCAGTCGACGAGAATGGAGGCAGATACAATTCCATTATTTCGCTCTTGCCATCATTATCTATCATTACAAATTGGTTGCTTGATGCATCGCTCACCAATGAGCGTGCTGTAACCTGCGCCACATAACGAGTATCACCACTGCGTCGTAGAGTAGAGATTACGGAATACGGCACATTACAGAATGTTGTCATCAAGCCCTTCTGTTCGTAGGCCACTGCACCTCTTGTGGCAGCATCATAAGCCGACATACCATCGGTAACACGCATAATACGGAAGTCGTACAATATATTGCGAGAGGCGTCCAAACGATTATTGCTGAATGTGGGAGGCGTCCAAGCAAAACGACCTGTCTGATATGGAAAATCGGCTTTGAGATACCCACCATCCGATGATGCTGTAGGCTCGATAAAGGAGGGAGCAGAACCCTTATAACTGATATCGAAATAGCACTCATTTTCTCCTACAACGCGACCACGGTCGTTCTGGTCAATATAGTTAGTCTTAACAATAACACGCAAGCCATAATGACCCTCTGGTAATAATCCGACGTGTCCTTCGGTAACATTACTGAATATCTCAGATATTTTACCACCTGCATACCGTTCGTTGTTTACATATTGATTAAACATCAGATTCAATTCCGAATCGGCCAAGGTTCTCACTTGACCTTTATCGAGATATTGATAGTATTCGATAGGACGATCGGCAACGATAGCCAAATAGTCGTTACCATTGGGCCAAATATCCATCTGGCTCTCAATAGGACCTTCCACACGCAATTCCAATCTCACTGGGATAGGCTCGTCCGAGAGATTGTTTAGTGTGATGCTGAAGAAACGTCCCGGATTATCAACATAGAGAGCCGCTTGCGCCGGCAACGGGTTTTGCTTAGGTCTCACATCTACATAAACATCTTGCGCCATTGCCATACTTGCACATAGCAATGAGCAAATGAATGTTACTATCGAAAATATCCTATGCTTTATCATAATTATATTGTATTATCTGTGTGTTATTTATTGTCAATACTATCGGTGTTACAAGGCTCTGGCACAACAGGGAAACGCAACAACATTACCTCACTGCGACCATCATTGATCATTGTTACTTGACCTCCTACCGGTCGAGCTGTTACCAATGCTACAAAATATTCTGTTCCACTATTTTTCAGTGTTTCCAATACATTCTGTGGTATCATACACATGGCTGTCATCAGTCCTTTCTGTTGAAAAGCTATATTGCCATATTCTACAGCATCGAAAACCTCTTGACCGGGCACTACACGCATAATGCTGAAATCGTAGACAAACCGAGTTGTTGGTGCATTGTTGGCAACCGGAGGTATCCATACAAATTGTGCATTTTGTGTAGGGAACTCGGCTTCGAGCCAACCATAACCCGATTCTTGAGCTTGCGGTTGTACAAACGATGGTGCCGAGGCTGTATTGTTCATACCATCTGCTCCCATAGGGAACTGCGCCATCATATGGGTAATGTATAGGGTCACAAATATCAATAATGTGTATATTCTATTGCTCATCATATTTTCACACGTTATGTTGATTAAAAATTGGGTAAATTTTTAGCATTCTGTTGCTGGCGATTTTCAGTATTCTGGTTCTCTTGGAATGTTTTCATTTCACGTTCGCGACGTGCTGTCCGCGACCAGTCCGAATAGTATTCATATTTCTTCTTACTGCTCTTGTCCTTATTGCGAGTAATGCTGAATGCTGTGAATGAGTAGTTGTAGCTCAAAGAACAAGAGAAGTCATATCCTCCATCGCGCGCATAGCCGTCGGCTACAATATTAGTGTTGGAATAACTGTTGTAACTTGCCGAAAAAGCAAAATTGTGTACACCTGCCAATGTGTATCCTGCCGACAGGGTACCTCCCACCGATAGATTTTTGTTCATATCCATTCGGTTGTCAACCAACGATATACCCGCCGACAATGTCAAGTTCTTTTCTTTGAGCAGTGCCTTAGATGCCGATAGTGAATATACACTGGTTGAATATCGTGTATCGTAACCATTGGAGTTCTGGTAGCTATAGTTAAGACCAAAACTTGTTTCGATAGGAATTACCGTCAACGAATAGTTGCCACCTACAGCCAACGTTTTTACGTCGCTTTTACCTTCCGATATGAGGCTTAAATCTCTGTTATCGGAGTAGTTGGCCGACAATGACACTCCGTGCGAAAGTACTTCGCTCGCTGTATTAAAGCTGGGAGTCAATGTAAAACTATTCATAACACGGTGAATACCGGTAGTATCGTTTACTATTGCCACTCCATCATATTGTTTTTGCAAATATCCGTTATAACTTGCCGTAATATTTATCTTATTACTAATGGGTAATGAAAGATTAGCACTATACACAAGACCTCGAGTTGTGTATAATTGTTCCTTCGATAGGTTATCACTCTGTATTGAGAAGTTACCACCAAGGCTCATTTTCCATATACGAGTATTGGCCGACACGCCAATGCTGTGGTAGTTGTTGCTCATATACGACACACCAAGGCTCATATAATCGGGTTGCACCATTTTGTAGGTCAACGCAAATGAAATGGGTTTGAATGTAGCTGTAAGATTTACGTCACCTGCCCATCTTACCAACGAGCTATATCGCACATCGTAAATACCTTCCCACTTTTGAGCCTCTTCGCTATCGACCTTTTGCGCAGTCATATCGGTCGAGAATATTGAAGCAGCGACATTGGCTGTCAAAGCAATATTTCGGATGACTTGCCAACGACCTTTCAAGCCGATAACAATATTTTCTTGTGCTGTTACTTGATCCCACCAATATTCATCAATTGATGTTTGATGGTCTTGAGCTCTGAATAGATAGAGGTCAATATAGTTCTTGGAGTTTCCATAACCGGCTTTAAATCCAAATCCCGAACGACGATATACAGGAGTAGCTACCGAAATATCATCGGGTGAATAGTTGATTGCATTCTTCAAATTTCCGTAAAATGCACCAAACCTAAATCCGCCCTTTCCTCCGGGACGTTGATATTCAAGACCTACACCATTGAATGGTATATTAAATACATAATTGGAGAACATCATAGAACGATTTCCCAAGTGCAACGTCCAACCCTTGAATGTAGGGCTTATGTTAAATGAAAATTGTGGGTATGAAAAAGAGACATTATCGGTATTATAGTAGAAAGAGAATGGCATTGCAATGCCATAGACATTGATATTCAGATTGAGGTATATCGACGAACTGAACGGTGAAGAATATCCACTTCTCGATGATGAATGATAGTAGGTATTCTGCGTACCTACCGATCCTGTTATTACAAGAGGATCGCTCT
Organism: uncultured Porphyromonadaceae bacterium; assembly: GCA_937891845.1. Classification (GTDB taxonomy): domain Bacteria; phylum Bacteroidota; class Bacteroidia; order Bacteroidales; family Barnesiellaceae_A; genus Barnesiella_A. The sequence continues at coordinate 37,028 of CALATP010000064.1, read as the reverse complement.
GGGCTATCGTTGCAATATCAAAGGCCGAAGCATTAGATATGGCACCCACTGCCATCAACGCCACCCATATTGCTTGTTTAAGTCTCAATTTCATACTATGCACTTTTTGCATTTTGTGTTCTATATATACCACTTTCGTGGTGTCTAATGCTTGTTTCTGTTCGACTATCCTCGTCCGGCTTTGCCGTGCCGTCTTGGGTTGTTTGTGTCAATATTCTGTTTGATTGAATATCGTATATCTTCAAAAGCATATGCTTTTCTTCTTTTGTTTCCGAGCCTATCGGAATGGGCATTTGATTATTGAGAATAATCGATGTAAGTGGATTTTTTCTTAGCGTATAAAACAGTAACAGGGAAATCCCCTCCACCACTTCGCGAGGGAATCTCCCATTACTGTGACTCAATTAGTTTTTAACTACTTTCTTAACAATGCGACCATTTGCGCCATCAACAATTACAACATACACGCCATTGGGCAATGTGTCAACCGAGATGTTTGCTTCGGTAGTTGTTGCAACAACTTTGCCATCTATAGTTACCACAACAGCTGTACCGTTATAATCGCCAAGGTTCAATGTATTGCCATTGAGATAGATTGCTTGACCTCCCATTGCAACATCATCGATATCAGTTGCAATAGAAGTCATAAGCATTACGGGTGCATTAACCGAACCAGCCAAATTGGTAAACTCAAGTTCAGTCACAACATCACTATATCGACCGGTTGATGGATTGTAAAGTCGGAATGAAACAGTTTCACCGGCTTCACCGGCAGCAGTAATGTAAGCAGTACCATTCACCACTCTACCCTCGCCACGACATTCATCGCCTACAAAGGCTCCGATTGAATATTCAGAGGCATCACCACTCATCTCAATCGAACCTATGATTGCCATTGTATTGGCAAAACGACTACCATCATAATTCCACACGCCCTCGGCTCTTGCATTGCGACGAGGTGCTTGCTCTGCTTCATTGACGTTAAATGAGCCTTGAGGCATATCAAAGCGTCCGGGCATTTCTACCGAGATTTCTTCTCCATTGTGATATACCATATAACCTTCGTTGGGATTGAGTTCAAAGTCATTCTCCCACACGCCATTCTTCAATGCGGCAAGACCACTCTCCTTCGAAAGGATGATATCGCCTTCGGCAAACTGAGTAGCATCAAACACCTCACTGGCCATATAAGTATACTCATAAGGATAACCTATCCAATTCCATCCCTTATTAAGTGTCACCGAAGGTGTGCTACCTACCATAAATGCTGCAAAGTCGGCTTCGTAAGCAGGGAACATTACATAAGACTCCGACATATCAAGTTTATATGCCTCATACATAGGATACATCATTGCAAAACTTCCAAAGTAACCATAAACAGGGTCGTTATATACAAGTTCGGTTTGGCTACGAGCCTCTACCAACCCGGGGAGATGTGCAGTGCTTGTGCCCGATGTCAAAGAAATCCAACTCCAACCGGTAGGTATTTCTAGTTTTTCGCTCACTGTTACATCTATTGCTGCAATTTTCTCTACAGGGAAGTTTTGTGTTACTCCACTATAACTTGCCGACAGAATGAAACCTTGGGGACACAAAGCCTTACCGGTGATGCGATAGTTATAATAGTATTCACCATCAGCCTCTTCTGATCCTGGAGTTTGCACAACTTCGAGCAAAGAATATTCGAATGCTTCCCAACCGGCTTCACCTCCAAAATTATCCGCATTATATATAGCCATTAATTCAAATTCTTCTTCAACGAAATCGGCATCGGCAGGAGAGATGCGTGCATATACATTATACTCTTGACCATCGTTAAACATACTAATTTTTGAAGCTTGGTCATCGGTTTCGAATATAATAGCTTGAACACGCTGTTTGGCATAGATGTTGAACGATTTTGAAACAGCAGGATTGTCAACGCTTGTTGCTGTTACTTTTACATTTGCCTTTTGGTTGACAACCACTGAATATCCATTATCTCCCAACAATATTTCAATAGGACTGACCTCATACTCTACACCTTCATCTAGTATCTCATAAGCGAAATTCAACTCCTTATTGCTTGCATTTTCAGGGAGCACAGTAATTGGGAAATCGAATGTTTCATAGCGATTATCAATCCAAAGGGTTGTTTCATCGGCAACTTCAATACTTGTTACTGTTTCTTTAACCAGAATATAAATATTGTTAGATATTGTCATTGATTCTTCTTCGCGAGTATATTGTGCATCGGCTTGAAGAATAAATAACCCTGAAGCAACTCCCTTGACAGTAATAGTACATTCATTACCTTCAACAGCCGATGGTGTTACTATTTCGCCAATACCTTCGGCTCGCATCAAATCCATTATAAAAGTACCATCATCAAAGTCGGCATCTTCGGGTGAAATGCGAGCCTTGATAGTAATAGGTTGTTCAATTCCGACCTCAAGTTGATTTGCGGTTAGATTAGCAAACAATTGTTCTTCACCACCATTGATTGAGTATGAAATAAATTCAATCGATGAAGGCACTTGCTTAACTGTTACTACCGCCGTAGCAGTAAATGAAGGATCATATTGGTTGGTAAATGTAATTGTTGCAACACCTTTTTTGATTGCATAGGCACGTTGTCCGACATCTTCGCTGGTTATAATTGAAACAACGTCAGGGGCGTCACTTTCCATTGTAAAAGCATACAAGTTGACCATAATATCTCCTGTCAACTCTTCACTCAAAACATAGTCAGGTGCTCCTAAGAAGTTAGAAAGATCAAAATCCTCGGTTTCGTGCCATACTTCTATCAATTTCTCATTTACTAATTCATCGACACCCCAGAAACCATAGTTCTCAATAGCAGAACGAACATTCACTGCAAAAGTATGACTAACTTGATTTCCGTCAGAATTAGTTCCGGTCGATGTTATAGTAACAGTTGTTTCGCCAATACCTACCGGATCTAAAGCTCCATTTACAATAGCAACCACATCGGGGTTATCCGACACCATAGTGTAGCCCGTATCCGAAGGCTCTGAATCTCCATTATTGAATATAACGTCAGGTCTTAAAGGTGTTTGACCCTTGAAAAGGGTTACATCTTCTACCATAATGCTCTCGACATACACCAAGGGGTCTAAAATTGTAATTTCGGCCATACATCCTTCGGGGGCAATAAATGCGCCACCGGCAAAAACTACCAAAAGAGGCTCCTCAAACTCGGGCTTTGCTATTGCTGTTACATAATCGCCTTCTATCGACAGGTAATTACTGTCATATTCCCATTGTCCACCCTCTACCGGACCTACTACTTGGGTTCCATCACCGGCATAATATTCAATGAGTTCAAATTGATCTCTGAGATTGATAGCAGGATCTCCTATTCGCATCTCAAGCGAAACAGTTTCGGGGCTCGATCTTAATGACATTGCCGGAGCAAACACGATATAATACATCTCGTTAGGCTGATTGAGAGAGACATCACCCTGCCACTGCAAATTTATAGCTGTAGTAACACCTCCATACATTGCTTCGCCCAACTCGTCCTGATTGATTGCCGATGCGGTATTGTATGCTATAGTACTCGCAGTATAAACGTGCGTTTGATAAACAGCACCTCCATTGAGTACTTTAAACTCAATATTTGCATCCTTATCTACAGCCTCATCACCACCTATACGGAAAGTGTATACAGCCATAAGTTTTGTACCGTCTTCGGTATATTCGACAGCATCAACTCTGTTGTTTATGTTACCACCGGGGAAAGCTGCGGTTTGGTAGTCATATGGATCTACAAGGTCTCGCAACTCACCATTGACAAAGGCTCCTATTTTCCAATCGCCTTCATTGTAAATAGCGGGGTACAATACATCGGAACTAGGTTGATTATTCACCAATATGGTCGCATATACAACCGTCTCTGTCTGGTAATTGCCCGACGGTTCTTCCCATACAATCTCCTCTTGAGCGTGCACCACTGTGATGCAAAACAAACTCACTAACAGAAGTACTAATTTCTTCATAACTTGCAGTATTTATTATAGAATTAAATTGATTATTTTTTTCTTGAAAATATTCCTATGAATTTACGCCAAAACGACTCCTTCTTGGGCACATTTTCCTGATCTCGTTGCTCTATCGCCGAGATATGGTCGAGTTGCTTATTGATTTCGTTAAGCAGCTCACTATGAACCTGCGTTTGATCCTTTTTGTTATTCATAATTGGGCATTTTAAGTCAATAGCAAAATTAAGCACCTATAACTATAACATACTTATCAAATATGGACAATCAATTATCAATCGCGGACATTTTCAAATATACAAATGGTAAAATAAGGACATATTGTGATATTATATTATTTATTATCAATATATTTCAATGACTGTTTTAAGCAAATATCTTTGAAAATTATTTCGATTCATTTGTTTTTAGATACTCATTTTTTATTACCTTTGCGATAGTAGCAACAAGCTATCTAAAAACAAAATTCACAAATGACACTATGTTTATACATTTGAAAGATTTCTGTATACTTCTTCTATTCGGTATTGGAATGATGGTACTACAATCTTGTAGCGAAACATCATCGGTAAGATATTCAGCCGTAGAAAAATCATATACCGATAGTTTGATGCGCACAATTTCCAATATCGACACACTTGCTATACATCTTGACATATACAAGAGCAAAAACAATCTCGAAGGGCAAATGATGTGCCTCAAACAATTGGGTCGTCGACAACGAGAGTTAAATAAATTTGCCGATGCCATAGATAGCCATACACAAGGACTCAATATCGCTATTCAACTATGCGACACCCCCGAGATTATATATGCCCTCAATAACATAGGTACCAATTATCGTCGTATGGGAATGCTTGAAGATGCTACCATATTTCATTATAGAGCGCTCAAGTATTGTGAGAATTATAGCGATAAAGAGACATACGGAGCAAGAAAAAACAGAGTTGTATCGCTCAACGGTATAGGTAACATAAGTTTAAGATTGGGCGACTACTCTACGGCCGACTCGGTATTTCGCGCAGCACTGAAAGGAGAAAGCGAGTTGGGTAGCGCATTGGGGCAAGCCATCAACTACGCCAACCTTGCAGCAATCTTTGAGCAAAAGAATCTATTAGACTCGGCCTGGCACTACTACAACAAGTCTATGGAGATGAACATCAAGGCCAAATCAGACCTTGGCATATCACTCTGCCACGAATACTTTGGTGGACTGTACGAAAAAGAAGGAAAGATAGACAGCGCCATCTTAGAATACAACAAGGCTTTTACAATGAAAGGGCGTATAGACGATTGGCATTGGCTCAATTCGTGCCTTTCGCTAGCCCAACTATATATAAAGCAAGGCAACTATACAAAAGCACGACAACTACTCACACAGGCCGAGACCGTAGCCCTTGCCTGTCGATCACGCGACCATTCGGCATCAATATACGCCCTGCTATCTGTATTAGACGAAAAAACAGGCAACCCGACACAAGCCCTCGCCTACTACAAAAAGAGTCACAACTACAATGATAGTATAATAAGCGAGAAAAATCTCATTCAGATGCAAAACGAGCGCGTGCAGTATGAGTATCAGCGTCGTCAACAAGAGATTGAAACCCTACAAGCCAACTACATTCAAGAAAAAAACTTCAACAACATTATGGTGTGGGCTATCATTGCTATCGCCACACTATTTATTGCAACAATTATACTATTGACCTACGCCCTGGCATTGAGAAAAAAGCGCAATCAAGCACTTCAACAATTAGACGATGCACGCACTTCTTTTTTCACCAATATAACACACGAATTCCGCACACCGCTAACCGTTATAGTAGGTGTAAGTGAGGAACTTACAAGAATAAGTGGGGGGGGGTAATTAGCGCCGATAGGATTGCCGAAATGGGCAATATGATAGCACGACAAGGTCGCAATTTACTATTGCTCATCAACCAAATTTTGGACATCACCAAAATGAAATCGGTAGCAAGCGTTCAAGAGTACAAACACGGCGACATAGCCGGATATATACACACAGTAGTTGAGTGTACACGAGAACTGGCTCAACGCAAACACATATCGCTACTCTTCTCTCCTGTTCAGCCTCGCATTCTAATGGACTTCATACCCGACTACATAAACAAAATAATAACCAATCTTGTCGCCAACGCCATAAAATTCACACCCGAAAATGGACGCATATACATCACGGCCGATATACAAGGAGAGAAACTCTGTATATGTGTTGCAGATAATGGCTGTGGCATAGCTCGTAAAGAGATACCACACATCTTTGACGTATTCTATCAAGGGGAAAATGGCAAGCCGGAAATAGGCTCAGGCATAGGACTCTCATTGGTGCGACAACTCATAGAAGCAATGAATGGTAGCATCATAATAAAAAGTGCCGAAAACGAAGGCAGTGTATTCATCATCACCTTGCCCTTGAAACAAGGTAACGGTCAATGGGAAGAATTACCATCCAACACAGTAGACAACGTGTTGCTACACGATGAAGGAGAAGCACCTACGACAGAAACAAATAACGAACTAGATGACAACAAACCTATCATACTTGTTGTAGAAGATAACAACGATATTCTATCATATATTGGCGCAGTCGTAAAAGATGCACATATTCAATATGCACACAATGGTAACGAAGGCATAAAGATTGCATTGGACATTGTGCCCGACATTATTATAACCGATATTATGATGCCTGGTATGGACGGTCTGGAGATGTGTCGTCAAATACGCCAGTCGGAGATACTCAACCACATACCCATCATAGCAATAACAGCCCGAAGTACCGAGGAAAACAAAATAGAGGGTATAAAAGCTGGTATAAATACATACATCTACAAACCCTTTAACGCCGATGAACTAAACGCCACCATCAACACATCACTACAACATCGAAGACGAATTCAAGAGAATTTTGCCCGAAACAACCCGTCCGAGATAAAAGAAAATGACACCAATATAAGCAAAGCCGATCAGGCCTTCCTAAACAAAGTAATAGATATTATCTACACCCTTATGGCACAGCAAAATGTTACTCCCACCGAGATAGCATCGGCACTATGCATATGCAACAAGCAGCTGAGCCGTAAAATAACGGCCATTACAGGAGAGAGCCTTAGTAAATATATCCTTCAAGTGCGTATGAACCGAGCCAAACGACTATTAGACTCGGACAACGGATACACTATAGCCGAAGTTGCGCAACGCTGTGGCTACGAAGAAAGCTCCAACTTCACTCGTGCATTCAAACAGATATACGGCATCACCCCATCGCAATACAACAAGCAACCATAACACATATTAGCTCACACGTCACATAGTGGATGTATCAAAACGAAACATCCACTTTTGGCACATACGCCAAACCCGTTCATAAAAAAAAGAGTTAGAATACGTTTTCATCCTACAATTTTAGAATCGCACTATTTGAGGTTCACAACTCCGCCTCTAACTCCTTGTTTATTGTCGAGATTGCATCAATCGTTATGCGACCCCACTTATTCATTTTTTATCGATATCACTATCCTATTTACATATGAAATTCAACAAGAGAATTGACATATATCAAATTATTATACAAAATAAATAAAATCAAACACTTTTCTATTGTTTTTATAAAAATTAATTCCACATTTGCAAAAGCTAACCCAAATTATATATTTATGAAATTAAAAATTTATCTGTTAATCGTAGCAACACTGTGCTTAATATCACTAAGCACGAGTGCCAAGATGCTCATTCGGATTCAGCCTTACGAATCGGGAGCAACCCCCACAGATGTGGCCATATCTGATGTTTCTCAAATCAAATTTGACCCGTCAGAGTTAAGCATTTTATACGAAAACTCCACCGACGTTCTGTACTTTGATTACAGACAGATTGAGAGAATATCATTTATAAATGATGCGAGTATCGAAGCCATCGAGAACGATACTCAAGTAGTACTTTCACCCAATCCCGCACGCGACATCTTATCGATAAGAGGTGGCGACGAATTGCTTGGTTCCGACATCAAGATATTTTCGGCAACAGGCGCATACGTTATGGGAGTAGCACAATGGGATGGCAACACCATCAATGTTTCACACCTCCCATCGGGCGTATATTTTATCAACATTCAAAACACAACTCTTAAATTTATAAAATTATGAAAAGATTATTCACCTCAATACTATCAGCTATTATCTGCCTAACACTTTTTGCTCAAGCTACCGACGACGTAAATCGCTTGTTGATATATCAAAAATCGGGCAATATACAAGGATACATCCTCGACAAAGTAGATTATATAGAGTTTGAAACCATATATGGCGAAGTAGCAGCCGACGTTACCATCAAAGAAGTGACACTCGAAAAGGTAATATTGAGCGTACAACGCACAACAGAATGTCAATCATTCAAATTATCTTGCTTTCCTACTGCAGCCATCTCTCTTTACGATGATGAAACATTGGCCTCTCTCGTAGACAAAGACTCACCCAACGCCTATTATCAGGATTTTGAAAATGCCGAGATGAGCGGTATGGAGTTTGAACCCAACACCGAATACACAATTATCACAGTTGGTATCGACGGATACGGTGTACTTTGCGACGTAAAAAAAGCAGCTTTCACGACACCCTCAAAACCCATCGTAGGCAACCCGCAAGTAGAAGTAGTTGAAACCGATATTCAACAATTTGAATTTACACTCACATTCAAGCCCAATGCCGATGTTACCAAATATAGTGTTGTTGCAGGCGAAAAAGGCACTCTGCAAACTCAATACGAATCATTCGCACCTATGTTCGGATTCTCCAACATCGGACAAATGATTGAAATGTGGGGCGTACAATATACCGAGGAAGCCTCTTTCACTTGGACCAGTATGACACCCGGTACCGAATACGAAGTTTTCATTCAGATGTGGGATGCCGAAGGCACAATGACACCCCATTTCGTGTACGAGCTAACAACCACAGCACTAGGTGGTGAAGGAACAGCCGAAGTAACTATAACATTGGGCGATTACAAGATGCAAGACTGGGGTGGCGAAATGCTTCCTAGCCAATTCATCACTTTCACCCCCAACGACCAAGCCAGTGCTTATCGTATGAGTGTATACACTGCCGAGAATTACGATCCTGAAGCCGAAGCTATCAAAGCAGAGCTTTGCAGCGAGCCTCCTATGCCTATGACCGGTTGGTATCAATTTGAAGAGTTGACAACCGACTATCAAATCAATCCCAATACCGAGTGTGTAGCCATTGCTGCAGCCAAGAACATCAATGGTGAGTGGGGACCCGTTACCGAAGTGCGATTTACAACACCCGCCGAGGCAGTTGCCGCCGATTTGGCACCGTCACAAGCAATAGTACCTCGCAATATCATTAAACCCATCAACACATCCGGTAAGATTCCCAACATCACACAACGAAGCACCGTAAGACTCATAGCACAATAATGAAACCGTTCTTGTCATAAGCTCACAACAATAAGTTTCCACTCACGGCGTCCACGACAGCAACACACTATCGTGGATGCCGTTTCTTTACCCGCCATCTACCATATCGCTATCAAGAATACACCAACGCAAAATCGCCTTTTATATAACAACCTTTTTACATATGTAAAAAAAGCACAAAACTACTATGCTTCTAACAAAAATTTGATTATATTTGCCAACTAAAGAAAATTAATTAAACAATATACTATGAACAAGGAAATCACACTCCAAGAAGCCGTTGATAAAATACAAGACGGTATGACACTAATGATTGGTGGCTTTCTAGCCGTAGGAGCACCCACACAAATTGTTGATGCTCTTGTTGAAAAAGGCGTTAAAGACCTTACCATCATCTGTAATGACACCGCTTTCCCCGACAAATCGTTGGGCAAACTCATTGTCAATCATCAAGTAAAGAAACTCTATGTATCGCATATCGGCACTAACCCCGAGACTGCCAACCAGATGAATGCCGGTGAGTTGGAAATAGAATTTTGCCCTCAAGGCACACTTGCCGAGCGCATCAGAGCCAAAGGTGCAGGCTTGGGTGGTGTTCTCACAGCTACAGGATTGGGTACAATCGTAGCCGAAGGCAAAGAAATCATCACCGTTGACGGCAAAGAATACCTCCTTGAAAAGCCCCTCGGAGCCGACGTTGCCATCATTGGCGCATCTATTGCCGATGAGTCGGGCAACCTCATATACAAGGGCACAACACAAAACTTCAACCCTATTATGGCCACAGCCGCCGACCTTGTAATTGCCGAGGCCGAGCAAGTGGTGAAAACAGGAGAATTGGCTCCCGAGACCATACACACTTCGGGTGTATATGTCGACTATATATACAAAAAACAATAATAGCAAATAACAAACATATTGCTGCGGATATAATGAATAAGACCAGCAAGCAATAAACCTAAAACCCCATAATACTATGGCACACAAATCTATTATCAGACTGCGTATGAGCAGCCACGATGCCCACTACGGTGGCAATCTCGTTGATGGTGCAAGAATGCTTCAACTCTTTGGTGATGTTGCTACCGAACTCCTCATCCAACGCGATGGCGATGAAGGACTCTTCAAAGCATACGACAACATCGAATTTATGGCTCCTGTTTATGCCGGTGACTATATCGAAGCAGAAGGCGAAATCGTTTCGGAAGGCAACACTTCTCGCAAGATGGTTTTTGAAGCTCGCAAAGTCATTGTTCCCCGCCCCGATATTTCACCTTCGGCTTGCGACGTTCTCGAAGAGCCCATCGTTGTATGTCGTGCCAGCGGTACTTGCGTTACACCCAAATCTTGTCAAAGAAAATAACAACATAGCGACTATATGGAAAAACTTATCATTACAGCCGCGATATGCGGTGCCGAGGTTACAAAAGAACAAAACCCCGCTGTACCCTACACAGTAGAAGAAATCGTAAGAGAGGCAAAGTCGGCTGTTGATGCCGGTGCAGCTATTGTACACCTACACGTGCGTCTCGATGACGGTACTCCTACTCAAGACAAGGCACGCTTTAAAGAGTGCATCGACGCCATCTACAAAGAGTGCCCCGATGTTATTATCATTCCTTCTACCGGTGGTGCTGTTGGTATGAGTGCCGACGAGCGTTTGCAACCCACCGAGTTATTCCCCGAGATGGCAACACTCGACTGCGGTACTTGCAACTTTGGCGATGACGTGTTTGAGAACACAATGCCTATGATGAGAGACTTTGGCAAGAGAATGATCGAAAACAACATCAAGCCCGAATATGAGTGCTTTGAAATGGGTCACCTCGACACCGTTCTCAATATGGCTAGAAAAGGACAAGTGCCCGGAACGCCTATGCAATTCAACTTTGTATTAGGTGTACCCGGATGTACCCCTGCCACCGTACAAAATCTTGCTTGGATGGTCAATGCCATTCCCGCAGGCTCTACTTGGACAGCCACAGGCATAGGTCGCCACGCATTCACATTAGCAGCACACGCTATTGCTATGGGTGGTAATGTGCGCGTAGGTTTTGAAGACAACCTTTACCTCGAAAGAGGCGTACTTGCCAAGTCTAACGGCGAATTAGTAGCCAAGGTAGTGAGAATAGCCAAAGAGTTGGGTCGCGAAATCGCAACATCGGCCGAAGCTCGTGAAATATTATCACTCCCCGCACGCAAATAATAAAATAACATAATTCAATAACTGTAAAAACACAAGAAAAAATGAAAAAAGGTAACAAATACGGTATACACCGCGTACTTGAGCCTCAAGGCGTTCTCCCTCAACCTGCCAACAAGTTGGACAACAATATGGATGAAATTTACGACAATGAAATCCTCATTGACGTTCAAACTCTCAACATCGACTCTGCCTCATTCACCGAGATATCTAGAAGATGTGATGGTGACATCGAGAAAATCAAAGAGACAATGATGTGGATTGTAGAGACTCAAGGCAAACACCGCAATCCTTGGACCGGTTCGGGTGGTATGCTACTCGGTACTGTCGAAAAAATCGGTGATGCTCTCGCCGACAAAATCGACCTCAAGGTTGGTGATAAAATTGCCACACTAGTGTCACTTTCGCTCACACCCCTTCGCATCGATGAGATTCTCGAGGTTCGTCCCGAAGTAGACCAAGTAGACATCAAGGGTAAAGCTATCCTTTTCGAAAGCGGTATATATGCCAAGATACCTTCTGACCTTCCCGAGAAACTTGCTCTTTCGGCTCTCGACGTTGCAGGTGCTCCCGCACAAACAGCCAAGCTCGTGAAACCGGGCGATACTGTTCTCATCATCGGTGCCGGTGGTAAATCGGGTATGCTCTGCTGCTATGAAGCTAAAAAACGCGCCGGTGTAACAGGTAAAGTCATAGGTCTATGCCACAGCCAAAAGAGTACTGAAAGATTGCAAAAACTCGGTTTCTGCGACGTTGTATTCTCGGCCGATGCTACCGACTCGGTTGCCGTACTCAACAAAATCGAAGAACTCACCAAAGGCGAGATGTGCGACATTACAATCAACAATGTAAACATCGAGGCTACTGAGATGACTTCAATTCTCTGTACCAAAAACACCGGTATCGTATACTTCTTCTCAATGGCAACAAGCTTTACCAAGGCTGCTCTTGGAGCAGAAGGCGTTGGTAGCGACGTTACTATGATTATGGGTAACGGTTACACCAAAGGACACGCCGAAATTACTCTTCAAGAATTGAGAGAGTGCGAGGCATTGAGAAAAGTTTTCACCGAACTCTATGCTTAACAACGTTTTTTGTTGACCGAAACAATGTTCGTATAATATCACAAACGTCTCAAACCGGTGGGGAAATCCCCTACCGGATTTGACGTTTTAAAAAAGTAACACTTTTCAAGCACAATCTTAGAGAGTGTAATCACACCGATATATACAATGTTGCAACCCATCAACAACAAAATTTCTGCACGCAAAAGATTGAAGAACAAGTAGAAAAACACCTAAAAACAGAAAACAATTATGACCGAATCAAGACGATACGAGCTATTTCCCAACGTTACCGACGAACAATGGAATGATTGGAAATGGCAAGTAAAGAATAGAATAGAGACGCTTGAGGACCTTAAAAAATATGTCACTCTCACTCCCGAAGAAGAAGAAGGTGTAAAAAAGACACTTCAAACATTGAGAATGGCTATTACACCTTATTATATTAGTCTCATCGACCCCAACAACCCCAACTGTCCGGTAAGAAAGCAAGCTGTTCCTACAGCCAAAGAAACATACCAATCATCGGCCGACCTGCTCGACCCCTTGCACGAAGATGAAGACTCTCCCGTACCGGGTCTGACACACCGTTATCCCGATCGCGTATTGCTACTTATAACCGATATGTGCTCAATGTATTGCCGTCACTGTACAAGAAGACGCTTTGCCGGTCAAAAAGATGCAGAGAGTGCAGTTGACCGCATCGACCGCGCTATCGAATACATTGCCAAGACACCTCAAGTACGTGATGTACTATTATCGGGTGGCGATGCCCTTATGGTAAGCGACGAACGATTGGAATACATCATCTCTCGCCTACGTCAAATACCTCACGTCGAGATTGTACGTTTGGGCTCTAGAACTCCGGTTGTATGTCCGCAACGTATCACCGACAATTTGGTGAATATGCTCAAGAAATATCACCCCATATGGTTGAACACACACTTCAATCACCCGCAAGAAGTAACCAAAGAAGCCACAGAGGCTTGCGCCAAACTAGCCAATGCCGGTATTCCTTTGGGCAACCAATCGGTACTTTTGAGAGGTGTCAACGACTGCGTTCACACAATGAAGAAACTTATGCACGAATTGGTCAAGATGAGAGTACGCCCCTACTACATCTACCAATGCGACCTATCGATGGGTATAGAACACTTCAGAACCCCTGTTTCTAAAGGTCTTGAAATCATCGAAGGCTTGCGCGGTCACACATCGGGCTATGCAGTTCCCACATTTGTTGTTGATGCTCCCGGCGGCGGTGGCAAAACCCCCGTTATGCCCCAATACGTAGTATCGCAAGCCCCCGGTAAGGTAGTATTGAGAAACTTTGAAGGCGTTATCACTACATACACCGAGCCTAGCGACTACAAGAACGAATGTAACTGCAAGTATTGTCAAGAAAATCGTTCTCAAAGTATCGAAGGCGTATCTTCACTTCTCGAAGGTAAGGGTATGACCATCGAACCGGCAGTACTCAGTCGTAAAGAACGTTCAAAGAAATAAAAACAGCCACAACTGTCTATGCCTTTCATAAAAGAAATTCTCAAATACGACAGTCTCTCGATTGTAGGACTGGAGAAAAATGTAGGCAAGACAGAGTGTCTAAACTACATCCTGGAAAGGTTACCGCTACAACAACTGCGAGTAGCGGTAACCTCGATAGGAACTGATGGTGAAAACAAAGACCAAGTAACCTCAACCAAGAAACCCGAGATATTCCTTAGAGAAGGAGTCTATTTCTCTACCGCCGAGGCTCACTACCGTGAGAGACGACTCACCGGTGAGTTGGTAGAGATTACCGACGAGAGATGTTCTTTAGGTCGTATCGTAACAGCACGAGTTATAGTAGGTGGAAAAGCACTCATTTCAGGGCCCTCATCAGGAGCATCCTTGAGACGATGGTGCAACGGATTGAAAAAGTTCGACATCGACCTCACGATAATCGATGGGGCTATATCCCGATTAAGCTCGGCATCGCCCGCTATCAGCAAAGCGATGATACTATCTACCGGTGCTGCTCTATCCTCCAACATAAGCACTCTCGTACAAAAAACAAAATTTGTAGTGGAAATGATAGCTCTCCCACTATTACAAGATGACCTCCGCAACAAACTTCTCGATATAGAGAATGGCGTGTGGGGTGTCGATATGGATGGCAACACTGTTGACTTCCAACTATCATCATCACTTGCTATAAATACGCTCGACGTAGATATAACACAAGGGATGAAAATTATTTACACAGCCGGGGCTTTGACCGATAAGCTATTGAATATCATTGCCAATTCAAAAAATATCAAAAACATCTCCTTGGTTGTCAAAGACTTTACAAAGATATTTGTAAACGAAACAGTTTATCGCATCTTCTGCTCTCGCGGAGGTAAGATTGCGGTAATGCAAAAGAGCAAACTCATTGCAGTTTGTGTAAACCCTACCGCTCCCAACGGATACGTATTGGATAGCGATACATTATGCAGAAAACTAGAGGAAGCATTACAACTTCCCGTATACGATATAGTAAAAAACAGTTATGACATTTAAGTCGGCTCTTGACATAGATTGTGGAATAAGATATATGTACGACAACTTGTGCATCATATCTTCTTGTGGTCGTAAGCTGCTACTCGACAGCACTATGATGACTACACGCCGCCATATTGAGGCACATCACAGCCGGCTCAATGACATATACGACAAAGAATACAAGACCATTATGGGTAAATTGATGTATATCAAAGATATACACAACACCATAAACCGTCTTGACAATGGTGTAATACTCGATGATATAGAGTTTTTCGAGATAAAACACTTGGCCATTATATCCGACGAGATACGCCACATACTCAATGAGCAACACATTACAGCCGTAAACCTTCCTACACTGCACAAGGTAGTAGAAATACTGGATCCCGACAATCTCAACATCCCATCATTCTACATCTATGACTCTTATAGCGACACGCTACGCGAGTTGAGAAAACAGGTAAAAGCTCTGCAAGGAAATGGAGCCGAACTCCCCGAGGAGCATCGCCTCCAATTGGCATCCCTGCAACAACAATGTGCCGACGTAGAATTGGAAATAAGAGAAAAACTCTCGCAAGCCCTACAACAATATGCTCCACTCTTGCAAGAGGCACTACACAATCTATCACTTCTCGACCTGCTCATTGCTCAAGTCGAGCAAATAAAACAATTGGGATTGTGCATCCCCACCTTCACGCAAGACGGCAATACATATTATAAAGGTATGTTCAATCCTGCTGTCAAAGACTATCTGTCGCAACAAGGCAAAGAATATATGCCGGTAGACATCAGTTTTGGCAATGAGGCTGTATGCATCATAGGAGCCAATATGGGTGGAAAAAGTGTTGCCCTCAAGACATTGGCTCTCAACCAACTTCTGGCACAATACGGGTTTGGAGTTGCAGCACAAGAATGTTGTATCAATGTTGTAGAAGAAATAGCACTATGCATCGGTGATGAACAAAACATTGCCAAAGGCATATCATCATTTGCCGCCGAAATACTAGCCATCAACAAGGTGATACAAGGAATAAGAGCCGGCAAGAACATCTTGGCACTCATTGACGAGCCGGCCAGGACAACCAACCCCATAGAGGGCACTGCCTTGGTAGAAGGTTTGTTGCAAGTCATCAGCCACAACAAAGGCGGATTTATTCTCACTACACATTATAATATAAAGAACAACACAATAAAACGATACAAAGTTAAAGGCCTCAAAGATGGAGTAATGGACTATACATTGGTAGAGACTCATTGTGGCGATGTACCACACGAAGCCATTGCCATTGCTCAAAGCCTGGGTATCGATACATTATGGATAGAATACACAAAAAGTAAATTAAATAACTAACAAACTATTATATGCAAAGTAAACTAGGACTAGATTTTAAAAAGGTAGAACACGCCAAAAACTTGGCTAAAGACATAGCCAATGAGGTTCAGGCCTTTGTTGAGTCGAAAACGACAGTAGCCGTTGAGCGTACGTTGTGCCGACTGATGGGAATTGACGGAGTAGACGAAAATCAAGTACCCCTACCCAACGTTATAGTTGATAATCTCAAATCAAAAGGCGTATTGGGTGAAGGTGCCTTGTTCTTCTTGGCCAATGCAATGGTCAACACCGGCCTTACCCCTCAAGAAATAGCCGAGAAAGTTGCCAATGGCACACTAGACATAACACAAATCGAAGTTGCTCCTCAAGCCGAGATTGACAAGGTATTGCAACCTGTCATCGACAATAGCATTGCCAAGATAAGAGCTCGTCGTCAAAGGAGAGAGAACTACCTCAACACCATTGGTGAAGGACCCAAACCCTATCTGTATGTAATCGTTGCCACAGGTAATATTTACGAAGACACTGTACAAGCCGAGGCTGCCGCTCGTCAAGGTGCCGATATTATTGCTGTAATACGTACTACCGGTCAAAGTCTACTCGACTACGTACCCTACGGTGTTACTACCGAAGGTTTTGGTGGTACATACGCCACACAAGCCAACTTCAAGATTATGCGTGAAGCTATGGACAAAGTGGGCGAAGAGTTGGGTCGTTACATCAGAGTATGTAACTACTGCTCAGGATTGTGTATGCCCGAGATTGCCATTATGGGAGCTTTTGAAGGTCTTGATGTGATGTTGAACGATGCATTATACGGCATTCTCTTCCGCGATATCAATATGCAACGTACCCTCATCGACCAATATATGTCGAGAATTATCAACGGCTTTGCAGGTGTGATAATCAATACAGGTGAGGACAACTACCTCACTACGGCCGATGCTGTTGAAGCTGCTCACACCGTATTGGCCTCCGACCTCATCAACGAGCAACTCGCTCTGTTGGCCGGTCTTCCCGAAGAACAAATGGGTCTGGGACACGCTTTTGAGATGGATCCTATGCTCGAAAACGGTTTCCTTTACGAGTTGGCGCAAGCACAAATGGCTCGTGAAATATTCCCCAACGCCCCCCTCAAATATATGCCTCCCACCAAATTTATGACCGGAAACATATTCCGAGGTCATCTTCAAGACTGCCTTTTCAATATGATAGGTATATGGACCAACCAAGGCTTGCAACTACTCGGTATGCCCACAGAGGCCATACACACTCCCTTTATGTCCGACCGTTTCCTCTCGATTGAGAATGCCAAATATATCTTCAACAATATGAAGAGCATTGGCGATGAAATGGAATTTAAAGAGGGTGGTATCATACGCAACCGTGCCAAAGAAGTACTTGACAAAGCCATCGAACTGCTCGAACAGCTCACTTCCGAAGGATTGTTCAACGCTCTTGAAAAAGGTATCTTCGGCGATGTTAAGAGAAGCCGCATAGGTGGTAAAGGTCTTGACGGCGTTGTTGAAAAAGGCACTCACTATATGAACCCATTTATTAACTTAATGAAAGGAAAGAAATAATTATGGCAGGCGGACTATATTCGATGTCGGCAAAAGATTTTGACCAGACACTAGATTTGACAAAAGTAAAACCTTACGGTGACACAATGAACGACGGTAAGGTACAAGTGAGTTTTACACTTCCCGTTCCCATTGGTGCCGAAGCTGAAGAAGCTGCCAAACTTCTTATGAAGAAAATGGGATTTGAAAATCCGCTTGTTGCGTTTGCCAAAGAGTTGACTCCCGGGTTCACATTCTTCAATTGTTACGGCAACCTCACTCACACTGTCGACTACTCCAACATATATGTTCCAAAGGTTGAGAGCAATACAATGGATATGCACGAATGTGATGAGTATATCAAAGAAAACATCGGTCGCAAACTCATAGTTGTAGGTGCCAGTACAGGTACCGATGCACACACTGTGGGTATCGATGCCATTATGAATATGAAAGGCTATGCCGGACACTACGGGCTCGAACGATACGATATGGTTGAAGCGTACAACTTGGGTAGTCAAGTTCCCAACGAAGAGTTCTTGGCTAAGGCCATCGAACTCAATGCCGATGCTATACTCGTTTCACAAACAGTGACACAAAAAGACGTGCATATCCAGAACCTCACCAACCTCATCGAACTGATGGAGGCCGAAGGCCTTCGTGACAAGATGATTGTTGTGTGCGGTGGTCCTCGTATCTCACACGAACTTGCCAAAGAGCTAGGTTATGATGCTGGTTTCGGTGCCAATACCTATGCCGACGATGTTATCTCGTTTGTTGCTCAAGAAATTGTAAATAGAAATACAAAATAATATATCGCTATGGAAAAAAATCAAATAAGAGAAGTGATTGCACGTCGTGCTGCTCTCGAACTTCACGATGGTGATGTTGTAAATCTTGGTATCGGATTGCCCACACTCATCCCCGACTTCCTTCCCGAAGGTGTATCGGTCATACTACAATCGGAAAACGGTTTGATAGGTATGGGTCCCACACCCAAAGAAGGTGAAGAAGACAAAGACTTGGTAAACTCGGGTGGCGGATACATCACTGCCGTTCCCGGTGCGTGGTCTTGCAGTTCGTGCGACTCGTTTGCCCTCATCAGAGGCGGTCACGTAGATGTTACATTCCTCGGTGCGCTCGAAGTCGACGAAAAAGGCGACCTTGCCAACTGGATTATTCCCGGCAAGAAAGCTCCCGGTATGGGTGGTGCGATGGACCTTCTCGTAGGCGCTCGCAAGGTTATCCTCACAATGGAACACACTGCCAAAGGCAATCACAAAATTCTCAAAAAATGTAATCTCCCCCTCACTGCTGCCGGTCAGGTAAATATGATTATCACCGAAATGGGTGTTATGGACATTACACCCGAGGGTATTGTACTTCGTGAAATTCACCCCGAATTTACTGTTGAACAAGTACAAGCCGCTACCGGTGCCACTCTCATCATTTCGCCCGATCTCAAGCCTATGAAACAATAATTGCTATGGAATATCAATTCTTGAAATACGACAATTCGCGCGAAGGCATTGGTATACTCACCATATCTTCACCGGCTACGCTCAACGCCCTCAACACCACAATCTTGGGCGAGCTCAACGCTTTTATCGACGAGTTGGATACAAATACCACTCGTGTACTCATCATTACCGGTGAGGGTAAAGCTTTTGTAGCCGGTGCCGACATTGCCCAAATGAGTAATCTCAATGCCGAAGAGGGATACCAATTTGGTAAGTTCGGTGCAACAGTATTCAAAAAAATTGAAGACCTGCCCATTCCTGTTATTGCTGCTGTCAACGGATTTGCTCTAGGTGGCGGTTGTGAACTTGCTATGGCGTGCGACATACGCATTGCCTCACAAAAAGCCAGCTTCGGCCAACCCGAGGTCAACTTGGGCATCATTCCCGGTTTTTCGGGAACATATCGCCTGAGCAAGTTGGTAGGACAAGGTATTGCCAAAGAACTCATATACACAGGCAATCGCATTATGGCCGATGAAGCTCTCCGCATAGGGCTTGTCAATAAAGTTGTTGCGCCCGAAGAACTCTTGGATGCAACACTTACAATGGCCGAGAGCATCCTCACAAGCGCTCCTATTGCAGTGAGACTAGCCAAAAAGTGTATCAATGAGAATTACGACCTCAACGCGTGCGATGCCATAGAGTTGGAAAACAAATACTTCTCTGAATGTTTTGCCACTGCCGACCAAAAAGAAGGTATGGCGGCATTCCTTGGCAAGCGTAAAGCAATGTTTAGAAACGAATAATTTAACCTTACATACTATACAATATGAAAATATGCGTTATTGGAACCGGTACAATGGGTTCCGGAATTGTACAAGCTTTTGCTCAAGCAGGTGTACCTGTTGTAATGAAAAGCCGTAGCGAAGCTAGCAACGAAAAAGCTATAGCCCGCATTTCAAAATCATTGGCTAAGCTCGTAGAGAAAGGTAAAATAGCTCAAGAGTATATGGACGCAACACTTGCCAACATTACTCCCACTACCGACTATGCCGCTTGTGCCGATGTAGACCTCATCATTGAGGCTGCCGTTGAGACAATGGAACTCAAAAAAGAGTTGTTCAAAATGCTCGACGAGATATGCAAGCCCGAGACTATTCTTGCGTCTAACACCTCATCACTCTCTATTACCGAGATTGCCGCTGCAACCAACCGCCCCGACCGCGTGATTGGTATGCACTTCTTCAATCCGGCTCCCGTGATGAAACTTGTAGAGCTCATCAAAGGTCAAAAAACATCGGACGACGTATGTACCACAATTTCCGATCTTGCCAAGTCTATTGGTAAAGTACCCGTAATGGTCAACGAAGCACCCGGTTTTGTAGTAAACCGCATTCTCATTCCTCTTGTCAACGAGGGTATCGGTATATTGGCCGACGGTGTTGCCACTCGCGATGAGATAGACGAAGCAATGAAACTCGGTGCCAACCATCCTATGGGTCCTTTGGCATTGGGCGACTTGATTGGTCTCGACGTATGTCTGGCCATTATGGAAGTTCTACACCAAGAGTATGGCGATGACAAATATCGTCCTCATCCCTTGCTCAGAAAAATGGTTAGAGCCAACTTGTTGGGTCGTAAAACAGGAGAAGGATTTTATAAATACTAATAGTATAATACAATAAAGTATGAATTTTAATCTAACAAAAACACAAGAGCTGTTCAGGCAAATGATACGAGAGTTTGCCGAAAAAGAGGTAAAACCCCTCGCTGCCGAAATTGACGAACAAGAAAGATTTCCCGCAGAGACAGTGAAGAAAATGGCTGAATTGGGTATATTTGGTATTCCTGTTCCCGCTCAATACGGTGGTGCAGGTGGCGACAACCTGATGTACTCTATTGCAATAGAAGAACTCTCTAGAGCCTGCGCTACAACCGGTGTAGTTGTATCGGCTCACACTTCGTTGTGCGTTGCTCCTATTATGGAACACGGTACAGAAGAACAAAAAATGAAATACCTTCCCAAGTTGGCTTCGGGCGAATGGATTGGTGCTTTTGGTCTCACCGAGCCCAATGCCGGTACCGACGCTGCCGGTCAGCAAACAACAGCCGTACTCGATGGCGAAGAATGGGTACTCAACGGTAGCAAAATCTTTATTACCAATGCCGGCCCTGCCCACGTATATATCGTAATTGCTATGACCGACAAGTCCCTCAAGACAAAAGGTATATCGGCATTCATCGTTGAGGCCGGCACTCCCGGTTTTGAGATTGGTAAGAAAGAGTTGAAGATGGGTATTCGTGGTTCAGCCACAGCCGAACTCATATTCAACAACTGCCGCATACCCAAAGAAAACTTGTTGGGTAAGATTGGTGGTGGTTTCCCCATCGCAATGAAGACACTCGACGGTGGTCGTATCGGTATTGCCGCACAAGCTCTTGGTATTGCTCAAGGAGCTTTGGACGAGACTGTTAAGTATACCAAAGAAAGAAAACAATTTGGCAAAGCCATCGGTCAATTCCAAAACACACAATTCCAAATGGCCGACCTCAAGACCAAAGTTGAGGCTGCTCGCTTGCTAGTTCGTTCTGCTGCGTTTAAGAAAGATAGCGGTATACCCTACTCGGCCGACGCTGCTATGGCTAAATTGTTTGCTGCCGAGACTGCTATGGAAGTAACAACAAAGGCTGTACAATTCCACGGTGGATATGGTTACACACGCGAATATCCCGTTGAAAGAATGATGCGTGACGCTAAAATTACTGAAATTTATGAAGGCACATCCGAAGTACAACGAATGGTGATTGCCGCTAACTTGTATAAATAGAGAGGAATAATATATGAAAATAGTAGTATGTATCAAGCAAGTACCCGATACTACAGAGATAAAAATCAATCCTGTAACCGGTACTCTCATTCGTGATGGCGTTCCTAGTATTATGAACCCCGATGACAAAGGAGCTCTCGAAATGGCTCTCCGTCTCAAAGACCAATACGGCGCTCACGTAACAGTTATCACAATGGGTCCTCCCCAAGCCGATCTTATCCTCCGCGAAGCTTTTGCTATGGGTGCCGATCGTGCCATCCTACTCACCGACCGTCGCTTTGCCGGTGCCGACACACTTGCCACTTCTAACGCATTGGCCGGTGCGCTCCGCACAATGGAATATGACATCGTATTTGCCGGTCGTCAAGCCATCGATGGTGACACTGCTCAAGTAGGTCCCGAAATGGCCGAGCACTTGGGTCTGCCTCAAGTTTCTTACGTTATCGACCTCAATATCAAAGACGAGAAAACCGTAATCGTTAAGAAAGAGACAGAAGAAGGTTATCAAATGCTCGAAGCCGACACCCCCTGTCTGCTCACTGTTCTTGCCAGCGCCAACAAGGCTCGCTATATGTCTGTTCCCGGTATCGTTGCCGCTTACGACAAAGAAGTGGAGATATGGAATGCCGACTCTATTGACGTTGATGAAGCAAAACTCGGTCACAAAGGTTCTCCCACCAAAGTACAAAAATCTTTCGCCAAAGGCTTGAAACAAGCAGGTGAAGTATATGAGGTAGACACCGAAGAGGCTGTTGGTATCATCATATCGAAACTCAAAGAGAAATTTATTATCTAACACCTTAATACACACAAAGAAATGGATAAAACATTATATAAGCACGTTTATGTCTTTGTTGAACAAAGAGAGGGTGTTATTCAACCTGTTGCACTTGAACTTCTTGGCAAAGCCAGAGACCTTGCCGATGCGCTTGGCGAAAAAGTTGTTGCTCTTTTCCCCGGATACCAAATTGCCAACAGCTGTCAAACACTCATTGAATATGGTGCCGACGAAGTAATTTGCATCGACCACGTTCAACTCAAAGACTACATCACCGAACAATATGTACAAGTTATCAACCAAGTTATCGAGGAATATCGTCCCAGCATCCTTTTGTTAGGTGCTACTACAATTGGTCGCGACCTCGGTCCTCGCTTGGCTGCTCGTGTTACTACCGGTCTTACTGCCGACTGTACCAAACTCGAAATCTCGGAAGACAGAGAGTTGTGGTCTACTCGTCCGGCATTCGGTGGCAACTTGATGGCTACAATTGTCAATACTACACATCGTCCTCAAATGTCGACTGTGCGCCCCGGTGTAATGCAAAAACGTCAACCCGATGCTACTCGCAAAGGCGAGGTTATCAACTTCGAGCCCAAGTTCGACGAGTCTAAATTCAAAGTAAGACTCATCGAAACAGTCAAAGAGAACAAAGGCAAAGTAGACATTACAGAAGCCAAGATACTCGTATCGGGTGGTCGTGGTGTTGGTAGCAAAGAAGGTTTTGACAGACTTACCGAACTTGCCAACGTACTCAATGCCGAGGTTTCAACATCTAGAGCAATGGTAGATGCCGGCATTATGCCTCACGACCGTCAAGTGGGTCAAACCGGTAAAACTGTACGCCCCAACCTATACTTCGCTATGGGTATATCGGGTGCTATACAACACCTTGCCGGTATGGAAGAGTCGGACTTTATCGTTGCAATCAACAAAGACAAGTTCGCTCCCATTTTCCAAGTATCAGACATCGGTATCGTAGGTGATGTAAACAAGATTATCCCCCTCCTCACCGAGCGTTTATCTCAAGAATTGAAAAAATAATATTTTCATCGACAACAAGGCGGCTCCCAAAAGAGTCGCCTTGTTTTATTGACTTACAATCTATTATTCAACCATCTACACACGACACACCGCACGACAAATTACTCAACAACTAAACGCAACACATCGCATCACATTACAAGCTCTCGCAACAATATTACACACTCCATAAAAAAAGTACACTATACAAGCTGTTAAAAAGCAAAAATATTCGTATATTTGTACGGTTTTCACGGTAGAACCACAATTTAATCATTCAGATTATTCACAACTATATATATTCTATCGTAATGCGTACTCTTAAAAGTGCATCTCTAATTCTCGACGACGGCACAATATTCCGAGGAAAATCATTCGGATATGATAAGTCCGTTTCGGGTGAGGTCGTTTTCAACACGGCTATGACGGGTTATCCCGAAAGTCTCACCGACCCCTCTTACAAAGGACAATTATTGGTATTCACCTATCCCATCATAGGTAACTATGGTGTTCCTGCCAATAAGACTGTTGATAAATTATCTGCATATTATGAATCGGAGAATATTCACGTTAAAGCCGTGATTATCTCCGATTATTCGTTTGAATACAGCCACTGGAATGCCGATAAAACATTGGCACAATGGCTACAAGAAGAAAATATAACCGGTATCTTCGACATTGATACACGCGCACTCACCAAGCACCTGCGTGAGCGCGGCTCTATGACCGGTAAGATTGTCATAGAAGGTTGCGAAGATGTTGCCATAGAAAATCCCAACGAAACAAACCTTGTTGCCGAGGCTTCTTGTCAAGAAGTAATTGAATACGGTGCCGGAAACAAGCGCGTTGTAATGATAGACTGCGGTGTAAAACACAACATCGTACGTTGCCTCTTGAAACGCAATGTTACCGTAATACGTGTTCCTTGGGACTACGATTACAGCCACATCAGCTACGACGGATTGTTTATCACCAATGGTCCCGGCGACCCCTCTTTCTGCGACCCCACAGTAGAGAACATACGCAAGACCATTGCCGACAATAGCAAACCCATCTTTGGTATATGTATGGGTAACCACTTGCTTGCCAAGGCCAGCGGTGCCCAAACCTATAAACTCAAATACGGACACCGTGGTCACAACCAACCCGTTCGAGAAGTAGGTACCAACCGTTGCTACATCACTACTCAAAATCACGGATTTGCTGTAGACGAAAGCACACTCGGAGCTGATTGGGAACCTTTGTTTATCAATATGAACGACAATACCAACGAAGGTATTCGACACAAATCTCGCCCCTACTTCTCAGCTCAATTCCACCCCGAAGCATCGAGTGGCCCCACCGATGCCGAGATACTCTTTGATGACTTTGTAAAACTTCTATAAAACCCGATAAAACATCATACTTATGGCACAAGAAATAAGAAAATTCAAAAAAGTTCTGTTGCTCGGTTCGGGAGCATTGAAAATTGGCGAGGCCGGTGAGTTTGACTATTCGGGTTCACAAGCACTCAAAGCAATGAAGGAAGAAGGCATCTCAACAGTGCTTATCAACCCCAACATTGCAACAGTACAAACATCAGAAGGCGTTGCCGACAAGATATATTTCCTTCCTGTTACCCCCTATTTCGTTGAGCGCGTTATTGAGAAAGAACGTCCCGACGGCATACTATTGGCCTTTGGCGGACAAACAGCACTCAACTGCGGTGTACAACTATATGAAACAGGCGTATTGGCCAAGTACGACATTCAAGTGCTGGGAACACCTGTTCAAGCCATTATGGACACTGAAGACCGCGAGTTGTTTGTAAAGAAACTTGACGAAATCGATGTTAAAACCATCAAAAGCGTAGCCGTAAATTCTGTCGAAGATGCTCACAAAGCAGCGCAAGAGCTAGGCTATCCCGTTATCATCCGTGCCGCCTACGCATTGGGCGGATTGGGTAGCGGATTCTGCGACAACGAAGAACAACTGCGCATACTCGGTGAAAAAGCACTCTCATTCTCTCCTCAAATTTTGGTCGAGAAGTCGCTCAAAGGCTGGAAAGAAATCGAATATGAAGTAGTACGCGACCGTTACGACAACTGTATAACAGTATGTAATATGGAGAACTTCGACCCGCTGGGCATTCACACCGGTGAGAGTATCGTTGTTGCTCCTACACAAACACTCACCAATAGCGAATGTCAGAAACTTCGCGAGCTTGCCATCCGCATCGTACGTCACGTAGGCATTGTAGGTGAGTGTAACGTACAATTTGCATTTGACACCGAGAGCGAAGATTATCGCGTTATCGAGGTAAATGCGCGTTTGAGCCGTTCTTCGGCATTGGCTTCTAAAGCCACCGGTTATCCCCTTGCCTTTGTTGCTGCCAAAATAGGTCTTGGTTACGGACTGGCCGAACTCAAAAACTCGGTAACAAAAACAACACCTGCATTCTTTGAGCCAGCTATCGACTATATAGTATGTAAAATACCTCGTTGGGACTTGGGTAAATTCCAAGGTGTAGACCGTGAGTTAGGTTCAAGTATGAAATCGGTAGGTGAAGTAATGGCTATCGGTCGCACCTTTGAAGAAGCTATACAGAAAGGCTTGCGTATGATAGGTCAAGGTATGCACGGATTTGTCGAGAATAAAGAGTTGGTTATCCCCGACATCGACAAGGCTCTCAATGCCCCTACCGATAAGCGCATCTTTGTCATTTCTAAAGCATTCCGTCAAGGATACACAATAGATCAAATTCACGATCTCACCAAGATAGACCGTTGGTTCCTGCAACGTCTATACAACATCATCACCACTGCCAACGAACTTGAAGAGTATAACAATATTGGCGACGTACCACAAGAGTTAATGCACCTTGCCAAGAAACAAGGTTTCTCCGACTTCCAGATTGCTCGTGCCTGTCTCAAAGAGAGAATGATTAATACCGAATCATCGATTATGGAGGTACGCAACCGTCGTAAAGAATTTGGCATTGTACCGGTTGTAAAACAAATAGACACATTGGCTGCCGAATATCCCGCACAGACCAACTACCTATACCTCACATACAACGGCACAGAAAACGATGTCGACTACAAGGGCGATAAACGCTCGGTCATCGTACTTGGCTCCGGAGCCTACCGCATTGGTAGCTCGGTTGAGTTTGACTGGTGTAGTGTCAATGCACTTACAACTGTGCGCAAGGAAGGCTGGCGTTCGGTAATGATCAACTATAACCCCGAAACCGTATCGACCGACTACGATATGTGCGACCGTCTGTACTTTGACGAGTTGACATTTGAGCGCGTAATGGATATTATCGAGTTGGAAAACCCGCACGGAGTCATCCTTTCGGTGGGTGGACAGATACCCAACAACTTGGCTACCCGTCTCGACGCACAGAATGTAAACATTCTGGGAACAAGTGCTTATGACATCGATCACGCCGAGGATCGTCACAAATTCTCATCAATGCTCGACGAACTCGGTATCGACCAACCTCGTTGGCGCGAATTGACTTCACTCGATGACATTTACGACTTTGTTGCCGAGGTAGGATACCCCGTTTTGGTACGTCCTTCATACGTGCTATCGGGTGCTGCTATGAACGTATGCTCAAACAACACCGAGTTGGAAATGTTCCTCAAACTAGCAGCTAACGTATCTAAACAACATCCTGTCGTAGTAAGCGAATTTATACAGAATGCCAAGGAGATAGAAATGGACGCTGTGGCTCGTGATGGAGAAGTATTGCTTTATGCCATATCGGAGCATATCGAGTTTGCCGGTGTTCACTCGGGTGATGCAACAATACAATTCCCGCCACAAAAACTATATGTCGAGACAATGCGTCGCATCAAGAAAGTTGCCGGACAAATTGCCAAAGCATTGCACATCTCAGGTCCTTTCAACATTCAATTCTTGGCCAAGAACAACGACATAAAAGTTATAGAATGTAACTTGCGTGCATCTCGTAGCTTCCCCTTCGTATCAAAAGTATTGAAGATAAACTTCATCGAACTAGCCACAAGAGTAATGATGGGATTGCCCGTAGAGAAACCTTCGAAGAACGAATTTGACCTCGACTACGTAGGTATCAAGGCATCACAATTCTCATTCTCTCGTCTACAAAAAGCCGACCCCGTACTTGGCGTGGATATGGCATCGACCGGTGAGGTTGGTTGCATCGGTGATGACACATCAGAGGCTGTACTCAAGTCTATGCTGTCGGTCGGATACCGTATCCCCGAGAAGAATATTCTACTCTCTACCGGTGGTGCCAAACAAAAAGCTGCCCTTCTCGATGCAGCCCGCACACTGCACCAAAAGGGCTACAACCTATATGCTACCGGTGGTTCTCACCAATTCCTCAACGACAACGGCATCCCCGCCGTAAGAGTGTATTGGCCTACCGAAGCCGACAAAGAACCGCAAGCATTGCAAATGCTACACGACAAGCAGATCGACTTGGTTGTAAACATCCCTAAAAACCTCACCGCCACCGAGTTGAGCAATGGTTATAAGATACGTCGTGCCGCTATCGACTTTAATATTCCGTTGATTACAAACGCACGTCTTGCCGATGCATTCATACAAGCATTCTGTACGATGAGTATCGACGAGATACAAATAAAGAGTTGGGACGAATACAAATAACCTCCCACTCATTCTCCAACAAAGGGCTGTATCAAGAATCATTTTGATACAGCCCTTATCAATTATAAGAATTAGAAGAATAGGAAATTTTGCAACCGAGAGTATAAAGAATACACATAAATACTTACCCTCGCAATGCAGTGCTTATTTGTATATTGCTGTTAGTTATTTACTACTTTCTGTACTCAGGCTACACAATCATTCAATCGCACAAATGTCATATTTTCTATAAGAAGACACCCATTTTATAATCAAAATTTTTATCTTTGCACTATACACAAAAAAATTTTAATGCCAATGAAATAAATAAATACGTAATAGAAAAAGAAGTGTTTGCTTCTTACTTGATGAAACTTGAAAAATCGCCAAATTTTTAAATAGTATCCATCATTGGTAAGTAAGTGAATGTTTACACCATAGGTGTAGGCATCCTTATTGTATGGATACAGGTGTTTGGCGATACCTTCAGGTTTGACAATAGGGTATTTGCTTACACCTTTTTTTTATGCTGACACACTTCAATATGAAAACATACAAAACACAACAGTTCAATATAGATAGAGCAAAAGTGAAACATCACATTAGCACCATTCGCCGTTTGCAATCACTATTGAGCGAATACAACATCAATGAACAACCGATAAGAAATATACTCCAGAAAGCACTATTCTTTCTATGTTATATAGCCGACAGCAACCAACACGGATCGGCGCAGAAGATACTATCGAGAGATGAAACAACACAGTACATCGAGATACATAACCAACTGAATGATATAGGTTATATGACTGTTCTCTTGTGCGAATTGTCGACCTATTGGAAAATTGTCATTGATATTTTTCAACATATTCCCAAGTCAAGCGTGTGGCATAGAATAAAACTCTGTATATTGAAATATCACACACACCAACTAGGCACATTCATAAGCAATTTCTAGAAACTCACTCCTTATATCACACATAGTATATAAATAACAATGCTATTTGAGGCTGTCTCATTTCCTTATTTTAAAGCCTCGTGACGCCTCAAAAAAGATGACTCGGGCTTGCGAAAGTCCGAGTCATTTTATTTATCTACATTGGTACATATTCATCGGCACACTACCGCTCAACTTATATCGATAGCATTACGATCTGTTGTTAGATTTTCAATCAATGACTATGTATTTCCTCTCTGATGATTACACTCACTTTTTCACTCTATTTATTTACCATTCCCCAATCTCTCTCATCACATACTCCATCACATCGGGCAATCCGGGCTCAAACCATTTGATTGTTTCATCCTTGGCATACCACGTTAGCTGTTTCTTGGCATACACTCTCGTATTCTTCTGTATACGCGCCACAGCCGTTTCGTAGTCCATCACACCATCAAAGTAAGCAAACATCTCCTTAAATCCTACCGTATTGAGCGAATTGAGATGGCGCAACGGATACACTCGGCGAGCCTCGTCTTCAAGACCAGCCTTCATCATTGCCACAACTCGCCTGTTGATGCGCTCAAACAACTGCTCTCGTGGCATATTTAATCCTACTTTTACAATCTTAAACGGACGTTCTTTTACACTATTGGTACGCAACTCGCTATAAGGACGACCTGCCTCAAGACATATCTCTACTGCGTGAACAACACGCTTATAGTTCATTCGGTCTACAATCTCATAATGCCGAGGGTCTAGTTCTTTGAGACGCTCCAACATATATTCCAGTCCATACCGTTCATAGTCGGCATAGACCGCTTGTCGCACAGCATCACTTATCGTTGGTAACTCGTCGATACCCTTACACACGGCATCGACATACATCATTGAGCCACCACACATCACCACATAGGGCGACTTGGCAAAGAGTTGAGGCAACAACTTCATCACATCACTCTCATACTGCGCTGCACTATAATACTCATCGAGCGATAATGTTCCCACAAAGTGATGTGGCACAAGAGCTTGTTGTTGAGCTGTAGCTGCCGCTGTACCAATGGGTATGTCGCGATACAACTGACGACTATCGGCCGATATAATTTCGGCCGACAGTCGTCGTGCTATTTCTATTGCCGTATCGGTCTTTCCCACTCCGGTGGGACCGGTAATGACAACAAGCGTATTCATTCAATACAAGGCAATTATTACTTACCCAATGCTACAAGACGCGCTATCTCTACAACCAATTCTGAGGCTTTCTCCATCGATTGGATAGGAACAAACTCATATCGGCCGTGGAAGTTCAAGCCACCGGCAAAGATATTGGGACAAGGCAAGCCCTTGAACGAAAGTTGAGCACCATCAGTGCCACCACGTATAGGCTTCACTTTAGGTTCTATATCGATATTGCGCATAGCTTGCGAAACCAAGTCGATGATATGGATAACAGGCTCTACTTTCTCGCGCATATTATAGTATTGGTCTTTTATCTCTACCTCTACACAACCGGGATACTCCTTGTTTATCTCGTCGGCAATGCGTTGCAACTCAACCTTGCGAGCCTCAAACTTCTCACGATCGTGGTCACGAATAATATATGCCACGGTCGATTGTTCGACAGTACCCTCAAACGAAATGAGGTGATAGAAACCCTCATAACCCTCGGTATGCTCGGGAGTATCACTCTCGGGCAACATACTTATATACTTGTTGGCAACACGTATCGAGTTGATCATCTTATCTTTGGCCATACCGGGGTGTACATTACGACCCTTAAATACGATGCGGGCACCGGCAGCATTAAAGTTTTCATACTCCAACTCTCCTATCTCGCCACCATCCAAGGTATAAGCCCAGTCGGCACCAAATGTTGCAACATCAAACTTGTGCGCACCTTGACCTATCTCCTCATCAGGATTGAACGCCACACGTATCTTACCGTGCTTTATCTCGGGATGAGCCAACAAATACTCCATTGCTGTCACAATCTCGGCAATACCCGCTTTGTCGTCGGCTCCCAGCAACGTCTTTCCGTTGGTAACAATAAGGTCCTGACCTACGTAGTGAAGCAACTCGGGAAACTCGTTAGGACGCAACACGATATTCTCCTCGGCACACAATACAATCTCGCCTCCATCATAATTCTTGACAATACGAGGTTGCACATTACGACCACTCATATCGGGGGCAGTATCCAAGTGTGCTATGAAACCTACTGTGGGCAACACCTCATCTGTATTGGCAGGAAGAGTAGCCATCAAATAGCCATTTTCATCAAGAGTTATCTCTGTGAGACCTATGCGACGCAACTCCTTTTCGAGAGCTTGTGCAAAAACCATTTGACCCGGTGTACTCGGTGTCATATTGGTAAGTTCGTCCGATTGTGTATCGAAACTTACATAGTTAAGAAATCTGTCAACGAGTGTCATATTCATAGAGTTATTAAATTCAAGATTACTGTGCCGCAAAGGTACAATTTTTTTTGTACTTTTGCACAACCATCATCAAAAGATATTACAAAATAAAATGAATAACAAGTCGAAATTTTACCCAAAGAAAAAACGAGGTACATACATCGCACTCACAGCCACAATAGCAACCTCAATCATATATCTGTCAGCCCTATACGGTTGCAACCAACTACAACCATCGAACAACGGCAGCCAATATACCGGCACAACACTGACTCACCACGTCGACGACCTCGATATGGCACGCACACCCAAAGGGACACCCTCGCAAATCATTCGACACACAGGACACACCCTATCCTACAACAACCAATGGAAAATAGCCAATTGGGTAGGATACGAACTCACTGCACAAGAAACCAACGGAGATGTTGAACGAAGCGACTGGTTCGACCCCGACCCTCAAGTGCTAGGTTACAAAGTAGAACACTCCGACTACACACACAGCGGATTTGACCGCGGACACTTAGCACCCGCAGGCGATATGAAATGGAACGAAGACGCTATGATCGAGTCATTCTATATGACTAACATCTGCCCTCAAGTACACGCACTCAATGCCGGCCTATGGAACAATCTCGAAGGGAAAGCACGCAACTGGGCACGCCGCGACAGCGCCATCATAATCGTAAGCGGACCCATCGTCACACCCGACCATATGACCATTAGCCGCAACAACATCGCCGTACCCGCAGCATTCTTC
Organism: uncultured Porphyromonadaceae bacterium; assembly: GCA_937891845.1. Classification (GTDB taxonomy): domain Bacteria; phylum Bacteroidota; class Bacteroidia; order Bacteroidales; family Barnesiellaceae_A; genus Barnesiella_A. Next base: position 4,055 of record CALATP010000064.1, on the reverse strand, counting down.
AAAGCAATCATCTCACCCTACACACATTCACCCCGAGGCATAGCCTTCGTTATACCCAACGAAGACACCGACTTACCGCTACACAAATATGCCCTAACAATAGACAGCCTAGAAACAATAACAGGCATTGACCTCTTCTACAACCTTCCCGACTCACTCGAAAACTACATAGAACAAAACATCAACCTCAAACTATGGCAACTATGATACACAGCACCGACGACACAATATGCGCAATAGCAACACCGGCCGGTAACGGAGGCATAGCAGTAATACGAGTAAGTGGCACACAAGCCATACAAGTGTGCGACACAATATTCACACCCGCCAACACAACAAAATCACTAGCCACACAACCCGCCAACACAACCATATACGGCACAATAACCGACAACAACGAAATCATAGACGAAGTAGTCATAGCCATATTCCGAGCACCACACTCATTCACAACACAAGACACAATAGAAATATCGTGTCACGGCTCACAATACATACAACAACGCATCATCACCCTGCTGCAAGCCAAAGGCTGCCGCATAGCACGACCCGGAGAATACACCCAACGAGCATTCACATCAGGCCGCATAGACCTCTCGCAAGCCGAAGCCATTGCCGACCTCATTGCCGCAACATCCTCAGCAGCACACCGACTCGCGATGAACCAAATGAGAGGACAATTCAGTCAAAGACTCACCGAACTGAGAACTCAACTCCTACAATTCGTATCACTCATCGAACTCGAACTCGACTTCAGTGAAGAAGACGTACAATTTGCCGACCGCACACACCTCACAACACTCACTCAAGAAATCGCAACCGAAATAAACCGTCTGGCACAATCATTCCAAACAGGAAACGCCATCAAAAACGGCATACCCGTAGCCATCGTCGGAGAAACAAACGCCGGCAAATCAACACTGCTCAACCACCTCGTACACGACGACCGCGCCATAGTAAGCGACATACACGGAACAACACGCGACGTAATAGAAGACACAATAACACTAGGAGGAACACTATTCCGATTTATCGACACAGCAGGCATACGCGACACCGGCGACACAATAGAAACCCTAGGCATAGAACGCACATTCAACAAGTTGCAACAAAGCGATATAGCGCTATGGCTCATCGACAGCACAACATCACAAGACAACATCATAACACTATCACAACGCATCATACCACTATGCACCGATAAAAAACTAATCATAACATTCAACAAGACCGACCTGCTAGACAACACACAACTCACAAAAATAAAAACACTAGCCACACAACTCACACAACAACACCCCGACGCCACTGCACTATACATATCGGCCAAAAACAACTGCGGACTAGACACACTCGAGCAACAACTCATCACCGCAGCACAACTACCCACAACCGACAACAACGACATAATAATAACCAACGCTCGACACCACAATGCCCTACTACTCGCACTAGATGCCATCAATCGCGTAGCCGACGGACTAGCCAACAACATACCCACCGACTTCATAGCACAAGACATACGCGAAACAATGCACCACCTAGGCGAAATAACCGGACAAATATCAACCGACGAAATCCTCGGCTCAATATTCTCCCGCTTCTGCATCGGGAAATAAGTAACTGATTATCAAATAGTTAAATCAATCATATATGATTAATATAGCACTCTTTACGGGTGCTATATTTGCATAAAAGAGGCTGCACCTCAACAAATTACAAGCCCGCTTGTATTTGTGTTCGGTTTGCACTCTTTTTGTTTGTGCAAGCATCGTTGTTAATCGTTGCTAAGCCTTTTTACGCCTGTTTTTGTACCTCCTGTGTACCTCGCCGCTTGAAATGCGATTTTGCGTTGGCGAGGTGATGGAAGAGTTTTACGCCATTTTACGGGAATTTACGGAGTTATACAAAAATATTGGTGAAATATAAATCCACACCGCCATATTCATTAAGAATGTCTTTGCTCACGCTATCCGCGACATAGAAGTCTCAACCATCGAGCGCAAAATGTCGCACACCGAGTCTGAGTGCCGGATTAAGTTGGATGATAATATAGCGTAAACTACTCGCTCTTCACATATTTTTTAGCAAAAGGTGTAAAGGCTTTCATCATTCTATTTGTTGTATCAACAAAAAATGCAAAAATAGCCTCGTGATGTTCGGGGTTGAGATATGACAAATCGTTCCTATCTATCCTGATGCGGCAAGTAACCTTGTCATCAAGTCTTTGCCACACCAATTCCTCTCCAAACATTTGCTCTATTTCTACTTTATGAGATAGTAAGAAATCAAATATTTGTTTGTTTTTAGTTTTATCACCAGTATTTATATAAATCTCGGAACGAGTTGAACTATTATATATACATATATTGATGTTTACTCCGCTAAAACCTTTGATGGATTTTCCTAACCAACTATCCGTTGTACCTGCAGAGCCACTAAATAGCCCATTATTATTCTTGTTATATTCGATGAAATCAGCCCAAAAGTTTTGACGGTTTGAATGTCTAATCTGAGAAGCCTCTGCGTTTTGTGTTTCAGTTTGGTTCTTTGCAGCTATCTTTATTGTATAGTCATCGGCATCCTTAATTGGTATTATTTGATCAAAATCGAGTAGAACCTTATCGTGATATTTATACGGAGTAACCTTAAAACACTTAATGCGAATATTAAAGTTTAACAGCCACATAACAGAGGATGTTACCTCTTTTCTAAAATTAGCCGCAACAAAAAATATACGTTGAGTATTACCTACATTAATTTCGATATCTGTCAAATCTTTTCCATCAAAAAATTCTGTTAGAGATTCCTCTGCTGAGGATGTCGCACCTAAATACTTCTGATAGATATCAATAATATCTTGTTTGGTTAAACTTGAACAATACGAAGCATACTTGATTGCTTGCCAAGTTACATCACGCCCAGAATCATCAAGTTTGTTTTCTATAACAACAAGATTACCACGCTTATCCAGTGCTAATAAATCCAATCTTTCCCTTGTATCTGAAAAACCATCAAATTCTTTCTGAATTATCAATAGTTCTTCACCTAATGAAGATGGCTCTTTTGCTATCCATTCTTGCAGATTGTTCCTCTCGTCTAAACCCAAAGACTTGAAAGAACATTTATCCACCTTTACAAGACTATTGCTTTCATTATCGAATAAGTACATAAAATAGGCATTTAAGATTCTTATAATGCACAAAGTTAATCAATTATTAACAATTCAAGTTGAATTGAGTGGATTAAAATATAGAGATACATTAAGATTCCTAAGTAGCAACTACTATTGGCGATATCATTTATAGGAAATTTTACTTTAATAATCAACCACTTACCATCACCAACCACCATCCAAAAGTTATTTTGCAGTTATATTTTGGTGAGTAATTTCACCAATACAACACCGATTTCCTTTGCCATCAAATGGCGAAAACAGGCGGCGCCTCGGCATAGTAAGCGTTGTTTCCTCTGCTTGGAGGGGTAAAATGGAGATGATGAAGCAGTTCGGGATAGAGGTTTCGCTCTTCGATTTTATGGAGAATAACGCCACCGATGAGGAGCGAAAAGCGGACTACGACATTGCTGATTATCTCTTACAAGCCGAGACAAAAGAGTCTGTTTTAAGCAGAATGATTGCCCGAAATCCGTACCTAGAAACGCTCATTTCAACGCTCGATTTAGAGGTTGTAAGCATTGAAAGCCACGAGTAAGCGAGAGCATAGGGAGTTTACTCACTTTGCCGAGCGGGAGTGGGTTCGTGTAAACAAGGCTAATTACAATGACCTGATTAGTGACTTCAATCTCTACATATGCGAGAGATATGGTTACAGAAATGCGTGCAGTGTTATGTGGAACGAGAATGGCATCTGCATCAGTATTCACAGGGGAAGTTTGGATATTTATATCCGCTTCTGGGAGTACAGCAAGGGTGTAGGCAACTACCCCGACTGGAGCATCATCATCGCCCGTTGCGAGTTCCGCGATGAACTGCGAGAGCACCGCTTCGAACTCCTCAAAGACCTTGTACGATTCTTCAAGGAGTATATGCCCCG
>CALATP010000063.1 GCA_937891845.1 uncultured Porphyromonadaceae bacterium | reverse complement strand
CAATAATGATATTCTTGTTTTTTGTGTGTTTCATTGGTATTATTGTCCTTATCTTATTCTCCCTGTGAGGATTGTGATAAGATTCCTCTTTCTTGTTTTTGATACTGAAAAGACTGCATCGCGATGATGCGGTCTTTTCGTTTCGCTATATCTAGTAATATGTTGTTTTTGATGTGTATCATATTTATATTGGTCTTATGAAAAAAAAGAGTTGTAAATTTTCTTTTATTGTATATTATTATTTACTTTGTAAAATATGAATCGTGAATAATTCTAATTTAAACCTTAAACTATGAAATTTATGAAGAAAGAGTTTTACGCAATTTTGTTGTTGATGCTTGCCACATTACCTTTGATGGCACAACCTTCTTTGGGTAGGTGGAATACAAGAGCTGTTGTTGTTGATACCGATAAGCCTATATATGAAGCTGCGGCAAGTGAGTCTTTTGTTGCATTAGAGGAAGATTTCTCGCTCTTTACTGCAGGTAGTGAGACCGCTCCCGATAGTAAGGATATTACTGATAACAACTTTTTTGTTGATAGTAAATATACTCATATCCCCAATTGGATAGGACATAACGTGCATCAAGCCGGAGGGAAGTGTGCCCTCTTAAAGTATAACATCAATGGTTATAGTGGCTACGGACACATCTCTACGCCGGAGATGGAAATGTATGGAGATGTTGTGGTTAGCTTCAAGGCTCGTCGTGCGCATAGCAATCCTAATGCGGGACGTTTAAGGCTGTCGCTGTGCAATAATACTATGGGTATTATTGAAGAAGTATATATGGATGTGACAAATGAGTGGGCCGAATATAAGTGGGAGGTAAAAGTAGAAGACTTTTCGCCCTATTGTATATTTCAATTTACTCCGCACGATGGCGAATTGTTATTAGACGATATCAAAGTGGAGCGTACACGCAGTGTTATCCCCGGTGTAGATGTTCTGAATCCTATCAATAATTCCACCAGCGAGTTTGTAGCGAGATGGTCTAAATCGCCTCTTGATGGTATTGAAGGATATCTGTTGAATGTGTATTATAAAGATTTCCCACCTGAGGATGTAGAATCGGGTTCTTATTTTGTTGACTTTGAGAGCATTAATGTTTTGGCCGATGGTACAAGTATCGATACTGCCAATCCGGGTTATCCCGAAGGATGGAATATCAAGGTGTCGAGTAAAGGAACAACCGATATGCGTACCGATGAAGGATTTTATAATTCAGGTAGTCAAGCCATTTATTTTGATGCAGCCGGTGATAGTATTATTTCACCGGTTACCCCTGCTCCTATTAGCAAAGTATCGTTTTGGGTGCGTCCCACAACAATGGAGCAGGAGAGTTACAATTTTTCTTTGATTGGTGTAAATGTCGTTCATAAAGACGGTATGATAGAGCGTATAGCCAATATCCCCAACTATTGGATGGAAGAAAATGGTGGTTACTACGTATTGGAAGGTGATGTAATAGGTGAGTATATATATCAAGTGCAAATCTTATGTGAGTCTTCGTATAATGTCAAATTTGCCATAGATGATATTCAGATTGATTATGAGGTTCAGCCTGTACCTTATGAGTATATTACCGACAAATTTGTTGCCGATACATTCTATCTAGTGTCAGGTGTTGATGCCGATAAAGAGTACTATTACAATGTGCGAGTGAAAGAGGGCGATATATTATCTAGTCAGTCGTCCGATATGTGGGTTGACGGACTCATCGGTGTGGTTCCTACAATATATCCGGCAAGTGATGTGACTGAAACATCGTTCACTGCATCGTGGGAACCTATTTTTACGGCATCGAATTATAAGCTTAATGTTGAGCAAACATTATATACACTTGAAGATAATGAAGAAGTGACAATCGTTTATGAGGACTTTTCAGGTCTTACTGAGGGTAGTATAGTGTATCCTCACGATGAGTGGGTGTCGGTGTATAATCTCAATGATAACGGTCGCACCGAGTTGGATTGGATGCTTACTGCTCCTCAGTGGGTGAAGGGTATGGCTGGGTCGAGAGGCTCTTCATCATCGGGTCTGGCCGGACTGGTTTTGGGACCTCAAATGAACTTGAATGAATATGATATAAAAGTAGATTTTACAGCACGAAATTCACAACGCAATGATACATTGTGGGTAATGTTGATGGAGGAGTATTATTCGACATCGGCTGAAGTGGGTGTGCAATATGGTTTCCCCGACGGAAAAGTTTCCACAGCAACCGGTACAGTCTATTTTGAAGGCCGAGATTGGGGCGATAAACCGTTGCGTATAGCTTTTATGAGCCAAAATGGTGTTAAGTTTTATATCGATGAGGTGAGAGTTTCGTATTTGGTACCTCGTAAGGGTAGCAAAATATCAAGACCTTATAAGTCGATTGTTACTCCCGAGTCGTATTGCACATTTAGTGATATTCCGGCTAATGCGCCTACATATTCATACTATGTTACAGCCAAACGTACCAAGAATTTTGTGGAATATATGTCGGAGCCATCGGAAACTATTGTTGTGACATTGCCAACATCACTCAATGATGCCAAAGACGATAATAATCGCATCTTTGTAAATGGTGATGTATTGAATGTGCAAGTTGCTGATGCCACCGGTGTGGAACTATACAACCTGCAAGGTATGGTTATAGCAACCTATGAAGCTCTTCCCGGTAACAATACTTTCCGCTTGCAACAAGGTGTATATCTTGTTAAGGTTGGCGGCAACGTATACAAAGTATTAGCTCGATAAGTATATAGCAGTTACAGTCTGTCACAAATAAAGAGCACCCCAAAAGTTGATAAAAAACTTTTGGGGTGCTGTTATATCTAATAAACTATGATGACTTCAACCCACCGGGTTACATATCTTTTACGGTTTACTTAATACCTCGCCTATTGAGGGCGCTGTGATATCGCTCTGCATTGCGATTGTGCTCGCTGAGAGTGCGTGCAAAATTGTGGTATCCCGAGAAGTCTTCTTTAGCACACATATATAAGAAGTCGTGCTTTTGGTAGTTGAGTACAGCATTTATAGCTGCCTTTGAAGGGATGCGTATAGGGCCGGGTGGCAATCCTGTATTGATGTAGGTGTTGTAGGGGGAGCGTGTTGTAAGGTGTTTATTGAGAATGCGTTTGAGCGAGAAATCTCCTACGGCATATTTGACCGTAGGGTCGGCTTGCAAGGGTATGTTGCGGCGCAGACGGTTGATGTATAGCCCCGCAACGATGGGCATTTCGTCGGTTTTGGCAGTCTCTTCCTCTACTATTGATGCCAATATAGAAACTTCGATAGGGGTAAGTCCTGCTTGGCGAGCCTTGGCTTGGCGTTCTTCGTTCCAGAACTGTTCGTAGTATTCGTGCATTCGCTCAACAAAGCGTTCGGGTGTTACAGTCCAATAGAACTCATATGTGTCGGGCAGGAACATCGATGTGATGGTTGTGGGGGTGAACCCATATGACTTGCACACAGCCTCGTCGCTGATTATAGCGAGGAGCGAGTCGCCACTCATAAAGAAACATTCATCGGCACGCTCGGCCAGTTGCTCGGCCAGTCGCAAGTTGTTAAATGTAAATTTGATGGGTGTTTGGCTACCGGCAGCCAGTCGGCGTGCAGCACGATATATCGAGGTGTTTCCCTTCAACTCAAAATAACCCTTGCGGTTGGCACTATCGTAGTCATTACTATACATTATATCGACTATTTTGCGGGCTTTGGATGGCTCTATTTGCCTTGAAAGCATACTGCATAAAGAGTCGCTACTCATATTGGGGGTGATGTAGACTTGGATGGTAGTATCACCGGTTGCAATGGGGTCTTTGACAAATACTTTGTATAAATATCCGCACACTCCTATACCTGCCAAGACTATTATGGCGATGAGCGAGAGTAGTATGTGTTTCTTTTTCATAGCTGTTTGTATTATATATTGTCGCAAAAGTACATCAATTATTTTATATAAACAACAACGCCATCTCTTGTTTGGAAATGGCGTTGGTTCATTCATATTAGAAGGTGGAATAGTAGATTTACTGTGATTGATAAGCGGTATAAAATATTGTTGCATTATTCTTCCTTACCAAATATCCACTCGAGGGGGATGTGGAGTCGGCTTTGCCAAGAAATTTCGTCGTGTGCGTGACCGGGGTAGAAACGTGTCATATAGTTGGTATCGTCCCATCCGAGTGACGCAAACATTGCATCAAATTCTTTCTGGAAAGGAATGTATGCACTATCGATTGTTTGGTCGCCACAGTCCATATATATTTTGTTGTTGCCCGGTTTGGGTAGTGTTTCCATAAGATACCTGCGGAAAGCCTCCGACCATATAGGGGCTTGTTCTTCCAGCATATCGACGGCAACAGGTGTGTGGGTTGACAAGCATCCGGCACTGCCAAATACTTGTGGATACTCCGATATGGCATACAATGATATGAGTCCGCCCATACTCGAACCCATAATAGCTGTATTCTCGGCATCGGGGAGGGTCGAATATGTACTATCGATAAAAGGTTTTAGCTCATTTACAATAAATTCGAGATACTCATCACCTACGAGTTTCGAGCGGTTGAGAGCCTGCATCAGCTCATTCTGTGTTGACAAGAAGTATGCTATCTTTGTGGGCAAATATTCGGTGAGGCGATCGGTGGGATGATTTTCGATACCCACAATAATGAACGGACGACAACGATCGTTGCGTTGTAGCGATGCAGCTATTGAGTCTATGTTCCACGTTTGCTTGTTCCACGTGGTAGTTTCATCAAATAGCATTTGTGCATCGTGCATATAGAGTACAGCATATTGGGTATTTGTATTATAGTCATCAGGAACCCATACGAGTACATTGCTGGGTCTGAACTTTGCCGACTTAAAGTTTTCGTACAAATCAATTCGACCGGGATTGGCGTGTTGAGTATTGTCTACGACAACTTTTTCCTTACAGCTTATTATGCACAATACAAGAAGTGCCAAGGTGATTATGCGACTTTTCATAAAATTACTGTTTAAGTGATTGTGATAGCAAAGATGCAAAATATTTCTCATCTTTCATCACTTGAAAGCAAATTTTCATTGAGCATTATTAATAAAAGGTATTTTCTCTCTGTCTTATTCTTCCATTTTATAATTAACCTATAAATACGCTGCTCGCTTCTCATCCCCTCATCTCCCTCATCCGGTGTCTCAGCAACAATTGTCTAATAAAAAAAGCGACAACCTATTGTGATTGTCGCTTTTGTGCGGAAGGAGGGGGATTCGAACCCCCGGTACCCTTACGAGTACGTCAGTTTAGCAAACTGGTGGTTTCAGCCACTCACCCATCCTTCCTTGTGGGTTTTTGCCAAATGCGATGCAAAGATACAGTTCTCTTGCTATTTGTGCAAGTTTTTGAGCATATTTCTTTTGTAAAAAATCAAATTTCCTTGCAATTCCCTCATATTCAGTTGCTACAAAAAAATCGCACCTCTTGATAATGAGGTGCGATTTTCTTTTATATGTTATGATTATTCGGCAGGTTTCAACCAAGTATCCAACCAGTTGATAAAGCGACGGTGGAAAAGCAAGCAGTTTTGGGGCTTTAGTATCCAGTGATTCTCGTCGGGGAAGATGAGAAGTTCGGCGGGAATGCCACGCAACTTGGCAGCATCGAATGCAGCCATACCTTGTGAAGCAAGGATACGGAAGTCTTTTTCACCGTGGATGCATAGGATGGGAGTATCCCATTGGTCGACAAAGCGGTGGGGTGAGTTGGCAAATGTGCGTTGTGCAATGGCGTTATCCTTGTCCCAAGGTGCGCCACCCATATCCCAATTGGCAAACCACATTTCCTCTGTCTCCATATATTGTTGTTCGAGGTTGAAGATACCGGCGTGAGCGATGAAAGCATCGAAACGATTTTCGTGATGACCGGCCAACCAATATACCGAGAAACCTCCGTAGCTGGCACCTACGGCACCCATCTTGTCGACATAAGGCTCGGCTTTGATGGCGTCGGCTGCAGCTAAGTAGTCGCGCATATTTTGGCCACCGTAGTCTTTACTGATTTGTTCGAGCCACTCTTGTCCAAATCCGGGTAAGCCGCGACGGTTGGGAGCTACAACAATATAGCCTTGAGAGGCAATGAGTTGCAAGTTCCAACGATATGACCAGAACTGGCTTACGGGACTTTGTGGGCCTCCTTGACAATAGAGTATGGCGGGATATTTTTTGTTGGCATCGAAGTGGGGAGGATATACTACCCACGCAAGCATTTGCTTACCATCGGTTGTAGGAATCCATCGTTCTTCTACGTTACCCATCTCGATAGTGGCAAGGAGAGCCTCATTCTCGCGTGAGAGGTCGGTAACTTCGCGAGTTGCGAGGTCAACGATATATATCTCGTCGGGTTGAGAGAGTGAGTGACGCATCGTTACCAACTTGTTGTCGGCGGCAGGATATACGGCTGCATAGTCGTAGTAGCCTTCGGTGATTTGTTGGATGGCGTGGCCGTTGATTGCTACGCTGAAGACGTGTACCATACCTTGATAGGGTGCAGTGAAGTATATCATACTTGCGTCGGGCGACCACGCGAAGGTGTTGACAATGTAGTCAAAGTCTTCGGTAAGGTAGGTCTTTTCGCCTGTTTGAAGGTCGAGGATGAAGAGACGGTTTTTGTCACTTTCGTATCCGTCGCGCTCCATACTAGTCCAAGCCAAATAGTTACCGTCGGGCGAGATAATGGGGTTGGTGTCATAGCCCATCATACCTTCGGTGAGGTTTTGTGTAGTACCGTCAGCGAGGTTGTATAAGTATAGGTCGCTATTGGTCGACAATGAATATTCGATGCCTGTTTTCTTGCGACAGGTGTAAATGAGAGACTTGCCGTCGGGAGTCCACGCAAATGACTCGGCACCGCCAAAGGGACGCATCGGTGACTCGTAAGGCTCGCCTTCGAGAATGTCTTTGGGGTCGACAATGAGGCCATCAACAACTTGTGCAACAAAGGGGTGGGGGATTGCTTCGAGCCATTCATCCCAGTGCTTATACATCAAGTCGTCTATTACGCGACCACTGGCTTGCGGAAGATCTTCATACATATCACCGGCTTTGTTCTTGAGTGATACGGTAGATACCAATACAACTTGTGAACGGTCGGGCGAGAAGAGGAAACTCTCTACTCCTTGTTCCATTGATGAGAGTTTGGTGCGAGCAGTACCATCGGCATTCATTCGCCATACTTGAGGTACACCGTTCTCGTCGGGGTAAGTAAATGCTATGGTGTTGTCGTCGAGCCAAGTGGCATTGCCTTCGCTCTTGGCAGTGTTGGTTATCTTTGTAGGTGTGCCATCGATAGGAGCTACAAAGAGTTCGTTGTTGCCTTTGTTTGCAGTATAGTCGATGTATTGCACTGCATACAGAACTTTAGTTCCGTCGGGCGAGACAACGGGCGACGATACGCGACCGAAAGCCATCATTACTTCGGGTGTCATAATACCGTTTTCTACGGTGATTTCTTGTTTCCCGATAATGTTTTCTTGGGTAGTGTCTTGTGGTGTGCAAGCTGCCAACAAGGCTGCTCCTGCTATACCCATAGTAATCCAATTTTTGTTCATAGTTAAGTTATGTGTGTTTATCAGCATTGTATTAATAGTCCATAGAGGGATCGTAGCTGCCAAAGCTATCTTCGTCAAGCTCCGAAATATCATATTCGTCTGTTCCGTAGAAGTCGGCATCGAGGTCATCAATGTTGGCTTGTTGAGCCATTTTCTTTTCTACTTCCTCAAAGTCTATCATTTGAGCGGGGGCTTCTCCTACCGACTTGGTGCATACAGCGGCTTCCAGCTCCTCACCGAAGATTGTCTCACGCAGTTCCATAAAGAACGAGCGGTCGGTCAGGTAGTCATAGGTAAACATCAGGCGTTGGCCTTCGTCTTCAACAAGCTCACTCAATCGGGTCGACTCCATCAGCCATATATCTTCATCACTCTCTTTGCCCATATCTACGAGGGTTACTTCGGTGTGTTTTTCCCAATCATCTTCGCAGATAAAGAATGAGGTCATTTGATCCTTGGTGTAGCCCACCGAGTCGAGAATGGCATCGTTCAACTCCTTGAATGTTGCATCTGAGTCTATCTTTATCACTCGTTTGAAGTCTTCTACTTCGTCCGATATAACTAAAAACTTGTAAACCATATATTGTAATTATAATTTGTGGTTGCAGTTATTGTGTAATTATGATAATGCACACCGGCAGTCGACTTGCTGCTTGCATTGCCTATTTGCCCTTGTTCGTTATCAATTCTGCTGTAAAGATAACCAAAAATATCAACTTGTTGCAAGAATGACCGATATTTTGTGTCAATAGTTTTCTTATTGCATCTGCATTCGATACTTTTTGCCCATATATTGCACTTGTTGTTTCAGTCCTATTTTTGCAAAAATATAAATAAATGTGCCTTTAAAATTTGTATATATACATAAATATGCCTAATTTTGTCGAACCAAAGTATATTTATGCAATGACAAAGAGTAAGAAGCAACGTCTCGATGTACTTCGAGATATTATCAGCACACAAAAGATTACCTGCCAATCCGATTTGTTGAAACCGCTGCAAGATGCCGGTATAGACGTGACTCAAGCCACACTCTCACGCGACTTGAAACAACTGAAAATTGCCAAAGTGCCCGATAGCTCAGGCAAGTACACCTATGCGTTGCCTCCTAGCGAAATGCATAAACGTATGTCTCAACCGGATGTGCGATCCAACCGACATCCTCAAGTGGGTTTGGGTGGCTTCATTTCCATTCAATTCTCGGCCAATATAGCCGTAATCAAGACAAGTCCCGGTTTTGCCGGCAGTATTGCCTATGACATCGATAGTGGCAACAGTAACGATATATTAGGCACTGTGGCCGGTGATGACACTATATTTGTCGTTCTGCGAGAAGGTATTGCGCACGATGAAGCGTGTGATATTTTGTCTCAGTTTATTCCTGCTTTGCGTCAATATTGAAAACTCGTCGTATCGTATAATGGATGTAGCACACCTTTCTCAGTTGGCTTGTACTCGATTGGGCATTGAGACGCTCAATCCGATGCAACAAGCCACTATTGCGACTTGTCAGGAGTCGCCCGAAGTGATACTTTTGGCTCCTACGGGCTCCGGTAAAACACTGGCCTATCTTATTCCCTTGTTGGCACGATTGAGCAACAAAGTCACAGATACGCAAGCCGTTGTAATAGTTCCTACGCGCGAGTTGGCACAGCAAGTCGAGCAGGTGTGTCGTACCATTGCTTCGGGTCATCGCATTGTGTGCTGCTATGGCGGACACTCATTTCGCGATGAAGCCCGCTCGTTGGAAACAACAGCCGATGTCATCATAGGCACGCCCGGTAGGCTTCTTGACCACGTACAACGTGGCCGCCTTGTGCTATCGGAGGTGCGCACGCTCATTCTCGATGAGTTTGACAAGAGTCTTGAACTCGGTTTTCATAACGAGATGCGTTCGCTCATTCGTCTTATGCAACGTACCTCGTTGCGGCTCCTTACATCGGCTACCGACCTCATCGAGATTCCCGATTTTGTGGGGATGAAAAAAGCCGTTAAACTTTTCTATATAGACAATAATCGTAGAACCGAACAGAAAGAACATCTTGCTGTCTACCACGTAGCGTCGCCCGAGAAAGATAAACTCGAAACGTTGTACCAATTGTTATGTCGCATCGATGACAGTCCTACATTGGTTTTCTGTAACCAGCGCGAGAGTGTAGAGCGAGTGGCATCTTTCTTGAAGAGTAAGCGGATTATTTGTGGCACGTTCCACGGAGGAATGGAACAAGTCGATCGCGAACGTACCTTGTGTCGTTTCCGCAATCGCAGTGTCAATATCTGCATAGCCACCGACTTGGCTGCCCGAGGCCTTGATATTACAGCTGTCGGACACATCATTCACTATCATTTGCCCCTCGATGTCGAGGCCTATACCCATCGCAATGGTCGTACAGCCCGAATGAATGCGCAAGGCTGTGCCTATCTTATTATAGCACCGCACGAAGAGTTGCCCTTGTATGTCGATGATGACATTCGTTACTTGCGTCTCGACAGTGAGCCTCATACACCGGCACTGCCCGTTATGGAGACATTGCATTTTGCTGCCGGTAAGCGCGAGAAGTTGAGCAAAGCTGACATACTGGGTTTTCTCACTCGCGTGTGCAATATGCAAGCCGACGAAGTGGGACTTATCGAAGTTAAAGACCACTTCAGCTATGCCGCCATCTCTCGCAACAGACTCAAGGATGTACTGGAAATAGCTCGTGTCGAGAAGATAAAAGGCCGTCGCATCAAGGTGAGCAAGGCTATGTAACAAGTATTTTCCCGTCATTTTTTATAAATAAGACAAGTTGCTGTTCAACTTGTAAGCCCGGCTTGTAATGTGGCGACAACAATAATTGTCGTTGCTATGTTATATGCAATAACGTCATACTTATAGAGTTATAGAAATATATAACCCTTTTTTATACTCTACAATTATGGATTTTATAAAGATGATGCAAAGGGCAGTAAATGAAAAGCAGTTGCAAGGAAAGATGAAAACAGCAGCGTTATATAGCACTGCTACCATATCATTTTCTCACTTTATAACTGATATTTTGCATTTAAGGAGCATCGATGTTAGAAACCTCGATCGTAACGTTATTGCTCATTATGAACATTATCTGATAGATGTGTGTGGTGTGACTCGTAATACATCATCGGCCTATATGCGCCCTCTGAAAACTACCTACAACTATGCTGTCAAACTCAATATTTGTGTCAATAAGCATCCGTTTGACAATGTTTTTACAGGAATAGACAAGACCTGTAAAAGAGCAGTATCACAGTGCGTTATAAAACATCTTATCGCTCTTGATCTCACCGGCAGCCCCGAGTTGCAATTTAGTCGTGACTTGTTCTTATTCTCATTTTACACCCGTGGAATGTCTTTTATCGATGTAGCGTGTCTTACACATCACAACATCAATAATGGTCGCATTGTGTATAGCAGGCATAAGACTCGCCGGTTGCAGTCGGTCAAGATAGAACCACCCATTCAAGCCATTATCGACCGTTATATAAGTAATGAGCGAAAGTATATATTTCCTATACTCAAGGATGATGAGTTTGAACAGAAGTGCTACGATAGCGCATTGAGGTTGCATAACCTACATTTGCATAAGTTGAGCCAAATGCTCAATCTTACAGCACCGCTCACATCCTACGTGGCGCGTCACAGTTGGGCTACGCAAGCCCACCGCAAGCATATACCTGTAAAGGTGATAAGCGAAGCATTGGGACACACTACGGAAGAGACGACAATCATATACTTGGCTTCTCTTAACGAAAGTCAAATAGACAAGGCCAATCATAAAATTCTACTCGAATATCAAGACTGTGCCGACAATGTGTAAATACACATTATATAATATATAAGAAAATTATACCGGTGACAACCGGTTGTAGATATCGTTGATATATATTTTTTAACACTGTGACATCTCGCGGTGTGATGGTTATACTATAATTTTTACTCACATTATAGCGATGATAAGTGCTTGTTGATGAGAGTGTTATATAATAAAATAGTTTCCACCTCTTCATAAGAGGTGGAAACTATTTCGTGTGCAAATATAAGCACTATTTTTCAATTCAAAAAATTTTTTGAGCAAAAATCATAAGATATATTATTAAAAAGTAAGTTTCAAAGTGTGTTTATCGTATCATAACATACTTTGACAGGCAAAACACCCTCATACGGGTCGAATATTTCATAATCTTATTATCTCAATTCTCGTTTGCTGATTAAATTATTGCTTTGTAAGTGGTTGAATAGCACATATTTAAGCCTGTTTCCACCTCTTATGAAGAAGTGGTAATACTGTGTAGTAATGGAAGTGTTGAAGTATATTAATACTTGTTGATGAATGTGTCAGAATAACCCATCTACACACCTGATATGATAAAGTAGAAAATAAAAATATTAAACAAAACACTTAAAAAAAAGCAGAACATACAAAACAGGAGATTGATTGTTGATGTAAACCGTCGGGAAAAGTTCCTGACCTTACGATTAGGATTGTGTAAAAGAAATAAAGTTACTTATTTATAAATAATTTTTTCAACTATCTAAAATTTTAGTTATGAACAAAAAATTCTTATGTCGAACCCTGATTGCAGCTCTTGTGGCTTCATCAGCACTGACATTCTGGTCGTGCGACGACCACCTAGAAGAGTTTGACAACCTTCAAACTCAAATTGATGAGATCAATGCATCTCTCGACGAGATTCAGGCTCTCATCAATAGCGGATCGGTTATTACCAATGTCGAAGAGTCTAACGATGGCGTTAGAATTACTTTGAGCAATGGTAAGAGCTATCTCGTTAAAAACGGAAAAGATGGTATCAATGGTCAAGATGGTAAAGACGGTATCAACGGCCAAGATGGTGAGGATGCTGTAGTTTGGACTATCGGTGAAGACGGTTACTGGTATCAAAATGGTGAAAAAACCAACTTCAAAGCTATCGGTGTTGACGGTGTAAACGGTCAAGATGGTAAAGACGGTGCCGATGGTAAGGACGGTCTCAACGGCAAAGATGGTAAAGATGGCGTTGATGGCAAGGACGGTAAAGATGGTAAAGACGGTAAGGACGGTCTCAACGGTCAAGATGGTAAAGACGGTCTCAACGGCAAAGACGGTAAAGATGGTGAAGACGGTCTTGACGGAAAAGACGGCGTTGATGGCAAAGATGGTAAAGACGGTCTTGACGGTAAAGACGGTGTTGATGGCAAAGACGGCAAAGACGGCGTTGATGGCAAAGATGCTTACATCTATAAACCCGGTGAAAACGGTAACTGGCATAAATATGAAAATGACGGAGAAACATTCATTGAAGACACCGGTATTTCTTGGAGAGCGCTTGGCATCACAGCTATTGTAGATGGTAACTATATTATCTTCTACGGTGTAAAAGACTACGAGGATGGTGTTAGAATTCGCTTGGGTAATGAACTTGGTTCTGTAGCTTTCATCCCCGAAGTAATGGATGCAACTCTTCCTTATCCCACAACTACTAAGCCTTTCTATGCAGTAGGTCAAATCAGCGAAAGACAACCATATTTCTCTGCCGGTTATAACAATGGTTGGATTTCGAACGACGTAGAGATGTTGTTCCGTTTTAACCCCAGTGATGCTTATGTTGAAAATGCAGCTTTCGGTTTTATAAACCGCAAAGTAGTAACACGTGCTATTGATGAAGAATTGCCTGTAAAATTCGTTGCCGATAACTCTGTTTACAACGAAGATGGTACTCTCAATGGTGGCGTTCTCAATGTAACAGCACGTTACGATTGGAACAAACGTAATACTGCCAACATCGCTGCTGTTCAAGTATGGAGCGGTCAAAGCACTATTGTAACTTCTGATTATATTGCTGTATCTTCTAAGACT
>CALATP010000062.1 GCA_937891845.1 uncultured Porphyromonadaceae bacterium | reverse complement strand
CCGAACTCATCAATCTATAAATTATTAACCCGTCCAACTTTTGGGGTGCAGTTCATCTGCTACGCAGCAGAGGGAGAATACAACGCCTTGTGTGTGGTTGTACCGAGTGCGTAGCGCGAGGTGTTTTTTATTCCTCCATCTCTACGATGTTCATTTCGTTCCAGTAGTCGGCTTCACGATACAGCTCGGCACTGCCGGCGGGCACGTGCAGTGTCACCTTCGACGGAAATTCCACTATCGGCATCGGTGGTTGAGGGGTAGGGCGGTAGTTGTATATATCGGTGAGCGAGTCGCAGTGGTACAGGCAGTAGTTGCCTATAAACTCCACCGACGCAGGTATCTTTATCTCTTTCAGTGCGCGACACTCGTAGAATATACCGCGTTCCATCACCTTCAGTGTCGATGGCAATGTCACCTTCTTCAAGCTCCAACACCCCGTAAAGGCATCCAACTTCAGTACCTTCACGCCCTCGGGTATTGTCAGTTTCTCCAGTTTATACATACAAGCAAATGCGCGTTCGCTTATGGTATCGATGTTGCAACTTATATTCAAGTGTGTTACGTTATCCATACCTATAAATGCCTCGCGACCTATTTTTCTCACGCTGTTGGGTATCGACAGTAAGCTTATGTTCTTGCAGTCACCAAATGCTTTATGGCCTATCACTTCGATGCCATCGGGTAGGTGTAACGATTGTGCCGTTGTGTCGCGTAAAAAACAACTATCTGCGATACTTACCGTTCTATACTCCTTGCCGTCTATTGTCACCTTGTCGTGTATTACAATGTCTCTTACGGTATTGCTGTTGTGCGACTCGGTTTGGCAGGTTTTATCTTCTTTCGATGTTATCTTATATCTTATGCCATAGTGTTCTGTGTCGTAAGGCAGTTGTTCGGTCTCGGCTTCCGAGTGGTTTATCCACATTGCCATACCCACAATGAGGGCGCACACAGTCAGCCACACCCGTTTCATCTTCCACCATTTGCGTTGTAAGATGTGTTCTATCTCGCTCACGCTGTTATAGCGTTTACTGCGGTCGTTGCGCAAGCACTGCTTCATTATACATTTATATATATAGGGCACACCGTGGCGGGTACGTTGGTCTATATACTCCAACATTTTGCCTATGGCATAGATGTCGGTCGTATGATCCATCTGTTGTGTGAGGCCTTGCAGTTGTTCGGGGGCGGCATACTCGCGTGTCATTCCGGCTGTGTCGGTATAGCTGTTGCTCAAGCAGAATCCTAGGTCTATTATCTTCACGTCGTTATTTATCTGCGTGAGCATAATATTCTGGGGCTTCAAGTCGCCGTGCAGTACATTATTGCAGTGCAGATAGTGAACACTATCCAGCAGCTGACTCACAAACTTATCCAGATTGGCGCGTCGGGCAAAGAATTTGGGTTGTGTGGTAATGCGTTCGTTCAGTGTTTCGCCCTGTATATGCTCCATCAGCAAGTAGCACGCATCCTCATTGTCGTATAGTGCTTCATACTTCACTATATTGGGATGTGACAAGCCGCACCCCACCTCATACTCTTTCTTGAATATGCTCCTATACGACTCGTTGTTGAGGTATTGAGGCTTCAACCTCTTCAAGAATAGCATTTTACCATCTATATACACCCGGTAGGTGAGCGATGTGGTGCTCTCACCTAGCGGTAGGGGTATAATGGTTGCACTGTCACCGGTGTGCAACGTCAAGTCTCCCTCTATAAAATCGGATGAGGAACAGTCGCTATTTCCTTTTCCTGCGGCTTTTATTTTTGTAGGGGGGGGTAAAACGCTCATTGTCAATCATTTGCTTGTGTTGTTTTATAGTATGTCGTAGGTTATTCCGCCCAATCTTCCACACACATAGCCCGAGGGCTTGTTGTTGTCGTGTATGAGGTTATATACAAACAGCGGTTCGCCTTGTGTAAAGGCGTCGCAACAGAAGCAATCACCCTCATTGAGCTTGCTGTTTTCTACCTGTTCCACAACAAAAGTGTGGTCGCCCTCGCAGCGTATTATCATCACGCGGTCGGGTCTCCACATAATGCGTATGCGAGTGCCCGGCTCTATTTGCGATGCGTTTATCGACGGAGCGGTTACAAAGTCGCTATCGGTCTCGCCGGTGAGCGACGTACCTGCTGCAAATGCGTCGTAGTTCTTGTAGCCTACATATCTCGATAGCGTATCGAGGGTAAATTGTCGTGGGTTGCACGATTGCTTCTCGCCCAGATAGCCCCACAAGCGTTTCAACGTCGACACACTGATGTGTTGTCGGGTTATTTGTTCTATGCACACCGACAAGAAGTCATAGTCGCGTGGTGTCATCATCTTGCGGCCGGCACGTTTCTCTACGGCGCGGCACAACTGTTCATACTCTCTTTTCGACTCTTCCATAGTGGTTTGTGATGTTGACTTTCCTCATTCGCTCACAAATTTAGTCATAAATATTTTTACGCCACCTATACTACTCAAAAATAACTATTTTGAACCACGTAATGAACCAAAATGAACCAATTAAAAAATGTTCATTTTATATTATTTTGCACAAAATGTAAAATCGGTATGCTGTATTCTGTCGTGCCGCATATCGTGCTATATAATTACGTATCATACTATATAGGAAATAAAACACTAACAACTAAATAATTATACGTATGAAAAAATTACTGACAATTCTGATGTTGCTCGCAGCGTCACTACCACTGTGGGCATACGACTTGGAAGTCGATGGTATTTACTATAACAAGATAGTTTCCACCTCGACTGTTCAAGTGACGAATTACGATTCGCAAGCTAACAGCAACAGTTATAGTGGTACTGTTGTTATTCCCGAAACTGTTTCGGTCAATGGTGTTACATACAAAGTTACTTCGATAGGTGCTTACGCTTTTGTCGATTGTGAAAACCTTACTGCAATAGAAATTCCCGGCACTGTTACTGAAATAGGAACAAATGCTTTCTTGCACTGTTACGGATTGAGCAGTGTTACCATAGCCGATGGCGAAACAACGCTTGAATTGGCCAATTATCAAGCTGGCAATTGGCCTCGAGGTCTTTTCTTCGATTGTCCTATTGAGACACTCTATTTAGGACGTGATTTGTCCTACGATATCAATACTCAAGAGGGTATAACTCGTACCCCTTTTTCACAAATAACAGAACTTACAACACTTACGATAGGAAACAATGTCACTAAAATAGGTGTAGATGCTTTTGTTGATTGTTCCGGCTTGACTTCGGTAATCATCCCCAATAATATCACTTCGATAGGTGGTGGTGCTTTTGAGGGTTGCACCGGCTTGACAGAGGTTATCATCCCGGAGAGTGTGCAAGAGATATTGGGCAATACTTTCAAGAATTGCACCGGCTTGACAGAGATTACTATCCCCAATAGTGTTACGTCGATAGGTAATTATGCATTTGAGGGTTGTACCAAGCTATCTACGATTACTTGTAATGCTACCACCCCTCCGGCCGTAGAGGAGAACTCGTTTCCTTCCTACGATGTTACACTCGATATACCCACAGAGTCTCTATCGCTTTATTTAGAGCATCCGGTGTGGAGTAAGTTCAAATTTGCTATCACAACACTTCCACTATACTATAAAGTAATCGATGCCAACAATAAGTATGTTGAGGTTATCAATGATGCCAGTTATGCTAGTTATAACGGACCGGTTGTTATACCCTCTACCACTGTGATAGATGGCGTTACTTACACGGTCACTTCGATAAAATACGATGCTTTCAGAGGTTGTACCGGCTTGACATTGGTTGCTATTCCCGAGAGTGTCACTTCGATAGGTGGTTATGCTTTCCAGGATTGTACCGGCTTGACATCGATTGCTATTCCTGAGAGTGTTACTTCGATAGGTGATTATGCCTTTGATAGTTGTACCGGTTTGAGTTATGCAACTTTCCTTAACAGTGTCGCTTCGATAGGAAATAATGCATTCTATAAATGTAGTAGCTTGACAGAGGTTACGCTCGGTAATAGTGTTACTTCGATAGGTAATGATGCTTTCAATTATTGTAAAGGATTGACATCGATTATTATTCCTAATAGTGTTACAACGATAGGAAATAATGCATTCTATTGCTGCACCGGCTTGACAGAGGTTACGCTTGGTAATAGTGTCACTTCAATAGGAAGTGGAGCTTTTGTCGGTTGTACCGGCTTGACATCTGTTACTATTCCTGCAAGTGTTACTTCGATAGGTGGTAATGCTTTTGGAGATTGCTCAGCTTTGAAAGAGTTTATTATAGAAGATGGTGAGAGTGTATTGGATTTAGCAGTACCGTTTTCACGTACTTATATTACTTCCCTCTATTTGGGTCGTACATTATCTTACAGTGGTGGCGATTTTTCATTCAGTTCTCTTGCATCTCTTACTATAGGTAATAAGGTGACAAGTATAGGTCGCTCGGCTTTTAAGGGTGGCTATAGTTGCAAATTAAGAGGACAACTTGAATTACCGGCATCGTTAGACTCTATTGCTAGTAATGCTTTTGCCTCAACCCAATATACTCTTTGTCGCATTCAAGCGAAAGAACCTCCTGTGGTTGTAGATGCAGCCGCGTTGGGTAATATCACATTTGTACGTGTGCCACAGGGCTCTCGCGCTGCCTACAAGGCTGCCAATGTGTGGAAAGACCTCACTATCGTAGAGGAAGACCCCGAATATGAAGTAGAGATAACTGTAACAGAGCCGGGTAAACTTTCGCAAGACATTGTGATGGAGTATATGATAGTACCGCAGAGTGTAACCAAGCTGAAAGTTCACGGTACTATCAACGTGGAGGACTTCAAGCAGATGCGCACCAATATGACCTCGTGCTACTCGATAGACCTCAGCGATGCCGACTGTGTGGCACTGCCCGACTCGGCCTTTGAGGGTAAATATTACCTGACCGAGTTGATTCTGCCTAACAACTGTACATCGATAGGAAAGGCTGCTTTCGTCAACTGTACCGGATTGGACTCTATTGTAATTCCCGATAATGTAACAGTCATTGGCAATGATGTATTTAATGGTTGTTCTGCATTGAAATCGGTTATTATCCCTAATGGTGTTACTTCGATAGGTAATAATGCTTTCCAAAATTGTAAAAGTTTGACATCGGTTACTATCCCCAATAGTGTTACTTCTCTAGGTGTATATGCATTTTATTATTGTGAAAATTTGCAAACAATACAATTATCACAAAGTCTTACAGTCATAAAATCTTATACTTTCAGTAATTGTGGATTGAAAGAGATAAGTATCCCGGGTAGTGTTACGTCAATCGAGAACCAAGCTTTTACCTCTTGCTCTTCGCTGGAAAACATCGTGTTTGAAGATAGCGAGAAAACGCTTAATTTGGGTTGTAATAAAGATTCCGGTACAGATTATACGCAAGGGCAAGGATTATTCTACAACTGTCCTATTCAGACTCTTTATATAGGAAGAAATTTATCTTATAATACTTCTAAGAGTTGTGGCTATTCTCCTTTCTGCGGGCTTGAAACTAATGCTTGGGGTACCGTGCTTCAGAATGGTAAAATAAGTAGTGTTGCTTTTGGTGATAAAGTTACTAATATTGGTGAACGCTTACTTGCCGGTAATCCTAATCTTAAATCGATAAAGATGGGTGCTAATATTTCATCAATAAGTACATATGCTTTTTCAGGCGATACGTTGGATGTTGATTACTCTAATCTATCGGTACTCTATAAATGTGGTGATGTGATTAATAGTGCACACAAAGTAAATCTTTATCACAATGGTGTACCCCTAACACATATTGACCTGCCGGACAATATGACAACTGTAAAGACCAATCAGTTCAAGAATATAATCAATCTTGAATCGGTTAATATTCCCAATAGTGTGAAGAGTATAAAAGCTAACGCATTTGACGGATGTATATCGTTGAAATCGGTTTCGTTCTCCGATAGCATTACTACCGTCGGCAACCAAGCTTTTGTGGGATGTGTTTCGCTTACAACAATAAATCTTCCCGATACACTTACTACCATTGGCAACCAAGCATTCAAGGGCTGTACCTCGCTTACTACAGTCAACCTCTCCGATACCTTGCAATCGATAGGTGATGAGGCGTTCTATGGTTGCTCGGCTCTTGCCAACATTACTTGTCCGGCTCTTGTTCCTCCCACAGTAGGAACCGACGGTTTTGAGGGTGTAGACAACTACACTTGTATCCTCACCATTCCCGGAGACTCTTTGATTAACTATATGCTTGCCGAGCACTGGGGTGCATTCATACAGAAACGTAAGAGAATAGACGTAGATGTAGAGACTCCTGTTCTTGACGAGGGTGAAAGTGAAGGCGAAAGCGGTAGTGAAGGCGACAGCAACACCGGCACAGGTACAGGCAACCTTTGTGGTGGACACATCTGGTATGACCGCGACTGGCACAAGCATCACGGAGGTCATCACGCACCACGTCGTTATGTTGCTGCCGAGGAAGAGACCGCAGTGAGCGGAATCGATGCCACCATCGGTGACGGATTGAGCCTCTTTATTGCTACCGACTCGGTAGTGACCTTCCTCATCGAGCCCGAAGAGGGATACAATATCGGCAGTGTACGTTACGGTGGCGTAGATGTAACCGACCAACTCAACAACGGAGTGTTCACCACCAGTGCCGTAAGTGCCAATACCAAGCTCGAAGTATCGTTTGTCGAGGGAGAAGCCCCCGAAGCCCCCGTCGTAGCAGGTGATGCCAATGATGATGCCACAGTAAACATCTCGGATGTAGTAGTGATAGTAAACTATATACTCGGAGACGAGAGTGGCGTAACCTCTGTAGATAATGCCGATGTCAACGAAGACGGAGTAATCAATATCGGAGACGTTCCCAGAGTAGTCAATATCATCCTCTCGGCGAGCGTACAAGCCGCCCCCATACGCTATGAAGGTGCAGAGGGAGTCTTGTCGATGAATGATGTGATAATAGCGCAAGGCGAAACCACCGGTATCGAGGTGTCACTCGACAATGCAGTGCCTTACACCGCCTTCCAAATGGATGTGACACTCCCCGAGGGTCTCACCGCCAACGACATAACCTTGAGCAACCGTATCTCCTCGACCCACTCGCTGATGTGGCGAATGCAAGAAGACAACACCTTGCGCGTAGTAGTCTTTGCCCCCGACAATAGCGCCATAGCCGACAACAGCGGTGCCTTGTTCACCATCGATGTAACAGCCGGTTCGGCCTTTGAAGGCGGCCACATCGTAGCCGACAACACCATCTTTACCGCCCGCGACCTCACAATGCACTACCTCGATGGAGCTGAAGCCACCGCCATCAATCCCGCAGGCGTCGACGGCATCTACACAGCCGACGGCATCTACACCATCGGTCGCACCCTCGTGATAGAGTCGACCTGTAATCAAGCCGCCTACATCACCACCACCGGTGGCGTGATGCGCGCAGTAGAGTTGCAAGCCGGCCGCAACGAGATAGCAATGTTGCAACAAGGACTATACATAGTAGTCGTAGGCAGTGAAACACAAAAAGTAATCATACGATAAACGAAACAGTATAATGAAATCAACACTAACAACCCTATTAGCAGCGGTGGCAGTAGCCACCACTGCTATGTCGGCCGGCGCCGACAACCGCTTCTATGTCGAAAACTTCGATATAGCCCCCGGAGAGACCAAGACAGTAAGTATCGTACTCGACAATACCTCGGACTATGTAGCCTTCCAATCGGATATATACCTACCCGAAGGCCTTACAGCCGCCAATTGGGCATTATCCGCACGCAAGGACGACCACGTCTCAACCACCAGCAACCCCGGTACCGGAGTAACCCGATTTGTAGCCTACTCGATGAGCAATAAAAGCTTCAGCGGCACAAGCGGAGCATTGGTAACCTTTGAAGTCACCGCAGCCGATGACCTTGGCGTAGGAAACACCTTGAACGGAAAAGTATTCAGCAGTCAGTTTACCCCCATCAACGGAAAGTACGAGACCCTTGCCGATGAACCCTTCGTCGTAACCATCGTAGAGCCGGTGACCGAGCCCGCCAACCTCTTCTACATCGAAGACTTTGAAATCGAAGCCGGAGATACCTATCGTTTGCCCTTCAACCTCACCAATGAAAATGTATTCTATTGGTTTGAAGCCACACTAACCTTGCCCGAAGGACTATCTTTTACAGGCAGTTTGATAAATAACGAAGATCGTATCGTCTCAAGAGTATATGACGAAACCGAATATCCTGCAGAAGGAAGCAAAGTCATCAATTTTAATTACTCAAACCGTTATGCATTTGATGGTAACGAAGGCGCGTTGGTATATCTGGATATTGTAGCCGATGCCGATTTTACGGGCAATGCCACCATCACACTCACCGACATTGTCTTTTATGATGAAGACGACGTAGAATACCCCTTGGAAGATGCAAGTTGTGTAGCCACACTGGCAAGCAACGAAGTAGAGTTGATATTGCAAAACTCATACTACAACAATGTCACCCTGTACCTGACCAAAGGCACAACACAAAAGTTGAAAGTAGAGTCGACCGATGCCCACTTTGTCCTCAATACAGTACTCTACAACGATGTAGACGTAACCGATGAGTTGG
>CALATP010000061.1 GCA_937891845.1 uncultured Porphyromonadaceae bacterium | reverse complement strand
TATCCTGCAGGATCCCGACCCCAACTATCGTGTATTTAACCTTGCCGCAGGCGACCCCTTCAGCGATGCTCGCACTTCATACTATCACAAGTCGGTGGGTGGTTATCATGCTGCCAAGTTGGCTCGCTATCAAGACTTGATAGACCGTCAATTGTCGCGTATGAACATGTCGGTGCTCAACATGCTTAACACCAAATACTTCATCGTTCCCACGCAAGAGGGCAGTATAACTGTAGAACGCAACCCCGAGGCTATGGGTAATGCATGGTTTGTCGACGAGGTGCTATGGGTCGATAATGCCGATGCCGAGATGGATGCTCTTGACACATTTGATCCTGCACGCACAGCCGTTATCGACAAGCGTTTTGCTCAACTTATCGACGATAAGGCTACAACCGGCACCGAGGGCGATAATATTGTGCTTACATCGTATAAGCCCAATGAGTTGCGCTATAAGAGCAATGCCGCGCAACCCCGTGTTGCTGTTTTCTCGGAGATATACTTCCCATGGGGGTGGCAAGTAACGATTGATGGTGAGGAGGTAAAAGAGGCTCGCGCCAACTATGTGTTACGCGCACTCAACGTTCCTGCCGGCCAACACGAGATAGTATTCCGTTTCGACCCCAAATCGTTGGCTGTAACCGAGAACATTGCGTTTGCTTCAATCGGTGGCATATTCTTGCTACTTATTGCAGCCGTGGCAGTGCCGTGTGCGTGCCGCAAGCGCAAGTGTCAAGCATAATAACGAGCAATATAAAGCAAAAAAGAAAGAGACCGCGTCCGTGATGGTGCGGTCTCTTTCGTGTTATTGTATTAATGCAATTATCGGCCCGATTGAGTAATCTTTTCGCGTAGGCGAGTGTTGAACTCGGTAGCGTTGATAAGCTCCTCGATAGTCATGTGCATGCGGTACTTCCAATAGAAGGGGTTGATAGCGGGCACATTGATACGCTCGTCGAGCGGATTTTCGCGACGTAGATTCTCGTCCATTGACAACCAATCTTGCAAGGGTAAGATTACCAACATTGAAGGCGATGCAAGGTGTTGCTCAAGGATACGTTCGCATATGTAAGGCTCGCAGAAGTAGGGCGTGTTACCACCAAAGCACAATACGCGATTGTAGAAGTCTTGCATGGCGGCACGATCCTCTTCCCACCATGCGCGTATGCCCGACATATCGTGAGTCGATGTTGTACCTACCGAGAGGTAAGGATAGTTCCATGTGCAACCAAATTGGCTGTTTACATCCTTGGGCATGCGTTGTACCTCGAGTGAGAGGATTTGCAATTGGTTCATCACCGCAGGCACGCAGTGGGGTATCATACCCAAGTCCTCACCGCACACGAGCATGTTGGTAGCCGATAGTAGCGGGGGCAACTTCTTCATTGCCTCGTGATACCAGAAGTCGTTGTGACGATAGTAGTAGAAGTCGTTATACAAGGCGTCAAAGGCGTGACGTTGGTACTCGGGCATCGATTGGTATATGTACGATTGCCATGCCGATATGCGGGGATGGTAGTGTCCTATCTTCACGGGGTCCTCGACAAAGAGTACTTCGTCGTGTAGGCGCATAAGACCTTCGCGCAGTGCTACGCTGCGTTCGTCTTCACGACCGGCAAAGAGGTCGTATACTTTGCGTTGAGTGTTTACCTCGGGGCACATTCCGTAGCATCCTCCGCCTAGGGGCGATAGGTATTCGTTGCGTGCATCGTTGGCGTATTGACCGAAGATGTCTTGCAACATATACTCGCGGATGTAGGGGTATGTGTAGAGGTTTTTATCGAAGTTGAAACCACGATTGCCGAGCTCTTCTGTTGTGAAGGGTAGTGCCGGGTTGAAGTGTCCCAATAGGCCGTGTATGGCATCGCAGGGTATTTCCCATATGCGGAAGAAGCCGAGGATATGGTCGATGCGGTATGCGTCGAAGTATTCGGCCATCTTGCTGAAGCGTGATTTCCACCAGATGTATCCGTCTTTGTCCATCTCTTCCCAATTGTATGTGGGTAGGAACCAGTTTTGACCTAGTACCGAGAAGTCATCGGGTGGGGCTCCGGCTTGGCTGTCTAGGTGGAAGTATTTGGGTGTTGACCACGCATCGGCACTGCGGGGGCTGATACCGATGGGTATATCGCCTTTCAATACCACACCCTTGCTGTGTGCATAGTCGCGTGTGGCGATGAGTTGCAAGTGCAAGTGATATTGTGTGTAGTAGTGTAGGCGCATTGTGTTGCAATATGGGCTTTCGGGTGCATCGAATGATGCAATGGTGTTGGCATCATATACAGCGTAGCTATCCCATTTGTTAAAGTCGGGTGTACCGGTCTTGCTGCACAATGTGCGGTATGCTGCATAGGGTGTGAGCCAGTATTTGTTTTCGTTGAAGAATTTGACAAACTCTTTCGATGCCAATACGGCGTCGCCTTGCTCGGCAAATATTTCGGCAAGATATTCGTTCTTGATGCGGTTGACACGTTCGTAATCGACGTCGGGTAGTTCGTTGAGTTCCAGACGTAGGCTTTCGTAATATGCTCTGCGAGCTTTGTCCTTGAGTTGTCCTACTTCGTCAAGGCGTAGGTATTGAGGGTGCAGAGCATATATAGAGTTGGCACTGTAAGGATATGAGTCGTGCCACGAACCGGTCATTGTGGTGTCGTTGATGGGAAGAATTTGGATGATACGTTGCTCTGTATCGGCTGCCCAGTCAACGAGCAAGCGAAGGTCGGCAAAATCACCCACTCCGAAACTCTTTTCGCTACGCAAAGAGAATACGGGTACTGCTACACCGGCGCCTTTCCAAGTGTGTGAAGAGGCTGTTACTTGTGTGTCGGCCAATATGATGGCTTCGTTTTCGCTCATTTGGGGCACAACGAAATGGCGGTTGTTGCGATTTTCCCAACTGCGTACCTCTCCGCTTTGAGCATCCAAAATCACGAATTTGTATTCAAATTCGCTCCCTGCTTTGGCGGCATCTATTACGGCTGTCCATACGGGGAAAAGCTTGTCATTGAGTTTGACAGCTTTCTTTGTATCCCATTCACCCAATGCCTTACAGCTACCTGCCACAGCCAGTACCTCATTAGGTGCGATTGATGCCGATTTTACCTGTATCATTATAGAGCCGGGCTTGGCAGCTTGAAGGGTTTTCTTCGGATTCTTACGAGCATAAATACTTTGAGTAAATGCCGAACTGAAGAAAGCATTGTCTACAGGTATGTCGTTCCACGAGTCGTATACACGACAGTGTTTCACTTGCTTATTGGTATGTATCGTGTGAGGCTCACCCCACTCGGTACGTATAACAGCACCATCGCGGCATACAACATAGCGGTAGCTGATAGTTGTTGCATCGATATTATCGATTTCTATTTGCCAATTGTCAGCATCCACATATTTAAGGGCGTGTATTTTATTGTCACCCTCGAAAGTTACTCCTAGTGACTCGCCCCAGTATGTATGATACTTAACGCATAATGTTAATGTCATTTTATAATGAATTTATAGTTTTAGTGTGTAAATGTAGATATAATGACTGTAAATAAAAGTTTTACCCAACTGTTTTTTTTAGCACTGAGCGTGCAAACGTTTTCGCTTTCAAGGATTTCTATTTCATCTTGTAATGTTTATTGCAAGATGTATTTGTGCGTGTGGCAGCCGTTGTCGGTAATGACACGGATGTAGTATATGCCCTTGCTCGTTGACGGTATGTTGAGTTGTGCAGTATGATTGTCATTGTCTACATTTTGAGTTTTAATGAGCATACCGGCCGAATTGTATATTTGTACGGCAATGATGATGTTGTTGCTTGACGATGTGATAGAGAAGTTGCCCTTGCCTGTTGTAGGATATATAACAGTGTTGTTGGTTATATAGGGTGTTACAATATTATTGGCTTCAAGTAAGTAGCTCAATCCTGCATATGGGTTTATCTTTCCATAACCGGTTGCAGTAGCATCGGTAGTGTAGGCATCTTGTGTAGCGGTGATGCGGAGAACCTCTTTGGCCTCCTCAGGGCTGAGTGAAGGCTCGGCTTGTAGCCAGAGGGCGTATGTTCCGGTAACTATGGGAGCCGCCATTGATGTTCCGGAGTTTGAACCGTAGTAATATGTTTTTTCTGCAATGATACAGCTATCAGTTACCATATTCCAGAAATAGTTATTGGGATCACCGGCCAATACACTGCTCAGACCGGCAGTGATGATACAACCGGGAGCCGAAATTTCGGGTTTCATACGGCCGTCGACTGTATATCCTCGCCCGCTGAATGGAGATGCAGCATATAACTCATACTCGACTTCATATTTACGTTGATTTTCTTTCAGCGTGTCTGTTGTGAACGAGCCTACCGATGTGATGCGTTTACCGGTTCCTCCAGTTTCGTTGAGTGTCATTTCCAAATCTCCACCCAACCAGTCGTCGTGCCCTAATTGGTTGAATTGACATCCCGGTGAGTTGAGCCATACATTCACCGGTCCGTTTTCGCCTTTAATGCGCAGAGCCATATAGGCATTTGAGTAATTTCTGAGACCGCTGGTCAGTATAAAGGTGTGATATTGGTTATTCTCTTTATATACTTCCGATGCAGCCTCTACCAATATTTCGCGGTCGTAGAAAGAGAGTGTGGTTTCGTAAAGAGAGTCTAGTGGAAGCCATCCGGTACAACTTATCATCGTGTCGACGTGAGCGTGGTAAAGTTCCAGATTGCACTCGATGGGGCTACTGCTCCACACATCGATGATGGGTAGTGTGGAATTGTAGGAACGTATGCCTAGACGCACTTCATCGGGCTCGGTAAATGTATGCCCACAGTGGTAATATTCATCACCCGAATTGCCTATCGCGCCTACTATGAGACGACCCTCGCCTTGCATCTCGTCGCACATTCTATCAAAGGCCGAAGTGCCATCGTGAGGGCCAAAAAGATTGCCGATACTCAGATTTATAACACACGGCATTCCCAATTTCTCGGCTTGTTGGAAGATGTAATCGATACCGTCGACAATACCCCCGTTCGATATTCCGCCACTTTCGTTGTGTTCGGCTTCTACAAGAATGAGAGATGCTTGAGTAGCAACGCCCGAGTAAGGTAATCCTTCGTAGTCGCTACCGGCAGCAATGCTGGCTACGTGTGTGCCGTGGGTCTCTACGGTGCATACTTGTGCGGTGTATATCTCTTCTTGTGTGTCATATACCGACCCATATCCGTATGGTTCGGGAGAGGTGCCGGTTGTGTCATTTTGATTCCAGGCCGACAAGATGCGAGTGCTGCCATCGGGGTTGCGAAATGAGGCGTGATCCCATTGGAATCCTATGTCGACGATGCCCACAATAACGCCCTGTCCCATATAAGGTGCCATATATGGAGTCTCTAATATCTTGTTGTAATTGATTATGGGTAATGCCACATCTAGCGTCGTGTGCGATGTGCTACCTGCATCGACATAGGTTATTTGTTCTATATCATTCAATAACGGGAATACCGACACCGGTACAAGTGCGGTTACATATCCGGCTGCTTGTGTACCTACAATGATGTCATACTCCTCTAATACCGATATATCGGTCGTTGCCAGTGTGGTGTGTATGTATGAGTTGGCAACTTTTTGTTTGGCGCGTTGCATCGTAGCACTCGATTCCTTGAGTAGAATTTGTGCTTGAGGTGAGTACTTGGCATATGCACAATAGTATGGCAATATGGAGAGTAGAAAAATAGTGATAATCTTTTTCATATTATTTGATATTGAGTTTTTGTTTTAAGAAATGTCCTGTATATGATTGCTCTACAAGGGCTACTTCCTCGGGAGTGCCGGAGCAAACTACATATCCGCCGGCATCACCACCCTCGGGTCCCATATCAATGATATAATCGGCGCATTTTATCACATCGATATTGTGCTCAATGATGATAACAGTGTGACCTCGTTCTACAAGCGCATTGAGTGAAGCCATTAGTGTGTTAATGTCGTGGAAGTGTAATCCGGTGGTGGGCTCGTCAAAAATAAATATTGTGGGAGCTTGTCGTTCATTACTGAGGAAGTAAGCAAGTTTGACACGTTGATTTTCACCACCGGATAGGGTCGATGACGATTGTCCCATCTTGATATATCCCAGACCAACGTCTTGTAGGGGCTTGAGCCGTTTGATAATGCGAGCTTCTGTGGCACCGTTGCTCTCGGCAAAGAATTCGATAGCCTGATTGATAGTCATATCGAGAATGTCGCTGATGCTTTTGCCACGATACTCAATATCCAATACTTCTTGTTTAAAACGTTTGCCTTTACAACACTCACATTCTAGGGTTATATCGGCCATAAATTGCATAGAAACAGTAATGTATCCATCACCTTTACAGTTCTCGCAACGTCCACCTTCGGCATTGAAAGAGAAGTATGAAGCATTAAATCCCATTTGTTTGGCTCCTTGCTGCTCGGCGTAGAGATGACGTATTTCATCAAATGCTTTCAGATAAGTAGCTGCGTTGGATCGTGATGACCGTCCTATGGGGTTTTGGTCGACATATTCTACCGTACTTACTAAGTTCATATCACCCGAAATGCGTGCGTGCGTGCCGGGTATCTCACTACTCTCTCCGAAGTGTCGTAGTAAGGCTCGATGTAGTATAGTGCTGACAAGTGATGACTTGCCTGATCCGCTCACGCCTGTTACCACAGTCATTACGCGCAAAGGGAAAATTACGTCGATGGCTTTCAGGTTGTTTTCGGCAGCACCTTCTATTTTTATGTAGTTGTTCCACGGTCGGCGTTGGGTGGGTACGGGTATACTCATTTCGCCGCTGAGGTATTGCAATGTGTAGCTATCTGTTGCTTGAGGTAGTGGGTTTATAGCTCCTTGGTAGATGATTTGTCCGCCGAGTCGCCCCGCCAATGGACCTATATCTATTACATAGTCGGCTGCACGAATTATCTCTTCGTCGTGTTCTACAACTACCACTGTATTGCCCAATTGCTGTAATCCACGCAATACTTTGATGAGTAATTCTGTATCGCGTGAATGTAATCCGATGCTAGGCTCATCAAGTATATACAAAGAACCCACCAGGCTGCTACCCAATGATGTGGCCAGATTGATACGTTGACTTTCGCCACCCGAAAGGGTAGATGACATCCTGTCCAAAGTGAGATAGCCCAATCCTACATCCAAGAGGAATTGCAGTCTGTTGCGTATTTCGGTGAGCAATCGGGCTGCTATTTGGGTTTCGGTCTCATCCAAGACAATTTCGGCAAAAAATCTATGTAATTCTTTGACCGACATCCTTACCAATTGAAGGATGGTGTGTCCGCAAATCTTTACATTAGAGGCTGCCGGTTTAAGGCGGGAGCCATTACACTCGGTACACGTAGTCTTTCCTCTGTAGCGCGAAAGCATTACGCGATATTGTATTTTGTATTGGTTCTCTTGCAGCATCTTGAAGAAGTCGTCAAGCCCGTGAACACCTTCAGTGCCGTGCCACAGAAGTTGTTTCTGCTCGTCGGTAAGTTGGTAGTAAGGCCTGTGTATAGGAAAACCGGTGTGTTCGGATGCTGCGATGAATGCGTGTTTCCAAGCACTCATTTTTTCGCCTCTCCAACACAGGACAGCGTCTTCATATATAGAAAGGGTCTTGTTGGGAACAACAAGATTTTCGTCGATACCAATGATACGTCCAAATCCTTCGCACTTTGGGCACGCTCCGGCGGGACTGTTAAAGTTGAACATTAAGTCGGAGGGTGGCTCAAATTGTATGCCATCGGCTTCAAATCGCTTACTGAAGTTGTGCTCCTTTATCTCGCCATCGATGTAAAATTGTAGGGTACACTCATCTCCACCTTCAAAAAAAGCTGTTTCGGTCGAATCACTCAATCGACTTATCGCTGCTCCATTATTGGCGACGCTCATACGGTCGACAAGCAACCTCGATTGAGCCGTATTGCACTGTGCCGATTGCGATAGAATATCCTCTATCAAAACAAATCGGCCGTTCTCTTCGATGCGGGTAAAACCCTCTTTGAGAAGTATGCCAAGGTGGTCGTTGAGTGTGCGGCCTTGTGGGATGATTAGTTTCGTTAATAGAGCAAATCGGGTGCCTTCGGGGTATGACAACATACAGTTTACCACATCTTTGACATCGTGTCGGCATACTTCTTCGCCCGAAATAGGCGATATTGTACGACCAATGCGGGCAAATAGCATACGTAGGTAGTCATAAATTTCGGTTGATGTACCCACCGTAGAACGCGGGTTACGAGTATTTACCTTTTGCTCTATTGCGATAGCAGGTGGGATGCCTTTTATGTAATCGCACTCGGGCTTGTTCATCCGACCCAAAAATTGTCGAGCGTAGGCCGATAGGCTTTCGACATAACGACGCTGTCCCTCAGCATATAAAGTGTCGAATGCCAAAGAGGACTTGCCGGAGCCCGATAAGCCGGTTATAACAGTGAGCGTATTGCGAGGAATATTTACATCTATATTCTTAAGGTTGTTGACCCTTGCTCCTTTTATGGTTATATTCTTATGTGACATAAAATAGTGCTACATTTGAATTGAACTTACAAACTTATAAAAATATTTCGTGGCGTAAAAATCAAAATGTAACGATTAACAAGTTTATTGACTATGAATTTTGTTTTGCGATTGCGATAGTGTTATTAGTGAGACGATTATAATGTAAATGTAATGTTTCGCTCAAGCGAATGAAGTTGTATATAGTTGTATATGCAACTATATGTAGATATAAAAAAAGAGTCGCTACACGTATGTAACGGCTCAACATCCTTTTTATAGTACTGAAAATTATTCAGCAACTACTTCTGTAGCTGTAGTGTCAGCAACACACTCAGTGCAAGCAGAGTCAGTGCAAGCAGTAGTGTCTTGGCAGCAAGCAGTAGTATCAACTACTTGTTCAGTGCAGCAAGTGTCAGCTACTTCTTCAGTAGCCTCAGCGGGTTTAGTGTTGCAAGCAGCGAAAGATACAGCAGCTGCGACAGCGAAGAATAATACTAACTTTTTCATTTTTTTCCTTAATTAAAGATAAAACAATAACTTGTAGTTTCAAAAACGCCACAAAGGTAGATATAAAATTCTAAAAAGTTGCAAGCTTTTAAGATTTTTTTAGAATATTATCTATATGTGGGTTGTTTATACATTCTAGTTTGTATACAAATATCGCTTTATACTGCGTTTAGGAGTCTTTTCGAACTCATTGGCGTGCAATTGGATTTTTGCAATTTGTTCGTAAGGAGCAACAATTTTGTTGAGTTCTTTACGATTATCTTCCATAATCTGGGGAAGATCATCGCTGGTTATTCCGTCGGTATCCATTGTTTCGAAGTCGGGGAATACGAGAGCAACGAGCTTGCCGTCGCGTTCTACGACGAGACTTTCCATCACGTAGGGGAGGTTGTTGAGTTTAGCCTCTATCTCCTCGGGGTAAATGTTTTGTCCGTTAGCACCTAGTAACATTGTTTTGCAACGACCCTTAATAAAGATTGTGCCGTCGGCCGATATGGTACCTAAGTCACCGGTGTGTAACCATCCGTCTTTGTCGAGAACGGCATTGGTGGCTTCGTCATTTTTATAATATCCCATCATTACGTGTTCGCCACGTACACATATTTCTCCTACCTCGCTATTGGGTGATGTCTTTTCAATTTTAGTTTCGACATATCCGTGCAAAGTGCAACCCGATGAGCCTTCTTGGAAGTTGTTGTGTGAGGTGTAACTGATGAGCGGAGCGCACTCGGTCATACCGTAACCTACGGTGAATGGGAATTTTATTTTGCGTAAGAATGATTCTACCTCGCCATTGAGTGGTGCGCCACCAACGATAACTTCTTCAAATTCTCCACCAAATGCATCTACAAGTTTCTTGCGTATTTGTGCGTAGATTTGGTCATTGATAAGAGGTATGTTGAGGGCAAAGCGCATTGCGCCCTTGCTTATTAGTGGCTGTATCTGTTTGCGATACACTTTCTCAAGGATTAGAGGTACACATATAATAAGATTGGGCTTTATCTCTGAGAGTGCTTTCAAAAGAATTTTGGGCGAAGGGGTGCGACCCAATAGAGTGATGTGTGAGCCGGCCGCCAGAGGTGTGAGGAAGTCAAATGCACAACCGTAGGCGTGGGCCAATGGTAGGAACGACAATGCACGACTGCTTTGATAATGTAGTTTGGAACGAAGTCCAAATACAACGTTTCCGGCCAAGTTGTTTCCTGTGAGCATAACGCCTTTGCTGAAGCCTGTTGTTCCCGATGTATAGTTGATAAGAGCCAATTCATCATTGCCGTTATTGGCATATACAACGTCTTCTTTTGAGAATCCATTGGGATATTTGGCATTGAATTTATCGTTAAGGCTTGTCAATATGCTATCAATATTCTCTTCATCTTGTTGTGCAAGCAGAGAACCGTTGTCTAGTGATATGGCTGCACGAATATTGGGCAATCTTTCCATTTCGAGATGTTCCCAGATGTGATTGCTAGAGAAGCACAACCTTGACTCCGAATGGTTGAGAATGTGGTGCATATCGTGAGGATTGAATTCTTGTAGAATAGGTACCAATGTGGCTCCATAGGTGATTACACCAATAAAAACGGTACACCATTCGGGGGTGTTCTTGCCTACTAAGGCTACTTTGTCGCCCTTTTGTATACCACATTCTTCTAGAAAGATGTGCAACTTGGCAATCTCTACCGAAAGCCCTTTGTATGAAAGGGTATTTTTGGTACTATAGTCGGTCAATGCAGGAAGTTCCCAGTTGTTGCGGAAACTATCTTGGTAAATTTGAATAAAACGTTGTTCGATCATAAAGATTTATGTTCAGAGTTGCTATTTTAATATTTACGATGACAAAAGTAGGCCTTTCTTTTATTTTACAATTATTAATATTGCAACAAATTGGCTATATTGCATAGTTTTTGGCACAAAATACCTAACTTTGGGCAAAAATTCACTCGATATAATGATTGATACTACAATATTTCAAGATAAGAAGGTCGTGTTTTATACGTTGGGTTGTAAACTGAACTTTGCAGAAACCTCGACTTTGGGACAAATACTTGCCGAAAATGGCATCCGCAAGGCACGCCCGGGAGAAGAAGCCGACCTTTGTGTTATCAATACTTGTTCTGTTACCGAGTTGGCCGACAAGAAGTGTCGTCAGGCTATTCGTCGCATTGCTCGTAAGCACCCCGATGCCTTTATGGTGGTGACCGGTTGTTATGCACAGTTGAAACCTGCCGAAATTGTAAAGATGCCGGAGGTAGACTTGGTTCTGGGTGCGGAACAGAAGTTGGATATAATCAAATATCTGCCTTCACTGGGAAAACAATCGGATGGTCAAGCAGTAGTTACACCTCATAAGGATATACGGCTATTTGGGCCTTCTTGTTCGCGAGGCGACCGCACTCGTTATTTCCTTAAGGTGCAAGACGGTTGTGATTACTATTGTACTTATTGTACAATACCTATGGCACGAGGACGTAGCCGTAGTGGTACAGTGGCTCAAATGGTAGCGCAGGCTGCCGGAGTGGCAGCCGAAGGCGGAAAAGAGATTGTTATTACCGGTGTGAATATTGGAGATTTTGGTAAGCATACTGATGAGAATTTCTTTGACCTGATACGCGCTCTTGATGAGGTAGAGGGTATCGAACGTTATCGTATCTCGTCTATCGAGCCCGATTTGCTCACCGATGAGATGATAGAGTTTGTTGCTCGTTCCAAGCGTTTCTGTCCTCACTTTCATATTCCGTTGCAATCGGGTAGTGATGAGGTGTTGACCTTGATGCGTCGACATTACGATACAGCACTATTTGCTCATAAGGTAAAGAAAATAAAAGAGGTTATGCCCGATGCTTTTATAGGTGTTGACCTTATTGCGGGTATGCGTGGTGAGACCGAGGCTCTCTTTGAAGACAGTTATCGTTTTATTGCATCGCTCGATGTAACACAATTGCACGTGTTTACTTACTCGGAGCGTCCTAATACCAAGGCCTTGAATATCGAACCGGTGGTGGATGTACACGAACGACACCTACGATGCAATAAACTCATAGACTTGTCGGATGAAAAGTTGCACTCTTTCTATCTTAAACATATTGGTGAGGTGCGACCTGTCCTATTTGAACAACCTGCCAAGGGTGCCCCTATGCACGGATTTACCGATAACTATATACGTGTAGAGATGCCTTTTGATCGCAATGCCATCAATTGTGTGAAGATGGTGAAATTGGGAGAATTGAACCAATCGGGTGATGCACTCATTGCCAGCTATGCCGAGTGATATGAAACGTATTTGCCAAGACATACTTTATGCTCCTTTGTGGCTTATTATGCACTTATTGGCTTTTTTGCCTTTGAGAGTATTATATCTTGTATCTTATCTCTTATACATTATTATATATAGAGTAGTGGGCTATAGGCGTAAGGTAGTGCGTGATAATTTGACCCAATGTTTCCCCGACAAAAGTGTTGATGAGTTACGTAAGATAGAACGTAAATTCTACCGATTCTTTTCCGATTATATTGTGGAGACACTAAAGGTATTGCACATCAGTGATACCGAGATGAAACAACGTATGGAGTTTGTTGATGCCGAAGTTGTCGATAGGTTTACCACTCAAGGCAGGTCGGTAATGTTGCTATTAGGACATTATGGCAATTGGGAATGGATTCCGTCATTGACAATGTGGTGTGCTTGTCCCGATAATATCCAGCTGGGACAAGTGTATAGAACGTTGCGCAATGAGTGGTTCGACCGTTTCTTCTTGCGCCTGCGCAGTCGTTTTGGCACCAGAGGTATCTCTAAAGAAGTGGTATTGCGCACATTCTTACAGTATCGGAGGGATGGGTTGGTATCTTTAACAGGTTTTATGGCCGACCAGACCCCATCAATCAATAATATACACCATTGGACTCAGTTTCTCGGCAGACCCACAGCGGCTTTGAGTGGCTTTGAAGCTATTGCCAAGCGACTTGATATGGCTGTGGTGTATGTCGATGTGGAATTGGTCAAACGAGGACATTATCGAGCCACATTCCGTCTATTGGAAGATAATCCTACGGCTTGTCCCGACTTTGATATTACCGACCGTTATATGCAAGCAATGGAGCAGACGATACGTCGTGCGCCACACGCGTGGTTGTGGTCGCATAAAAGATGGAAACACACACCTCAAACAGTATAGATATGAAGCCGATAGCAGTTGTTATTCTTAATTGGAATGGAGCCAAGTTACTCCACGAATTTTTACCATCGGTATGTAGATACACACCCGATGATTGTGCCGATGTGATTGTTGCTGACAATGGCTCAACCGATGCATCGCTCGAGGTGATGAGTAGTGAGTTCCCTACAGTGCGTACTATTGTTTTTTCTGAAAATTATGGCTTTGCCGATGGCTATAATAGAGCCATAGAACAACTATCACAATATAAATATATAGTACTGCTCAATAGTGATGTGGCTGTA
The DNA here is from genome assembly GCA_937891845.1 of uncultured Porphyromonadaceae bacterium. Classification (GTDB taxonomy): domain Bacteria; phylum Bacteroidota; class Bacteroidia; order Bacteroidales; family Barnesiellaceae_A; genus Barnesiella_A. Next base: position 137,670 of record CALATP010000061.1, on the reverse strand, counting down.
ACCGAAGGGTGGTTATTGCCTATGTATGAGTATGCCGAGGCTCATCCCGATGTTGCGGCAGTACAACCCAAGATAAGAGCCTATCGCAATAAAGAATATTTTGAGTATGCCGGTGCATCGGGAGGATACTTGGATTGCAATGGTTATCCCTATTGTCGAGGTCGTATTTTCGATACGGTAGAGCGTGATACCGGACAGTATGATGATATATGTGAGTTGGCTTGGGCTTCGGGAGCTGCTCTGATGGTACGCACCGAGGTGTATTGTCAAGCAGGTGGCCTTGATGCTGCTTTCTTTGCTCATATGGAAGAGATAGACTTGTGTTGGCGTATGCGCCTGATGGGGTATCGTGTGATGGCTGTGCCTCAAGGAGTGGTGTTTCATTACGGTGGTGCATCGCTCGACAACGCCAGTCCTCGCAAATTGTACCTCAATTATCGCAACAATCTCTTGATGATGTATAAAAATCTACCGGTCGATATACGTTCGTGGCGTATCTTCAGACGTATGATGTGTGACGGTATATCGGCAGTGAAATATCTATTGTCGGGTCAGTGGCCGTATGTCAAGGCTGTGTGGAATGCACACTTCGATTATCGTAAGATGAAGGCTCTGTATCATACCCATCCTACGGTCAATCGACTCAATGACCTGCCTCAAGGGCGTGTCAACATTATCTTGGACTATTTCTTGCGTCGTCGTAAAAAATATAGTGATCTATGGTCATAAATCACAACCTCTATATGAGATAGAAGAGGTCGTGTCGAAATGAGAAAAACGAAGGACTGCATCAATGCAGTCCTTCGTTAGTTGTGAGAAAAATTATCACTAAAGTTATAGAGTGATCTTGAAAGTTTCGTCTCCGACTTGTATGAGATATACACCTTTGGGGAGGTTGGTTATATTTATAACATATTCATCAGTTGACACACCGTTGTGTATCACTTTTCCTGCTGTATCGTACAATGTAACGATTGAGCCTGCCTTGAGTCCTATGATGAATACTCGCTTATCTCTTACAGCCACTTTAATCACATCGCTATCGATGTTGTCAATATTGGCAGTTGAGGTTATGCGCACTACATTCGAACCTACTTCTCCGCATCCCGAGTATAGAGCTTTCACTTGGTACTCATAGAAATTGCCCGCGTGGGTCTCTTCATCGATGTAGTAGGTGTCTTGAATGGGCTCGTTGTTGAGTAACTCACTATTGCAATAGATATTGTAACCTATAAAGGCGTTACGTTCGGATGTAGCACTATGGGCCAATCTTATACCACGAATGCTCTCGTTAAGATTGTTGTTTATGGGTGTAAATATCAAATCGTTTTCTACACTCTTGCTCTTAGCCATACCGTTGTCGGCGTATGCTCGCAATCCTAGAGTTATATTCCAGTTGCCATCGATGTCGTTGGCATTAAGGGTACTCCAGTTTACACCATCGGTAGAGTATAAGTCTCCGCGACCTATCTTAGACGGCCCTTCATCATATCCGAGCGGGACAGATATTTCGTTATGCTCTACGTACACAACTACACGCAGTGTCTTGTTGGTGTTGATAGCAACGGGATGTTCCAACTCAATAGTATTGAAACTATATTGCTTGAGGTCGGGTACATATTGTTGCGATATAAGGTTTTCGCCTTCGTACACAAGAAGGAAGAGAGCATCGGGTATCTGATTGATATAAACTTCGACTTCCGAGAGTGACATACGTTCGTATTCTTTCAATTCGGTAGCATTCCATTGCACACCGGCAAAGAAAGCTCCACCACTGGGCATACCCGCAGCATCGTGAACACTGCCATTGTGCCAACGCAGATTGACAACATCGCCCAATGCCGGTGCGCTCCAAGCCAAATTGTTAGCTCCGGTAGGAAGTGTCTCGACAAACAGCATTCCCGGTTTTTGGCAACCGTTGCTATAATCGAGGTCTATTGTAACAGTTTCCGAGTAATCACTTATACAAGACGAGTTGTAATAGGCTCGTATCTGATAATTATACTTGCCGGGTAATAAGTTGCGGTCGGTGTAACAGATGTCGGTAATAAGTTGTTTGTTGAGTTGTACTCCATCGCGAATGATATCATAACCATATGCCTGACCGACCTTGCGATAATCGATAGATATAGCATCTATGTATTGCGCGTTTTGACCGGCTTCGTGACGAATAGCCACGAAATCAGTACCGGCAGGGATGGTAAATTCGTATTGTTTCCAAGCCTCGGTTGTGGTTATTTCGCCTACCGGTATAAAGTCGGTTGTGTTGTTCCCATTGACCGAGGTGAGTAGCTTCAGAATGCCATTGCCCTTGTGGTCATCCTCGTTGCGTGCAACGAGGGTAATAACCATATCATCCTCGGGCTTGCCTGTTGGTATAATGAGCCATCCGTCTGCTTCGCGGGCTATTTGTAACGACTTCTTGCCTTGATATGCCACTTGGTCGGTTACTTGCCATCCGTTGTCTAGGTTGTTCCACCGGTCGTGAGAGAAAACTCCGGTTGTGTATGACTCGAAGCTCTCATAGAGGGCAGCCTCCATCGATGTGGGGTCTACAAATGAGATGTTTACATTATATCCGTAACTGCTTTGAACGACTTTGACATCGCAAGGAGCATCGCAGTGGTCGGCATCGTATATATCGACGTATGCAATGTGAGAGCGGTCGGATGTTGAGCCGTCGATATATACTGTCTCAATCTCATATTCGTATGTACCCACAACGCTTTCGTCTTCGGTAAAGTAGCGGAAAGGAATGGGTTGGTCATTGCGTTTTTCTCCGTTACGATAGATGTTGTAACCCGATAGACCGGTAATGCTACCCAAGTCAAGGAAGATAAAGCGACAGTTTGACTGCTCTTGCAGGGCAATTGCCAACAGTTTCAGTCCTTCGTTGGTAGTAATAACCGACATACCACCTGCCATAGCTCCTATTTCGGGCGTAATCTCTACATAGTCACCAATGTTGATGGTTCGTTGCAGTTCACCGGTGGCTAGGTCGTAACAACAAATTGTATAGGGATTTTCGTAACCTTGTTCAAAGGTGTATAGTGTGCCGTTATAATAAGCCGATCCGGCCGCGCCCTTGAGTGCCGGACCATCGTTCAATTTGGCACCTTGTTTGCTTACATATATGCTTGTTTCCCAGTCACCCACTTCAAATCCACCTCTGCCATTATCCAACTCGGGTATGTAGGCAATGTGACGGGCTATCTCCGATACCGAGAGTGTGTCGATAATGCTTCTGTTTTCAATATCAATGTGATAGATAAAGCTATTTCCGTCGGCAATGTAGAAGTTGCTACCGTCAAAGGCTATGTTGCGAATGCCGTTGAGATTGCGGCTTATCAAGATACTCTCTATAAACTCACCTTGCATACTGTATTTGTTGATAGTACCGTTGGTGCTGTGCATAGAGGTGTAGATGTATTGTCCATCCGATGCAATACCCATCTCGCCCGACATATTGCCTCTAAACATACTTACATATTCGGGATATCCCTCCTCGGCAGTAGCCTGAGGTATCGTGAGATCTACGGGGAATGAACTTTCAATAGCGATGGGGAAGTCCCAGCGAAGGTGTATGGTGCGATTGTACTCGGTTGTGGCTACTACGTTGCGAGGTGGTAAAGCTACGTCGAGTTCTATTATCTCGGCTTTGATACTTTGGCTCATAGTAGATTCTCCACCATCGGCATATACCGACGAAACGCAGTACTCGTAAACTCCGGCTGTAGTGAGTTCATCACGATAGTTGAGTGATGCAGTGGGTTGTTGGGTGATGCGTTCGCCGTCGCGATATACGTGATATCCCGCGGGTTGTTCTTCCTGTGTGTCACCGGGTGATAGGTGCATAGCAATATTGAAGTTGCCGTTCATTCCTATGTGGGTGAGAGGATACCACTCTTTGCCATCGGTCGATACAAGGTTGCCTTTGCCGTTGACTGCTGCCGAGTCATCAATACCAAGTGGACGCATTCCTGCATCGTGCGCAACTAAGAACGCTATGCGATAGTCGCATCCCGGTTCTATGTTAATGGGGGTGGTAAGTCCTATTTTATTGAATGTGCCGTACACAACATCGTTCTTGTTTATATTCTGTGAAACAATGCGTTTGTTGTCTTTGTATATCTGTAACGAAAGTGATAAAAAACGCTCTTGTATAAATACTTGTACGGTATCAAGTTTCATATTGCGATAGTCGGCAAGTTCGGTGTGATTCCATTCTACACCTCCCCAATAGTATCCGCCATCGGCAGCACCCATAGCATTGTTGTTTCTACCATTATCCCATCTCAATGTTGTTTCATTGATAAGTATTGCATCGGGGCGTTGCCAAGCGAGGTTTACAATACTATTGCCTACTACATTGTGTGTGAGAGATACAGGCTTGTAGTATGGAGCGCCGACATTAAGATAGATATTACTTTCGTCTGATTGTTCAGACTCGATGTTGTTGTATAGAGATGTGATGGTGTATGTGTAACTTCCGGCAACTAGTTGGGTATCGGTGTATGAAGTCTCTTTTACAAGTGTTTCATTCACTCTTTTGCCATTGCGGTATATGTTATATCCATCAGGTTGCTTGCTAGCTGTGTTATTCCAAGTGATATAAACGGATGAAACACCTTCGGCTGTGAGTTGAGGTTGTGAAGGACGAGGCGTAGCCGATGCCCCGGTGATAGTGTGGCTTACATTTATTGTATTTTTGCCCAACTCGGGAGTGCTGTATAGTTGTAGAGGGATATTATATGTCTCTCCTACAATGCTATTACGAGTGTCTACATTGATTGTTATCTCTTGTGATGCTCCGCTCTCCAACTTGCCGGCTTTGGGTTCTACCGATAGCCAGTCTTGTGCCTCGGCCAGTTCGTAGACAAATATGCGAGAAGGTGATTGTTTGATGATACCAACCAACGATAGCTTGCCGTCTACGTAGGTTGTAGTAGCCTCAACACCACAAATATAAGTGGGAACATTGATGTTGCCGATTTTATATCCGGGAACGTCATCAACCAAGTGCGATACATTGGTGAGTGTGCGAGTATTGAGGTTGTATTGAAGAATTTGTAGCTGGTCTATTTGGTTGGTTCCTGCTAATTCTTCGTTGCTAAACCACAAGTATGGGCCACCGGGTGTAATATTGTCGAATGCCGAGCCAAAAGCTCCTACTTCTATTTCGTTAGAGATGTTGCGGAAATCGACGGTTACTTTACCATTTCTGTCGACACGTCCTATCGTGTAGAATGTACCAACCCAGAATTGGTCGTTGCGAGGATCATAACTACAGTGTGTAATCTTGAGTGATGGTTCACTCTCTATCACAATTTCCTTGACAAGACGTTTGTTACGCAGGTCGAGACAGAATAGTATATTGCTGTAATCACTACCGTAGAAATATGTTCCGTCAAATGCAAGGTCATATATCATATAATATAATCCCGGGATAGAAAATTCTTCTATAAAATTACCGTTTCGGTCATATTTATAGAATGTGTTGAGGAAGAATGTTGATGTCGTATAGAAGTATTCACCATCAAAAGCTATCGATGTTTGTAAGTCACCCGAAGCATCGAATGCATTTTGTATATCCCAGCAGTTGGCATTATTACCACTACCGGCGGTATATTGGGGTGCAATGTTCCAACTGACAACTCCATCACCGGTGTTGGTGAGGGTGATGCTTTGTGTCGCTTGTGTTTCGGCAAGCATATCACAATGTACATCTGTTGTACTTAATTGCAGATTGGGGCGTGTAACAATGGCGGTGAAGTTGTTCTGCTCGTTTGTAACATCCCATACGTTGCTATAATCGTTATAGCCCTTTTCTTTGATGCTTATGGTGTATAAACCTTTCTCTATGACAGGTATTTCTATTGTGCCGTTATTGTCGGTGGTGGCTTCAATAATTGCCCCGTGATTGGCTGTAAGATTAACCTTGACATTGGATAGGGGGACTCCTTGAGATTGTACATTCAATGAGGCCGAGGCCCATTCGGGACACCACACCTTTACATCATCGACATACCAATAGTCTATATAATATGCATCGACACCAAACGCGCGGAAACGAATTTTAAACAACTTGTTGGTGAGTAAATTTTTCAAGCAGTATTGTTCTACACGCCAGTCGAAGGTTTGTTCGTCGTTGCCAAAGGCAGCAATACGTTGCCAAGTCTGCTCATTATCGCACGAAATTTCTACTGCAAGAGTGTCACCAACTTCATTGTTATAGTTGATGTGGCGTAGATTGAAGCGCAGATATGTATTCTCTGGGTTGAGCGTGTGTAACTCGGTAGTTATGAGTGATTGAGAATAGTTTTTGAGCGACGAGTAGATATATTGAGCCGAGTAGTCGACAAGCCCATATGGATGATAGCTGCTACTCCATTTTGAGGGATTTCCTTGTTGATCGTCAGGAGCGCTCCATTTATCTTCCGATAGAGTGTTGGTATTGAAGTCGTCAAAGAACGGAAGAAGACGTATGTCGGGAACATTTACATCGATGATTTCTTTACTTCTCTTTTCGCTACCATCGCTATATACGGCACTCACGCTGTATTGATAGTTGCCATATTCGGCTACAATATCGGTGTAGAATACCTCGGTGATAAGTTCGTTGTTGATTTTTACATTGTTGCGATATAGGTTGAAACCTTCCAAGTGTACCTTGCTCTGAGCTTTGGGGCGTACTCTGTTGGTTCCTACAAAGATGTCGTCGATAAGAAGCATAAAAGCTTCGTGCGACACACAGTTGATGGTAATGTATTTGGCCTCTTTGGGTATTTCATATTTAAAGAGAGTCCAATCCTCTGGTACTTCTACATAATCGCCTTCGTTGACAAAGGTGAAATTAGAGGCTTGAGTGCCGGTGGTTGAGTATCCTACACGCACACGTTCGGCACCGTAAGCCACAGTATAACTCTTGGCGCGGAAACTTACTTGAAAATTCTCCTCGAAGTTGAGCTCGGGAGAGATGATGTAATCATTGTTACCACCATCAACGGTAAATGCAACCAACATTTTGGTGCCCGAATAGGGCTGATATGCTGGCCAGTCGGCTACCGATGGGGTGGTTGTTGATGGATTCATAATCACGTATGCCATCTTCTGACCTTGTGTTGGAAATGATGTTGCAGTCCAAGTGTAGGTGTATTCATTATCCATATCAAGGTAGCTCCAACCAATATTTCCCGGGGAGTTTATATCAAAGTCGTTGTGAGCCTCAAAGTCTTCAAAGTAGCCATTGGTAGCCTCCGGGTTGTTCCATCGCAGTGTGACATTCTTGTTGTCGATGTTTGTCAATTGTATACCGTATGGGGCACCATCCTCGGCAGCAGTGAGCTGTTGCGGGATAGTAGGGGCAACCGGTGTGAAGGTACTAGTTGTGGGAGTGCTGGTGGGTTTGACTTTATTTGACTCCGGTTGGTTGTCGGCAAATGCATAAAGTAGACAACCGGTGGTTATTGCAATAGCAGTGAGGATATATTTTGTCTGTTTCATAGTAGTCGGACTTTATTATTTAGCAATCAGTTTAAGGGTTTGGCTACCATCAATCTGTTTGAGTTGTAGGATAATGATGCCTTGATAACCGGCTATATTGAATGTGTGTGTACAGCCACCTTCAACTGTGTTGTTGTATAGAATAACGCCTTCGGGGGTGCTGCATACGATGTGTGTTGTGTGAGTAAGACCTATGATATTCACTTTGTTGTCGTGAGCGTAAGCCAACACTTTATCATCGAAGGTCTGTTTTACAGCAGTATCATACTTATAGAATGCGGGAGCAGAGGCGTCATAATATAAGATACCATCACCGGCATATACTTGTATGGCGTATGTCTTGCCCGATTTGAACTCGTCTTTTGAGGTCTCTCCAATAGTTATCTTGGTGTCGTAAACGGCACCCGAACTGAGGTTGTTCCATACAAATCCGTCATTGTAGCCTAACGCTAAATATTTGATGCGGACATTGCGTCCTCCGTGGTGGCAAGTGAAACGGAGTTTGGTGTATTTATGTTCGGCAAGATACTGACTGAGCATCATCTCGTAGCCTTCACTGTTGTATTCCGATATGTTTGTTACAGGGCCTATTTGTTCCCATTTCGAGCCATCTTCGGTGGCTTCAATAGTGAGTACCGAATTTCCGGTAGGGCCTGAAGAATATATCATAAATAGTAGGTCGGTAATACCATCGGGATAGGTGCGACTTTCTACCATACCATCTCCGGTAAATGATATCGAACCACTGGATAATTCTACTTTCCCTTCAACTTTTTCCCATTCGCCGGCCGGAACAAAAATCGCGGTGTTGTATACCTCGTCGGTAACTTCCGAGAATTCAAGAAAATAACGTTCGGCATTTTCTACAGGAGTCCACTCCAATTGTAGAGAGTTGTCTACCAAATCGAATTGAGTGATTTGAGGCGTTTCCAATTTGGTGGCCAGATATATTTGCCACAGCCACAAGCTGCTTTGTAGCTTCTCTGATGTGCATACAAAAGCTACGTAGATTTCTTGACCGGCATATTGGCTGAGGTCTACTTCTTCGGGTGTCTGATAACCAAAATTGTCGGCAAAAGAGAATTGTTTGACAAGGTGGAAATCTTCTATGTTACGACTGTGTGTCGAAACGTACACATCAAGATTTTCGACAGTTGTTTGTTCTATCACGCCACGCACAAAGTATAGATGCCCGTTTTCGGGAACAAGCATACGAGTGGATATGAGCCAATCATCGGCATTGTTCCAATAGTCAAACTGGTAGAGCATACCCTCAAAACTATCGTCGTATATCCAAGTCGTTCCATCACCGTTGTTGTCGATAATCTTCCAACAATCGGGCTCTCCATCGGTCCAAGCTGTGAAATCACCGATGTAGGGTGCTACAGCTACTGCACATTCGGTCTTGACAGGAATGGTAGCACCATATACAATGCTGTTGTCTTCAAGACGCATATATGCGCGTACATAATAAGTTGTTCCGGGTTCAAGTCCGGTGATGGTAGTGCTGATGTTGTCGGCTGTGGCAACAATAGTTTGAGGCGATGAGTCGAGATTGGGATTGGAGGTTATATCCCAACAAAATCCCATTTCGATTATGGCTTTGTTATTCTTTTTGAGTGTAGCGCAAACTTCTATTGAAGTGTCGCGGATGTTCTGTGGTACCTCGGTCTTGATAATAGAGAGGTTTTCTATGCCACCCTTTACTTGGAAATAGATAATTCCGTTTTCTTCGCGTATGTTGGTTATGGGTGTATTGGTGGGAAGACCGGCCCAATTGATAGCCCCGGGGATTGTGTTGTCGGTAAACTCGGTGTTGCCCGAGCGACCGGGGTACGTATCTCCGTTGCGTGTGTTGTTGTCGTCAATACCATCGGCCGGTTTGATATACATACAGCGGTGTTTGCTGTTATTGTTGGGACCATTTACCGACCAATATTTTTCAACCATCTCATCGGTGTAGTCATAGTGGTATATGAGTAGACCGTGAGCCGGCAGATAGGCATCCCATCCTGTTCTTTGGCGATTTTCCAATATAAACCATTCGTGGCCTGTATTGGGATCGCGGTTGGGCTGTGCATTGATGTAATAGGCTGTGTTTTCACTTATCGATGTCAATGTAATGTCGGCTGCTTCGTTCAGTTCGATAGGGTTACACCATCCCATCTGCATTCGTTCAAACGCCATTAAGCAAGGCGGTGTGCGGCTTTCGTTGTTGTAGCTTCCCGATGCGAAGATTGAATAGTCGCCCGGGTCTAGGCCGTAACCATCTGTATATTGGTCGGTGTCATACATATCTTTCAGACCCAATACGTGCCCGAATTCGTGTGTGAATGTTCCTATGCCATCCATCTTTTCGCCCGAAGCTCCTACAAACTCGGCCGAGCATCCGTATGCGTCGATAATAATGCCATCGAATGTGAGTGAGAACTCGTCGAGCGTCCAACTGTGCGGCCACATATCATCTCCATTTCCGGTACTTGCCTCGCTATATCCGGCATATACAATATTGACATTGTCCATATAGCCGTCTTTGTCGTTGTCAAATATCGAAAAATCAAGCTCGGGATTTTGTTCTCGCGCTATGTTGCAGGCATCTACAATCATAGCACGCGGATTGGTGTCTTCACCGGTATCCTCGCTGTTCCCTGCATAATAGATTTGAGGATAGGGCAGAGTGTAAGGTCCTAAAACTGTAAAATTGGGGACGAATTGTCCCATAGAATTGTCACGATAATAGTCTTTTACACTACCAGTTCCTCCATCTGTCGAGTAGCCCGGCTCGTTGAGCCATTTATCGAAAGCCTCGTTGGTGAAAGTAAAGGGTCTATCACTAAATCCTACCAATATTACCAGGTATTGGCTTTCGTCGGCTTGTTGCGCAGTGGCTCGTTGATGTATTGTGTGAATGCGCGGGGGAGCTGAAACTCGCGGGGCTCGTTTTGTGATATTGTGTTGAGCTACTATTTGAGGTATTAACTTCTTGGCCGGGGTGAGACCGGCAATGAAGCGTTTTTCCTCCATTGTACGATTGTTTATGTCGGTGGCTACTTGCGTGGTGAGTAGCTTGCCATCGGTATTAAGGTATTTGTAGAAGCCGTCATTAGCTTTACGGATTAAATAACCGTCTAATGTTGTAGTGTAATGAAAACTTTCATCACCACATATTCTTAAGGTGAGTTGGGTTCCGTCGGGTTGCGTTATTGTAACCGGGTTGGGATTGGCTTTGATACCGTAAGCTGTTGGTGCTAATTGCATCATAATGCCTAACAACAGAAGCAATCGTTGCAGTATTCTCTTCATTGTATAATTGATTAAGTAGGTATTGTGTTTTTTCTTTCTTGTCATATCGTGATTGGTTAAGTATGTGGTGATATGGGATATGTTTTATCGTATACTTTGCAATATTATGATAAATTGTTGGTTTTTGCAATATATTTTTGGGGATAAAAAGGGGATATTTGCAGTGCAATATACTATTTAAACGATGTATATGGCGTTTTTGTCAAAAAACACATCCCTTTTGGGGTAAACATACAATATATGTCGGCGTGTCGTTTAAACATACGTTGTGTGCAGCTGTTTGTTTTGTAGGTAATACCTGAAAAAGAAAAAGCTGTGCCATAAAAATTTCATTTAGGCACAGCTTCTTTTCTTGAGTAAATTATGGGAATTTTTATTTGACAACAACTTTATGTATCGAGTTGCCTACTTTTACTATATATATGCCGTAATCGACCGTGAATGAGGCGTTGTCATAAACAGCTTGTGTGGCGATAACCTTGCCCGAAATATCGTATATAGCCACATCGGTGCGTGTATTATCGACTGTGATGTTAATGTTGTTGCCAATAACTCTCACTCCATTATTTTGTTCGATACTTTCAAGTGCTGTGCTTTTGCCTTTTACTTCTACGGTGATTTCATTATAAGAACCATCGAGTTTCAGATAATATGTTCCTGTATTGGTGACAGTGAATTTGAGAGAATATCCCGATGTTGCATTATCATATTGAGATGATGCGATGTATGTGTCGGTATTGCAATTGTCATACATATACATTGAGAAGTATTGATAATTGGACGAGGTGATAGAAAATTCACCCGGTTCGAGTATGATGCTGTACCAAATAGGATTTGAGCGATTTACAATAGGTATTGTGAGTTCACCTGTCGTAATCTCGATGGGTGTGGTACAAGATTCGCCGGGTTGGAGATCACGAGTCGAGATAGAGAGCTTTTTACCTTCTTGCGCGCTTAATGTTACAACGTTGATATAAAATACGTCACCTTCATCAGCAATGAAGTTGCCTTCGAAGATTGTGCCATCGGCATTGCTCGATGTGATGTTGTTACCATATTCTTCGCAATTTGTCTTTACATATACTGCCGAATAGCGGCTATAGTTGGTTGCTTGTTCGTAAATGATGTCCGATGCAATAGTTACCATACACGATTGTGTGGCAGTGAAGCGGTACCAGTAACTACCGGCATTACCGGGTATAGCTGTGTCGCCCATTTCTATTTCTATGGCTTTCTCACACGATTCTCCTTCAAGATATTCCTCCTCGTTGAGGAAGAATGTTGTTTCGTCGGTTATATTGGCAAATTTTATAATGCAAGATTCTCCCTCTTTCAGCTCGGCTTTGGTTATGTTGGCTGTTTTGGTAGCATAGTATATTCCACTATACTCGTTGCAATCGCGAAGGAATGTAACATCGATGGTAATATCGGTGTCGATAACCAGCCATCCCGTTTGTGTAGCTGTGTATGAGTAGTATTTTTCATCGCCGGCCGATAGGTCGTTGGCACCTTTAACAGCTATTAAAGGATTGCTGCAAGTTTCACCCGGGGCTATTTGTTCGTATGAAATTGTAAAGTCAAATGTGTTGATGCCTTCTCTGCACTCCCATATTATATAATATGTGTAACCTCCTATTACCTCGGCTTTAACTTTGTTGCTACCCGAAGCAAGCGGAGTGTATGTGTTATACTGATCGTAAATACCTACCGATGTGTTGTTGTTGCTAATGTTGGCATTTGTTGCGTCTACAACGAGGAAACGGTTATCTCCCTCAGGTACTGTTATGCTGTAATAGTATGTTCCGTTGTATTTGGGTGTGGAGTATGTGCCTTCTCCATCGATGGTAATAGGGGTGTATGAGTCATCACCGGCTTGTTTGTCTTCGATAGTGATAGTGAATTCTTCGTCTGTTTCGGTACTTTCGGTTTTCTCTATGCAGATGAGGTATTTATTATTGGCGTTTACACGAGAGCGTAATGCAAAGTAGCCATCAATTGAGGCTTCGGCTTGATATGCTGTGCAAGATGCCCATATAGAAATAGTTCCTCCCGATAGGCTGTTTTCGGATGTTACAATCATATAGCCGTCTTTTTCGGGTGTGTATTCGTACCAATATTTACCTGTTTCTTTGGGCAGGGTGTTGTTGGTGTTGCCTTCAAATGGTAGGTCGCACGACAAGCCCTCGATGGGATGTGTGAGTGCTGCCGATGCCATAAGAGGTGAGTAGGTGAACACTTGGAAGATATAAGTAGTGTTGGATTTTACCTCATATTTGGCAACATACTTTCCGGTAACACTATTGACCGAGAGGCTCTCGGTTGTTGTTGCATCGCAACCTATCTGTGCAGTCATTGATGACACACTATTGGAGAATGTTATTTCCAATACACCGTCCTCGGTGCCGGTGTAGGTGAGGTATGTTGGGTTTACTACGTATGTGTTGTAATTGTAGTATGAGGGGATAAACACATCGTTCTCGCTCAAAGTGATAGCATCATCGCAAGTGGCTCCGCCCTCGACATCAGCATCGCTTATCTCTATGTTAAATTCTACTTCGGTCACGTTGTATCCGCCAACAGCCAGTATTACGGTTTGACCCGGTTTTACGGGGTACATTACAGTAGTGTAATTGTTGGTGTAAACACCTGTAATACTTGTTGCGTATGTGCCATCTTCCGACATCTGACAGTTGGTTGATGAGTTGGATGCAGTGAATGCAACCAATTTGCCTTGCTCTTCGGGAGCAGTGTATGTGTAATATACTGTTTGTTCTCCCGATGCACTGGATTCGAAGGTGTAACTATTGTTCCCTTCTTGCAGAGGTAACGCTGTCTCAATACTGAGTTGTGCGTTGCTCATAATTGCAACACAAAGCAGTGATAAAAGAATAAGAATTTTCTTCATAATAGTGATTGTATGTTGGTTGTTAATATGCTCGCATTTGTCTTAGGCTATTACTTCCATTTGCAAGTATACACAAAATTGTTGTGTCTGACTCAAATGTATAGGGATAAAAAAGGGATGTTTTGTAAAGAATTATCCTCTTAAATGCCTTACAGCGCTTTTTGTGTGGAATTTATATCCCTTTTCCTATGCAAGCGTATTGAGGTATGAATAGAGTGACTTGGAATTTTCAAATCCCATTTTACGAGCTAGTTGTAATTTCTTTTTCTTACAATATTCGGCTGTGATATTGAGTAGTGAGGCAATCTCTTTGGTGCTGAAGTTGAGGTAAACGAGCGATAAAAATCGCACCTCGTTGGCATTTAGTTCAGGGTGCTTTTCGGTGAGTGCTGCGATAAATGTGTCGTTGCGATGCTCAAAGTAAGTTGAGAAGTCTTGCCACGCTTCTGTCTCGTCTAGCGAACGTTGCAGTTGAGTAATGGTGCGTTTAAGTTCTGTGTCGTTCGACTCCTTGATAGAGCGAGTGTGAGAGAGTGTATTGATAATACCGGCAATGGTGTCATTGCGGTTGGCTACCACCATAGCTTTAGACATCAGTTCTTTGTCACGCATCTCTATTTCGTGCTTGAAGCGTTCCTTTTCGAGTAATGATTGTGCTTGATGTTCATCCAATTGATTTTGAAGAAGTTGCTGTCTTTGCTTTTCTTTCTCTATTTGCAATTGTGAAATCTCTTTTTGTTGGCGATTTTTGATAAATTGATTGGCCAATGCCCACGCAAGTACGAGCGCAGTGAAAAATCCCAGACTCAAAATGATATAACTGTTGCGTGTGCGCGTGCGGTATCCTTCTATCTCATTCTCCCGCTGTAACAATTCTATTTGTATCGATGCGTATTCAAATTGTCGTTGTTCTTGCTCATTCCAGATAGAATCGGATAGTATGATTATAGAGTCTTTGTAGGCTAGGGCTTTGTTGAAGTTGTGCGTTTGTTGGTATGATTGAGCTAGTACATCGTAGAGGTTTATGCGTTCTTCTATGCTGATAGTGTGTTGCAATGCTTCGTTGGCATATCTTATAGTGCTGTGATAGTTGTCCGTATCGAACATTGTCTGTGTGATAATGAGCAAGGCGGCCGGCTCGATTGAGTATTGTTTCGATTTTCGCGCCTCGGTAATCAGATGCATTGCCATTTCGTATGCTTCGTTATATCTCTTGCATTTGCACAAATAGCTGGCCTTTAATATATTGAGGTTTAGCATCTCGAGTGGATGGTTGATAAACATTTCTTCGGCAATTTCAAGGTATTGCGCTGTGTTTTCCATATTATCCATACACATCCAAGCATTTGCTATGTTCAGAGCGCATCCTCCGACAAAGACACTGTCGCTTTTAGTAGCAAGTCTATATACTGTTTCATATTGTTCTATGGCCTTGCTGTATTGTTTATCGAGCATATATACACCGGCAATATTGTTGAGGATGCTCAGCTCGTGTCTTTCGTTGAGGTTGTTGATGGCTATTTTGTATGCTTCTGAAAGACTTTCCAATGCTTTGCTGTAATTGCTCATTTCGGCATAATTGATACCTATATTGGATAGTATCCAGAATTGCTGTTCATATTGGTTCTTTTCTGTGGCTATCTCCATTGCTTTGGAGAGCATTTCCATTGACAATCGATAATCTCGCTCAATTGATGCCTCAATGGCTTGTTGCAACAAACTGTCGCACTGCTGTGTTGCTCTGGCTGTTATAACATTGCACAGGAGCGTTGTTATAATAACGAGTATGTATCGTTTGCAATTGTTGAGCATAAAGATTTTGTTAGAAAAGTTTGAGTTGCGGGTCAACGAGTCTAAAAGACATACGGTGATAAGGCGTAGTGCCAAATTCCTCTATCGCATTGCGATGTTCGGGTGTGGGGTAGCCTTTGTTTCTATCCCATCCATATTGCGGGTATTCGTTGTGTAGAGCCATCATATAGTCATCACGGTAGGTCTTGGCTAGTATTGAAGCTGCTGCAATAGAAAGATACTTGCCGTCACCCTTAACGACACAATTGTGAGGAATATTCTTGTAGGACTTGAAACGATTGCCATCTATGAGCAGGTGCTGCGGTGTTATGGATAGCTGTTCGATGGCTCTATGCATTGCAAGAAATGAGGCATTGAGAATATTGATTTGGTCTATTTCTTGTGGTGTAACAACTCCTACAGCCCACGCCAATGCGTCGCGTTCTATTTCGGTACGAAGCGCGTAGCGTTGTTTTTCGCTCAATTGTTTTGAGTCGTTGAGTTGCGGATGGCTATAATCTTGAGGTAGGATGACAGCAGCCGCAAAGACGGCTCCTGACAGACACCCCCGTCCTGCTTCATCGCATCCGGCTTCGATGCGACCTGCTTGCATATATGGAAATAGCATTTTATCGAAAAAAATTATGGAAAGTTCAAACAATATATCATAAGTGTTGTTATAGATGTGAAGTTATTTTGCTATGCGCAAATGTGGCTTCTTGAAGACACTATGAAGTTGTTTGTTATTCCTAAGTTATAGTTTGCTATTTGTTTGATTTAAGAGAGGCATAAGCACATCGTGAGATGTGCTTATGTTGTTTTTTGTCTATTCGTTGGTCGATGTCTCTTCTTCCGATATTACACCAATCTCGGCAATACCACCTGTTGTGGGATTGAATACGACAAATGTAGGCGATTTCTTTGTTGTTAGGAGGTTGGGGTCTATGCCGAAGATTACACCCAATTGTGCTACTTGAAGTTCTTTTTCGGCAATAGTTTGGTTGTCGTATGCTATCGTTATCATCGCCTTGCCCGGGATGTTGTAAGCAATAGCTCCCTTGGGAACTCTCTTTTCAACACCTTTGTTGTCGACGGGATATTCTCCTTGTTGTGTTATATTAATGTTGAGATATATGGGCGCTCCGCTGAGATCGTTGGCATCGACAAATCCCAGTTGGTCGGAAAATCTCAATATTACCTCATTGCTGATATCTTCTTGAGGAGCGTATTTGACAATCTTTGTAACGTGAGAAACTTGGCGCGTACCTACAAACAGAGCTGTCAGTGCTGCTTCTTGTTGGTCTAGTCGGTCGATAATAATTTTCAACGCCTCACCATCGGCAGGAACATTATCGGCATTGCCGGTGAGCAAGTCCATACGGCACTCTCTGATATAATAGATTTGCTTGGCTGCTACTTCAGCCATCTTGGCTGTAGAGCCGGCCATAAGTATCTCGCCCGATAGGGCACTATTCATATCGATATTGTTGATTATGTCGGGCGCAACAATGGGAAAACTATCGGGTGTAAAGGCATTGGGGTGTGTGTTTATGCTGAGTATAGTTCCTTCACTGTCAACAAAAATATAGGGTAGTTGTCCGGGCTTGAATGTGAGCTGAAACCGGTTGTCGGTATTTGCTACTCCTCGTGAGATGATAGATGCTCGTTCCAAGTTCCATATGTCAATGTCTTGTGTGATAACATCGGTTGTGCCCAAATACTTCTGTGCGTATTCGTAGTAAGGACCGGCCTTGCAAGTTGTTTTGGTAGCTACAAATTCTATTTCGGCTACCGTTTTAGGTAGGTAGTAATTGAGCGCATAATCATTGTATCGCTCGGGTAATAACTGTGTAGCATCTTGAGCGGTTGAGAGCAGCGCTGCAGATAGTACAAATGCTAGAGTGATATATTTTTTCATAGAAAATTACTATTGAATATGGCTTGATAAATTATTTGTCGTTGTTGCGCAGTTTGCGGAATGCTTTGCCAATGTTGGCAACAATATCTTGCGCAGTAATGAATTCTTCGCAATTGTCGGCTATGGCTATATCACCTGCCAGACCGTGCAGGTGAACAGCCAAGACTGCGGCCTTGAGTGGCTCGTAGCCTTGAGCCAGCAGTGATGTGATAATACCGGTGAGAACATCGCCACTACCAGCCGTACCCATTCCGTTATTGCCCGATGTGTTGAAGTATACCTCACCTCTAGGCGATACAACTGCAGTGTAGGCACCTTTCAGTACAATGATTATATTGTAGCGGTTGGCATTGGCAATGGCTTGTTGTAGGCGGTGCGAATCGCTGTTGATAATGCATTCAAACAAACCCTCAAACTCGCCTACGTGCGGAGTGATGATTGTTCCGGATGGGATAAGTTCTATGAGGTCTTGATGACGTGCCAATATGCGAAGCGCATCGGCATCGAGTACCATAGGTTGTTTTATTCCTTGTGCCAAAAGGTTGCGTATAAGGCTTGTCTGCTTGATGCCGTGACCCAATCCCGGACCTATACCTATTGCATTGAACTTGTCGCTTGGCTTTATCTCGCTACATACCAAATCGTCGGCATCGGGGTCAAAGAGGGCTTCGGGAACGGCTGTTTGCAGTATGATATTGGCGCATCGTGGAGCGTGAACCGTAGTCAATCCAATGCCGGAGCGCATAGCTGCCTGTGAGGCCAATACGGCAGCTCCTACCATACCGTAGCGTCCCGAAATAAGTAACCCGTGTCCGTTGGCAAATTTGTCGGCAAATTTATCTCTTGGGCGTAATAAGTTGACAACATCACTGCTTTCTATGCAGTAATATTGCGACATCGCTTCGAGTGTAGGCTCTGTTTTGAGACCTATATCCAATACTTTCCATTGTCCTATGTATTGAGCGTTCTCGCGGAAGAAAAACGAAAGTTTGGGATATTGGAATGTGTAGGTGATGTGCGCTTTAATTATGTGGCGAGGGTCATTTTTTTGAGTCCATTCACACATAAGTCCCGAGGGTATATCTATCGAGATGACATACGCTTCTGAGTCATTGATATATTCGACCAACGATGTAAAACCTCCAACGATGGGTTTGTTGAGTCCGGTGCCAAAAAGGCCATCAATAACAAGCGTGTTGGCTGTGAGATGAGGCGGACGAAAGGTCTTGATAATTTCGTCGAGTTGGGCTGTAGGACACTCATCGCGTAGTCGTTGTAGGCTGGCATTGCAACCTTCCGACAGCTTTGATGCGGTATTGAACAAGAATATCTCGGGATTGTATCCTTCGATAATGAGTAGACGCGCCACAGCCAAAGCGTCGCCACCGTTGTTGCCCGGACCTGCAAAGATGCATATATGTTTATTGCGGGGATAGCGCGATACTATCTCATATACGATGGTCGATGCCGCTCTTTCTATTAAGTCGAGTGAGGTTATAGACTCTTTTTCAATGGTATATTGGTCTATGTCACGCAGTGCGTGGGCTGAATATATCTTCATAACTGTCGTTTTCCTTATATTGCTGTTAATCACACAAAGATAATATTTCGTCTTGAAAACTCAATAATTGTAAGCGTATTTTATTTTTTAAATGCTCAAATATTTAAATAAATAATTATGTCGGTCGGTAATAACGATTGCGTGTTGTAGGGTTGGGGTGTGTATTGTTGTAATAAACCTCGTTGGTGCGAAAAAATAATGCTCTTGAAATGTACAACTATTCGGTTTTAAATTGTACCTTTGTGCAAATTCATTACATTCATACTATATGGATACGATAAAACTGAAAGATCTTACTTTTAAGCCCTATATAAGTAGGGACGAGATTGCAACAGCCGTGCGCAATGTAGCTGCACGTATCAATGAAGATTTGGCCGACAAAAGCCCATTGTTTTTGTGTGTGCTGAATGGCGCATTTGTTTTTGCTGCCGATCTTTTCCGTGAAATAAATATTCCCGGAGCTGAGATTTCGTTTATACGTATGAAGTCGTATATAGGTACGCACTCTACCGGTGAGGCTCAATTGATATCGGGCTTGCACGAGGACATTACAGGTCGTACAGTTGTTATTGTTGAAGATATTGTCGACACTGGTTTTACTCTGGTACAACTCAAAGAGAACTTGCAAGAGGGCAATCCTGCCGACATCAAGGTTGCTACGCTGCTATTCAAGCCCGAGTCGTTGAAGTATGATGTTAACATCGATTATGTTGCCTTGGATATTCCGCCTGCATTTATTGTGGGTTATGGCTTGGATTATGATGAATTGGGGCGTAACCTCAAGGATATATATACCATCGTACAAGATTGAATAATATAGATAAAAGATAAAATCAATGATAAATATAGTGATTTTTGGCGCGCCCGGTTCGGGTAAAGGTACTCAAAGCGAACGTATAATTAAAGAGTATGGCTTGTTTCATATCTCTACTGGAGATGTGTTGCGTAGCCAGATAGCCCAAGGTACAGAGTTGGGAAAGATAGCCGAAACGTATATATCAAAAGGAAAGCTCATTCCCGACGAGTTGATGATAGATATTTTGGAAGATGTTCTAGATCACGCCGATACCTCGCGTGGTATTATTTTGGATGGATTTCCTCGAACAATACCGCAAGCCGATGCGTTAGACCGTTTGTTTGTTAAACACAATATGCATTTGGATGTAGTATTGGGTTTGGAAGTAGAGGAAGATGAACTGGTGGCTCGACTGCTCAATCGTGGTAAGACTTCGGGAAGAAGCGACGATAATCTCGAAACTATCCATAAGCGATTGGACGTCTATCGTACCCAGACCAATCCCTTGCGTGACCATTATATTGAGCAACATAAGTATGTGGCTATATACGGAATGGGCTCGGTAGATGAAATTTTTGAACGCATAAAAGGAGCTATCGCTGCAATATAATTAATTGACTTATATCATAGAGGGGCAATATCCACGCGGGTGTTGCCCCTTGTTGTTGGTATATGTCGGCGTGATAGGAAATGTGAATAATATGGCGAGCCGAATGTGTTGCAATGATGGGGTAATAGTGAATTAAGACGCCGTCGGGATGTGCCCCTTGCCGAGCCTCGTCGTTACTTGTAATAGTAAGAGTTGTAATGTTCAGATTTTTAGCTATTTATGGGTCTTTTGACCAGCCGCTATTGTCTACATTACCGCTTGGTATAATGCGTTACTCCCTATATATCTATGTCGTGGTATTGAATAGTTGTTTGAGTTGAGTGGCGTTAATCAACACTCTTCTTTGTTTTCGTCGCAAGGGCGGGTAGCTGAAGGCTCTTGTGTGTTGGGCTCAAGAATTGATAGTCGCTCGTGTAGAGTAGATGCAAAGTGCTTTTGTTTCTTTATGAATTTTATTGCGGCTTGTGCGGCTTTCTGTTGGGCCTCTTTCTTGGAGTATCCGGTTCCTTCGCCCAATTCCCGGTCTATTACATAAACTCGTGCGTGGAAAATAGGGTTTTTATGTTCGTCGGCCGAGATGTTGTCGATGTCAAAATGGTAGGGGAAGTGGTGGTGTTGACACCATTCGATGAGTTTTGATTTGAAATTGACTTCGTTGTGAGCTAATGTATCGATGTCGATATGTTTGTTGATGATATTTTTTTCAACAATTTTCTTGCAGGTGTCAAATCCTTGGTCTAAATATAAAGCACCTATGATGGCCTCTAGGGCATTGCCATAGGTATAATTGTTGTGCGATTGCAGTTGGGCTTTCAGCTCTACTATTTTGTCCAACCCCAATTCTGTGGCAACGCGATTGAGTGTTTCGCGTTGTACTATCTTCGAGCGAGTTTTTGATAGAAACCCCTCTTTCTGTATGTTGTATGTGTTGTAGATTATGTCAGAAACAATGGCACTGAGTATGGCATCACCTAGAAACTCCAGTCGCTCGTTGTTTTCTTTATTCTCGGTTCGGTCTGTTGCCGAGCGATGTCGGCAGGCTTGTTTATACAGCTCGATATTGTTGGGGCATACCCCTAGCATATTGTAGAAAATACAATAAGGCTCTTGGTGCCGTAACATCAAGAGCCTTATGTAGTTATACGCTTTGCGAAACACGATTATTTCTCAAATTTTTTCAAGATGACACAAGCATTGTGACCGCCAAATCCAAATGTGTTTGACATTACAGCGCGTATTTCGCGTTTTTGTGCCTTGTTGAAAGTGAAATTGAGGTTGTAATCAATTTCGGGATCGTTGTCACCTTCTTCGTGATTGATGGTGGGCGGAACAATGCCGTCTTCCATTGCTTTGATACAAAGCACGGCTTCAAGTGCTCCTGCTGCACCCAACAAGTGACCGGTCATAGACTTGGTCGAGCTGATGTTGAGTTTGTAGGCGTGCTCACCGAAAACCTCTTTTATAGCTTTTATCTCCGAGATGTCACCAACGGGAGTCGATGTGCCGTGAGTATTGATGTAGTCAATGTCTTCGGGTTGCATTTCGGCATCTTCCAAAGCATTGCGCATCACCAATTTAGCACCAAGACCTTCGGGGTGTGTAGCTGTGAGGTGATAAGCATCGGCTGCAAGACCTCCACCGGCTATTTCGGCATATATTTTGGCACCACGTGCTAGTGCGTGCTCCATTTCCTCAAGAATAAGGCAGTTGCCACCTTCACCCATAACAAATCCGTCGCGTGAGCCACTGAACGGACGTGATGCTGTGAGAGGAGAATCATTGCGCGTAGATAGCGCGTGCATAGAGTTGAAACCTCCTACACCGCAAGCATATATAGCAGCTTCTGCACCACCCGAGATTATCACATCGGCTTTTCCTAGACGAATGTAATTGTAGGCGTCAATCAAGGCGTGGTTGGAAGAGGCGCAAGCCGATACGGTACCAAAGTTGGGGCCGTGGAAACCGTATATCATTGAGATTTGACCTGCTGCTATGTCGGCAATCATCTTGGGGATGAAGAATGGACTATAGCGAGGACCTCTATCGGGATGTATGGCATAATTGGATACTTCTTGCTCGAATGTACCCAAGCCACCTATACCGGCTGCGAATATTACACCTGCACGGTTGCGGTTGATTTTTTCTACGTCGATGTGCGAGTCAATCATTGCCTCTTTTACTGCTGCAATGGCAAATTGTGCATAGAGGTCTAACTTGCGTGCCTCTTTGGCATTCTCAAAGTATTTGAGGGGGTCAAAGTCCTTTACTTCGCAAGCAAACTGTGTCTTGAACTCGCTGGCATCAAAATGAGTAATAGGTCCGGCTCCACTTACTCCTTTGATAGCAGCTTCCCACGTTTCTGTGACGCTGTTACCAAGAGGCGTAATCGAACCCAGACCTGTTACTACTACTCTTTTAAGCTCCATAAATTATTTGTCAGCCAAGGCTTTTTCGATGTGTTCGATAGCCTCGCCTACAGTTGTAATTTTTTCAGCTTCCTCATCGGGAATTTTGATGTCGAATGCGTTCTCGAAATCCATAATCATTTCTACTGTATCGAGTGAATCTGCACCCAAATCATTTGTAAAGCTAGCGTCATCAGTGATGGCAGACTCGGCTTTTGCCAAGCGCTCTGCGATGATTGATTTTACTTTTACTGAAACTTCAGACATAGTTTTCTTTTTTTAATGAATTAATAAGAAGTTTTGTTTTCTAAAAATGCACTGCAAAGTAAATGCTTTTTGTCGTAATAGAAAAACTTTAATATGCATAAAATGCTTTTTTATGCACAAAAGTACACCTGCTGTGCATAATATTCGCCTTTTATGAATATGTATACATTATATTCTATTAATTTTTATTGTGCTTTGCTTTGGTTGTAATTGAGGATGTTTACGGCATCGGTGTCTATTATATCTATTACACCGATGGGCTTGCCTGCAAATACGCAAAGGCTTTCTATTGTCTCGCCTTCAAAGGTGTAGCCTATAGTATATACGTTGGCTAGTACCTCATCGTTGTTGCGTTCGCTATATTGTAGTATCATAGGATGGTTTGCGGCATATCCTTCCAATCCCATAGCTTCGAGTTCGTCGTATTGTGTTTTGAGGTTCTCGGCATCACGTGTGAATGAGTAACTGCGACGACGGTCAAACTCTAGGTACTCTTCGTGGTTGGAGGGTAGCTTTTCTGCAGCTTTGAGATAGCCCTCTATCTTGCTTTGATATTTAATGTTGTTGCCGTATTTGCGCTTGGCTTCATTATATTTTTTCATATAATCTTCGTGGCGAAGGATGTTGGCCAATTCGTCTTTCTC
Source organism: uncultured Porphyromonadaceae bacterium (assembly GCA_937891845.1). Lineage (GTDB taxonomy): Bacteria > Bacteroidota > Bacteroidia > Bacteroidales > Barnesiellaceae_A > Barnesiella_A. The sequence goes on along the minus strand of CALATP010000061.1, from coordinate 113,967 downwards.
GCAGTCGGCTTGCTTTTCTTCCCAGGCTGTGCGACGTGCGTCTAGCTGATTTTGATACTCGTCGGCAAGAACAACTTGCAGATAGGCTATGCTGTCGCCCACTGTTATGTCGTGGGTGTGATTGAGGGTTATTGTGTTTGCGTCAATGCTGTTATCGGTATATTGCATAAAAGCGTTGATGTAGTCTTTTTCACTTGGTTGACTTGTACATCCGGTCAGCAGTATTGCTCCGGCTACTGTAAGGAATGATAATTTTTTCATATTTTCTCTATTTTACTTTGTGTATTCTTATGTTTGCGTTGTGCAAAACTACTTTTTTTATTTGAATAAAATTATCACACCACCAATTTTTTACTATTTTTGTAAATAAAACGGTTGCATAGTTATGCCCGTATATCTATAATAATGTTATGATAAAAAAAGCAGTCCAAGAATATATGGCACGTCATTCTATCGAGTCAATGAGATGTCGTGCAGCTCTCATAGATATGGATGGTGTCCTGTATGACTCTATGCCCAATCACGCTGAGGCGTGGTATCGTACGATTGCTCCTCTGGGTATTGAATGTACCCGCGAAGAGTTTTTCTTGTTGGAGGGTAGTACCCGCAGGCGCACTATCAATTTGCTATTTAATAGAGCTTATGGATATGATGCTCCCGAAGAAGTGTCATTGGCTCTTTATGATGAAAAGGTGCGTCAGTTTCGTTTGCTTGATGAGGTAAAGGTGATGCCCGGAGCAAGTGAAGTGATAAAATCCCTATTGTTGCATCAGGTGCGCACGGTATTGGTTACAGGCTCTAGTCAAGGAACTCTCCTCGAACAGCTTGATGATGACTACCCGTTGGCATTCAATATGCCGTATCGGGTGACCGGCGAGGATGTGCAGCAAGGAAAGCCGTCGCCCGAGCCCTATTTGATGGGGTTGCAGCGCGCCGGTGTTGCGCATACCGAGGCTATTGTGATAGAAAATGCACCGTTGGGCGTGATGGCGGGCGTGGCGGCTGGTGTATTTACCGTAGCTGTCAATACAGGCCCTATTCCTGTTCAGGCTCTTTATGATGCCGGGGCGGATGTCGTATTTGACTCGATGAGACACTTTGCAACACATATCGATGAATTGTTGAATGTGATTAATGAAACCGGTGTATGAAGCAGAATGTAATTTTTACCAATGATGTTGTTACGGCATTGAAACAAGTGTGTGACAATGTTGAATATGACAAATGCTTTGTGTTGTGTGATGCCAATGTCGAAGAGTTGGTATTGCCGTTACTTGCTTGTGAGATAATAGATGAGGCGACTGTTATAAACATTCCGGCCGGTGAAGAGAATAAGAATTTAGATACTCTTATGTCTGTGTGGAAGTCGCTGGTCGATAATGGTGCGACGCGCCATTCATTGCTTATCAATGTGGGTGGTGGTGTAGTTACCGATTTGGGCGGTTTTGCGGCTGCTACCTATAAACGAGGTATCCGTTTTGTTAATATACCCACTACGTTGCTCTGCGCTGTTGATGCTGCGGTAGGCGGGAAAACGGGAGTAGACTTTGCGGGGCTTAAAAATGAAGTCGGTGCTTTTGCTTTGGCCGAGGCGGTAATTGTCTCGTCACGATTCTTTTCGACATTGCCACGAGAGGAGGTGTTGTCGGGGTATGCCGAAATGTTAAAACATAGTATCTTGGATGGCGTTGAACATTATAATAGCTTGGCTCAATCAAATATATTGAATTGCAATAATGATGTGATGTTGGATATGTTGCAACGATCGGTGGCTGTGAAACAGAAAATTGTTGAACAAGACCCTTGCGAAAGCGGATTACGTCAGGTGCTTAACTTGGGACATACAATAGGTCACGCCTTCGAGAGTCACGCTCTGTTGCACAAGCGCCCTGTGCGTCACGGATATGCTGTGGCGTGGGGTTTGGTGTGTGAGCTTATACTGTCTCATCGACTGTTGTCATTTCCTTCTCATATCATATATGATGTGGCGCATTGGGTTGAGCGTAATTATGGTGCCTACGTCATAACTTGTGATGATTATGATGAGCTGATTGCGCTTATGCATCACGACAAGAAAAATAGAGATGGTAAAATTCGTTTTGCTTTGATGTCCGATTGGGGTGTTTGCGAAGTGAATAGAGAGGTCGAATGCAATGAAATAGAAATTTCTTTAGATTTTTATCGCGACCTTTTTCATCTGTAAATGAGCTCGTTAGTATTTTTGATTAAAAAATATTTTAAAAAAGTTGTCTTAAACGCTTGCAAATACAATAAAAAGCACTACCTTTGCATCACCTTTTCAGACGGGGTGTAGCTCAGCCCGGTTAGAGTACACGTCTGGGGGGCGTGTTGTCGCTGGTTCGAATCCAGTCACCCCGACCGAGCAAAAGTAAAGAGTCAAGCATTCGCTTGACTCTTTTTTTTATGCCGTAAAACTGAATCGATTCGGAAATCGGATCAGTCCGAAAACCCGGCAAGGTAGACAAAAAGTAGGATAAAACCTTTATAATCCACTGAAACACATATCTTTGTGGAGAATATTAATGATATGGTAAAAAAATGCTTTTTTGTGGTTCAAACAAAGTCGTTAAAAACGGCTCAGCCGTAAATTTAATAAACCATAAGAGCCTGTGCAAAATTCTATTTTGCACAGGCTCTCGTTTGATATAGTCTATATGAAATTACAAAGCCGGATGACATTCCATACCGAATGCTTCGGCAACACCGGGGAATGTAACTTTTCCGTCCACTACGTTGAGGCCTTTGGCAAGACCGGCATCGGCTCTACAAGCGGCTTCCCAACCGAGGTCGGCAAGTTTTATTGCGTAGGGTAGTGTGGCGTTGGTAAGTGCCAATGTCGATGTGCAAGGTACGGCACCGGGTATATTGGCTACACAATAGTGTACGACTCCGTCTATCTCGTAAATAGGCTCAGCGTGTGTTGTTGGGTGTGATGTCTCGAAACAACCACCTTGGTCAATGGCCACGTCGACAAGTACGCTGCCGGGACGCATAAGCTTGAGCATATCGCGAGTAACAAGATGTGGAGCTTTGGCTCCCGGTATGAGTACAGCACCTACAACGAGGTCGGTAGTAGGAAGTTCTTGCTCAATGTTATATCTTGATGAATAGAGGGTTTTTACATTCTTGGGCATTGTATCGCTGAGATAACGTAGACGTGGTAGTGAGATGTCGCAAAGAGTAACGTCGGCACCGAGTCCTGCAGCGATGAGGGCTGCGTTTGTACCTACAATACCACCACCCAAAACAAGGACTTTGGCAGGTTTTACACCGGGTACACCACCCATCAGTTTGCCACAACCTCCTTGAGGCTTTTCTAGGAATCGAGCGCCTTCTTGTGCAGCCATACGACCGGCTACTTCGCTCATAGGTATAAGGAGAGGAAGACCTCCATTGCGGTCTACTACGGTTTCGTATGCCAAGCAAGTGGCGCCGCTGGCGAGCATTGCTTCGGTCAGTTCTCTGTCACAAGCAAAGTGGAAATATGTGAAGATAAGTTGGCCTTTACGTACAAGTTGATACTCTTGCTTGATGGGTTCTTTAACCTTGATAATCATCTCGGCAGTAGCATAGACATCTTCGATGGTGGGGAGGATGGTAGCACCGGCAGCTACGTATGCCTCATCGGGAAATCCACTGTTAAGACCGGCATTATGTTGTACATACACTGTGTGACCGTGAGCTTTCAATTCACTAGCTCCTGCAGGTGTCAAAGAAACACGATTTTCGTTGTTTTTGATTTCTTTGGGAATACCAATAATCATAGCAATTATTAATTAGGGGGTTAATGATGCCAAAGATAAAAAAATAAAATTGAGAAATAAAAGTGAAAAAGAAATTTTTTGATATAAAATTATTGTTTTTTATAAAATATAACCTCAGTGTGCGTCGAAATATTTATCTTTGTGTATCAATATGCATTATATGGTAATACGCAAAGCACGACATAGCGAGATGAGTGTGATAATGGCTCTCTTTGAGCAGGCCAAGGCCTATATGCACTCTCAAGGAAATACTCGGCAATGGGGTGATGATTATCCGCCTTGTTCTTTGATAGAGCAAGAAGTTGCAGCCGGGCATTTCTATTGTGTCGAAAGTGATGATATGGTAGTTGGAGTCTTTTCATTTCTTTTCGGGGAAGATGTTGAGCCTACTTATGCAGTGATATATGATGGCCGATGGATGTATGATGAGCCATACGGAGTGGTGCATCGTTTGGCCTCGAATGGCAAGGTGAAAGGTATAGCCGATTATTGTTTTGAGTGGTGTAAACAGCGTTGCCAATATTTGCGTGTAGATACTCATCGTGATAATAAAACGATGCAGCAGGCTGCTTTGAGGAATGGTTTTGTTCGTAGCGGAATAATCGTATTGTCGCGCAATGGTGACAAACGCATTGCTTACGAGTGGCATAAAGAGTAGTTGTACAAATAATAAGTGATAGATATATGAGAGAGATTGTTATTACGCCGTATGGAGGGTTGGCCAACCGAATGCGAACTATGAACGCTGCAATCGAGTTTGCCAAGTCTCAGCGTATTCCGCTCAAGGTGATGTGGTTCTGTAATGAAGAACTCAATGCGCCTTATGAAGCTCTATTTACCCTCTCCATATGCGCGCAACGCGATGAAAAAGAGTTGATTACAGTTTCTAAGGGCGGTTTCTTTGATCGTTTTTTGTATCGTTCGCCACGTAGGCACACATTGTGGTTGCCATATATTATAGCACCAATGATGTTTGATACCCGTATATATTCAAAAGACTTTTTGCGATTGCGTGAGGAGGGGAGACTTGAAGAGGTGATAAAAAATGGTAATCGGGTGGTTATAGAAAGTTGTTATGAGTTTGGCGATTATGCATCGGCACTTTCTAAAAATTTTGTACCTGCACCCGACATTCTTTCGGATGTAGATGATTATGTCGACAGATATTTTACCCCACATACCATCGGTATTCACATACGTCGCACCGATAATGGACCCTCTATCGCGAAGTCGCCTTTATCGCTTTTTGTTGATGCGATGCAGCGCGAGATCGATTTGTGCCCCGATGCCAAGTTTTATGTGGCTACCGATGATAATGCAACCAAAGAGGAATTGAAAGAACGCTTTGGAAACAGGGTGCTGGTTATGAATACAGTGTGTGATAGAAATAGTGTAGCGGGAATGAAAGATGCTGTAAAAGAGATGTGGCTGTTGTCTCGCACCTCCAAGATATATGGTAGCTTTTATAGTTCGTATTCGGTCATTGCATCACAACTGACAAATATACCATTGCAGATATTGCAGAAATAAGATAACTTTCCGACGTTATAAATATTATTCTCTTGTCATATTGATGAGATTGTATATATTAGCTCAGCCGAAAGTTGTAAATGTGTGAGAAAAAAACTACATTTGCAGATGATAGCGCGCGTGCGCACACAAGAGCATAGAGTTATATGACAGACGAAAGTTTCGATATACGCAGTAATCGTTTGGGTGATAGTGAACGTGAGATAGAAAAAGCCTTACGTCCGTTGTCATTTGACGATTTCAGTGGTCAAGAGAAGATAATAGAAAACTTGCGCGTTTTCACAATGGCGGCTCGCTTGCGTGGAGAGCCGCTCGATCACGTATTATTGCACGGCCCTCCCGGTTTGGGAAAGACCACATTAGCTAATATTTTGGCCAATGAACTAGGCGTTGGATTTAAGGTGACATCAGGGCCCGTATTGGATAAGCCGGGTGATTTGGCCGGTCTGTTAACATCACTCGAGCCTAACGATGTGTTGTTTATCGATGAGATACATCGTCTCAGTCCTATTGTAGAGGAGTATCTCTACTCGGCAATGGAAGATTATCGCATAGATATTATGATAGATAAAGGACCCGGAGCCCGTTCGATACAACTCACGCTCAATCCCTTTACACTCGTAGGAGCAACAACACGTAGTGGTTTGTTGACAAGTCCGCTTCGAGCTCGTTTCGGTATCAATTGCCATATGGAATACTACGATCATAAGGTGCTGTGCAAGATTGTAGAACGGTCGGCAAGATTGTTGCACGTGCCTTGTACGCACGAAGCTGCTGTTGAGGTGGCAATGCGCAGTCGTGGTACGCCCCGTATATGTAATGCCTTGTTGCGTCGTGTGCGCGACTTTGCACAAGTCAAAGGCTCAGGTAGTATCGATGTGGATATAGCAAGATATGCCTTGGAGGCTCTCAACATAGACAAGTATGGTCTTGACGAGATAGATAATAAGATATTAACGACAATAATAGATAAGTTTAAGGGAGGTCCTGTCGGGCTTACAACCATAGCCACAGCGTTGGGCGAGGATGCCGGAACGTTGGAAGAAGTGTATGAGCCGTTTCTTATTCAAGAAGGATTTATCAAGCGTACACCTCGGGGGCGTGAAGTAACCGATTTGGCCTATACCCATTTGGGGCGCGCTCGTGCCGGTTGGGGAGGAATATTTGGAGATAACGTATGAGTGGGGGACTGAAAAATTTGGCAAAAGATACCGTTGTATATGGTCTCAGCAGTATAGTGGGGCGTTTCCTCAATTGGTTGCTGGTGCCAATGTATGTGCGTGTATTGCCATCACCTGCCGAGTATGGTATCGTAACCAATCTGTATGGTTGGACAGCCTTGTTGTTGGCTTTGCTTACTTTTGGTATGGAAACAACGTATTTCCGTTTTGCCAATCGTGAGGACGAGCAACAACCAATGGCCGTATATTCCAATTCTCTTATATTTGTTACAATCCTATCATCGCTTTTTGCGTTGTTGGGCTTTCTCTTTTTGGAGCCTGTAAGTGGCGCATTGGGTTATGCGCAACATCCCGAGTATGTGGGTATGCTCATCTTCATTGTCGCTGTTGATGCTATCACAAGTCTGCCCTTTGCTCGATTGCGTTGCGAGGAGAAGGCGTGGAAGTTTGCCGGTATCAAGTTGGCCAATATTGCATTGAATATACTTCTCAATATATTCTTTCTTATTATTTGCCCGGTCATTTATCGCAATGCTCCCTATCTTATCGATTGGTTTTATAATCCTGACTATGGAGTTGGATATATATTGGTAGCCAATGTCATTACGACGATAGCCAATGTGCTGATGTTGAATAAAGAGTTTCGGGGCTTTAAGGTCAGAATTGAGGGCGAAAGAATGCGTCGAATGTTGGTTTATGCGTTCCCTATCTTGGGAATAAGCGTAGCCGGCATCTTAAACCAATCTATCGATAAGATACTCTTTCCATTGCTTTTTGAAGATAAAGTGGCGGCTACCGAGCAGTTGGGCATCTATGGCGCGTGTTTCAAGATAGCCGTTGTAATGGTAATGTTTATACAGGCCTATCGCTATGCTATCGAGCCATTTATCTTTAAGCGAGCCGGCTCGGGCGAGGCACGTAGTAGCAATGCTGTGACAACACTGTATTTCACAATATTCTCTTTGCTTATATATTTGGGGGTGTCATTTTTCTTGGAAGATGTATTCAAGCATTTGGTTTCGCCCAACTATTACGAAGGCCTCAAAGTAGTGCCTATTGTGATGGCAGGAGAGTTTTTGTTTGGATTGTACTTTAATGTTTCATTTTGGTTCAAACTCAACGACCAGACCTATTGGGGCACTTGGTTTACTGTGTTGGGATGTATTGTGACTATATCCATTATAGTCCTGTTTGTGCCTATATATGGATATATGGCGTGCGCGTGGGCTACTGTGGCTTGCAACGGATTGATGTTGATACTCAGTTATATGGTGGGTCGCAAGCGCTATCCGATACCCTATCCCTTGCGCAAGATAGCAATGTATGTGTTGCTTGCAGTAGTGCTGTTTATGGTAGGAATGTATATGCCCACCGATGTGGCAGTTGTGCGTGTCGCAGTGCGTATAGCTCTGTTATGTATGTACGTGGCAGTTGTTATACGTACCGAGGGTATTATGAAATTATTGAAAAAACAGGTAAAATAGATAAAAATAGGGTGTGAGTAGATATAAAAATCTATATTTGCACCTTGAAAACCATTAAAACGAAATAGGAAAATGAAAGTTGCTATTGTAGGTGCCAGTGGTGCCGTAGGACAAGAATTTTTGAGAGTGCTTGATGAGCGCAATTTCCCTATCGACGAGTTGTTACTCTTCGGTTCGTCGCGTAGTGCAGGGACGACCTACACATTTCGTGGTAAAGAGATAACTGTGCGGGAGCTGAAACATAATGATGACTTTAAAGGCGTAGATATAGCTTTTACATCGGCCGGAGGTGGCACATCGAAAGAGTTTGCCGAGACAATTACTCGTTACGGCGCGATAATGATAGATAATTCTAGTGCATTCCGTATGGAAGATGATGTACCTTTGGTAGTACCCGAGGTGAATGGTGATGATGCTTTGGTGCGTCCTCGTGGTATTATTGCCAATCCCAATTGTACTACTATACAGATGGTAGTGGCATTGAAGGCTATTGAAAATCTTTCTCACATTACTCGCGTACACGTTGCTACATATCAAGCAGCCAGTGGTGCAGGAGCATCGGCTATGGCCGAGTTGCAACATCAATATGAAGAATTGATAGCAGGAGAGAAACCTACTGTTGAGAAGTTCTTCTATCAGTTGGCCTATAATCTTATTCCGCAGGTAGATGTGTTTACTGACAATCTCTATACCAAAGAGGAGATGAAGATGTACCACGAGACCCGCAAGATAATGCACTCGGATATAATGGTGAGTGCGATGTGTGTGCGTGTTCCGGTATTGCGTGCGCATAGCGAGGCTATATGGGTCGAGACCGAGCGTCCTATATCGGTTGATGAAGCTCGTGCTGCTTTTGCTTCGGCCGAAGGAGTGGTGTTGCAAGATGAGCCTGAGTTGAAGTCATATCCTATGCCACTCGACAAGACAAACTTAGATCCTGTCTTTGTGGGTCGTATCCGTAAGGATTTGACCAATCCCAATGGCTTGACATTCTGGACTGTAAGTGACCAGATAAAGAAAGGTGCTGCGTTGAATGCTGTGCAAATTGCCGAGTATCTTATCAAAAAAGGCGCTATAAAATAAGGTGCGGTGTCGTTTGCCAATCGGCTTTATACACCAAGTACCGGTATATAATAAGCGGGCAAGTATCTGTTTGGATGCTTGCCCGCTCGTTGTATGTGATAAGTGTTTATCTCAATTGTTTGGGGATTGTTACCTCGCCAACGTATGATTTTCTCATAGCTTGTATTACTTCTTCACTGGTGAGATTGTGTCCGAAGAGGAACATCAATTTGGCAAGAGCAGCCTCGGTGGTGCTGTCATATCCGCTTATTACACCTATATCTTTGAGTGTGTTTCCTGTGCGATAAAGTTCCATTTGTACACTGCCGGTGCTACATTGAGTAACATTCACGATGACAATGCCTCGTTTGACAGCATTGCGCAGCTCGTGGAGGAACCACTCATAACGGGGAGCATTACCCGAGCCGAATGATTCGAGAACAACACCTTTCAAGCCCGGAATATTGAGCGCTTGGTGTACGGCTTGTTGGGTGATACCGGGGAATAGCTTGAGTACCACAACATTGGTATCCATATTGAAGTGCGGTTTCAACGGTGCATCGGTGTCGGGATAGTGTATCTCTACGTCGTCGTAGTTGATGTTGATACCTACGTGTGCCAACAATGGGTAGTTGGGCGATACAAAAGCGTTGAAAAATTGAGCACTTACCTTACTGGTACGGTTGCCTCGCATCAAGGTGTTGTCGAAGAAGATGCATACCTCGGGTACGCGGGGTAGGCCATTCTCGTCGCGGTCGGCTGCAATCTCAATGGCTGTTATGAGGTTCTCTTTTCCATCGGTACGCAACATACCTATGGGTAGTTGTGAGCCTGTAAAGATAACCGGCTTGCCCAAATTTTCCAACATAAAACTTACGGCAGAGGCGGTATAGGCCATTGTGTCTGTTCCGTGCAGAACAACAAATCCGTCGTACTTATTATAGTTCTCGTTAATAATCTGTACAAGTTTGGCCCATTGTGATGGCTCAGTCTCGGATGAGTCGATGATGGGGTCGAATTGTACGGTAGATATAGAGTAGCCCAAACGACGCAATTCGGGCACGTTGTCGAGGAGGTGGTTAAAGTCAAACGGCTCCAAAGCTCCGGTTTCGGGGTTTTGTGTCATACCTATGGTACCACCTGTATAGATGATAAGAACGGATGTTGATGGTGTTGTCATAGTATTTTCTGATTTGTTCTTCGTCTGGCAAAAGTAATAAAAGCATTGTTAGGAAACAATGCTTTTATTATATATTTTTCAAGTTTTTTTGGGATGGATGAGATTGCTTTGTAGCAAATTGCTATTATTTTGCCGTTTTTTATTCGTTTGCGGGCTAAAAACCGGCCTATTCGATTTCGAGATTTAGCATATCTACAGCTTTAACCAAATTGGGGTTATCGTCTTTCATTGCAGCCAATATTTCACCGGTATTGTATGAAACACGTCGTTCGGTCGATATTTTTATCTCTGTTTCCAAGTCGATGTAGTCATTTTGGAGCTTATTATGGAGAAAATCCAATAAAGCATCTTTGGTAACAGTAATGAGCGATTGTTGTATGTTGCTTTCTACTGTAACGTGGCACATTATTTCGCCTTTGAGCGTGGGCTTGTGTGTGTGCATAGTGTTGTAGAGGGCCACCTCGTCGGGAATAGTCTCGGCGTATTGCAACCAAGCTTCAATCAGAGCCTGCTCGGTAAAAGGGGTGCGTCGTTTCTCTCTCTCGACGGTAGGAGCCTCCTTCTGTGCATTGATGCGAATGGAAGGTATGGGCATACCCGGTCGTTGAGGGGGTGGAGTTGCAACCTTTGGGCGCGGAGAGTATGCTTGTGCCGATGGTCGAGGTTGGGCTACGGGTTGTGCCGGTGCTTGAGGTGTTGTGGTGGCTTGTCTCTGCGCTTGAGCCGGCTGTGTGGCGGGTTGGCTTTGGGCTTGTACCGATTGTAGCTTGGGTTGGGCTTGTACCGGTTCGGTTGGCATTGAGAGTTGACATATCTGTATGAGCATAAGCTCTACAAGAAAACGCTTGTTGTTGCTCACGCGATAGTCCAGGTCGCAACGATTGGAGAGCTCCATCGCCTTATACAGCAACTTTACATCGCATTTGGCTGCTTGTTCGCCATAGCGTTGTGCTGTGGCTTCGCCCATCTCAAGTAATGATAGCGTTGATGCGTCTTTACTTACCAATAGGTCGCGGAAGTGGTTGCTCAATCCGCTTATAAAGTGTTGCGACTCAAAACCTTTGTCGCATATATCCTTATATATGAGGAGGGCGGCCGGAACATTGGCCGACAGAAATGCGTCGGTGAGTCGGAAGTAATACTCGTAATCTAGTACGTTGAGGCTCTCGATTACTGCATTGTATGTAATATTGCCTGCTGTAAAGCTGGCAAGTTGGTCGAATATAGATAGTGCATCGCGCATACCACCATCGGCTTTCTGTGCAATGACACTGAGAGCCTCCGCTTCGGCATTGATGTTTTCTTGCGAGGCAACATATTGCAGGTGTTCGGCTATATCGTTTATTGTGATACGCTGAAAGTCATACACTTGACAACGAGAAAGAATCGTAGGCAGTATCTTGTGTTTCTCGGTTGTTGCAAGGATAAAGATGGCGTGATGGGGTGGCTCTTCGAGTGTCTTTAAGAAGGCATTGAATGCTGCTGTTGACAGCATATGCACCTCGTCGACAATGTATACTTTATATTTTCCTATTTGGGGCGGAATGCGCACTTGGTCTACAAGTTGGCGTATATCGTCTACACTATTGTTTGATGCGGCATCTAATTCCGATATGTTGTATGAGCGTTGCTCGTTGAATGCTTGACAAGATTCACATTCATTGCACGCTTCGCCTGTCTCGGTGGGATGCAGGCAGTTGATAGTCTTGGCAAAGATGCGGGCGCACGATGTTTTTCCTACTCCGCGAGGCCCGCAGAAGAGGTAGGCGTGTGCAAGTTTTCCTGTATCGATAGCATTTTTGAGGGTCTGTGTCAAAGCCTTTTGTCCTACTACCGATTGGAAAGTCGAAGGACGATATTTTCTTGCCGAGACGATATAATTATCCATGTGCTGTGTGTTATTCAAGATCGGTCTTGCCAAAGCATAGGGGCAATAACGATTCTATCGATGTGATTATGTATGTTTTTTCTGTGCCGTAAAGCAATATCTCTATCGGTGTGTTATAGCGATGTTCGGTTTCCAATATAACTTGTCGGCACGCACCGCAAGGAGCGGTAGGGGTAGCTGTATAGCTGTTGCCTTTGTATGCAGCTATAGCAAGCTTGGTTACGGCTTGGTTGGGATATCGGGCTCCTGCGTAGAATAGGGTTGTGCGCTCGGCACAAGTGCCCGATGGGTAGGCGGCATTTTCTTGATTGCTGCCGGTTACTATCTCGCCATTATCGAGTAATGCTGCTGCACCTACATTGAACTGAGAATAAGGAGCGTAGGCTGTAAGGCAAGCCTCTTTGGCAAGGTCTACCAATTTTTTTTGCTCGTCACTTAGCTCTGTATAGTCACAAACAAGTATATTTGTAACGATATTTGTTTCTTTCATACAAAAATAGTTCTACTACTACAAATATAACTGTTTTTTGTCGAAAGTGTGTACTGTTATATATTTTTTTCGCTCAATAAAATATTTTTTATGATGAGACAGCGTTGGGTAATTACCGCTTTTCTTGTGGCTGTGTCTTTTATAACCTTCACCGCGAGAGGTTATGACAATGATGGTCGCAATGCAGCCTATGTACGGCAGTACTATCTGTTGGCTCAAGAGCATCAATTGCGTTATAATATACCGGCCAGTATAACGTTGGCACAGGGTATCCTTGAGTCGGCGGCGGGTAGCAGTGAGTTGGCACTATCGGCCAATAATCATTTTGGTATCGAGGCGCATTATTGGAGTGGCGATACTGTGTGTCGTCGTGGGCGAGTGTTTCGTAAGTATGAGAGTGTTGCCGAGTCGTTTCAAGACCATTCCGAGTTTCTGTTGGCGCGTCGGTACAGTTCTCTTTTTACTCTCGATATAACCGACTATGAGGGTTGGGCACGGGGGTTGCAACGTTGCGGATATGCCGAGGATCCGCAGTATGCACAATCGCTCATTCGCGTTATCGAAATGAATAATTTGGCTCAATACTCACTTGATGTGGAGCGTAGTATATTGGAGGCTCAAAGTGGTAGTCAAACTCCATTGTCGCGTCAGGTATATCGAGCGTGGGGATTGTTATACGTTTTGGCCGAGGAAGGCGATAGCTATGAATATATTGCTATACAATTGGGCTTTGATGTGAAAGAACTCCTCAAGTATAACGATGTGCGTCGCGGTGCTACATTGTGTCAAGGTGATATCGTATATCTCGAAAAGAAGCATCGTAAGGCCGATAAAGGATACGACACGCATATTGTTGCCGAGGGCGAAACATTACATTCTATCTCTCAGTTGTACGGTGTCGATCTCAATCGTTTGGCTCGTCGTAACAAAATGCGTTATAATGCCACTATTACAGTTGGTCAGGTACTTGTGTTGCGATAATATACCTCTCACAAACTGTATTTGTTGTTGTTCGTAGTGGGGTGAGTGTATGGCAAGTCGGTTGAAACATCTGTAATTAAAGGACTATATTGTCTTTGGGCACATTGTTTCAGGTTTTTGATACTTGTTGCCGGTGCCCTCTTGCCTGTTCTTGTAGGGTAAAAAACATCGCGCGGAAATTTCACAACCTCCGCGCGACTCTATCGCGGTTACAAAAGCAAAAACAATTAAATCTTGTGAATTTTATGCCGCGATGTATTTTATATTTTTGCAACGTAATGTTGCTAATCATCTCTATACTGTTTCTTCAAAACACATTATATAGGGGTTTATATTTCCGGTTACAACGATTGGTTTCGAACTGTTTGTATGTCACAGCACCAGAGTAATACTTGGTATTGTTACCGTATGATTTATGTATTTGTAGCAAGGCTTTTTGGGGGCTGCTTTTCGATTGTTGTATCTTCTGTCATTTGAAGCAAGTTATTTCTGGGCATAATAACGATTATCGATTTACACCTTTGAGTGAAAGTGTCGTTGTAGGTATGTGCAGGTAGTTGTCATATTGTTGCAATAAGAATCTTATGAGAGTAATACAACTCCCATTGATTTGGCTCTTCACTTAATGTAAAATGATAATTGTGTTAAGACTGTTTTTATTGGAAAGTTTTTTCACGGTTGAACGATTTAAATAGTTCGTTTAATCAAGCGCAATTTATGAAATATACTTGTAACTTGTTATTTTCATTGCGGATTTAATAATTAATTAACACTTGTTTATCCTTTTGCCTTCACCCTCATCTCTCGTAATCTTTACAAACCAAAAGAGGCTACACCAACGGTGCAGCCTCCTATGTGATAAAGTTTCTAGGTTTTATCTTATTGAGTAATTCTCTCAAGCCATTTGAGCATACCCAACATTACGGCCATTGAGATGAGGCAGAAGCCTGCAAATACAGCCCAGCACATCCATTGTTGGGGGAATGTGTTCAACATTGTTACACCCATAGCGATGAACAAGTTACCAATGGCTGTGGCCGACAACCACAAACCTTGACATATACCTTGCAAGTGCTTGGGAGCAATCTTCGATACGAATGAAAGACCGAGGGGAGAGATGAACAACTCGGCAACAGTAAGGAAGAAGTATGTGAGGATGAGCACGGCAGGGCTAGATTTCATAGCTACTTTGGCTGCATCGCTCAAGCCCTTGAACTCTTCGCCCGAAGGATAACCTTTTACCATAGCAATGATGGTGAGGAAGATGTAAGCACAAGCGGCAATAAACATACCGATGGCAATCTTACGGGGTGTAGAGATTTCTTTGTTTTTCTTGGCAAGAGAGCCGAAGATAAACATAATGATGGGAGTCAATACGATAACAAAGAAGGGGTTGATACATTGCCAAATCTCGGGTGCAATAGAGTCGGTTGCAACGAAGTCACGTGCAAATACCGAGAGTGATTGACCGTTTTGGTGGAATGAGAACCAGAAGAATACAGCAACACCAAGTACAGCGTAGAGTGCCATAAGACGTTGCTTGATTTCTTTTGCATCGGCTTCTTTTTCGGCTTCAGAAACTTCAGTGTTGCTCTTAGCTTTCTTAACGGGAGTGGGCAATGATTTCATCACAAGCATAAAGATAGTGAGTGAAATGAGCATTGCAGCTACCGAAGCGATGAACGAAAGGTGAACACCGGTGTTGAATGTTTCGAGGTAGTTGGCGCAGAAAGCTGCATCAACAGCACCTGTGTGACCTACTTGAGTAGCTAGGTCGTTCAAGTTTTCCATATCGGTGGCCGACATACCTTGTGCATTGTCGTTGTACATATGGCACAAGCGAGGTAGGTCAGAGTTGTAGAGCAAACCTTTGGTCTTCAACCAGAACTCTCTCAATAGAGGAGCCACGAAGGGGGCGATTACACCACCGATGTTGATAAATACATAGAAGATTTGGAAACCGCTGTCACGTCTCGACTTGGCAATAGCCAATGCTTCAGGACCTTTCTTGGCAGCTTCAGCCTCGAAGTTGTCATACATTTGACCTACGATGGCTTGGAGGTTACCTTTGAAGAGACCGTTACCAAATGCAATGATGAGAAGAGCAACACAAGTAAATACGAGTACCCAAGAGATACCGCCTGTGTTCTCCGAGAATACGGGTATAGACAAGAGGATATAACCTACTGCCATACAGATAAGACCCGAGATGATTGTACCTTTGTACTTTTGAGTTTTGTCGGCAATCATACCGCCGGGGAGACTCAAAACGTAAATCAAGAAATAAAATACAGCGTAAATCCATCCGGCAGCGTCATCGCTGATACCGAATTTAGAACACAAGAACAGCAACAATACAGCGTTCATAATGTAGTAACCAAAACGCTCACCCATATTGGCAAGAGCTGCCGAGATGAGGCCTTTGGGGTGTTCTTTTTGTGCTTTAATTACGTAGAATACCAAGAAGGGTATCACTACCACAAGCACCGCAATCAAGATTAAAGATTGTGACATAAGTGTTGTTTTTAAGATTAGGTAAATATTTGATTTTGTTTGTTTTTCTAAATTGGCACAAAGATAGTTCGTTTCTCTCTTTTTTCCTATTATTTGCTATTATTTCTCTCTCATAAAAATGTTAATAGGCGTGCCGGTGTAACACCAATTTTCGCGTATTTTGTTTTCGAGATAGCGCTTATAAGGATCTTTTACCCATTGAGGCAGGTTGCAGAAGAAGATGAAAGAGGGTATTTGTGCCTCCTTGAGCATTGTGATATACTTGATTTTTACATATTTGCCTTTGGTTGCTGGTGGCGGATATGCTTCGATAGCTGCCAACATTACCTCGTTGAGCTTGGAGGTGGGTACTAGGCGTTTGCGGTTTTTGTATACTTCGACCGCTGTTTCCAGTACCTTGAATATGCGCTGCTTGGTAAGTGCCGATGTGTAGATAATGGGGAAGTCGGTGAAGGGGGCAAGACGCTCACGTATGGCGTTTTCGAATGTTTTGATGGCGATATTTGATTTGTCTTCAACGAGATCCCATTTGTTTACACACACGACGATGCCTTTGCGGTTTTTCTGTATGAGTGAGAATATATTAAGGTCTTGTCCTTCAATACCTCGGGTGGCATCAATCATAAGGATGCAAACGTCGGAGTTTTCGATAGCGCGTATCGAGCGGATTACCGAGTAATATTCGAGGTCTTCTGTCACCTTGCCTTTCTTGCGGATACCTGCGGTGTCTACTAGATAGAAGTCGAAGCCAAACTTGTTGTATCGTGTGTATATCGAGTCGCGTGTTGTTCCGGCAATGTTGGTTACAATATTGCGTTCCTCGCCTATGAAGGCATTGATGATAGATGATTTTCCGGCATTGGGGCGACCTACAACGGCAAAGCGTGGAATATCTATCTCGGCTTCTTCTTCATACTCTTTTGAGAACTTGCTTACTATCTCGTCTAGAAGCTCGCCTGTACCACTGCCACTGATGGCCGAAACGCAGAACGGATCGCCCAAACCGAATGCATAGAACTCAGCCGAATTGTATATCCATTGGTTGGAGTCGGCTTTGTTGGCAACAAGAACAATGGGTTTCTTTGAGCGTCGGAGGATGGCTGCTACGTGGTCGTCGAGGTCGGTTGCTCCGTTGATGGCGTCGACCACAAAGAGTATCACGTCGGCCTCGTCGATAGCGATAGATACTTGTTTGTTTATCTCTTCCTCAAAGATGTCTTCCGAATTGACTACCCAACCGCCTGTATCGATTATGGAGAATTCGCGTCCGCCCCATTCTACTTTTCCGTATTGGCGGTCGCGTGTTGTTCCGGCTGTCTCGTTGACTATGGCCTGACGTGTCTGTGTAAGTCGATTGAATAGGGTCGATTTGCCTACATTGGGTCGCCCTACGATGGCTACTATGTTTCCCATATTATGTCGTGTTTGGGTTTGTACTTTTTTAGTCGTTAAGGTATCCAAATGAGCGCAACTTGTTTTCTCTATTGCGCCAGTCTTTTTCTACTTTTACGTAGAGTTGCAAGAATACTTGCTTGTCGAAGAATGCTTCGATGTCTTTGCGTGCAAGTGTGCCTACGCGTTTCAGTGCCGAGCCGCCTTTGCCTATAATGATGCCTTTCTGTGAGTCGCGTTCAACAAAAATTACGGCCGATATTTCTATGCGTTTGTCGCTCTCTTTAAACTGCTCTACTGCTACCTCGCAAGCGTAGGGTATCTCCTTGTCGTATGTGAGTAATATCTTCTCACGTATGATTTCGTTGACAAAGAAACGTGCCGGCTTGTCGGTGAGAGCATCTTTGTCGAAAAATGGAGGCGACTCGGGTAGCAACTCCTTGATGCGTTTGAGCAGGTTGTCGATATTAAACCGCAACATAGCCGATATGGGTATTATCTCGGCCTTGGGTAGCGTCTCGTGCCATTTTTCTACGAGAGCTTCCAACTCGTCTTGTCCTTTAAGGAGGTCTATCTTGTTGATAATGACAATGACAGGCATTGTCTCGTGTGCAACACGGTCTATAAATTCGGCATTCTTGTCGGGCGTTTCTACTGTGTCGGTTACGTACAACAATACATCGGCATCGACAAGTGCCGACTGTGAGAAGCCGAGCATCGACTCTTGCAATTTGTAATTGGGCTTGAGTACTCCCGGGGTGTCGGAGTATACAATCTGCATATCGTCGGTGTTGACGATACCCATTATGCGGTGGCGTGTGGTCTGTGCCTTGGATGTGATAATAGAGATGCGCTCTCCAACTAGTGAGTTCATCAGTGTCGATTTGCCCACATTGGGGTTTCCAACAATATTTACAAAGCCCGATTTATGCATATTATTCTATTTTGTTGCAAAAATAAGAAAAAAGTAGGACGAATGCCAATTTTTTGTCGGTTATATAACGCACAAAAACGCACCTCGTTGGGTAACGGGTGCGTTTTTTATAATAATGTGAGTGATTTTTATTTGCTGTCGTATCCCCAAACGAGGTATACGGCTCCCCACGTAAATCCTGCTCCAAAGGCTGTGAGGACAAATTTGTCGCCTTTTTTGAATTTCTTTTCATATTCGTCCAAGCATAGAGGTATCGATGCAGCACTGGTGTTGCCGTAGTGCTGTATGTTGACCAATAGCTTTTCCTCGGGAATGTTGAATCGCTCTGCTATAGCCTCGATGATGCGCAAGTTGGCTTGGTGAGGTACAACATAGTTTATATCGTCGATAGTGAGGTTGTTGCGACGCATAATATTGTCGGATGACGAAATCATATCGGCAACCGCGTGCTTGAAGACGAAGCGACCATCTTGATATACATAATGTTCGTTCTTGTCGATGGTGGTGTGTGATGCGGGACGCACAGAGCCACCGGCTGTCATAACAAGATGGGGCAAACCTATACCATCGGTGTGGAAAACGGTGTCGATAACACCAACCTCTTCGTCGGTGGGTTCTAGCAGCACGCATCCTGCTGCATCACCAAACAACGGACAAGTGTTGCGGTCTTTGTAGTTGACCATTGATGACATCTTCTCGGCAGCAACTATAACAACTTTCTTGTATAAGCCTGCTTGAATGTATGCAGCACCGGCTTGTAAAGCAACAAGAAATCCTGCACAAGCGGCTTGTATGTCATATCCGTAGGTGGTTTTGATACCTACTTTCTCAGCAATAATAGATGCTGTTGAGGGGAAACGATAGTCGGGGTTGGATGTCGCGCAAATGATAAGATCTATCTCGTTGGGATTTACTCCGGTCTTTTCGATGAGTTTATTGATTGCACGTGCGCCCAAGTCGGACGATCCAGTACTTTCTTCGCGTAAAATGCGCCTTTCCTTAATACCTACTCGGGTGGTAATCCACTCGTCGCTGGTGTCAACCATTTGTGCCAATTCTTCGTTCGAAAGAATGTCTTCGGGCACGTATGAGGCGATACCTGTTATTTTTGCTCTGAGCATAATGATTTATTTTTGTTCGTTGAGAGTGTCGATTGTTGCATTTCTCAACTATTAGGGTTTTTAAAGAAAAAGCCCTAAGTATTTTAGGGCTTTAGCTTTTGCTGAGTCCTTGATTAGACAGCAGCCTCTTTTTCGATAGCCAACTTACCACGGTAGTAACCGCATTCGCCGCATACTGTGTGGTAAACGTGCCAAGCGCCGCAGTTAGGGCAAATGGCCAATGTGGGGGCTACAGCCTTGTCGTGAGTTCTTCTCTTGGCTGTTCTTGTCTTTGACTGTTTTCTTTTAGGATGTGCCATTTTTTTATATATTTAATTATTATCTTTTCAATTTCTTGAGAGCATCCCAACGTGGGTCGGTAGGTTGCTCTTCGTCGTTGCCGATGTTTGTGTCGTCGAGATACTCGGGTAACTCTTCACCGTCGTATTCGAGCTCATCTACTCGACGTGCGCTCATTTTATATAGTCGTTCGCTCATCTCTTTGTTGCACTTGCCGTAGGGGTGTACGTGCTTGATGGGAATGGTGAGCGCTATAAATTCATAGAGAAACCACGCAATATTCAGCTCGCCTTCGTCTTCGGGTATGGTGAGCATATTGTCGCTTTCTTCTATGTATTCTTGTCCTAGCTTGATAAAAAGTTCTTCCTCGGTATCAACCTCAAACTCCATATCGTCTAGGCAGCGGTCGCAGGGGATGTTTATTACTCCTGTTATATCAAATCTCAATTCGTAGACTGTGGCTGTGCGCTTTACGTCTACTATGACATCAACTTTTCCGCGTTGTACTTCGGGTCCGTCTATATTGGCAAAGAACTCGTTGTCGAGCCTATACTCAAAGGTTTCGTTACTGCCTATCGGCATACTTTTGAGCGACAGTTTATATTTTGTAAACTTTCCCAAGGCTAATATTTCGTTAAAAAACTGCGCAAAGGTAAGAAAAATAATTGGTACTTGTCAAATCTTTGTGCAGATATTTATTGTTAATTTTATTATTGTATGATAAAGAGTGTTTTATGTGGCGGTATAACAATGTTATATGTGCGATGGTTTAGCTGCCGGGCTGTGAATTTTATTATTTTTTTAAGTCTTGTGCCTAACGGGTTGATGTCTCTTGTGTTATAATGTGTACAAACTGCTCGGGAAGTATGATGTTTTCTATGTCGATGGCTTGTGCAAAGAGTGGTGCTATTTCACTATCTGTAAATCCGGCTATACCACAGCCTATGCGAGTGACATAGAATGTGAGGTCGGGGCGATGCGTGGCGTAGTCGATAAATTGGTCTACGTAGGGGCGAATAGTTTCAACGCCTCCTTGCATTGTGGGTATGGCGTAGCTGTTGCCTTGCTTGCCTACTCCTACACCCCATATTGCGCCAAACTTGTTGAGGGCAATACGGGCAGCTCCACCGGCGTGTCTTCCTTCGAGGTTGCTACCGAACACGAATATTTCGTTTGGGAGCAACGATGTTATCATATCCGGGGTATATTTTTTCATAAAATTACCGATTTTGAGGGGTACAAAAGGCTGCCCACAAGTCAAGCGGGCAGCCTTTTAGTGCTTATTTGAGTTCTTATTAGAGAGCCTTGCCGGCGCTACCAAGTACATTGATAAGTTTGTGCTTGTAGAGCTCTTTGAGTGCATCGCGAGCCGGACCGAGATATTTACGGGGGTCAAACTCTGCGGGCTTGTTAGCAAATACTTCGCGAACAGCGGCTGTCATTGCCAAGCGGCCGTCTGAGTCGATATTGATTTTACATACCGATGACGAAGCGGCACGACGAAGTTGGTCTTCGGGGATACCAATGGCATCTTTGAGGGCACCGCCGTATTTGTTGATGATGGCAACCTTGTCTTGAGGCACGCTAGAAGAGCCGTGAAGGACAATGGGGAAGCCGGGGATACGTTTTTCGATCTCTTCCAAGATGTCGAAACGTAGAGGGGGAGGTACGAGAATACCATCTTCGTTGCGAGTGCATTGCTCGGGACGGAATTTGTTAGCTCCGTGTGAAGTACCTATCGAAATAGCGAGTGAGTCAACACCTGTTTTAGACACGAAATCTTCAACTTCTTCGGGACGAGTGTATGTGTGGCTTTCGGCACATACGTCATCTTCTACACCGGCCAATACGCCTAGCTCACCTTCTACAGTTACATCGTATTTGTGTGCATACTCTACAACGCGACGTGTGAGTTCTACGTTCTCGTCGTATGAGTGGTGTGAACCGTCGATCATTACTGATGAGAAGCCCATATCTACGCACGATTTGCATAGCTCGAATGTGTCACCGTGGTCGAGGTGGAGTGTGATGGGTATAGCGCAACCCAATTCTTTGGCATATTCTACTGCTCCTTGTGCCATATAGCGAAGGAGAGTTTGGTTGGCATACTTGCGCGCACCGCTCGATACTTGGAGGATGACAGGCGATTGGCACTCAACAGCTGCTTGTATGATTGCTTGCATTTGCTCCATATTGTTGAAGTTGAATGCTGCAATTGCATACTTGCCTTCCATTGCTTTGCGGAACATCTCTCTGGTGTTCACTAAACCTAAATCTTTGTAACTTACCATTTCTATTTTTATTTAATTGATAAAATATACTTTTGCAAAGGTACTAAAAAAATATCTTTGTTTCTACTTATTGACCCATTTTTTGCCATTCCATCTTATTGTTATGTCGGAATGGATGTATTGGGTGAGTTCTTTTTGGCTTTCGATGTCAACTGTTTGTACAAAAGTCGGTGTGGCTATGATGTCGTTCGATGCCTCGCTCATTGTGTATTGTATGGTGGGTGTTATGACCTTGCGGTATATCCACTCGCTCTTGTCTTGTGTGGCAATAAAGTCTTTCAGCGTGACAGCTGTAAAGAACTTCTGTGGCTTGGGTATCATCTCCCATTGGGAGTTGTATAGTTCTATGTGGCTGTGTGCAACAGGCCCTTCAGTGGTATATATAACAGCGTAGATGGTTTTTTTGTCTTTTCCCACACGTTTTATCTGTACGGTGGCAGCCGCCGAAGTGCGTATGTGTATATAACTGTTGCCGAGGGCGCATAGTTGCAACGTGTCGTTCGATACTTGTGGTATTTGGGCTTTTTGTCCGCTGTGATATAAATCTACAAGTCGCAGACGTTCTTCGTAGGTAACTAGTGGAATGATTTGCCCGGGCATATTCAACAAAACATCGGTCATAGATTGCCCTTTTCCCGATGATGCAACCAGCAGGAGCAGAAGAGCGACTATAATATTATATGTGTATTTCATAATTGAGCGATTTTATGTGCGAATATACAAATTTCTTTTTTTGTCTGTGGTATACATATAATACAGTACGGCATTGACTATGCTTATAATCGGGGTGATTATTTTATCATCTGTAAAAATTCATCTTCGCTGATGATTTTTATGCCTAGTCGGGTTGCCTTCTCTAGCTTGGCAGGCCCCATATTGGCTCCGGCCAATAGGTATTGGGTTGTACCCGATACCGACGAAACATTACGTCCGCCATATTGCTCGATGAGGGCTTTGTATTCATCGCGACTGTGATGTTCAAATGTTCCGCTTATAACTATCGTTGCTCCATTCAGTACATTACTAGTCGGTGCGATGTCGGGTTGCTCTTCTTCGGCCATCTGTAATCCGTATTGTGCCAGTCGCTCTATGAGTAGCAGATTGTCAATGTCGTTCATATACTCGGTGACACTCTCGGCAATGCGTTCGCCTATATCGGCAATGGCTGTGAGTTGCTCGATGTCGGCATCGCGCAGGGCTTGCATCGAATGGAACGCCGAGGCCAGACGCTTGGCTACAGTCTCGCCGACATATCGGATGCCCAATGCAAAGAGTACACGTCGGAAGGGTACCTCGCGAGAGCGTGCGATAGAATTGACAATGTTCTGCGCCCATTTGCGTCCCTGCAATTTGAGTGTGGCCACATCGTCGACAGTGAGTGTGTAGAGGTCGGCAACATTGCCTATCATACCGCGCTCGTACAGTTGTGCGATGGTTTCAGGACCTAGCGAATCGATATTCATAGCCTTGCGGGCAATGAAGTGTTCGATGCGACCTTTTATTTGGGGTGCGCAATGGTTGCTGTTGGGACAGAACCAAGCTGCCTCGCCCTCTTCTCGTACGAGAGGAGTACCGCACTCGGGACAATTGCGTATAAAATTAACAGGGATGCTGTCGGTAGGTCGGTTATCAATGTCAACGCCGGTAATTTTGGGTATTATTTCGCCTCCTTTCTCAACGTGTACCATATCGCCTATGTGTAAGTCGAGTGAGCGTATGATGTCTTCGTTGTGTAGGCTGGCACGTCGCACTATTGTTCCCGAGAGTTGTACGGGGTCGAGGTTTGCCACGGGAGTGACTGTGCCGGTGCGACCTACCTGAAAAGATACCGAGTTGAGGCGTGTAATGGCTTCTTCGGCTTGGAACTTGTAGGCGATAGCCCATCGAGGCGATTTGGCTGTATAGCCTAGCTCCTCTTGTTGCTCGATTGAAGCAACTTTGAGTACAATTCCATCAGTGGCTACCGGTAGGTTGCGTCGTTCTATATCCCAGTAATCAATAAAAGCCTTAATCTCTTCCATATTGTGCAGGATACGCATTGTGTCGCTCACCTTAAATCCCCATTGACGTGCGTATTGCAAGTTTTCATAATGATTGTCGGATGGTAGATTATCGCTCAACACGTAGTACAGGTAGGCATCCAGTCCGCGAGATGCTACTGTGGCCGGATTTTGCAATTTGAGTGTTCCTGCAGCAGCGTTGCGAGGATTGGCAAATAGGGGCTCTTCTTGCTCTTGACGTTCAAGATTGAGTTTCTCAAAAGTACTCCAAGGCATCAATATTTCTCCTCTTATTTCAAACTCTTTGGGATAGTTGTTCCCTTTGAGCATCAGAGGGATGGAACGTATAGTGCGTACGTTACGAGTCACATCATCGCCCATTGTGCCGTCGCCACGTGTTACGGCTCGTAGCAGTTGTCCGTCTTGATATATGAGGGAGATAGATGTGCCGTCAAATTTCAGCTCTCCCACAATCTCAAATGGAGCATCACCCAATCCTTGTTTTACGCGTTCGTAGAAGGCTGCAACCTCTTCTATTGAGTAGGTGTTGCCTAGCGATAGCATAGGGCGAGTGTGTGCAACCTGCACAAATGCGTGGTTGAGATCGCTACCTACGCGTTGAGTGGGAGAATTGGGCAAAGCATACTGAGGATAGGCTGCCTCCAAGTCTTGCAACTCGCGCATAAGTATGTCGAAGTCGTAATCGCTGATGGTAGGCGCATTCAGTACGTAATAGTTGTGATTATGCTCCTCAAGCACTTGGCTCAAGTAGGCAATACGTTCTTGGGGATTGAGCTTTGTTTCCATATTGCGAAGATACAAATTAATGCCCAAATTTGTTTCGATTAGAGGAAATATTTGTATGTATAGTAATATAAAAAAACAACCGCACAACACTCGATGTGCGGTTGTTCTATGTATAATGCTTATCAAATCAATTACCAGCCGAAGATGGGATATTTCACCATTACTTCGTTTACCTTCTCGCGAACGCTCTTGATTACAGTATCGTTCTCGGGTTCGGCAAGTACGCGGTCAATCATTTCAACGATTTCGCCCATCATATCTTCTTTCACGCCACGAGTAGTGATGGCGGGAGTACCTACGCGGATACCTGAAGTTTGGAAAGGTGAACGAGTGTCGAAAGGAACCATATTCTTGTTAACAGTGATGTCGGCTTGTACAAGGGCTTTCTCGGCCACTTTACCGGTAAGTTCGGGATATTTGGTGCGCAAGTCGATGAGCAAGCAGTGGTTGTCGGTACCACCCGAAACAACGTGATAACCTTTATCAACAAAGGCTTGGCCCATTACGCGTGCATTGGCGCGAACTTGTTTTTGGTATTCTTTGTAAGAGGGAGTAAGAGCCTCACCAAAAGCAACAGCTTTAGCTGCGATAACGTGCTCAAGCGGTCCGCCTTGTACACCGGGGAATACAGCAGAGTCGAGCAAAGAAGACATTTTGCGTATTTCGCCTTTGGGAGTAGTTTTTCCCCAAGGATTATCAAAGTCTTTACCCATAAGGATAACACCACCACGAGGACCACGAAGGGTTTTGTGTGTAGTAGATGTTACGATGTGTGCATATTTCAAGGGGTTGTCCAATTCACCTGCTGCGATAAGACCTGCGGGGTGAGCCATATCTACCATAAAGATAGCGCCAATTTCGTCGGCAAGACGACGCATACGAGCATAATCCCATTCACGAGAGTAGGCCGAAGCACCACCGATGATGAGGCGGGGACGTTCGCGACGAGCTACCTCTTCCATTTGGTCATAGTCTACATAACCGGTGTCTTGGCGTACACCATAATCGAGTGCTTGGAACATCAAGCCCGAGAAGTTTACGGGAGAACCGTGTGAAAGGTGGCCACCTTGCGAAAGGTTAAGACCGAGGAACTTGTCACCGGGACGGAGGCAGGCCATAAATACAGCCATATTGGCTTGTGCGCCCGAGTGGGGTTGTACGTTGGCCCATTCGGCATTGAAGAGTTGTTTGAGACGGTCGATAGCAATGTTTTCGCTTTCGTCTACAACTTCGCAACCACCATAATAGCGTTTGCCGGGATATCCTTCGGCATATTTGTTTGTGAGGCAAGAACCCATAGCGTTCATTACTTGGTCGCTCACAAAGTTTTCTGATGCAATAAGCTCAACGCCTTTGAGCTGGCGTTGGTGCTCGCGTTCGATAATGTCAAAAATGACTTTGTCTCTTTCCATACGTATTATAATTAAGAATTAATGTTCTGTGGTATTTCACACCGCAAAGTTAGAAATATTTTGCGTTGTGTCAACTATTTGGACATAAGTTTAATAATTACTTGTTGTTGCGTACAAGTTTTTTCTCTCCATTTACGATGTATATGCCCGGTTGCAGACGTTCTAGGTCTGTAATGTTACCATTGTTTATTACTTGTGTACCTCTGAGGTCGTATACATTTACAACGCTGTTGTCGTTGGTTGTTTGGTGTACTGCACTGTTGTCAAATTCGCTCATAGCAAGCGGACTGATTTTGCCGTCGATAAGGAATGTGCCTTTGGGGATATGTAGGGTGTAGTGTGCGGGTGCAAGGCTTTCGGATGTTGTGAGTGTGGCTGTGTTGCTACCTGTTATTTCTATTTCGTAGTGAGCCACAATGCTTGAATTGAAACCTGCATTTTTAATGATAAACGGAGCTTCTACTTCGGGGTCGTTGGTCAATTCCAATTTCTCGCACGGTGAAACGGTGATGAAAATCGTTGTGGGCGAACCATTGTCTTGTTTGATATCGAATGTCGCAGTGGATGTGGGTATGCCGGCGATGGTGTAGTTGAGGCTGAATGCTTCTACGGCTGTGCCGTCTACTGTAATCATATTGTCGGGAATTTCTATAAGATAGTTGCCGGCATCGGTTGTCGGACTCATCATTGTGAGCATAATATAGTTGCCAAAGGCCGGCCCGCAGAATACGTCGGTGGTAAATGTTTTGGTTTCACCATCTACCATATATGCTTTGATTCCACCCACCATAAGCATAGGGTCTACTTCGATGGTTGTGGCATTCTCCCAAGTGATATATATATCGGTAATTGCCTCTACTGTTGAGTTGTTGGCAGGCTCGATGATATACTCTTGTGCATTGATTGTTATTGCACACATTAATGCGATTAGAAATGTAGTAATTGTTTTTTTCATAAATATAGGTTTTAAAGATTGATAATTTTATTTTTTCTTGACCGACCATCCAAACTTGCCTATTTCGTTGCCTAATTCGTGATAATGTCCGTGCGAATAGACTATAAGATCGGCTTTTTCCATCTCAAATGCGTTGGTTTCGGGATTGATGTATTGTGTATCTGCCAAAATATTTACAACATCGGCTATAAACATATCGTGAGAGCCTAGCGAAATAATTTCTCTTACTTTGCATTCAATACTCAATGGCGACTCTTCGATATAGGGGGCTTTTACTTCTATGCCGGCTTTGGGGGTCAGTCCTGTTTCTTCCCATTTGTTGTAGTCGCGTCCCGAGCGGACACCACACCAATCGGTAGCGCGTGCCATCGCTTTATTGGTGAGGTTGAGCGTGAACTCCATATTACGCTTGATGATATCGTATGAGTGTCGTTCGGGGCGTATAGATACGTAGCACATAGGTGGATTGGTACACAATGTGCCTACCCACGCTACTGTAAACATATTGTAATCGTCGGGCGATGAACCACTACTTACCAATATGGCGGGTAGTGGATATATGAGTGTACCCGGCTTCCAAGTCTCTTTCATTATAATATTTCTATTTCATTATCGTTGATAGAACGGTTGCAGTAGCGACAAGTTACTTCAAGTGGCGCGCGACGGGTTACGTGGAATACTGTGTCCATCGGTTCGTTGTTGCTGATGCATTTGGGATTGTTGCATCGAATGATACCACGCAAGGTGTCGTGCAGCTTGATGTTGTACTTTTCTACTACCTTGTAGTCTTTGATGACATTGATGGTTGCATCGGGTGCGATGAGGGCGATTTTGTTTATCTCTTCATCTCGGAAGAAGTAGTCGGCTACCTTGATAATGCCTTTTTTATTTATCTTTTTGCTATTGAGATTGTTGCCTATTGTGATGCTGTTGTCTATGGTGTCGAGCTTGAGCATAGAGACAACTGTAAACAATTTTTCGGCCGGGATACGGTCTATAACGGTGCCGTTTTCCAATGCTGCAACGGCAAGTTCTTTCTTATTTATCATAATCAGGTGCTTTTACGGGTTATTCAATATCGATACCTAACACTTTGCATATAATAGCTTGTCGGGCATAAAGTCCGTTCTTGGCCTGTTGGAAATAGTATGCTTTGGGGTTGTCATCAACATCGTATGCTATCTCGTTGACGCGTGGCAGCGGGTGTAACACGCGTAAGTTGGGCTTGCTGCCTGCCAGCATACTATTGTGTAGAATGTATATATTCTTTACTCGTTCGTATTCCATCAGGTCGGTAAATCGTTCGCGTTGTACGCGAGTCATATACAGTATGTCGGCTTGATTGATAACCTCTTCCGAGAATTCGCGATGTTCGTAATAGGGAATATTGTGCTCCTCACAGAATATTTTGTATTCTTGTGGCATTTTCAACTCATCGGGAGCTACAAAATGAAACGTTGGATGGAAGTGTGACATCGCTTGTAGCAGAGAGTGTACAGTGCGACCATATTTGAGGTCTCCCACCATTGTTATATTTAGGTTTTCGAGAGTTCCTTGGGTTTTGTATATAGAGTAGAGGTCGAGCATTGTCTGTGTGGGGTGCTGATTGGCTCCATCTCCGGCATTGATAATGGGTACTGATGATACCTCCGATGCGTAGCGTGCAGCTCCCTCAAGATGGTGTCTCATAATGATGAGGTCTACATAGTTGCTTACCATTATGATGGTGTCTTTGAGTGATTCTCCCTTTGACGAACTGCTGGTGGCTGCATCGCTAAAACCTATGATGCGACCGCCAAGACGGTTGACAGCGGTCTCAAAACTGAGGCGTGTGCGGGTAGATGGCTCAAAGAAAAGTGTAGCAATAACCTTGCCTTCCAATACTTTGCGATTGGGGTTTGCTTCAAAACTTTTTGCCATTTCAAGCAGTTCTATGATTTCTTCTTTGCTGAAATCATTGATTGATACAAGACTCTCTTTTTTCATTTTTCTGTCTTTATATAATTGTTATATAAAAAAACGACCTTTCCGATTAAACATCTCGGGTGGTCGTTGCGTCTGTATAAATAGGTGTGATATGAAAATCATTAGTATGACTCTCATTGGGGAGCCATTGTGGTTGTTTCCTTATGACCGATACTATTCTTCTCATAACACAGTAGCAAAGGTATGAATTATTTGTTAAAGTGGCAAGCGTGTTGTGCGACAATTTTTTCAGATTACAGTGATATTTTTGACAATATATTGCCGGAATGGGTTGTTTGGTGATTGGTCTATAACTTGTCGGTAATATATGTGTGTGTATTGCGTTGCAAAATGATGTGTTGTGTATCAAGTATGTAGGTAGAGGGTAGGGTGCGAAGGTCATATAGGTCTATTACTTCGTCCGAGTAGCCTACTATCCAGTGTGCAGGGTAGTGCGATACGGCCTCACGCCACTCGTCGGTGGGTAGGTCGGGGTAGATTATTATAACAGTGGTAGTACTGTCTATGTTTTCTCCTCCTATTTCATTTTGTGTGATGATGTGTTGTCGCAGAATTGCACACTCCTCACATCCCGGGTCGTTGAAGATGATTAGTGTCTTGTTGCCTATGTGTTGTGATAAGAGGTAACTGTTGTCGTTAATATCGTAGTATGTAAAATCAATGGCTCGTTCGCCCTCATTGTTATGTGACAGTTGTTCATATTGATACCGGTATCGCAGTAGTCGTAGTTCGTCCATCCCCGATTGTAGTAGCCGGGCAAGTAATGTGCGATATACAATACGTTCTTGCTGTGTGCAATAGGGAGTGTACATAATATTCTCGGCATACGCTGTATAAGCCAACAAGTCATCGCCGGAAATGCCTTCAACCCACGTTTGGGCTATGTTGTGACAAGAGTCTATGCTGACGGACTTGATAGCTTGGGCGCATTGTTCAACATCTCGTATGACCGAGTCGGGCTCAACTGCGGCCTCTGTTCGTAATGTCGCAATCAAGAGTATAATGAATATGGCTGTTATATGATGTTTCATCATTTTTTATGGCAATAAATTGGTTCAATACGGCCGGTTGATATGTACCACATTGGTATCTAGTGCAAATGTAGTAATAAAAAGCAAAAAAGAGAAGAGTTATACTTGTGTAATTCAATTAAATTTTGTTACTTTGCGCCGCATTTCGTAATCTCTGGCAGAACAAGTGGTCTGTGAATATTGCGAGTAATAACATTTTAATAGCTATATAAAAATGGATTTCATTAAAATTGTAGAAGAAGCATTTGCTTCAGAGAAAAAACAACATCCTCAATTCAACAGCGGTGATACTATTACAGTATCTTACCGTATTCGTGAGGGTAACAAAGAGCGTATTCAGGACTTCCGTGGTGATGTAATTCGCATCTCGGGTCACGGTGACAAAAAACGTTTCACTGTACGCAAAATGTCGGGTAACGTGGGCGTAGAGCGTATCTTCCCCCTCGATTCTCCTTTCGTAGAGAAAATTACTATCAACCGTCGTGGTAAAGTGCGTCGTGCTAAATTGTACTACTTGCGCAAACTCACCGGTAAGAAGGCCCGCATCCGCGAAAAACGTGTCTAATCAAGGCACTTCGCTTTGTAAAAATAAAAACCGTTCGGCTGTTGCCGAGCGGTTTTTTTATTCTCTATATGACTTGCCATCGCAGGTGCGAGTGGAGGTAGTAGAACAATAGGTCCTGATAAGTACATTGACTGTTTGTTATTCTACCTTATGTTCGCCTTGTCTGATGGCTGTAAGTCGGGTTTATTTCGACTTGTAGGTAACGAGTACTCCTATTATTTCTCCATTTCTGTTGTAAATATATTCGTTTACGTAGAGTAAATAATTGTGAGTGATGCGATTGCTGTAGTCGTTGTTAAAGACTTTCTCCAAGCCGAATGTATATGCCATACGCTCTTTGAGATATGGTTCTACCCCGTATTCTCTCCAGAATATTTTATTACTATCTATAATCTTTACGTCGTTAATAGAGTTGTATTCACCCCAAAAACTCAAAAGATTCAAAAGATTAGGTTGTCTTGTGGTATAATTGTCTTTCTCAATACCTTCTATCATTAACTTATCATTGAACAATATCTCTATACCATCTAATTGTGTTACTTCGCCAACTTTCAATATAGCTGTTGTAGGTGACGATGTATCCCAATTTTCATAAATTATAGTAGTATTACGCAAGGCATCGGCTTCTGCTATATTTTCTTTAGTATATCGAGTTTCACCCAAATAGTCTTCGTATGTTAGGAATGGTGCTTTTTTGTACCAATATATAGCCTTCTCGATATCTTGCGCTGTGCCAATCCCATAAAGGTATAGATCGGCAATATCGCTTGCGGCATTTATGCAACCGGCTTGAGCCGATTTTTCCATTATCTCAATAAATTTGGTGAAATTGTGTTCCACTCGGAGATATATCATTCCTATGCGGTACATTGCAATACAATCGCCTTGCTCGGCGGCCAAATTGTACCAATACAATGCTTGTTGGATATCTTGATTTACACCCCATCCCCAGCGATAATGAAATCCAAGTCTCATTTGTGCTTTGGCGTAGCCTTGTTGGGCAGCTTTCATATACCATTCTACGGCCTTTTCTTGATCTACTTGCTCGGGGGTAAAGTAGCAATATCCCGACTCATTACGGTCGTAAGAGAGTCCCATATTGAATTGTGCATAAGGGTTGTTTTGTTCGGCCGATTTGAGAAACCAGTATCGAGCCTTTTCTACATTCTTCTCTGTAAAATAACCATCGAAATAAAAACAGCCTAATTTGTTTTGAGCCTCGGCATTTCCCTGTTCGGCAGCGCAACGATACCAATAGTAGGCATCGTCATAATTTTCTTCATTGTAGTAAATGTCGGCCAATTTTAATTGTGATGTAGCATCCCCTCCTCGTGCTTGAGCCAAATAATCATTAGCAGTCTGACTCATTGCCACTATTGCTATGCACAAGGTCGTAATAAGTGTGAAAGCCTTCTTCATAGTCGTAGTAATTAAGTATGTGTTAATATTACCACAAATATAGAAAAATGTAAACGATAATTCCAAATAAAAATAAGTTTTTTTAAATAATAACCAATTGTACGCTAATTAGATATATTATTAATATCGAGGATTGTTAGAAAGAGAGATTTTTTTCGTTACCTTTGTAATAATAAATGAGTATAGATTATGGCCGACAATTTTCTGGAAAAACAATATGCCGATTATGAGGCTCGCAAGGCAGCACAGGCACAGGCCAAGCGCAAGGCGTGGCAAAAGAAGATGAAGGAGTATAAGGCTCGACTGGCTGCCGAGCGTGCCACTGAGAATAAAGAAAAGTAATACCACATAAACGGCCTTGATGAGGCTATGTATGTGGTACTGCAATTGTATGTATGATTGATTATTTTTCTATGTAACTGCGTAGAGCCTCTACATAGTTGGAGAAAGCCTCTCGTCCCACTTCTGTTACACTGCACACCGTCCGTGGCATTTTGCCGTTAAATCCTTTGGTTATTATAATGTATCCGGCTCGTTGCAACTTATCCAGTTGTACGCTCAAGTTGCCCGATGTAGCCCCTGTCTTTGTACGTAAGAACACAAAGTCGGCCTCATCGACACTTATCAGTACCGACATAACAGCGAGGCGCAACTCGGAGTGTAGGAGGGGGTCTAAGGCCTTAAACATTACTTCTCTGCTTGTGTTGGCGATATTGCAGTATATGTCCCGCCAATACCATCATAACGAAAAATATTACTGCAAAGATAAGACATTGATTGATACCATCGACAGTAAGAAACAATAAAGATAGGACAATGCCTGCAAATCCGGCTATCGATATTGTTTTCTGTTGTAATATTAGCCCGGTCATAGTGCTACCGGCTCCCATCAATATAGAAATGATAAAGAGTATGGGGAGTGGCTTGATAAATGATGATAGGGTGGTTATGAATGCAACAACTGAGAGTACTATCCATATATGTGATAAAACTCGGTCGATGGGTGTGCGCACATAGCCTGTATGCTTATTATCTTTCTTTCCGGTAATTATCATACCTATTCCGGCCACTACCGGAATGGCAAACCATATAAAGAAACAATTTTCACTCTGTGTGGTTCGGTATAAATGCCATACGGTCAATGTTACTATAATGGTAGCATATCCCCATACAATGAATGGGCGATGTGCTGAGCGTTCGATGTTTTGTCGAGTATCGGTTATCATCCGAGTGATTAGGTCAAGACTCTCACTCGCGTTCATCTGTTTGTTGTTCATAATCGGTTGTGGTTATTGTAGAATAGAGAATGTGTGTAGGCTGTCGGTATATTGTCGGTTCCATACATAATGAGCCTTGCGGGCATCCATATCAAACACTATGCTCCATTGTGTATAATCTTGATATGAAGCTTGAGATAAGATATTCATTGCTGTTTCCACATCGTATTGGTCGGAAATGCTATCACACACGTGATTGATCATATCGAAGCGTTGATGTGAAAATTCATTTCCAATACCGCATTTGTCTCCTTGTGTGAGGTAGTGGTTGGTGACTGTGCGTGTGTTGGTTACATACATTTTATTGTCAATGTATTCTACTACAACAGATTTGCCTGTACTGTCGGCTATGGCGAAGTGGTGAGAAGTGCCAATAGAACTGTTTATGTCATATTGTGTCAGTAGCTCTATGGCCTCGTCAACAGTCGCGGCTTTGTCCAAAATCAAGCGTATGGCGGCTGTAATGGTAAGGTCGGGCTTATCGGTTGCTTGATGAGTCTCTTCATTATCGCCCGATATGAGGTCGGCAATACATAAGCCTTTTTCGTTGATACCATCTAAAGGCAGGTAGATAGATGCCAATGCCGAAATTCGTGAAATCATATCGCCGTCGGGTTGCCACTCGGAAGGCATTCCTATAAAATCTATGCACGCTGTTGATATCGAAGCATATCCGTTGGATGGTTTTGTTCGCACTATCATTGCGCGGGTTGCGGTGTCAAAGTCGAAGTTGCGCCCCATTAATTTCCCGCTTGTGCCGTGTAGGACAAATGTGCTGCAACCGTAGTTGGATGTGGTGTCGGGTGCAGGTGCCGATGCAAATCCGTTGGTGAGAAATGTAGTGATGTATTGTGCCATTATGGCATCGCTTGCACCTCCTCCTTGTGCCAGATATTCATCAAAGCCATAATCTCCTTCGTAGGTGAGGGTGTATAGTCCGGGTTCTAGTTGATTAATGCTTTGGGCTGCTTTGATGCGTGAATCTTGCATTATTCCATATCCCAATGCAACAACCCCGATTATTACTATGGATATAACTCCCGCTGCGATGTAAAATATCTTCTTTTTCATTCTATCTCTTTTTTGATTGTTATTTTTATAATGCAAATATAAAGTAGTTTATAATATAAACCAAATTTATACAAGATAATTTTATCGAAGTGTAGAGCGTATAGAATAGATAATTCTTAGTATCAGGGTATTACTTATGATACTATTTTAAGCCCTATGATAGATGCAATAAGAGTGAAAAGGAAAAATATACGGGCAAATGATACCGGCTCTTTAAACACGAAAATACCTAACAGTACTGTACCAACAGCGCCAATTCCCGTCCATACTGCGTAGGCCGTACCCAATGGTAATGTTTGAGAGGCACGAGCCAACAGATACATACTCATAAATGTGGCGATGAGAAAGCCGGCTCCCCATAGGTAGAACTCAAGACCGGTGGCTCCTCGTGTTTTGCCTAGGCAGAACGTGAATGCTACTTCAAAACATCCTGCTATAAAAAGTGTTATCCAATTCATATATTATCCTACCGAGCCTTCGAGGGTAATTTGTAGTAGCTTTTGAGCCTCTACCGCAAATTCCATTGGCAATTTGTTCATTACCTCTTTGGCATAACCGTTAACGATGAGTCCTACCGCATCCTCTGTGGGAATACCACGCTGATTACAATAGAAAATTTGGTCTTCGTTAATTTTTGATGTTGTAGCTTCGTGTTCCATTACAGCGGTATTGTTTTTAATATCGATGTAGGGGAACGTGTGGGCTCCGCAGTGGTCGCTGAGTAGAAGGCTGTCGCATTGTGTGAAATTACGTGCGTTGTCGGCAGTAGGAGTTATTCTTACAAGACCACGATAGCTGTTCTGGCTGCTACCGGCCGATATACCTTTCGATACAATTGTACTACGGGTATTCTTACCTATATGTATCATCTTGGTTCCGGTGTCGGCTTGTTGATGGTTGTTGGTGACTGCCACCGAGTAGAACTCGCCTACCGAGTTGTCTCCGGCCAATACACAACTGGGGTATTTCCACGTAATAGCCGAGCCGGTTTCTACTTGTGTCCAAGATAGTTTTGAGTTGTCACCCTTGCACAATCCGCGTTTTGTTACGAAGTTGTATATACCGCCACGACCCTCTTTGTCGCCGGGATACCAGTTTTGTACGGTCGAGTATTTAACTTCAGCGCGCTCGTGTACACGTATCTCTACGATGGCCGCGTGTAACTGGTTTTCATCGCGCATCGGTGCGGTACATCCTTCAAGATAACTTACATAGCTGTCGTCGTCGGCCACTATCAATGTGCGCTCAAACTGTCCGGTGTTGGCTGCATTGATGCGGAAATAGGTGGATAGCTCCATTGGGCAGCGTACACCTTTGGGTATATATACAAACGAGCCATCGCTGAACACGGCCGAGTTGAGGGCTGCAAAGAAGTTGTCGCGATAGGATACTACCGAACCAAGATACTTGCGCACCAAGTCGGGGTAGTCTTTTACGGCCTCGCTGATTGAACAGAATATAACACCGAGTTCGGCCAATTTCTCGCGGAAAGTGGTCTTTACCGATACGCTATCCATTACGGCATCTACGGCAATACCCGAGAGACGCATTTGTTCCTCTAGTGAGATACCCAGTTTGTCGAAAGTCTTTAACAATTCGGGGTCTACCTCGTCAAGCGATTGAGGGCTTTTCTTGGTTTTGGGTTCGGCGTAATAGCTTATTGATTGATAATCTATTTCGGGTATATTGAGGTGAGCCCAAGTAGGCATCTTGAGGGTGAGCCAGTGGCGATATGCTTGCAGACGAAACTCTAGCAACCATTCGGGCTCGCCTTTACGCTCCGATATATGGCGTACAACATCCTCATTCAGTCCACGTTCTATGATGTCGGTTTCAATATCGGTTACAAATCCATATTTGTACTCGTTATTGGTTACTTCTTCCAATACGTTATCGTTGGATACGTCCTTTGTTTGGGGATGTCCTATTTGTTTATGTTCTTCTATATTTGAATTTTTGTTTTCCATCGTTTTCTGTTATTTTCTTACAACACTCGTGGGGTATTGTTGTTTGCTTAGCCCCAAACAAGATGTAAAATGTGTGGAGCAAAACTTCTCAGTGTCTCGAAGCACAAAGACTGCGTAAATGCAGGTGTGTACCAAAATGTGGCATTCTGGGTGAGCAATAGTGCCAGATTGACCAAGATGCTCAATAATAGTATTGTCTTGAACGCTGAAAACAGGCCTCCGCCCACCGAGTCAATCCATCCCAAACGCACCAATTTTGCCAATGACTTGATGCCTTGTGCCACTATGCGTATGCCTAGATATATGATGAGGAACACCAAGAGATATCCTATCAGTTGTGACACGATTGACGACCATCCTGATAGATTTTGTATCCAAGACGACACCTCGCCTCCTAGTAGGTTGGCTCCTATGATGCCCATAACGAGTGCTGCCAAATCTCCTATTTGACGTACTACACCGCGCACCATACCCCATATTGTCATAGCGGCTACAATAATCAATACTATAATATCTAGTACTTGCATTTGTTACTATTATATGAGCGACTGCAAAAATACATTTTTATTTCCAAAAAATCGATGGGAACTTCTATAAAATCCCTGTTTTGTAGGTGCTTTATTGGTGTTGTCTTGCTGTGTGTATAAATGCCGGGGATTGTGCCCTATACTTCGTTGAGTTCTTCTAGCATTTTGCGCACCTCTTCGTCGGTCTCGGTGAGTCGCGTTTTGCAGAATTTGAGTAGCGCAAGTGCCTGTTTGGTATATTCGCGTAAGTGGTCTATCTCGCAATTGGGGTCTTGCAAGAGGGCGACTAACTCTTCGAGCTTTTTTATGGCTTGTGAGTAGGTGAGGTCTTGGGTGTTCATTCTATATCGGTTTTATGGGTTTGGGTTATTTGTGCTTGTGCTTTTCCATCTGACAGATGTATTTCTACTTGACTGCCTTTTGTCAGGTCGCTCGCCGACTTGACTACTCGGTTGTTTTGTATTACCATACTGTAACCACGAGCCAAAATAGTATCGGGTGAGAGCAATCGGATAGTTTGTGTGAGGTTTTCCAATTTTTGCTGTTCTTGTTGTAGTCGTGTGGCAGTGCGCTCGGGTATGATGTGTGATAACAGCGATAGTTGGGTCTCCTCGCGAGATGTTCTCTCTCCGATGATTCGACTCATATTGTGTGCATAGTTCTTGTGACGTAATTTTTCGCTGTTGAGCCTTTGGGTTACGATGTAGGGTACATTGCGTGTGATAAGTTGCAAGCGGTTGTTTTCGTTAGTTAGTCTATTGCTTACAATATCAATGATTTGTTGACGAGCTGCTTGTGCCACATTGTCGGCTAGGAGCGATTGATTAATGAGCCACTCAGCCGCAGCAGTAGGTGTCTTTACTCGTACTGCGGCAATGTGGTCTAGAACGGTTTCATCTCGTTCGTGACCTATGCCTACAATAATGGGAAGTGGAAATTGTGCTGCGTTGAGAGCCAAATCGTAGTTGTCGAAACTCGATAAGTCGGATGTCGAGCCACCGCCTCTGATGATAACCACGCAATCGAAATGCTCGATATTGCTGTGAATGCGATTGAGTGCATCGATAACCGACTGTGCTGTGCGCTCTCCTTGCATTGTTGCAGTGAACAATACGGGATAGAAGATGTAACCGTATGTGTTGTGTTGCAATTGATTGATAAAATCGCCATAACCGGCAGCTGTATCTGATGAAATGATAGCTATACGTTGGGGCAATAGTGGCAGTGGTAGCTCTTTATTATCATTGATGACACCGTCTTGCTCTAGTTGGTTGAGTATTTGTGTGCGCAACCGAGCTGCTTCGCCTAGTGTGTAGGACGGATTGATGTCGTGTATGGTAAGGCTCATACCGTATAGTTCGTGAAAAGAAACCGATACGAGTACCAATACTTTGATACCGGCCGTAAAAGCTTGTCCTGTTTCTTGCTCGAAATATGGTTCTAGTAATTTATATGTATTGCTCCATATTACAGCCCGTTGGCGTGCGGTAGTGCGTCCTTGTGTATCTTTGTCTATCAATTCAAGATAGCAATGACCGTTGCGATTGGGGTGGCATTCGCTTATCTCGGCACATACCCAATATTCGTGTGGAATAGTATCTTCTATTGCCACGCGTATATCTTGGTTGAGTTGTGTGAGTGTATATATTTTATCGTTCATTGCTTATGTCAATGTATATATAATTTGTGGGTCACCCACGTGTCGTGTAATTGCAACGTCGCAATATAACAGCCGTGTTGAATGTGTGGTAGTGCTACCGATGAGGTGTGTGCCTCTATGGGGGTATGCCATATCTCACGCCCCGTTGGGTCATATAATGTTATGACTGCTTGTATGGGTTGTGAGGGTAGGTGTAGAATGCCATCGTGTACGTATATTGAGGCCTCATTGGTTGTGACAGACTCAATATGGCTTGCTCCTAGATGTACTGCATATAGGTTGGGTATGCCATAGCCGTATATTGCATTGGGGTGATTGTATTGTGAACTGCTTCGTTGAACACGCTCGATAAGCTCGGCAACACTCCATTCGGGATGTGCTTGCCATAAACAAGCCAATGCTCCGCATACGATGGGGCTGGCGTAAGATGTGCCTGAACCAACCTTGATTTTGTCATTGGCTGTTATACACGATGCGTTACTTCCCATCGACATAATATCGGGTTTTATACGGTTGTCGGCAGTATATCCGCAACTGCTGAAATGGCTATGTGTTCCCGAGGCATCGACACTGCCCACTGTCAGACAGTCTTTAGCATCGGCCGGAACGCCTATTTTCTGCCAAGCGCGACTATATTCATTGCCTGCTGCGATAACAACTAATATCCCTTTGTGAGCCGCAATAGTAGCTGCTCGGGAGCAAAATCCGGTCTCTCCATCCAAGTCGTTGTGGGTGTAATTCATTGTTGGATCGTCGAAGGTGTTGTATGCCAGAGATGAATTGATAATATGAGCCCCCACACTATCGGCCATTTCGGCTCCTGCAGCCCAATAGTCTTCTTCAATGGGATATTCGCTCTCGAGGTCTTCGGTAGTGATGAGCCAATATGTTGCGTCGGGGGCCGAACCGATGTATTCGCCCTCGACATAGGCTGCCATACAAGAGAGTACTTCTGTGCCGTGAGTATCGTTGAAGTTGCTGCCGGGGGTAAAATGGTGTCTCCCTACAATCTTGTCGGGAGATATATAGGAGGAACTTTCGGCACCATAAAATCCTGCATCTAGAACGGCTATTCTCATTCCTTGTCCTCGGTACCCGAGCAAGTGTAATGAGTCGAGGTTGAGCAATTGGGTTTGTTGCCAAGTGTGATTATATAGTGCAGAGTTGTCTGTCGTTGAAATACTCGTCGAGATGGCCTTTTGTTTTGCCTGCTTGTTTCGCTTTTGTCCTTTGGTGGCGGGGTTGTTTTTCCATACGCATTGTGTGTGCGCTACAAAGGGGAGTGCAACGATGTCGTTAATA
Source organism: uncultured Porphyromonadaceae bacterium (assembly GCA_937891845.1). Taxonomy (GTDB): domain Bacteria; phylum Bacteroidota; class Bacteroidia; order Bacteroidales; family Barnesiellaceae_A; genus Barnesiella_A. Next base: position 73,876 of record CALATP010000061.1, on the reverse strand, counting down.
ATGGTTGTGTCGTTGAGACTTACAACAATCGTATTCATCCATCGTGACGTAATCTCTATGTTGCATCCTGTTGCTGCTATTTGTTCAATATAATGCTTGCTTACAGGTAGATCTAGGCTGTCGATTGCAATGCCTTGTTGCGTGCGTCGTTCAATACATTGTGTCGAAAGGAACTCCTCGGGATGTTCAATGCTATATTCATTATTACCTTTGTCAGTGAGCCATACACGATATTTATAACTGGCATCGGCAGCCCAAGAGCCAACGTAAGATAATAACAATAACAAGAATAGTATGTGAGGATGTCCTTTCATTCGTGATTATATTTTTTGAGCAGTCGTGAGTCTTCTATGATGCCACCTCCCACAACGATGTCTTTATCGTAGAAGACTGCCGATTGTCCCGGAGTGAGAGCCGATACAGGGGTGGCAAAATGAACAATGGCATTGCCGTCGTTGAGAGGCTCGATAGTTGCCTCGACAGCAGTGCTGCGATAACGAATACGTATAGCAAGAGGCGACTGACTAGTGTAGCCTTCAGTCATTCTTACACCCGAGAGCAGAGCCGTAGATTGTAGTAACTCTTCGGCTGTACCCAGTCTGATGGTGTTTTTATTTGCATTGATGCGTATAACATAGGCGGGATGTCCAAGGGCAATCTCTAGTCCTTTGCGTTGTCCGATGGTGTAGAATGGATAACCCTTATGTTGTCCTAGTTTTCGTCCTTTCTCATCAACAAAATATCCGCCCGACACCTGTGAGTCGAGTTCGGGTACCATCTCTCGCAAAAAGTCGCGGTAGTCATCGGGCACAAAACAAGCCTCCATACTCTCTTTTTTAGCAGCTTTCTGGGCAAAACCTTTAGAGCGTACATATTCTTTGATGTCTTGTTTGTCGCGATTACCCAAAGGAAAGAGTGTGCGAGAGAGTTGCTCTTCGGTCAGTCTCCACAGAAAGTATGATTGGTCTTTTTTCTTGTCTATTCCGCAGGCCAACATCGGATGACCATTATGTTCGACAATACGGGCATAGTGACCGGTTGCTACTTTATTGCATTGTAGGCGGTCGGCCTCTTCCAACAGATATTTCCACTTAAAAAAGCGATTGCACATAACGCACGGATTGGGAGTGCGTCCGCGCATATATTCGTCGATAAAAGATTGTACGACTTCGGTACGGAATGCTTCACGAATGTCAAGTGTGTGATGCTCTATACCCAATCGTTCGGCTAGTTCGCGAGCTTCCAGTATATGATTGGGTTCTGTTTGTTGAGGTGCTGAAAATTGTGATGGAACATCCCACATTCGCAGTGTGAGACCTACAACCTCATAGCCGGCTTCTTGTAGTAGCATACATACGGCCGAGCTGTCTACTCCGCCACTCATACCCACCAATATTCGTTCTTTTTGCATCATATAGATATACCTTTATTCTCTATGAACAAAGGTAAGGATTTTTTTCTGTTTTTTTTAGCGAATTTTGAGGGAGAATTGTTATCTGCTGTCAAGAAATGTCAATGGGCAGGCTTGTATAGAATGATGTAGTTGTCGCGGTGAACTTCTATGTAACTGTGCCGTTGCATAAAAGAGTATAGTGCCTCAATCTTCTCTATCATTTCGGGATGTTGAATGGGGTCGAGATAATTTGTTGCGCTAAGGTCTTGATAGTAGAATTGCGGGATAGCAATAAGTGGCAACTGTAAGTTGTAGTTCTCGGCTTGTGTGAGTCGTCGGGTAAACATATCCTTGCCCCAGAAAGTACCCCACGGAGAGCCTAGATAGGGTTGCATCCCGGTTAGGTAATGTAGCATTGGGGCGTTGTCGAAAACCAACAAATAATTGCCTTCGCTACGGTGTGCCAATGTGGTATTGACGATACTTTCTATCAGTTCGGCACGTTGATGTGATGTATATGTTGTAACTTTTTCAACTTGAGGGCGTGTGTTCTTTTCCCATCGGCTACCGTTGTCAAAGTAGCATACGCTGTGAGTTGCCGAGAATATTAGAAAGGCAACTGTTAGTATGATTTCAACCTCTCGCGAGGCGTTATCGATGGTTATGCCATATTTGTAATGTTCGTCGTTAGTCAATGATATATGCCATTTCAACGGTTGGCGTAGCAGGGTGATGAATATGGGCATACCCAACCACATACACGAGTGACAGATGTTGCGATAAGAGTCGCCTCCTAGAGGTATTACCACGAGCATAACCAGTGAGGCTATTCCCAATATGAATAGTTGGCTGTTGTGACGATGGAGAAATGTGTAAAGGATAGATGCTGCTGTGAGGCATCCCCACATAGCGTATATGTTGCGTATAAGCAACGAGTATATGATTGCACAGCATATAATACCTGCTATCAATTTGATGTTTTTTATCTTGATGTATTGTGTGCTGATAGCATATATAAAATATACGGCAATGCCATAGAAAGTGCTGGTGAGAATGGCCTTGTAGGTGTAGGAGTAGGTTATGAGCAGGTTCTTGATGCTGTGTGTGTCGGAAGAGTCTTCGCTCATAATAAATAGAGATCCGAGTGCCGAAAAGTATATTCCTAGATGGTCTAGCAATAACATTGCAACAATCCATATCACTGATGTTAGAATCATACCACCGGCTATTCGCAACATATTACCCATTGCTTGGGTATAATTGCCCGAAAATCCGGCTTCGACGAGCGGTATAAATATGAGAATACACAACAGAACGTTGGGTAGTCGGGTTGATGTATTGAGTACGAGAAATACTCCCATTGCATACCACGCCCAGCGTTTACCGTCCAATCCTTTCATCATACTATATATGGTGAGAAGGAAAAGTAGTATTGTCAGGCAATCGTGGTTGAAATAGTATAGACACAACCCCGGCCAGATAGTACAGGCTATAGCCCCCAGAGTGAGAGTTGAAGTCTTGATATAGGGCTTGAGAGTGGCAAAAAGGGTGAGTACTATTGCCCCCGATGTGACGGCAAATAATATCCGGTAGCCATAAGTGCCTAATGGGGCAAAAATCATTTCCCATATTCCTCCTATAATACCAGTCAGGTAGTATAAGAACAGATACTCAACATCATAAGGGTGAGTATAGATGTTTTGATAGAATGTCAGGGAGAAACCTTCATCGGCAAAGTCTACGCCTTGTAGTGAAATGAGCAGATAGTATATGATGGTAAAAGCAACACATCCCCACATACATCTGCGAGGATGTTTGTCTAATTGTGCAAGATGGTCGGATATACGTTGTAGATAATTCATATAAGTTCTCTATTTTTCTATGAGAACTACACAATATGCCGATATGCCTTCTTCTCTACCGGTGAAACCTAGTTTCTCGGTTGTGGTTGCCTTGATAGAAATATCGTCGGTTTCAATACCCATACACGAGGCCAACGCCTCTTTCATCGCGGGAATATGAGGATTGAGTTTTGGACGCTCGGCACAGATGGTGATGTCGGTATTGCCTATGCGATAGCCCTTTTCGGCAAGAAGTCTGACAACCTCTTTCAGTAATATTTTACTATCTATGTTTTTATATTCTCCGGCAGTATCGGGGAAATGATAGCCTATATCGCGCATATTGGCTGCGCCAAGTAGTGCGTCGCATAGTGCGTGGATGAGTACATCGGCATCGGAGTGACCCAACAAGCCTAACGAATGTTCTATACGTATACCGCCCAGCCAAAGGTCTCGACCCTCGACAAGACGGTGTACATCATATCCCATTCCTACTCTTATTTTCATAGGATGTTATTTTATTAAGTTTTTGAGGCCTTCGAGGTCAAACGATAGTGTGAAACGTAGGGTTTGGTCTAGAGGGCTGGATGCTGCTGTGGCCAACAAGTAGGCGGCATCTATTTGCAATACGCTGTATGCAAAGCTGGCACCGAATGAGAAGAATTGTCGGTTGCCTTTGTATTCGTCTTCATAGTAGTAACCGGCACGTAATGAAAACTGTCGGTTGTATGAATATTCAACACCCACCGAGAAGTTTATCTCGCGCAACTCTTCGGCAAATCCGCCTGGAGCGTCGTAGAAAGACTTGGCTATACCCTCAAAAGGTGACATATTGTTATACTCCTCTTTAGCTGCATAGTATGCATCCCAGTCGGTTACAGTGTTGCCATAGGCATCGGTTGTCTGGTACTGATACTCCTGAGGTGCTGTGGGTACGAGCAATTTGTTGGCATCTAGGTTGATTGAGAAGGTGTTTTTGTCGGCAATAGGGAAGAGGAACGTTGTTCCTATCTTTAGGTTTGTAGGTAGAAATGCCGACTCGTTACCATTGTCGTATGCAAGTTTAGAACCGATGTTCGATATGTTCATACCCCACGACCATTGGCATTCGTTGCGGGCAATGATAGGATATGAGGTGTGATACCACGAAATGTCGGCACCAAAAGCCGAAGCTCCCTTTACATTTCCTGTCGCACTACCGCTTTCGTCATACTGGAAACCCAAATCTGAATAGATATAGCGTAGTACTACACCCATAGAGAAACTCTCTGAAAGACGACGTGAGTAACCCACATCTACTGCCATCTCGAAGGGGTTGATTGAGTTGACTTCATCGCCATTCTGATTGGTAAGGATTATGTTACCCAGTGAGAAGTAGCGCAATGATGCACTTACTGCTTGGGGACTGCCTTCGCCAAACTTGAAATAGCCACTCAAGTTGGCCAAATAGATGTCGTTGACAAGTTTGCTCAACCAAGGTGTGTATGACAATCCTATACCTGCATCGCTATATGCAAAGGCATATTTAGAAGGATTCCAGAACTGTGAATTGACATCGGGATCGGTTGCAGCACCTATATCACCCATACCGGCTCCTCGTGCGTCGGGAGCTATGGTAAGTGAGGTTGCTCCTGTATTGACAGGGTTGAATTGTCTAACAACCTCACCTTGTCCGTAGGCTGTGAGGCTTATTGTGCAGGCTACTATGAGCGCTAGTGTCGATATAATGATTGTTTTATTCATACGTTGTGATAGTTTATACATTAGTCACAATAATATAAACTGCAAACATATATTATTTATTGCCCGAGGATGATAATTTTTTTGTTCTCGGTTACGAAACATTCATTGCCAATCTTTATGATGGCATAGCATTCGTATTCACCGGGCAATACAATTGTAGGTACTATGTTCCATACAACTTCGGTAGCGTTGGTTTCATTACTCCAAATGGTGTTGCCGGTGGCACTATTGACAACGATATATCGTATAGTCATATCATTTTCTACTACACCATCAAGGCTCAAGGTAGCTTGTGTGATAATGGGGTCTTCGGCTATATTTATTTCGTACTGTTCGGTGACTGCAGGCATAACGACAAATGTAGTTGTCGACTCGCTGGAATTGCCGGCGTTGTCAAAGATTTTAACGGTAACACTATGTGTACCTTCGGTAAGATTGGTGAGGGTATAATCGATACTTCCCTTGCCGAATGTTGTTGAGGGGCTGAAATGACCGGAAAGGTCGTTACATACAATCTTGCCATCGAGCCACAAAACCATCGTTTTGCCTATTGATAATTCGTTGTTGGCCAATCCGCTCTCTTCGTCGGCAATATCGCAGTGGAAGAGCGTATTGGGGGGTACTATGTCGCCCTCGCAGAAACTGTCATCTCCAATCCATAAGTTTGAGATAGTAGGAGCAGTAACGTCGGGTGTTGTTGAGGCTGTCCCATAGATGTGAATATCTTTATTGAAACCTTGAGCCTCGGTTGTCATTTCGTTATTATAGGCATACAAACTTATAAGCCCTGTCAAATCGCTTTGTAAGCATTGCTCGGGCAGAATGAATGTTGCTGTGTACTCTCCACCTATAATGGTATCGGCTGCAGTAACCAATTTATATGGGCGGGTATAGAATTTTTCGGAAATAACGGTAGTGCCGTTAGATGTCTGGATGGTCTCGTTGGCACTCTCTTCGCACAGGGCATCATATACTTCATAACACAATGTTCCGTTAAAGTCGGTAGCTACATTGCCATTGGTGTCGAGTATCTTGCCGGTTATTGTAACTTTGCTACCTGCAGGAGCTTCTATCATAGTAGCCTCTGCGGTATTTTCTCCGTTGATTGTCTCGACGGTGATGTTGTGTGTGGGGATGGGTAGTGCCAATGCAGGGTCTCCAATAACAAGATATTTGAGTTTGTTGGGGTCGCTTGTTATTTGACCTTTGCTGTTGTATAGCAAGTCGTTTTTGGCTTTGCGCATTATGTCTCCAATACGCACCTTGCCATCTTCTCCGGGTGTAAAGAAGTTTTGTAATATGGTATTATTTATACTTTCGTTACCGCTTGTATATACGGTGCGAGCTGTAGTAAAGAGGGCGATAAAGCCACCGTTGGGATTGCGGAACAACTCTTCACCCACCGAGTTCTCGTCTTTGTCAAATGGGCACACATCGCAAGTGGCAGTGATAAAGACAGGTAGTAATTTGTTATTCATTGCCTTTGCGTGGCTGATGTTGATGAGATTGGTACCTATCGAGATGTGACCGGCGTGTCCCATATAATCATATATAAAGGCACCCTCTTCCAAGTCGCGGAAAATCTGTTCTTGTGCACCGATAAATGATTCTGTGGCAGTAGAATTATATGCTGCCAGATATACCTTGTCTACGATGTAATACTCTTGGTTTTTCTCTAATGTCTTGGTCGATACGTTGTTGACTTGGCGTATGTGTAGGTTGTTGTCGCCATTGAGACCTATAAAGCAAGCCTTATTTTTCCATAAGTTGCTGACGGGTTTCTGGTGAATGTAGTTGTAGAGCTTTTGGTATACGTGTTGCGATTCTTCAAGATTTTTTATTGGCATACGGCCTATGCTTAGTTGTAGAGCCTCGGCCGAGATGTCTACACCCGATGCATCATCGAGCATACCAAAATAGTCATCGGTTACGTACGAATAACGTTGGTCGGTACTGCTTGTCGATTGGTAGGTGACTAATAGTACATTATCTTCGTTATGAAGCGAGGGTGCCAATGCGCGGTTGTTATATGAGCCACGACCGTAGAACAATAAGTATCGGGGTGCATTGCCATATCCTGCTTGTGCGCGGTCGTAGAACATCTTCATCATACGGCGCACAGCTGTGGCATCGGGTGTTCCGCCCGAAAATTCATTGAATATGTTCATTTGATCGCATACCAATACTTTCATATTGTCGATATCGCGGTGTAGTTGTGCAATACGTTCGGCCTCTTTCATAAAATAGCGTGTAGTAACGATTACCATATCGGGAATGTAGTCTAAACCGTGTAGATTTTGAGGCTCAACGTTGCACACATATTGAGGGGTAGGTAATGTTGCGTCGGTGATATCAAATGCTACATATTCTTGGCACTCGCTGTTATTGTCGGGCGTAAAAGCAATGGTATTATCTAATGTGTTTGTAGTGCGAATAAATGGATTATTTACGTCTGTCACATTCCATACACGTATGTCTTTGGCGTTATGGTCGGCAATGTCGATTGCATAATAATCTCCGCCCAAATTGGCTCGGCGGAAGTTTATTTGAGCTTCGTTCATCTCAAGTTTGCGAGTATAGAAGATGCGTATGTAGTCGAGGTAGAAGCTATTGAGCGAGCCCGAACCGGAGGCTTGGAATGAGAGGTCGAAATTTTCTGTCGCATTTACTGTGTAAGTGCGTTTGGCCTCTTTGAGGTAGGTGTATGAGTCGGATGAACCTATTGTAATATAAGGACTTAGTGCCTTGCTGTTGAATTGGGTTATGATGGTATAGGTAGATGATGTATTTGCACCCAATGCGAGGTAGATAGTCATTTTGTCGCCTGTTATACCGGGGGCTGATAGTAATACGGTATTGTTGAGTTTCAGGTCTTCTCCTAGATACAAACGTCCGGTCTGTCCTATACAAATATCTTCTTTTTCGTGCAATGCGTATTCGTCAAAGGTTGTTATGGCAGTGCCTTCTATTGCAGCTGTCGGAACAGATTGCAAAGTTGTGGGGGTGCGGTCTTCGGTGAGGAAGTAGAAAGTGATGTCTGAATAATAGTTGTTGGTGTGAGTCCAGTTGTTTTCAGACTGTTTTTCCCATTGGGTGCTTCCCGATGCGAAAAAATACAAATCACCACTCTCGGTATATGTGGGTATGGCTTGCAAATCATCAGAGTCTTCGTTGCTGAACGTTTCGGGCAACATATATCCATCTTGGCCATATACGCTCACTTGGGTTGCATCGGTAAATCCCCAACTACGCAAAGTCTCGGCGTCGATGCGGTGAATACCTTGTTCGTTGGTCGATATTTTTACCCACTTACCACTGCTCAATTCCGATTGTTCGGCATAATGAGTGATAGGTAATGATTGGGCTTGTGGTGCATAGCCTATCACGGTTATAATGAGTGTAGTAAGTAATGACAGTGTGTTTGCAAACTTTTTCATATCCTTATTTTTTCTTATTATTTTATATTGAATTCCAATACTTTGATATCGTTGATATATCCTGTTATGTGGTCATCGATGGCAACAGGGCCAACTCCGGCCGGTGTTCCGGTGTAAAGTATATCACCCATTTTGAGCGTGAAAAACTGGCTTACGTAGGCAATAATATCATCGATACTGTGTATCATATCTCGAGTATTACCGGTCTGTACGGTTTTGTCATTGACCTGTAATGAAAAATCTATTCCGTCGGCAAGTGATAGTTCCTCTTTGGGTATCCATTTGCCAATAGCAGCCGAGCCATCAAACCCTTTGGCTAGTTCCCACGGTGCTCCGGCATTGCGTAATTGTTGTTGCAAGTCGCGTGCAGTGAAGTCTACTCCCAATGTAATGGCATCGTAGTAGCGATGTGCAAAACGGGGTGCTACGTTTTTCCCCACGCGGCATATTCTCACTACAATCTCGGCTTCGTGTTCGATGCGATTGCTATATGGTGGGAGAAACAAAGGTTTCCCATCTTTGAGCAATGCTGTCTCGGGTTTGAGAAATACTACCGGTTTGGCAGTTTCTTCTTTACGCCCCATCTCGGTGTTGTGTGCCCGATAATTCCATCCTACGGCTATAATCTTCATAGTTGTTTTATTGGTTGTTAAGTCGATTGAACATTACTGCCAAATGGGCGTAAATAGATGTGTTCTGTATAACAATATTTTCGGGTACGTGCAGACGATATGGGGTAAAATTCCATATTGCCTTGATACCGTTATTTACCATAAAATCGGTGGCTTCTTGTGCCTGATCTACCGGTACGGTGAGAATGCCTATCTGTGCATTTAATTCGGTTCTTCGAGTTGTAAACTCTTTCACATCGTATACCGGAATGCCATTGATGTTGCCTTGCGGAGTGGGGTTTGTGTCGAAACCTGCCACTATTTCCAACCCATATTGTACCAAACCTTTATCGTGCATCAAAGAGGCTCCCAATTGCCCTACACCAAAGACAATGGCTCGGTGTTGTGAGGTAAATCCTAAAAATTGTTCCAAAACATACACCAACGAGTCTACTTCGTAGCCCACTCGAGTTTTTCCCGATACATTGATGAATGAAAGGTCTTTGGCTATTTGTGATGCCTCGACATTGATGGCTTTGGCTATTTGTGTTGATGAGATATATTCTACACCTTGTGTCTGAATTAACTTAACATAAGCCAAGTACCACGGTAACCTATGCAGTGTGGGTTCCGGTAGTTTGATGTGTATGTTATTATCGGGTGTAGTCATTTGTTAAGGCATTATTATTCAGAATGCAAAAGTACAAATAATTTTTCAAATAGCTAAGTGCTGTTGTATATTATTCGATGATGGTTATATAGAACTGGGGAGTTTATGCAACATACCTTGTATAACATTGTGTACACAGTAGCTGTGCTGACAGTTGGTGTTATACAAGGTGTGTAAATTATTGCTGTATCGAGTGAAAATGCGGATGAATGCGGTTTTGTTCTTCAACCTATTCTCACCTCAAGCCTAAGAAATTATCGAGAGGGTGCAACCAACAGTTTTTGCGATTTGGTAGCTATGTGCGTATTGTCGGTCGATATAGTAGCTCTGTAAATATATACACCGCCCGGAACCTGAGCTCCGCTTGATGTTGTAAGATCCCAAGTTATAGGGAAGGTCTTGAACATATCGGAAATTCCTGTTTTCTGTGTACGCCACACAGGCATACCTTTGATGTTGTATATATCGATGGTAACAGTTACTGTACCGTTGGGACGGTCGTGCTCGATAAAGAAATTGGTCGATGTGCGAGCCGGATTTTGGTCGGCATAGACACGGAATATCTCAGGTTCCAGACCATTGGCTACATTGAAGAGTAGGGTAACGGTCGAAGAGTTGCCTTCATTATCCCACACGCGCAGTGCCAGGGTGTGCTCTCCTTCCGAAAGATTGCTCAATGGATAACAGATTACGCCCGAAAAGCCTGTTGTATCGGGGGTATAATAACTACTGACATCCGAGTAGCTTATTGTGCCATCAAGAGTAATAGTCATATTATGACCTATACCGGTGGTAGAGAGATTGATACCGGAAGAGTCGCTGATGGCGGCAAAAAGCATTGGCGATTCGTTGACATTATCTCCATCGCTGAAGTCGGTTGTGTTGAGGTAACAATATGTAATGTCGGGGCCTATGGTGTCCTGTGCGGCCTCTTCCGATTTGTTTCCTATAATCATTCTATTTGTTGATCCACTGGCTTCTATTCCATCATAGCTGTAGGCATAAAATTCTATCAATCCGTTTTTGTTTGAAAAACTTGTTTCTTTGGGCATACGGAAGGTGATATTGAATTTTCCACCTCTCACATTGGCGCGCCCCGAGAAAAGTTTGTTGGTACATTCTTCAAATTCTACGGGCATACTATCGTCATATCCGTGTGATGTTGTTGTGGTGGCAGCGTCATATAGGGTAATGAGCACTTCACCCTCGTAGTCGTCGGCAGCTTGTCCGAAGGGGGTGAGGATACAACCCTCTATCGATACTTCTGAACGGGCATTAAGGGTGATGTTCTTATCGAGACTTGCTCCGTTGATGGATGTGGTTTCAATGCGATAAGAGGGGTATCCTAGCCTCATAGCCGGATCGCCAAGTAGTGCATATACAAGTTTGTTGCTATCGGGAGCATAGCGAGTGGGAGCCTCTAGGTATTGTGAGGTAAGTTGGTTTTTTCCACTCTTGATAATATCTCCCAATCGCAAGTGTTGTTGTTGTTCGTCACGTTGGAAAAGGAAATCTCCAATGGCATTGTTGAGTCGGCCATTCTCATTGATCCACGCTACACGAGTCGATGATAATAGTGCTATTGCTCCACCAAACTCGTTAAGGAATAAGTATTCACCACCCGAAGTCTCTTCCGAATCATATCGGCTGAAGTCGCACGTTGCCGTAAACATAAAAGGCAAATTCTTAAGGTATAGACTCTTGATGTCATTGATGTTGAGTAGATCTTCGCCAGTCCAACCCACCGAGTTGGCGTGGCCTATATAGTCGAGAACGAGTTGACCTTCGTTGAGCAGTTGCATCATTCTTTTCTTGGCATCGGGGAAGGTGCGTCCGGTAGATGTATTTACCTCGGCAAATGCATCAATGTAAACCTTGTTGACAAAAAGATCGGGCTTGTCATTCATCCAGTAAGAGATGACATTTTCGGCTTGTCTCATATGTGTACCCGAGTTGCCATCATCGGCTACTACGATGGCCTGATTGCGCCAACTGCCATAATTGGGCTTATAGACATAGTTATAAAGCTTTTCTACGACGATGTTGGCTTCATCATTGCTCTTTACAGGAAAACGTCCTACACTGATGCTCATAAGGTTGGTGCTGTTGCGCGAGGTGGCATCATCTTCTAGGAAAGTAAAGAAGTCATCACTGGTGTAGGAATAGGTCTCATTTTCGCTACGCGGACTTTGATATGTAAGCAGTGTGGGGTATCGGCAACTTTTTATCTCATTGGTAACACGTCGGTTGTCATAAAATCCGCGACCAAAAAGTAGCAAGTATTTGAGTTGATGCTCACTGTTTTGTTCTATGCCTCGGTCGTACAACATCTTTAAGAAACGGCGATAGGCAACACCGTCAGGCGTTCCCGATGAGAATTCGTTAAATATCAATTCGTGGTCTATAACTAGAACTTTCATCGAGTCGACACTTTCGTGCAGTGCAGCCACCTGTTGTGCTTGCGATAAGAATTGTCCCGGTGCAAGGATTACCATATCGGGTGTTTCCATTGCGTGCAAGTTCTGATTGGCGATGACCCCTACGCTTGTGGGACTGGGATATATGGCCGAGGGGTCGAATGCAATATATTCGTGACCATCGGATATGGGGGTGAAATAGGCTGTATTGCCATCGAGGGTTGTGGCTACCGATTGAGGACAATGCTGCTTGGTAATATCCCATACAATACAATTTTCGTTCATCTCACCAATGGCTATTGCGGTGCGTAAGTGCATATCGTGTATGCGGAATTGTACTGAGCCGTTGTAGAGTTGTATCTTGCGTTTGTATGATAATCGTATATAATCGAGTCGGGCACTGAGTGTGATACCTCCTGCTTGATAGGTTATCGTAATCTCTTCCTTGCCCCCTCGGGGTGTTGAGGTTGTAGTGGGTGAGATATATTTCATAAACTCGTAGGTGGGGTCGGAGTTGGCGTTGATGGTCCATATCGAGCCATTAGATATAAGCGAACCGTTATGGTAACAACGCAATGAACCAGTACCGCCGGTTATTTTGGCACCAAAAGCAATGTCAATGCGCATTGGTGTATTGGTGTCGATGCCCGGTATGTCGAAAGAGAACTTACGAGTCTGAGTGTATCTAAAGTCTTCTCCCATAAATATCTGACCTGTCTTGCTCATTGAGGCCAATTCTTGTTCGTGTAGCGAATAGGCATCATATAGGTCGATAGTGTCGCGGGCAGCAGCAGTCGATAGCGGGGCTTCTTGAGGGGTAATAGCCTCTTCGTCACTCTCGGTGATAAAGTAGTATCCGGCAGTAGCATAGGTGTTTTGGCGTTGTTTCATAATGCCGGAATTTGAGTCATACCACCATTTGATTGTACCTCGAGCGTAGAACAGAATACGATTGTTATTGTGAATGATGGGTATTTGCGGCAGGTCGTCAATGTCATCACTCGTATATTTCTCGGGTAATGTTTCTCCACCATAACCATACACTTTAACCTTAGATGGATCGCTAAAGCCCCAGTTTTTGAGTTGTGTGTAGCTTATTTGATGTATGCCACTTTCTGTCACACTCACTTTGTGCCATTTGCCGGTACTCAGCACAGAGTTGGCGGCATAATGTTCGGAGGGGAGTGCTTGCAGTGTTATAGGGGATAGAACCATCATTGCTATTATTATGAAAGCAATGGCGGTCGATAATGCACGGTTGCTATGTTGTATTTTGTCAAATGATTTCATCTTCTGATTTTTTGCCTTCTTATATAACGGCTTGATATGGGTTTTATTGTACGTGATGCGAATTTACGCATTTTAATGGAGTTTGTTTTTATCTTACCGTAGCTTTTTTGTATCTTCGCATATATTTGATGTATTATGGCAAAAGATAACGATTGGAAAGACAGACTATCGGTAGTCTATTCGACAAACCCCGATTTTAAATATACCACCGATGAGACAGAAGAGGAAGAAACGCTGATGCCCTCTAAACAGAACTTGCGGATACAATTGGATAAACGCCATCGCAACGGCAAGTCGGTAACGTTGGTAACAGGTTTTGTGGGTACAAGTGCCGACTTGAAAGTATTGGCAAAGAAACTCAAGGCCGGTTGTGGTGTTGGAGGGTCGGATAAAGATGGTGAGATACTTATTCAAGGCGATCATCGTCAGAAAGTATTGGATATCCTCACCAAAGCCGGATATAAGGCACGTGTGATATAATTCAAATAGTCAATGATACGGTAGGTATATGCTTAATGTGTATAGGGCTTCGGCCGGTTCGGGTAAGACTTATAGGCTTACCTATGAGTATATTAAGATGCTTCTTGGGCGACGCATTTATGCTGATGATAATGCGCAAGACAAGAAAGAACACTATGCGTTTTATGAGCGCTATAATAGCCCTCATCGTCGTATTTTGGCCGTTACTTTTACCAATAAGGCTACTGATGAAATGAAACAGCGCATTGTGCGTCAGTTGGATATATTGGCACACGATGTGACACAATCGGATTATTGCAAACAATTGTGTGAGGCGTTTGATTGTGATGCTATACAATTACAGCGCAATGCCGAGACGGTGTTGTTGCAATTGTTGTATGATTTTTCTTATTTCAATATCTCTACAATAGATAGTTTTTTTCAACAGATATTGCGAGCTTTCACGCGCGAGATGGGTCTGCAAGGTGGATATGAGGTAGAGCTAGACGATGATTATGTTACGTCGGCTGCTATTGACCGTATGTTTGCCGAGTTGGACGATAATAAGCAAATGTTTGAGTGGTTGTTGCAGTATGCCGATGAGAATATCCGTAACGGAGGACGATGGGATATTCACGAGCACTCGGATATACCCAAATTGGCGAAACATCTTACTTCCGAAGTATATAAAAACTATCGAAAGGAGTTGCTACAAAAAAATCTGGAAGATTACAAGTCTTATATAGAATCTCTCAATATATATCGCGATAGTATACGTCGCAGTATTGCCGATGCATCTCAAGACATCTTGACCGAGATGGCATCTCTCGGAGTGACAGATAATGAGTTTAACCGAGGTTGGTCTAAGATTTTTACAGATTTGAATGATGTTTCTTTGGTAGACGCCTCGAGTAAAGCACCCCTAGGCAAGGCCATTGAGGTATTCTTAAAGAAGTATGAGGATCCATCTACGTGGTTTACTGCCACTAAACTGAAGAAGGCGCATCTCGATGCTGCCGTGTTGGAGTCAAGTCTTACTCCTTATTTTGACAACTTGGCCGGTATTATACGTTCATCGATAATGCAATATCGTTCGGTAAGTGTCTCACTGAAACATATATATGCATTGGGTGTATTGTCTACGATTGACAACAATGTAGCCACGTACGAGAAAGAGCATAATACGTTGCTACTGAACAAAACATCGGAGATTTTGAAAGGGTTGATTAACCAAAATGATACTCCGTTTATATATGAAAAAGTGGGTACGCGCATTGCTCACTATATGATAGATGAGTTTCAGGATACATCCAATCTGCAATGGGATAATTTTCATCCGCTTGTGAGTGAAAGTTTGGCTTGGCGTAACGAAAATTATATTGTCGGTGATGTAAAACAGAGTATATATCGTTGGCGCAATTCCGATTGGAAACTGTTGCATAGCGGGCTGGATGAGCTGAACTATAACGATGTGAGTCCCGATCGCGATACCAATTGGCGTAGTTGTGCCGGGATTATTGCTTATAATAACTCCTTCTTTAAAGTTGCCGCTCAGAAACTGCAAGACGAGTTGTGTAGAAAGATAGAAACCGCATTGCCCGATAACAAGCATATCAAACCTGTGTTGTCGGGAATATATGATACTGTGGCGCAGAAAGTAGCACCTAAGAATAGGGAGCGAAGCGGCCACGTTGCTGTTCATATACTCAACAGTACCAATAAAGATTTATATAGCCAAGATATTTTTGAACGAGTGGCCGATGATTTGCGCAGTTTGTTTGAAAAGGGATATACCGCCAAGGATATTGCATTTCTCACTTGCAAAGGTGAAGAGGGGCGTAGCATTGTTGAGTTTCTGTTGTCGCTGAGTGCCGAGGATGATGGTGTGTTGCGCAATGTGCGTGTCGTGTCGGACGAATCATTGCTGATAGCAAGTGCCCCGCCCATTAAACTCATTATAGGTATATTGCGCTACATCCTCAAACCTCAGTATCCTATCAATGAGATGATCTTGGCGTATGAGTATAATGTGATGACCGATAGCAATCACGATGTCAATCGGGCTCTTAATAAATATTTTGATAATAGAAAATCTCAACTTCCTATCGATGATGAGTTGCAGGCTTTTATAGATTTGATTTCTACCAAGCCACTCTTTGAGATGTGTGAACTCATTATTGATAAATATGAGATGAATAAAACCACCGAGTACGTCGCATATATAGAGGCTTTTCAAGATGCTGTTGTCAACTATTGTCGCTTACACACCCCCGACCTCTATTCATTCCTGCGTTGGTGGGATGAGCACGAAAAGAGTTTGGCTGTAAAATCTCCGCAGAATATCGATGCCATAAAGGTTATGACCATACACAAGTCGAAGGGTCTTGAATTTCCTGTCGTTTTCATCCCGTTTGCCACTTGGAGTCTGACCAAATCATCTCAATCGCCAATGAAGTGGTATGTACCTACGGTTGCTCCTTTTGATGCTTTCCCGATATTACCTATTGACCATTCAGGCGAATTGGCTCATACGATATATGCCGAGCAATATTTTGAGGAGGTTATCAATGAATATATAGATTCTCTCAACTTGGCGTATGTCGCTTTTACACGTGCATCGCAGGAGTTGATAGCTTATACTTATGTACCGCCTAAAAACGGTGCCGAGTACCTTGGTTATTTTATTAGAGAAGTATTGTGTGCCACAGTAGAACCTGATGAGATGGGCTGTGAAACTGTCGATTTCTACTCCAATGTAGTTAGTGATGATAACGAAACTATCTTTGAAATAGGAAAAGAGTGGACACCCGATGTCGCACACGATGAGCGAGATGATAAAACTCTTATATCCGAGGTGCCCTATGAAGTAGTTATTCCATCGACTTCGCGGTTGCAACAACGCATTTCATCCGGAAGTGTGTCGGGTGATGAGAAACGCAATTATGGTATTCTTATGCACGACATTCTGTCGGAAGTTTATACTATCGAAGATGTTCCCAATGTGATACAGAGGTATGTGCGAGATGGAAGATTGCGTAGCAGAAAAGCTCTGAAGATGCAGAAGAAATTGCAACAGATTATCTCCGATGAAAGTGTGGCTCGATGGTTTGCACCCGGTTTGAAAGTGGTTAATGAAACCGAAATAATCAAGTTTGGTGAGGATATTAAACGCCCTGACCGTGTAGTTATAGATGGAGATCGTGTTGCGGTTATAGACTATAAGTTTGGACAAGTCGAGGCCGAAGAATATATTGTCAAAGTTGCCGAGTATATGCAACTGATGCGCGATATGGGATATAAACAGGTTGAGGGTTATATTTGGTATATCGAGAAAGAAAAAATTGTGACAGTAGAGTAGTATCTGTTTCTGCTATCAGGTTGTACTGAAAGTATATAAAAACTATAAGGGGACTGTATCGTCAGTGATACAGTCCCCTTAATATATGTCTTATTATTATCAGATACCAACAGGGAGGCTCAATCCCGATAGATAGCCATATACACAGCTGGCAATACCGAGAAGGAGAATACCTGCTACGCAAATGACAAGACCTGTGCGACCGTAACAATCTGTTTTGATTGTCTCGATGGGCGAGTCATTTTCGTTGATAAACATTGCTTTCACAACCAACAGATAGTAGTACAACGAGATAATTGTGTTGAGCAATGCAATGAGTACCAATATGTAGTAGCCACTGTTTACAGCTGATGCAAAGATGAAGAACTTGCTGAAAAATCCTGCAAAGGGTGGTATACCTGCCAATGAGAACATTGCCAACATCATAGCAAGACTCAACTTGGGATTGGTTTTGTATAAGCCATTGTAATCGTCCATTCCTACTTTGCCGGTCTTATTCTCAATGGTTGCTATTACACCAAAGGCAGCCAAGTTGGAGAATATGTAGACAAGAATGTAGTAGGCGAGAGCTGTCACACCTTGTGCAGTATTGGCCATTACACCGAGCATAATATAACCTGCTTGTGAGATAGATGAGAACGCGAGGAAGCGTTTCAAGTCTTTCTGACGGATGGCAAACAAGTTACCTAGTGTGATGGTAAGAATAATGAGTACGTAAAGAATGCCTTGCCACAACTCGTGTGAAGGGCTGAATGTCTTGTACAATACCCACAAGAAAGCAAAAGCGGCAGCACCTTTAGATATTACCGACAAGTAGGCTGTAACGGCTGTAGGGCCTCCTTGATATACATCGGCAGTCCATAGGTGGAAAGGTACAAGTGATAGCTTAAATCCGATACCACTGATGATAAATGCTAAAGCTACAACAAACAGTGCTGTATTGTTTGACGCGCAGTGGGCAATATCATCGAAGTATAGAGATCCGGCAATACCATAAATAAATGAGATACCCATCAAGAAGATAGCCGATGAGAATACTGCATTAAAGAGATATTTGGCTCCCGACTCGTATGAGTCACCACCTTGTTTGTTGAACGCTACGAGAGCTGCGATGGGAAGAGATGCTGTCTCCAAGCCAATGAAGAAGATGAGGAAGTGACCTGATGATATCATCAAGTACATACCAAACAAGGTGAAGAACATCAGTTCGTAGAACTCACCACGGCGCACCTTGCAGGCCTCGCTATTGACCCACGTGTGGGCTTGGAGTAGTACAAGCAGTGTACCTATGTTGAGTACAAGCTTCATTGCTGTAGTCATCGGTGTGCTGACAAACATTCCTGCAAATAGGGTGTGTGTCTCGCTACCGGGAATACAACTCAATGCAGTTACTGAGGCTAGTAGTACGCAAGCTGTCAGTGAAAACCATTTATCGAGAAAGCGTGCCGGAGCAAACAAGTCGATAAAGAAAAGGAGTACTGTTGCAAGCAACAACAACAATTCGGGTTGCATATACTCCCATATCAAAGAATATTGTGCGAAATCCATATATTACGGTGATTATGATAAGCGTTCAACAATAGCGTTAAGACTGTTACTGATGAGGTTTGAAACCCAACCGGGGAAACATCCGATACCGGCAACACAGATAATAAGAGTTACGGCCGATAGGCGTTCCCACCAAGTAGCATCGGTAAGTTCGCGATGATGTTCATTCTGTACTGCACCGTATAGCAACTTACCTACTACGCGCAAGATATATACTGCTGTAATTACGATTGAGCAGCAAGCTACAATAGTGAATACGCGGTGGAACATATCGGTGTGTTGGAATGAACCTACAAAGATGGTCATCTCGGCAACGAAACCGCTCAAGCCCGGCAAGCCGAGTGAGGCAAGACCTGCTATTACGTAGCATACCGAGAGGAAGGGTAGAATTTGCATCAAGCCTCCCATTTCGCGAATGTCGCGTGTGTGGGTGCGACCATATATCATACCGATGAGCGCAAAGAACAAGGCTGTCATAAGACCGTGTGAGAGCATTTGCATCACGGCTCCTGTCATTGCTGTGTTATTGAGCATCAAGATGGCAAACAATACAAGACCACAGTGGCTTACAGATGAATAAGCGTTGATGTATTTGAGGTCGGTTTGTACGCAGGCCGAGAATGCTCCATAAACAACACTGATACCGGTGAGGATAAGGAATATCCAAGATAACTCTTGAGCTGCAAAAGGCATCAAGTAGATGGCTACACGGAAGCAACCATATCCACCCAATTTCATCAACACACCGGCGTGTAACATAGACACTGCAGTAGGAGCCGAGGCGTGACCGTCGGGCGACCAAGTGTGGAAGGGGAACATTGCACCCAATATACCAAATCCTACAAATGTCAACGGGAAGAGGAAGTATTGCCATTCGTGGGGTATAGCGTTGTTCTTGGCAATTTCAAGAATGTTCATTGTGAGTTGTCCGCCTTCGGGAGCCGAGTGGTAATAGATACCGAGGATACCCAGCATAAGCAATGCCGAGCCACCCATAAGCATCAAGGTGAGCTTCATTGCCGAGTAGTTTTTCTTACCGCTACCCCATACACCGATGAGCAGATACATAGGGATAAGAGCTACCTCGTAGAACATAAACATTGTGAAGAGGTCGATAGAGATAAAGAAACCGTATACACCTATCGATAGGAGTGTGAGCCATAAGAAAAATTCTTTTGACAGAGGCTCTATCTTCCAAGAGGCAAATACACCAGCAAATACAATGATTGCTGTGAGTAGCAACATTGTGACAGAGATGCCATCAACACCTACCGAATAGTGTATGTTGAGTGGCTCATACCACATTTGCGATGCTTGGAAGAGCATCTCTTCGGTCTTGCCGGCTGCGCGCTCGGCAATATACTTAAATACTGTATAGATAGCCAACCCCAGTTGAAGGGTAGAGAATGTGACTGCTACCGTGCGTATTTGTTTCATATCTCTTGCAATGGCAAGACCTGCCATCATCAAGATAGGAATTAGCACAAATAATGTTAGAAAATTCATAGTTCCTTCTTTTTATTAAATCTTCAACTTTAGAGACAACAACATATTGTAATGGCTGCTATGAGCAGTGTGCCAATGAGCAGTATCCATACATAACTTTGTATGTATCCCGATTGCAAGCCTTTGATGCGCTCGGAAATCCATTGTGTAACGTGGGCAAACATATCCATCGTTCCGTCAATGATGTGGCGGTCGAACCACGCAATAGGACGGCATATCAAGGCAAAGATAATCTTGTGAGTTACAAATAGATATATCTCGTCGATATAGAAACGACGGTAGGCAGCGGTGTGCAATGTGCGTGTTGCGTTGGCCATCGCTGTAGGTTTCTTGTTTTCTTTGAGGTATAACCACGCAGCCAATGAGATAGCACATACGGCTACTATTATACTGGTAGTTGCCACACTCCAATCGAGGTGTATGTGGTAGGCTTGACCATTTACACTTACCAATTCGCCGAAGGGAATAAATCCGGCAAAGCAAGTTACCACTGCTAGGAATATAAGCGGTAATGTCATTGTGGCCGGAGCTTCGTGAGGTGTGTGATGGCTGCAGTCGGTATCTTTCCACCAGAAGATGCGGAAGTATAGACGGAACATATAGAATGCTGTCAAACCGGCTACTATGGTCATCCATATACCCCAGAATGTGCTTTTGTGCATAACTGCGGTGAGAATTTCATCCTTACTGAAGAAGCCCGAGAAGGGAGGAATACCGGCAATTGCCAAGCAAGCAATGAGGAATGTAATGTGTGTAATGGGCATATATTTACGTAATCCACCCATTTCCGACATTTCGTTTGAGTGTACAGCGTGAATGATTGCACCGGCTCCCAAGAAGAGCAATGCCTTGAACATTGCGTGGGTAAACAAGTGGAACATTGAGGCCATATATCCAAGACCGGTGTGAGTGTCGGTGTCTGTTGCTACACCCAAGGCTACAATCATAAAGGCTATCTGCGAGATAGTAGAGAATGCTAGTACACGCTTGATATCGGTCTGAACACAAGCTACAATTGCTGCGTATAATGCTGTGATGGCTCCCACAGTGGTGATGAGGTCAAGAACCTCGGGAGTTACGCAATATACGGGGAAGAGACGAGCTACCAAATACACACCGGCTACAACCATTGTCGCAGCGTGGATAAGTGCCGATACGGGGGTGGGACCTTCCATTGCATCGGGCAACCATATGTGCAAGGGGAACATTGCTGACTTACCTGCACCACCCATAAAAATAAGTGCCAAAGCCCAAGATGCTACCGAGCAACCCAAGAATGTTGTTCCTGCGCTGCTGGTGAGTATGGCAGTAGGATTGGCTGTGAGTGTAGCAAAGTCGAATGTTTTGGTGTAGAACGACAGTATAAGAATACCGATGAGGAAGCCAAGGTCGGCAAAGCGTGTTACGATAAACGCCTTCTTCGATGCTGCTATTGCGGCCGGTTTAGTATAGTAGAAACCGATGAGCAAGTATGACGAAACACCCACAAGCTCCCAGAATATATACATTTGGAAGATGTTGGTTGCAACTACCAAGCCCAACATTGACATACTGAACAATGAGAGGAATGCGTAGTAACGTTGAAAACCTTTCTCACCGTGCATATAGCCCAAACTGTAGATGTGAACCATCAAAGAAACAGTGGTGATTACTACCAGCATCATCACCGAGATGGGATCGAGATAGATGCCAAGGTCGATGTGTAGATAGTCGGTAAAACGCAACCACTCATAGTTATATGGCGTTTGTGAAGGGATAATTCCCTCGGCATTACGCGGTTGTGTAAAGAATAGATAGGCTGTGTAATATGCCAAAGCTGCGCACACGGTCATACCCAATGTGCCCAAAATACCCGCCACGCGTGGCTTGAGTTTGCTATCGAGAAGTCCCAATAGCAAGAACATCGCTAACGGCAGTAGTAAGATGAAAACTGTATATTCCATAGCGTTTGTTAGTATTTCATATCGTCAAGGTTTTCCGCGTCGATATTGC
This sequence comes from uncultured Porphyromonadaceae bacterium, assembly GCA_937891845.1. Classification (GTDB taxonomy): domain Bacteria; phylum Bacteroidota; class Bacteroidia; order Bacteroidales; family Barnesiellaceae_A; genus Barnesiella_A. Next base: position 51,611 of record CALATP010000061.1, on the reverse strand, counting down.
GGATGTGACGATAGATGTTAATAATAATGGCAATAGCAATAGCAGTCTCGGCGGCTGCGATGGCAATGGCAAAGATGGCAAAGACCATACCTTCCATCTGGCCGGGAAATAGAAATCTGTTGAATACAGCAAAATTGATGTCAACAGCATTGAGCATCAACTCAATAGAGATGAGCATCATAAGCATATTCTTGCGTGTGATGAAACCGTATACTCCGGCAAAGAACATCACAAGGCTCAATACGATGTAAAATATCATTGGTGTTTGCATAGTTCTCTGTGTTTTATCGTTTACGGGCTATCATTATGGCTCCTATGATGCAAGCCAGAAGCAATACACTCACTGCCTCGAAAGGAAGAAGATATTGGAATTTCTCCATTCCGATGAGTGCGTGACCCAAATCGTTAATAGATTGTATTTGCTTCACATCTACTGTATTCCAGTTGTATGTAAATAGGGCGTAAGCACACACAGCAGCACCTGCTATGGCTGCCGTAAGACCCATTACACGTTTCTTTGTTCCGGATTCTTCTGTACATTCACCGGGATGACTGGTAAGTAGGATTGAAAAGACAAATAGTACAAGTATACCTCCGGCATAAACGGCTATCTGTACCGAGCCGAGGAATGTATAATCGAGCATAAAGTATATACCGGCTGTCGATAGCAATACAAACAGCAGGTAGGTTGCAGCTCGAAGTATACGTCGAGTAGTGACTGCCATTATTGAGCACACTACTATCACTATCCCTAGCAAGTAGAATAGGACTTGTTGAGCTATTGGTAAAAGTTCCATATATTGTATTATTCTGATTTTTCTTCTTTATGTGTAGCCGTGGTGGGCTCGGGACGATTATTGAGTTGTTTTACCAACTTCTCTCTTGAAAATACAGCTTGTTCAAATTCGTTGGTAAAAGCAATAGCGTTGTGTGGGCAACTGCTTACACACAATTGGCAGAAGGTGCAACAGCCCAAATCGTACATATATCGGTCTAGTACGCGTTTGGTTTTGCCATCTTCGGTCTCAATTTTCTTTGCTACGATCTCTATCGTATTGTTGGGGCAGTTGTTTTGGCATATACCACAGGCTATGCACTTGTGGTTGCCCTGCTCATCATATACGAGAGTAAGGGTGGCACGAAATCGCTCGGGTATCTCGAGCGTTTTGCGGTTTTCGGGGTACTGTTGTGTAATCTTGCGCGAGAAAAAATATTTTCCCGTGATACTCATACCGGTGAGTAGACTCCCGATGCCTTTGAATAGTGAGGCGAAATAGTTTTTATTACTTCCCATAAGTCTGGTTCGATAGTATACTATCAGTTGGTTAGTGTTTATCAGTCAATGAGTGTCGGGCTAAGCCCGACGCTCATCGAAGTGTTTAGGGTTTTATCCGTCAACTTTACCACCCAATATATCGAGTAGCTCGTTGGTGATACTTTGTTGACGCAACTTGTTGTATTCGAGTTGTAGTTCTTCTCGCAGTTTCTTGGCATTGTCATTGGCCGATTGCATAGCCAATACACGAGCAGCTTGTTCCGATGCTCTGTTTTGACAAATGCTCTCTTGCAATGAAGCAAGTACCGATAGTGGTAGTACTGTGTCGAAGATAGTAGCAACATCCGGCTCAAAAAGATAGGGTTTACACTCTCCGTTATTGTCCGATTGTTCAGCGATAATGGGGAGTAGGGTGCGGTTAGCAAGACGTTGGCGTCCCATACTCAGAAATTCCATAAATACAATTTCTATGTGGTCCAACTCTTGGCCAAGAAATGCTTGTGTGAGTTCATCACACATTTGTTTGACTTTCTCACCGCTGCTCTTGGCTGTCATATATGGCAACTCTTTAACCTCTACGTTGGGTATGGCTAGTTTTTTGGTGGCCGATACGACTTTCTTGCCTATGGGGTAGATGGTGAATGTAGTTTCTTCACCAGCCTCCTTTTTTACGCGATTTATTGTTTCGAGCATCTGTTTGAACAGCATCATATTGAATGCACCGCACAATCCTTCATCGCTACCTAGGATAACGATACCTACACGTTGTATGTCGCGTACTTGTGTCAAGGGCGACGTGTATGCACTGTCGGCAGCCAAAAGGTTGTCGATAGTAGATTGTATCTGGTGACGGAAGGGCTCAACACGTTGCAGGGCTTGCATCGCTTTGTGCATCTTTGCCGACGAAATCATTTTCATTGCGCCGGTTATCTTCTCCGAGGTGGAGACTGAGCCAATTCTGCCTTTCAGTTCGCGTATGGATGCCATATCTCAATTATGCCTTAAAGCGGGTTGCTACTTCTTTAGCTACTTCTGTTATCTTAGCGGCTATCTCATCGTTGAGGTTACCTTTCTTCAATTCATCAAGCACATCGGTTTGATGTTTGGCGTGAAGCATTTGAAGGAGAAGTTTCTCAAACTCGGCAACTTTCTCGGTAGGAACGTTGCTCAATAGTCCTTGTGTACCGCAGTAGATTATAGCAATCTCTTCTTCTACGGGTACAGGGCTGTATTGGGGTTGGATGAGTACTCGCTCGTTCTTGCGACCTTTGTCGATAACCATAGCTGTTACAGGGTCTATGTCGCCACCAAATTGGGTAAATGCTTCCAACTCGCGGAATTGTGCTTGGTCAATCTTCAGTGTACCGGCAATTTTTTTCATCGCCTTGAGCTGTGCGCTACCACCTACACGTGATACCGAGATACCTACGTTGATGGCGGGACGTACACCTTGGTTGAATAGTTTGGTCTCAAGGAAAATCTGTCCGTCGGTAATTGAAATTACGTTGGTGGGAATATATGCCGATACGTCTCCGGCTTGGGTCTCGATTACAGGTAGTGCTGTAAGTGAGCCACCTCCTTTAACCATTGGCTTCAACACCTCGGGAAGGTCGTTCATCGATGCTGCCACTTTGTCGTTGTCGATAATCTTGGCTGCACGTTCCAACAGACGTGAGTGGAGGTAGAAGATATCACCGGGATAAGCCTCACGACCCGAGGGACGACGCAATATAAGCGAAATCTCACGGTATGATACGGCTTGCTTCGATAGGTCATCGTAGATTACCAAAGCGTGGCGACCTGTATCACGGAAGTATTCACCAATGGCGGCTCCGGCCATAGGTGCGTAGTAACGCATTGCTGCCGAGTCGGAAGCATTGGCTGCCAATACTATGGTATATTCCATAGCACCGTGTTCGCGAAGGGTGTTGACAAGTGCTGCTACCGATGATGCCTTTTGACCGATGGCAACATATATACAGTAGAGGGGTTTGCCGTTCTTGAAGTTTTCGCGTTGGTTGATGATGGTGTCTATGGCAATGGTTGTTTTTCCTACCTGACGGTCACCGATGATGAGCTCACGTTGTCCGCGACCTATGGGTACCATAGCGTCTATCGCCTTGATACCTGTTTGCAATGGCTCTTTTACCGGTTGACGGAATATTACACCCGGAGCCTTACGGTCGAGGGGAAGACGCATTGTCTTTCCGGTTATAGGGCCGGCACCGTCGATGGGATCGCCAAGTGTGTTGATAACACGACCCAACAAGCCTTCTCCTACCGGGATTGAAGCAATGTCACCGGTGCGACGAACGGTCATATTTTCGGTAACCTTTTCGATATCGTTCAGAAGGATAACACCCACATTACTCTCCTCTAGGTTCATTGCAACACCGCGTACACCATTTTCAAACTCTACAAGTTCGCTCGACTTTACGTTGTCAAGGCCGTATACGTGTGCTACTCCGTCGCCTACTTCGAGTACGGTACCTATCTCTTCAAAGTTGGCTTGACGGTCAACTTCTTCGAGTTTGCTTTTGAGTATATCCGATATCTCGTTTGGTTTTATCATAAGATTATTTGTTTAGTAATTTTATGCGCAATTTATTAAGCTCGTTTTGAATTGATGCATCGAGTTGCATCGATTCGACGCGCAGTACAAAACCACCGATTATCGAGGGGTCGGTCTCGTAAACAAATTCCAACTCTTTGTTGAGTTGTGCTTTCAGAAGGCTTTTGATGCGTGCTATTATCTCATCACTCATAGTGCTTGCTGTGGTGATAGTGACACGTGCTATGCCTTTCTCTTGGCGATAGATGTCTTGATAGGCCAGCATCGAGGCTCTGAAGAATTCTTCTCGGTGATTGAGAATCACTAAATTTATGAATCGAAGGATGGCCTTTTGAGCCTCACTACCGGCGGCTGAGACAAGAAGTTGTTCTTTTTCGCCTGTCGATAGGGCTGGGTTGGCTAGTGCTTTCGATAGCGCAGGATGTGTTGCAAAAGTCTCCTCCAATTGTTGCGCATCGGCATAGACTTGCATTGCGCATTGTTGTTCTTGCGCATATTTGTAGAGTGCCTTTGCATATCTGCGAGGAATCAATCCTTCGTTCATAATTTTAGTTTTTATGTTCTAGTTCATTCAATAATTGTTCTACCATTTCCGCCTGAGCTTTGTCGCCCGCGAGTTCTTTGCGAATTATATTTTCGGCTATTGTGAGGGCAAATTGGCTCACTTCTTGGCGGAACTGTAGCTCGGCTTCGCGGCGCGATTGCTCAATGCTGATGGCGGCCGCGTCAACAATCTTTTGTGCTTCTACTGCAGCTGCTTTCTTGGCTTCTTCGATGATTTGTGATTTCATCTGTGCTGCTTCTTGAAGTATCTCCATTTGTTGACGTCCTGCTTCAGCGAGAATGGCGCGGGCTTTGCTTTCCGATTGTTCAAGGCTTGTTTTGGCGGCCTCGGCATACTCTACACCTTTGTCAATGAGAGCTGCTCGCTCGTCTACCATCTTGGTGATAACGGGCCACGCAAACTTGGCAAGTATGGCAAATAATACCACAAATACCACAAACATCCAGAAGACAAGCCCTGCTTCGGGCATAAACAGTTCCATACGGGACGTTTAGACGGGATTAGAGGAACAATGCAAGAATACAAACGATTACGGCGAAGAGTGCAACACCCTCGATAAGAGCGGCAATTACAATCATACTACCGCGAACGTCACCGGCTGCTTCGGGTTGGCGAGCAATAGCTTCCATAGCTGAGCTACCAATGCGACCGATACCAAAACCTGCTGCGATAGCAGCAATACCTGCTCCTACACAAGCACCTATTACAGTGAGAGGTGCAAGGGCTGTTAAAATCATAGCTAACATAATGTTTAGTTTTTTATAGGTTAGTAATTTATTTATTTTTTGTTTTTAGTTTCTTATTTGTGGTGATGTTCTACCTGTGCCAGCGAGATGAATATAGTTGACAGCATAGTAAATACGTAGGCTTGGATGTAACTTACCAATGTGTCTATTACATACATAAACAGTGAGAAACCTACCGATAGTACTGTGGCTGCGCCACCTACTGCAATTCCTCCCATCTCTTTGAATATGAAGATGAGTGACAGAAGTACAAGTACTATCATATGTCCTCCCATCATATTGGCAAAGAGACGCACCATCAAGGCAATAGGCTTGGTAAATACACCGAATACCTCGATAAAGGGCATTATAGGTAGTGGGCACTTCAAGAACATTGGTACATCGGGCCAAAATACTTCTTTCCAATACTCCTTTGTTCCGAAAATATTCACTGCCAAGAATGTGCATATAGCTAGTGTAAGCGTAATTGCCAAGTTGCCTGTGAGGTTTGCTCCTGCGGGGAAGATTACCATCAAACCCATTAGGTTGGAGATGAAGATAAAGTAGAACGCTGTGAGCAAGTAGGGTGCAAAACGACGACCCTTTTCAGGACCAAGAATAGACTTGATAACATCGTCGTATATCATACAAGTGAGCATCTCTATTGCTCCTACAAAGCCACGTGGCGCTTTCTTGCCATTATTCTTGTACCATCTTACTAGTGGGAAGATACATAGGCACACAACAATAACGGTGATGAATAGTGCGGCAACATTCTTGGTAATGGAAATATCAAGGGGACGATATACTTCGCCTGCTGCATTGACACCTACTATCTTGCCGTCAAAACCTTCTTCTTCGGTGCCTATTCTGAATCCATCGTAGGTTTCACCGTGTTCTACCTTGCTCGACATAAAGCAGTGCCAGCCACCATCACAATCGCGCACGATAATGGGCAATGGTATCTTATGGCTGTGCGAAAAAGGCACTTCCCAGCTGTAGTGGTCAACCAAGTGGTCGAAGATTGTCTCTTTGGCATCGAACTTGGCATTCTCATCGTGATGCGAATGGTCAAACAAGGCGATGCTTGCTGCCGCTGCAAGAACGATGAGTGTGATGCTTATTATTAGTATCGAGTGCTTTTTCATTGATTGTTATTCTTGTTTTGGGGATTATATTGCCCCGGGGTTAATAGATGCACACCGCTATGCGGTTGTTATCTATGTCTACAAATCCGCCACTTGTCTCTACGGAATGACGCACACCTTTTGCTTCGTATTCTATTTTGCCTTTTTGCAAAGTAGATACCAATGAGGCGTGGTTATTGAGTACGGTAAACGAGCCCTTTGTGCCGGGTAGTGTTACCAACTCAACCTCTCCGTCGAAGAGTGTTTTTTCCGAAGATATTATTTCGAGTCTCATAGCAGTTATTAGTTCGCTTTGGCTTGTTCGAGCATTTTCTTACCCTTGGCAATAGCCTCGTCAATTGTTCCTACGTTGAGGAATGCTTGTTCGGGATATTGATCCATCTCACCGCTCAAAATCATCTTGAAGCCGCGTATTGTCTCTTCAAGAGGCACCATTACACCGGGCAGACCGGTAAATTGCTCGGCTACGTGGAACGGTTGTGAGAGGAAGCGTTGTGCGCGACGAGCTCGGCTTACTACCAACTTGTCTTGATCCGACAACTCGTCGATACCAAGGATGGCAATAATATCTTGTAGCTCGTTGTACTTCTGCAAGAGGTGTTTCACTTCTTGTGCTGTATTGTAGTGCTCTTCACCGACAATGAGCGGGTCGAGAATACGTGATGTCGACTCCAAGGGGTCTACTGCAGGGTAAATACCCAACTCCGAAATTTTACGGCTCAATACGGTTGTTGCATCCAAGAAGCTGAATGTTGTTGCGGGTGCAGGGTCGGTCAAATCGTCGGCGGGTACGTAGATAGCTTGTACCGAGGTGATTGCACCTTGTTTGGTCGATGTAATACGTTCTTGCAATTTACCCATTTCCGATGCAAGTGTAGGTTGATAACCTACGGCCGAGGGCATACGACCCAAGAGTGCCGAAACCTCCGAACCGGCTTGTGTGAAACGGAATATGTTGTCGATGAAGAGCAATATCTCTTTACCTCCACCATCGGCATCGCGGAACTGCTCGGCTACTGTAAGACCGGCCAAGGCTACACGCAAACGTGCACCGGGAGGCTCGTTCATCTGACCGAATACCAGTGTGGCTTGTGAGTTGTTGACACTCTTCATATCTACGTCTTCGAGGTTCCATTCGCCACGTTCCATACCTTCGGCAAACTTCTCTCCGTATGACATTACGCCCGACTCGATCATCTCGCGCAGCAAGTCGTTACCTTCGCGGGTGCGTTCTCCTACGCCTGCAAATACCGAGAAACCGTTGTGACCCTTGGCTATATTGTTAATCATCTCCATAATAAGCACAGTCTTTCCTACTCCGGCTCCACCGAATAGACCAATCTTACCACCACGAGAGTAGGGCTCGAGAAGGTCTATAACCTTGATACCTGTGAAGAGGAATTCGGTACTTACTGTCAACTCATCAAAAGCGGGAGCTTCTTGATGTATAGATTTTACATTTGTATAATCCAGCTCGGGAAGGTGGTCGATGGCCTCGCCCATCACGTTCATCAAGCGTCCTTTTACTTGTTCACCGGTTGGCATTGATAGCGGGCGACCCAGATTTATTACTTTCATACCTCTGGTAAGACCGTCGGTAGAGTCCATTGCCACACAACGCACTGTATTTTCACCGATGTGTTGCTCTACTTCTACAAGCAAGTCTTTTTCGTTTTGACGCTCTATCTTGAGAGCTGCGTAAATAGGAGGTATGGTGTTGCCTTCACCTTCAAAGGTAACGTCGACAACAGGGCCGATTACTTGTGTGATATAGCCAAACTTTTCGCTCATAGTTTTAGCTTGTTATTTTAAGGTTATTTATTCTATTTGTTCTATTTAAAAATGCCAACCAAGGGCTACTACTACACTCATAATAGCGAGGTTTACAAGGCTGATGGGAAGTAGATATTTCCACTCAAGATTGAGTAGTTGGTCGATACGCAAGCGGGGGAAAGTCCAACGGAACCACATACTTATCCACACGACTACGATACTCTTGCCCAAGAACCAAATTATTGAGGGGATGTAGTCCATAATGTTATTGAATGCTTCCCAACCGGGTATGTGCAACGGCATCCATCCTCCCAAGAAGAGTGTTGTGGCAATACCTCCCATAATAAAGAGGTTGAGGTACTCGGCCAAGTAGTAGAAACCAAAGTGAATACCCGAATACTCGGTGTGATAACCGGCAGTAAGCTCACTCTCGGCCTCGGCCATATCGAATGGACCGCGGTTGATCTCGGCTGAGCCGGCTACCAAATATATGATGAAGGCTATGAGTGCAGGGATGTGGCCTTTGAACAAGAACCAAGCATCTTGTTGTGCTTCTACAATGCCTGTTACCGACATTGTACCCGAGATGGCTACGATGGTGAGTATAGACATACCTATTGATAACTCGTAGCTAATCATTTGTGCACCGGCACGCATAGCACCGATTACGGTATATTTGCTGTTTGATGACCAACCGGCCAAGAGTACACCGATGATACCCAAGCCCGAGACGGCCAACATAAAGAACACACCTACGTCGTAGTTGATGACTTGTAAGCCATTACCCCAAGGCAGACAAGCAAATGTCAACATTGATGCTACCAATACAAAGAATGGGGCGAGGTTGAATAAGAAGTGATCGATATTCTTCAGATAGATAAGCTCTTTGATTAGTATCTTGAGCATATCGGCAATACTTTGGAATACACCGAAAGGACCTACACGATTGGGGCCTAGGCGACATTGGAATGCACCGGCTACGCGGCGTTCAAAGTAGATGAGGAAGAGGGCTAGAATACAGTAGAGGGCTAGTATTGCTACGCCTATAAGCACAAACTCTATGAGAAGAGTAGCCCATTCGGGCAAGAAACTCATCAAGAGGTTGTGAATCCACGTTGTAATATTCGAAAAATCGTACATATCGTTTCGTTTGTTTGTGTTTGCTATTAACGGTCAATGTCGGGGATAACGTAGTCGAGTGAACCACCACCGGCTATAAGGTCGGCAATTTTTCCACCTCGGCACACTTCATCTAGCGATGCTACAAGCATCATACCCTGAGAGTTGAGTTTGAGACGATAGGGATATTTGTCTCCGCGACTTTCGATGTATACACCGAAAGCACCACGACTGGCTTCTACTTGGCGGAACCAATGACCCTCCGGCAACTTGATGATTGGTTTCATCTTCTCGGCAATAGGTCCTTCGGGTATATTGTCGACTAGTTGCTCGATGATGCGGATTGATTGTAATATCTCGTCCATACGTACCATATAGCGAGCGTATATATCGCCTTCGGTGCGTAATACTTCGTCAAATTCTACTTTGTCATACAGTGCGTAAGGTATACGTTTACGCACGTCGCAAGCCCAACCCGATGCACGTCCCGACGGTCCGGTCATAGAGTGTGCTATACAGCGTTCTTTCGATATTACACTGATGCCGTGCATACGACCTTGCGCAATTACGTTGCCTGTAAAGAAACGGTGGTACTCTTTGAGGCGCTCGGGCATTATCTTGCAGAACTCTTTGATTTTGCGTTGATAATCGGGGTGAATATCGTGCATTACACCACCTATCTTGTTGTAGTGGAACGACATACGGGCTCCGGTAGTTTCTTCGAGTATATCGAGTACCATTTCACGCTCGCGGAAACCGTATATGAGCGCAGTGGTACTACCCAAGTCGTTGCAGAATGTTCCCCAGAAGAGCAAGTGTGATGAAATACGCATCAACTCATCATTGATGGTACGAATGTATTGGGCACGTTCGGGTATCTCTACTTGCATTGCATCTTCAATACACATACATAATGCGTGGCGGTTTTGCATTGCCGAGAGATAGTCGAGACGGTCGGTAAAGTGCAATGTTTGAGGATAAGTAAGTGACTCACTCATCTTTTCTATACCGCGATGTATGTAGCCGCAGTAGGGGTCAACCTTCTTGATAAACTCGCCATCGAGTGAGCAACGTAGACGCAATACACCGTGAGTAGAGGGGTGTTGCGGACCTATGTTGACTACATAATCGTCGGGTGCAAAGATTACCGGTTTGGTCTTTTTGATAGAGCCATCGGGTTGCTCTACATACGATACTGTTGTGTCGTAAGCCTCTTCGTGATGTAGTCTTACGGGGTTGACTTCGGGGCTGGCATCATAATCCTTGCGTAAGGGATGACCTACCCAGTCGCGACGCAAAAACAGACGACGCATATCGGGGTGGTTGATAAATATGATACCGAAAAAGTCATATACTTCGCGCTCAAAGAAATTGGCCGATTCCCACAAGTCGGCTACCGAATGCAACATTGGTTTCTCTCGGTCGGTAGTCTCTACACGTACACACAAACGATCACCGGTGCGGGTCGATTCGAGGTAATAAAGACAGCCCAATGTCTCGCCCCAATCCATACCTACGATAGTGGTCAGATAGTCGTAGGGCGTTTCTTGGTCGTTATATAGGGCTTGTGCCAGCTTGTGCCACTGTGCGTCGGGAACTCTTACTTCCAGTACTTGTTCTTCAGCAAATTGGGCTTCGTCGATGAGCTTGCTTATCTTTTCTTGGATGGTTGCCATATATATATTTATATATTATATGTGTTTTTGTTGTTGTTTTATGAGCGGTCGTTATTCTTTGTCTTTGAAAAAATCTTCTCTTTTCTGTTTGCGGTTGACTCCGCCAAAGAAGTTTTCGACTTTTATTTTACGTTGTAATTGCATCATACCATATAGCATTGCTTCGGGGCGGGGAGGGCATCCGGGTACATACACATCGACAGGAATGATTTGATCGATACCGGGTACTGTGTGATATGAGTTGCGGAATGGGCCACCTGATACTGCGCACGCTCCTGTGGCAATTACATATTTAGGCTCGGCTAATTGGTCGTATACGCGCTTGAGGATGGGTGCCATACGGTGTACAATTGTACCGGCAACCATTAGGAAGTCGGCCTGACGTGGAGAGTTACGAGTTACCTCAAATCCAAATCGAGCCATATCGTGACGTGCTGCAGCTACTGACATAAACTCGATACCACAGCAACTTGTGGCAAATGCCAAAGGCCATACCGAGTTGGAACGACCCCAGTTGATGATGTCGTCAAAAACGCCTACGACAACATTTGTACCGGCAGCATTCAATTCTTCTACCATTTGTTCGAGAGACTCATTGTCTTTGAAGTCCTCGTAAGCCATTGCTTTGATTTGCGATTTCTTTATTTCCATTCCAATGCTCCTTTCTTCCAAGCATATACAAGTCCTAATACAAGAATTACCATAAAGAAGGCGATGCTCATAAGACCTACGGCACCTACTTCTTTCAATACTGTTGCCCAAGGAAACAAGAATACTGTTTCTACATCGAACATCAAGTAGAGAATGGCAAAGAGATAATAACCGGCTTTGAATTGCATCCAAGAGGTTCCTCGTGTGGGAATACCGCACTCGTATGCTTCGCCTTTTTGTGGATTGAATGAACGCGGAGCTAATAACCACGCTATCAGTAGCGCTGCTCCTACCATTACAATAGCAGTAACCAAGATGGTTACAAATAGAGCTGAATTCATATTGCTAGTTGGCTTTGTTTGTTCGTTTTTTGTGTTTTTTATAGTATAAGTTTTGTGGTCTACACTATAAATCCTCGCAAAGTTACAAAAAAGTTTTTCTAGATAATTAAATATTTCACTCTTTTTATCGATAAAAATTGACTAAATTTCTTATACCTGCAAGGAATGTGTAAAGGATGTTTTGATGGTCTGTTATATCGTGAAGTTGTCGGGCTGGTGTTTGTAATCGCAATGTTATTATTTGCCATTCTTGTTTGGGTATGTATGTTGCAAGTGTTATTTGATTGGTTTTTATATAAAGATTGGGGTCGAAGGGTCTTTTTATTACTTGATGATGCTAAAAAAGAAAAAACTTGTGCATAATATTTTGATAGGCTTGAGCGATTTATTATATTTGCTAGATAAATTGCGAGAGTGTGCCCCTTTTGTAATATATGGATATGTAAAGGGGGTGTTTTGCAATAGTGATATGAACCTTAAAAACGAAAGCGTATGAAGAAATCGTATCTTTTTCTTGCCGACGGATTTGAAGAAATCGAGGCTTTGACAGTTGTAGATGTAATGCGTCGTGCTGAGATGCCGTTGGTGACATTGTCGGTCAACGAAAAGTCTGTTGTTACAGGTGCGCACGGTATACCTGTTGTTGCCGATGCTTTGGCTCAAGATATAACTTTTGATGAGGTAGAGTGGCTGATATTGCCGGGGGGAATGCCGGGTATGACCAATTTGGCCGCCAGTCGTCCATTGTGCAACCTCATCAAGTCGCACGTAGAGAAGGGTGGCCTGACAGCTGCCATTTGTGCATCTCCCTCAATTCTAGGTATGTTGGGCTTACTCAATGGTCGTCGTGCTACTTGTTATCCGGGTTTTGAACATAACTTGGAAGGCGCAATTGTTACCGGAGAGCGTTGTTCGGTCGATGAGAATATTACCACTGCAAACGGTCCTGCTTCGGCCACTGCATTTGCTTTGTCGATTGTAGCTCAATCCTGCGGTGAAGAACGCGCCAAAGAGGTGGCTGACGGAATGTTGTTATAGAATTATTTCAATAGCATTCACTATATGCGCATAGACATTATTACCGTATTGCCCGAGTTGCTTGATGGCCCATTGAATAACTCTATTCTCAAGCGTGCTCAAGACAAAGGGTTGGCAGAGATTGTTGTGCATAACTTGCGAGATTTTACGCTCGATAAGCATCGTCGCGTTGATGATTATCCCTTTGGTGGTGAGGCTGGTATGGTTATGCAGATAGAGCCGGTAGATCGTGCTATATCATTTCTCAAAGAGCAGCGACACTATGACGAGGTGATTTTTACCTCGCCCGATGGTGATTTGTTTGATCAGCCTATGGCCAATTCATTATCGATGCTCGAGAATATCATTATATTGTGCGGACATTATAAAGGTATAGATTATCGTATACGAGAGCATCTTGTAACCCGTGAAATATCGATTGGCGATTATGTGCTGACGGGTGGTGAGATGCCGGCAGCTATCATTGCTGATGCAATTGTGCGACTCATTCCCGGAGCTATTGGCGATGAGCAGTCGGCATTGAGTGATTCTTTTCAAGATAACCTGTTGGCTCCTCCGGTATATACACGTCCGGCCGAATACAAGGGCTGGAAAGTGCCGGATGTGCTGTTGTCGGGGCATCAACGCAAGATTGATGAGTGGAAACACGAACAGGCTGTAGAACGTACTAGACGATTGCGTCCCGGATTGCTTGATGAATAACTAGGAATATAATATTGGGAGTGCTTTTGTCTCAAATCAGTACAGTGTAGTTCCGATATTAATACCAATACACAAAAAGCCATCGTGCCGCGGCACGATGGCTTTTTGTGTGTATCATCAAGGATATTGATTATCTGATGGCTACTTTGGTCGAATTGCCGTTTACAGTAACAATGTAGATACCGGCATTGAGGCCTGTGTTGATGGTTGTTTTGACAGTGTTGGCTTGTGCAACCAATACAACGCGACCGGTTAAATCGGTAACAACGATGTCACTACCATTAGGAGCATTGACAACATTGAGTTCATTGCCATTGACAAATACTGTGCAGTCGCTTACTTGAGGTGCGCTGACAGCTGAAATGTCGTGGAATGTAACAAGAGGGAAGATGGCAGTAGAGATGCCTGCGCCATAATAGTCGGTAGCACTGTACCAGCCCTCTTCTGCTTCGCTAGTGGCTGTTGCGTTGTAGAAGAATGATGAGTTGTCACCCTCAAACGAACGTGCGCTGGTTGTTGCAAGGAATAGGTGGTTGTTTGAACCGATGCTTATGCCTTCGGGGAATTCTATTTCGATAAAGAATGTGCCTTTGACTTTTACCTCTTCAGTGAAGGGAATACCGGCCAAAGTAGAGCCTTGGAATGCTTGAGAACCAAAAACATTTTCCAATTTCAAACTTTCCATATAGACAACCTCACCGGGGTTGTTGTTGGCATCGGCCAAAAGAACTTTGATTGTTACATCTTTCTTGCGGTTGATAACCGACATATTGTAATACAAGGGTATCATATAAGCACCGCTGATGGTTACATTTACATCGCTGGGCACTACAAAACGTTCGGCAAGGCGAGTGTAATATGAGTTAAGACCACTCAATGCATCGTAACCGCTACTGCCGGCACCGTAGAGGTAGAAACCATCTTCGGGACGGATATTACCGACGAAGTCGCTATATGTTTCGTTGTTACCGATGCGGTTGAGGAAGAATTCACGCATTGCAAAAGACTCACCGTCGGCATTTATCATTGTGAGGATAACGTCATTGTAAACCTCGTCTGTATTGTTGGGGAAGTTGTGTGTTACGATGGGTTGAGCTACTTCATAGTCGGGAGTAGTGGCGTAGGGGCCAAAGTCCCAAAGAAGGCTCTCGATGTTTGTTCCTGCACATCCGTATTGGAAAGTCTCGCCATCTTGGATGTAAGCACGATAGCTTTCTATATTGCCATTTTCATCGGCAAAGTGTCCGTCCATTGACCATAGACCACCTTTAGAGAACAAAGAACCTTCGGGAAGAATTCTGATGTGGTCGCTATCTACTTGGATGTAGTCCCACATTGCAATGTTACCACCGGGAGTTTCAGTGCAGTGGTGGATAGCAAGATAATATGTACCGGTAGTGGCCGGAGTAAATGTGCCGCTACACAAAATCCAATCTTCGTCTTGAGTGGCGTTAGAGCCTGAGTGGTCGATGATGATTGTGTTTTGAGCTTCTATGGTTTGGGCTGTACCGATGGTCATTGTCCATTCGTCAACAACCTTGTTATAACCCATACAGAATGCGTAGATACCAAAGTGATAGGTATGACCGCCTTCGAGTGTTATACCCGGAGCGATAGCCCATCCGTCGCGAGAAGCATCATCGTTGTACATTGATGATAGACCGTTGTTGCCTGAAAAAGCAGTATAATAACCCGAGGTAGATTCTATAATGTTGGCTGTGGTTATGGCATTATCGAGGTTGTCGAATACAACCCATCCTTCGGGTAACATTGTTGTTGTGTTGAATGTCTCAAAGTCTTCAAAGAATACTTGAGTGTCGGTGGCTTTAGCGCGTACAACCGATTGTGTGTGTACTTTGTCTGTTTGCTCAACTGTGGGTGTGAAGTTTTGCTTGATAAACTCTTTGTTCATAAACTGAACGGGATGTAAAGCTGCCATCGCTACACTTCCTGCAAGTGTTACAGCAAGGCTGAGAAGTAGTTTTTTTGTCATTGTTGTATGGTTTAAGTTAATAGTTTCTTCAGGTTTTCAAGATTATTTGCAAATGTATGGTATTTTTTTGTCACTGCGAAAAGTTTGTTCCAAAAAATTATAGTTCTTAATAGTTATTATATAACAAGGTTGTATTTCTATCTTTCAATGTCTTGGCTGTCGATCATCCATATTCTATCGGGAACGGTGTTGTAGCAAGTGATGCCCATATTGGTACACTCTTCTTGCAGACGTGTGGCTTTTGATGGGTAGAGGCTGGATGCAAGTACTATGTTTTTGATGTTGAGAGTTGCTGTCAGATGTGATATTTTGCCATTGTATTTTTCGGTTATGATGGCATAATCTATATCGATGGGGCAGGTTGTGTGGCAGTATCGCCATATATTGTCATCTACCCATACGAGGCGTGACCCATAATATTGAATGAATGGAAGTGCTATATAAATATTGGTTGTGGAAATTGTATCGCCTTGAGTAATAAAATGTGTGTCGAACCGTTCCTTGATGCGCCATTCGTTGCCACTACGTGGTAAGCCACCGCTGTTATCGGTTGTTATAATGTAGCAATGATGCGAGGCATCGGAGAGTTGTATTGTGGCGCAATTTTGTTCGTCTGATAAGATAATCTTGCTGTCACCGGGTTGTAATGTTTGATAAATATTTATTGCCAATATAATAGCCATAGCGGCAAGAACTACGACAATCGTGCCAAGTTTCTTGCGTGATAATCCGTACCATACAGCACCTATTATAATGCCGTATAGTAAAAGCGTGGGGAGTGGTATCCACACCTGTTCGAGTGTCCCGATAGGTAGCGAGGCTATCGCGCTTGCCCCATTGATAAGGATGTCGGAGAGACCTTCTACTATTGCTTTCAGTGCCGAGGGAGTAATGCCTAGCGAGAAGAGTGCCTGTAATAATAGTGCAAGCGACATCAATAACGGTAGGAGCGGAACCAGAAGAATATTGGATACGATGCCCCATAACGGAATATAATGGAAATAGTAGGCGGCCAATAGGGTGGTGGATAGCTGTGCTGCTAGAGATACCGATAGTATTCCCGATATAAATTGCAGGGATGGATGGCGGATGCTTGTGTAGTTGCCGATATCGAAGTAGGGGGATAAGAGAATTATTCCGGCAACGGCAACGTAACTCAGCTGGAAACCTACGTCATACAGTTGCATAGGCGAGAATAACAGAACTATTACCGCCGAACCGAATAGGGCGTTGAGTGATGTGTTTTGAAGGTTGAGGAGGGCTGCCATAGCGATAAACGAAGCCATAATGCAGGCTCTTACCACCGATGGTGACAGACCGGTTATAAAAGCATATATCCATAGAACAAGCATTGTGAATAGGGGTATCAAGCGGCGCAGTTCGGTGTAGCGTAATGGATAGAGAAAAAGCCATATCAAGAATGCAATGATACCGGTATGTAATCCACTTACCGCCAATATGTGAGAGAGTCCCGATGCCGAGAAATAATCACGTATAGAATCGGGTATGTCGCCTTTATATCCCCACAACAGTGCCGAAAGCAGAGCGGTATTTTCTTCCGATAGATTACACTGGCGCAAGAGAGCAATACACGCTTCTTGTGTACGTTGGGCATATTGTTTGATAGAAGGTGTGAGTGTATAAGAGCATAGCTGCCAAGTATCGTCGGGTAAATATTGGCGATATAAAATGCCTTGTCGTGCCATATATCGAGCGTAGTCAAATGTGTGTGGTATAACCGATGATTCGATACGTTGCAATGAGGGGGTGAATAGTATCAAATCGCCTCCTTGCAGTGCCGATGCTGTGTATGACTTGTGTATGTTTAATAATATGGGAATGTGACAAGTAGACGTGTTTTGGCTGCTATCGTTCAAGGCTATAATTGTGGCACGTAGATTGTAGGTATATTTTCTTTCGGTAGGACACTCTTCAATGCGAGCAATTGCAATCGTTTGGCTGTCTGTTGCGGGGATGGTGTATCGGGGAATATGATAATTGTATGTAATCATTCCTGCACACATCATTGTTGCAAACACGAAGACTGAAAACAAATTGCGATGAATGACCGATGTGCCATCGAGTCGAGTCATCCAAGCGGCTATTCCTGCAATCAAAGCCGTGCATCCACATATAATAATTGTAATGCTATTGTCGTATATGCTGTAGCACACAATACCTGCTACCAGCGGTAATAGCAACCGCAAGAAAGGAACGTGATGGATGGTGTAACGAGTATTGTTGTGCATAATGTGATAGCCTGATGCGAAGTTACGAAAAAAGATGATGTATAGAATTGTTTTGTTGTGGAAATAATAAGTTGTGCAACGAAAAAGAAAGGTTGTTATTACTGTAACGCGAAAAAATATTTTGTTAAAACTGTTAAAAAACGCATTGTTTGGTCATTTTCTTTAAAAAAAATTTCGCTATTAGCAAAAAATAATCGTTATTTGCAATCTATTCTAAAAACAAACCGACTTATTAACTTTTAAAATTGAATGCCTATTGACCAAAATTACTCTTATTTAAACGCAAAATAGTAGAGTAAATGAACAATTTGTTTAGTTATACCGACGACGAACTAGTTGCACGGTATGCCAATGGCAATAGTGAAGCATTCGATGTCCTGCTTAAAAGACACGAGTCGAAAATCTATTCGTACATATATTATATTGTTAAGGACGAAGATCGTGCCAATGATGTCTTTCAAGAGACATTTGTAAAGGCAATTATGACTATTCGTCAAGGTCGCTATACGGGCAACGGACGTTTTGTTTCGTGGATAACCCGCATAGCACACAATCTTATTATTGACAATTATCGTCAAGAACGTGTCGAGAATTGTATCAATAGTGATGATGACAGTTTGGACATATTCAATCGTAAAGAGTTGAGTGAGGGTACAATAGAAGATGCATTGGTGCAAGACCAAATCAATAACGATATACGCCGTCTTGTAGCCGCATTGCCCGACAATCAACGCGAGGTAATAGAGCTGCGATACTATAAAGATTTGAGTTTTAAAGAGATTGCCGACCTTACCAACGTAAGTATCAATACCGCGTTGGGTCGTATGCGTTATGCCATCCTCAACATACGCCGTATGGCCGAGCAATACAATATTGCACTTACATTGTAAGACTTGTTGTAATTTTTTCTTTGAAAAAAAAGTTTTTCGTGTAATAAAAGTACAGGTCTTTGCGTTATATAGGTATAACTTGTAATTGCAAAAGCCTATGAAGAAAAACTCTACACCTGTAACTATTAAATCTTCACGAAATCGCACAGCAGAGTTGCACGCTCGACCCTCTACACTCAGTGCCATAATGCAATTTGCTCGTTCGTACAATTATGTACCTAAGTTGCAAGGCGAGTTGGGCAGTTATGTAGCCAACTGATGCTGATGCTTGAAAAGAATTTCCGAGATATCTCAGATAGATGTCTCGGCTTTTTTTATTTATATGTCTACTATACAAGGGTTGGAGTGTAGTTGATAATTACTTATATTCTCATACTCGTAGAATTGTGTGTGCTTGATAGTGTTGTAATGAAAATGGTAATGCGCAACCTTATAAATATAAAAAAGGCGGTGAACAACTCACCGCCTTTTTTTATAGGTCTATTCGATATTATTTTTTCATATCGGCCACCTTTTCGAGGATGCGAAGAAGGTGCAACCAGAATTTCTCTACGGCGGGGATGTGCATACGCTCGTCGGGAGAGTGAACATCGCGCAATGTAGGGCCGAATGAAATCATATCGAGGTGAGGATACTTGGTGAGGAACAAGCCACACTCAAGACCTGCGTGGATAGCAAGAATTTCGGGAGTTACGTTGAACAACTCTTCGTATGCCTCAACAGCAATGTCTTTGATAGCCGATTGCATATTGGGTTTCCATCCGGGATATCCTTCACCGTGAGCGGGAACAGCGCCTGCCATAGCAAATAGATCTTCGATTTGGTTGGCAATGTCGTGCTTTTCACTCTCTACCGAGCTACGTTGGCTGGTAGCAACTACGATGGTATTATTTTCGCGCATTTTTACCGAAGCAAGGTTGGTAGATGTTTGTACCAATCCGGGAAGCTCGCGACTCATTGCTATTACACCGTGAGGTGCAGCGTAGAGAGCCGAGATGAGGTTGTGAGCAGTTTTGTCATCGATGCAGGTGGCGGGCATATCGGCAGTTTCCATACCCGAGCCGGTGAGTGCATCTACACCGCGAAGTTCGTCTTCAACCATTGCGATATGGCAGTTGAAGTCTACGCGGAGATTTTCTTTTTCCTTCATAGGAACACCTACAACAGCCATAGCTTCGCGAGGAATAGCATTGCGCAAGTTACCGCCATCGATAGTGGCCAATTTTACATCATACTTCTTCATTGCGTTCCACAAGAAGCGAGCCAATATCTTGTTGGCATTACCACGACCGTGGTGAATGTCACCACCCGAGTGACCTCCGTTCAAGCCCTTAATGCGCAATGTGGCATAGTAGTAGTCTTGAGGAGCAGCTTGCTCGGTATATGTGAAAGTCGAAGTAGTATCTATACCACCGGCACAACCGATAAAGATTTGAGCATCGTCTTCCGAGTCGAGGTTGAGGAGGATGTCGCCATCAATGAGTTTGCCATCGAGATTGTTGGCACCGGTGAGACCGGTCTCTTCGTCTACTGTAAAGAGTGCTTGTAGGCGGCCGTGACGTGCCTCGGGGTTGATAAGCACTGCCATAGCAGCAGCCATACCGATACCATTGTCGGCTCCGAGGGTAGTACCACGAGCGCGAACCCACTCGCCATCGATATATGTTTCGATAGGATCATTTTCAAAGTCGAGTTGTACATCGCTGTTTTTCTCGCACACCATATCCATATGAGCTTGCAAGATAACAGTAGGTGCATTTTCGCATCCCGGTGTTGCGGGTACAGTCATTACCACGTTGCCTATTTCGTCGGTTGCAACTTCAAGGTTGTGTTTGTGCGCAAAGTCCAAAAGATATGCACGGATTTTTTCCTCCTTTTTTGAGGGACGGGGTACTTGTGTAATGGCGTCGAAAATTTCCCATACCAACGCCGGTTTTAGGTCTTTTACTTTCATTGTAGAATTACTTTTTGTTATCCCGCGAACGCTAATGAGTGTAATCGTGGGAAAATTTATGTTAATTTTTAAGGTTTTTCTAGTGGTTTTATCAAAATATACCACTCAAAATGGTGGTCATAATATTTCTTGTTCCTATATTTGCACCACAAATATAATAATAATGTTGAAAACAATACTCATTACGATTGTAATAATTGCTGTTGTAGTGCTATTATTGGGTATAAAAGTCTTCTTTGTGAAAGGAGGTAAGTTCCCCGATATGCATATTAGTGCCAATAAGGAGATGCAACGTAAAGGTATTTCGTGTGCGGTATCTACCGATGCTCGTGATAGAAATCGCAAAACGCTTCAAGATTATTTAACAGATGAAACAAATCAAAAATAGAATATAATTGAAATTATGAGAAAACACTTTTACGCATTTTTTGCGATTGTACTAGTGGCTGTATTGGCATCACTTACTTCTTGTAGCAATAAAAATACAGCCGAATTTGCCGGTATGAGTACACCCGACAGCCTACGTCAAAGACTCCCCATTGCTTATGTTGACCTTGATACATTGATAGCTCATTATGACTATGCTCGTGAGCTAGAACAACAATTGGTTGACAAGATGGAAAATGACCGTGCCAATCTCAACTCGCGTCTTGCATCGTTGAGAAAACGTCAAGAGGAATTCCAACGCAAGGTTCAAAACAATGCTTTCCTTTCGCAAAGCAGTGCCGAGCAACAGTATCAGGCTTTGTTGCAAGAAGAGGCCAAGTTGCAGCAAGATGCTGCTACTATCGACCAAGAGAACTTGCAAGCTCAACAACAAATGATGAAAGATCTTTCGGATTCTATCCGTGCCTATATCATCGAGTATAACAAAGTGGCAGGTTATGAAGCTATCCTAGATCGTGCCGCAACTCTTTATATCGATGCTGCTTACGACATTACTCACGACATTATTGAGGGTCTTAACAAGCAAAGTAAGGGCGAAAGCTCTGAGGCTGTGGCAACTGAAGCTGCTGCCGATACTACTGCTGCCAATTGATTTTAAATTAATGTAATGATAGATGGGACTTTGTTTGATAACAGAGTCCCTTTTTATATTCGATATATTGCTTTTGATAAAAAAGATATTACCTTTGTCGTGAAGAAAGGTGATATTCTATTATCTGGTATAGAGTATGCTGTATATCGATGTCGTGAAATAATGAAATGTGACTTATGGCCTATTTTTCGCTGATTATTCCGGTTTATAATCGCCCTGATGAGGTGAGAGAGTTGCTCGATAGTCTTACCTTGCAACGTTGCAAAGACTTTGAGGTTGTTGTTGTTGAGGATGGCTCGCAAGTGCCTTGCGACCAAGTTGTCGAGTCGTATAGAGACCGATTGGATATACGCTATTACAACAAGCCTAACTCGGGTCCCGGACAATCGCGCAATTATGGTGCAGAGAGAGCTACGGGCGAGTATCTTATTGTGCTCGACTCCGATTGTATTATTCCCGAGGGATATTTGGATGCTGTAAAAGCCGAGTTGCAAGCGGCTCCTGCCGATGCCTTTGGAGGGCCCGACCGAGCTCACGACTCTTTTACTCGCACGCAGAAGGCTATCAATTATGCGATGACTTCATTCTTTACTACCGGTGGTATACGTGGTGGAAAGAAAAAGCTCGATAAATTCTATCCTCGTAGTTTCAATATGGGTATTCGTGCCGACGTATATAAAGCATTAGGAGGATTCTCAAAGATGCGTTTTGGTGAAGATATCGACTTCAGTATTCGCATATTTAAGGGCGGATACAAATGTCGGCTTTTCCCCGAAGCGTGGGTTTGGCACAAGCGTCGTACCGACTTGCGTAAGTTTTTTAAGCAGGTGCATAATTCGGGTATTGCTCGCATCAATCTATATAAGAAGTATCCCGAATCGCTCAAATTGGTTCATTCGTTGCCTGCATTGTTTACGATAGGTGTTATATTGTTACTGTTGGGTACTCCGTTTATTCCTTGGTTGTCCTCTCTGTTGGGGCTTTTTATTGTGGTTATATTTGTTGATGCTTCTGTTCAGAATCGTAGTTTTGCGATTGGTGCATTGTCGGTAGCTGCATCGTTTGTGCAACTTACGGGCTACGGTACAGGTTTCTTACGTGCGTGGTGGCAACGATGTGTGTTGGGTAAAGACGAATTTGAGGC
The DNA here is from genome assembly GCA_937891845.1 of uncultured Porphyromonadaceae bacterium. Classification (GTDB taxonomy): domain Bacteria; phylum Bacteroidota; class Bacteroidia; order Bacteroidales; family Barnesiellaceae_A; genus Barnesiella_A. The sequence goes on along the minus strand of CALATP010000061.1, from coordinate 28,756 downwards.
CTTTAAGAATAGTTTCTATAAGTAATGGCAAAACTTACTATAACTCAGCTTTCGGTCGATGATCGTCCTCGAGAGAAGATGATGATGCACGGTGTGCGAGCATTGAGTAATGCCGAGTTGATGGCTATACTTATAGGCTCGGGCAACACGGAGGAAACCGCTATTGAACTATCTCAACGTATTCTCAATGCGGCCGACAATAACCTCAATAGATTGGGTAAATACGACCTTAAGGAACTGATGAGTTATAAAGGAATAGGTGAAGCTAAGGCCATAACCATTATTGCGGCTATGGAGCTTGGCCGTCGTCGACGAGAAGAAGAGTTGCCTGAGAGACCTCTTCTCAACACCAGTGCCAAGGCGTATGACTATATGAGACAAAAATTGGTCGACTTGCCCCACGAGGAATTTTGGGCTGTATTGCTCAATCGCGCCGGTCGTGTGGTCGATACTGTTATGGTAAGCAAAGGGGGGACTGGATCGACAGTTGTCGATACAAAGATAATCCTACGCGAAGCTATCCAAAATCTGGCGGCCTCTATTATATTGTGTCACAATCATCCATCGGGAACGTGTCGACCCAGTCGAGAAGATGAGGTTGTTACCAAACGTATTGCCGAGGCTGCACGATTGATGGATATAATCGTGGTTGACCATATCATTGTGTGTGATGGTCAATATTATAGCTTTGCCGATAATGGCAAGTTGTAGCCTTGTACTCCGGTTTATGCCATTTTCATATTTGTGTCTCTTGAAGAATGTATTGGTTTCTATGACCGGATATCGGTCGGTGTTTATCTGTGTATAATGCTTATTGTACCCTGTCAATGGCTTTGACAGTGCGATATGGTGGTTTGAGGATAATGAGATAACGTTCTTGCGAGGGTAGAGTTACGGTGTCGGGGAATTGTATCGGCTCGCTAGAAGGTAGAGTGCCCGGAGCAATCAGTCGTTTGATTGTACCGGCCAAAGAGGCCGAAGGCTCACGCCAAGATGACGGATGATATATCCATTGCCATTGTTCGTCGTGGGCAATACTGTCGAAAGGAGTAATAACGTATCGGCCGTTGTCAACACCATAGAAAGGGTTGTCTCCCGCTATCTTATGAGTTGTGGTAAAGAATTGTTCGGGTTGTTCTATCGCAGGTCGTAGCTCTTCTGGTAGTATCTGAATATACTTGTCATATAGTACATATTGAAGCGTAAGAGGGGTGCGCATCAGCAAGGTGTCGGGTATTGTCAACGTGTCTTTGAGGTGTTCCAATGGGATGACAAAAGCTCGCCACTCCGATTCCGGACTTATATAATAATACTTGTGTAAGTCCATAATCCAATTCTGTGTTAAGATAGGTGCATCGGATGATGGCAGATATATAATACCATCATTATCGCTTGTGTAGTTGCTGAATAGTGCGTGGTGTTGTCGGCCAACTTTGTGCGCTTGTGGAAGAATATATATACACCAAGCAATGAGACCTATGCCCAGAACAATCGTTGCACAACGGCTGTATTTGCAGTGTAGTAAATCGATAGACTGATGAAGATAGGTAAGTATTACGAGCATCCAGAAGAATTCTGATGCATAATATATGCGTCCGTGTAGAGCTCCGGCTCGCAATGTGGCTACAAATATGAATGCTACCGATGCAATGATGATGAGTAGATAGTTCTCTCGAATGTATCTCCCGAGGTTATTGCGCCACGTCTTTTTCAGAATGCTTATCAGAGCTATTATTATACATATTGGTAATACTTTGACAACGCGTAGAGTCGTGATGAGTTGTGAGATGTAGTCACTTATCGATTCGTAACCTATGGTTTGCGATTTATTTTCAAGTCCCGGAGCAATAAGTATGGCTAGACATCCCAATCCATACGCAAGAGCGATGATGGTGATGCTGTTAAATCGAATGAGGCGATGGTGACATAACATATAGATGAGCACACCGGCACCAACAGGCAGGGCAAAGGCTTCGTGAGTAAAGGCGCAGCAGAAAGTGGCGATGGCATATAGCCACGTGTATGTTGTGATAGGTGTATTTTCTTTGGTAATTCGCTTCCATAGTATCAGAAATGCCATTGTAGCTACTGAAGTCCACATATAGTTGAGTGAGCCGGCAGCCCAATAAAAGAGATAATCCATATCGGGAAGAAGGCCATATATGCAAGTAACAATTATGAGTAGTGAGAGAGGTGAGATGGGATCGTTCTCTCTTTTGCAATATATAGTTATGCACCATATCAGCAGTATGAAAATACCGGTATTCACGAGGTCAAATCCCCATTCGGGAAGAACGGCCAAAAGGCTTTGCAATACAATGTGAATGATGGCACGGGAATTCTCGCCCATATAGTGATGGTATTGCGATAGAAGTATGTCGCCAAAGTTGCTGATAGGCGATAGTGTTTCGTGGGGGATGTATCGCAATGCATACCAAATATCGTCGTCGTAGTAGGGTACAAAGAGGTTGAGGCAGAAAAAAACTATTGCCACAAGCGAGAGAATGATGATTATACTGCTTTTACGACTCATAATTGATTTATGGTTACAACGTTGCGGTGTTTATTTTTTTCTATACACAGATATGTACCATATTCTTGTAATGAATAGGTCGTGTAGTAGGCGGGTAGAACCTCCTGTGTGGGATAACGTGCCGGATATATGGCTCTTAATATCTTGGCGTGTAACGGTACATTATCGTGGAACGAAACCTCACTATAGGTATAACATAACAAATCGGGTTGCTCTGTATTGGGTTTTACGACATAAACATCGAGGAGTGGAGTGGTGTATAGATTATTGTTGCCGGCCACTCTGTTGTTCTCGTCAAATAACAGTTGGGGGTGTGAAAGTGCATCGTATAATGATGTAGACATCCATTGTAGTTGCTCCCCACCGTAGTAGGCCGCCATATGTTGGGAAGTCCATCCGGTGAGATACTCGGCCTCAAGGTCGAGTGTGAAAGGTTGTGCGTACCACGCTCTGTCGGGGGCGTCAAGGGCTACAACGCCATCTTTGCTATTGATATATTGTTCGATTAATGCTCTATGAGTTTTCTCTACTCGAGTATGTTCGTATAGAATAAGAGATGTGCCAATAACAATGAAGCAAACAAGGCTGTATCGTAAGATTTTTCTTTTGTCTATCAGTGGTAATACATAATCACTCCATAACGATAATAATGGGATAAGAGCAAATAAGGCCATACCATAGCACGAACGTGCAGCAAATTGCCAAGTAACAATACATACCGGTATAAGTGCAGTTGAGGCTATAATACTGATGCGGTGACAGTAGAGAAACTCTTGAGCCTGTTTCTTATTGTGGCGATGTAGCAATATGATGGCAATATACAGCAAGCAGGGTATCAACAGAGCGTATAGGAGTGATATGTAGTAGTCCGGTCGGTCGAAAGAGTGACTTACCCATCCTGTGCGCTTCCACGAGCCGGGAGCTGCCACTATCATTATTGTACCCAATATAATACCGGCTGCCAGCCAATACTGTGCGGGATTATTTCTTTTTTTATAGTTGCATACCAGTTCGATTACTACGCCGGCCGCCAGTCCGAAAGATAATGCTTCATTGCTCCATCCGGCCAATATACCCAAGATGAGTATAATCGGATAATAACACCCGGCAATGGGGCGTGATGACAGTCTTCTCCATAGTAGTAGGATGAAAAGAATGTAGGCCGTGACCCACAGATAGTATATAGCTCCGCTTGCCCACATCAGTGTGTCGTAATGGCCGGGTAGAATATAAAATACGGCAATGGCCGATGTGATGAGTTGTGAGGCTGTAATACGCGTGCCAAAACAGTATCGTGAAAGCAGATAGAGTGTGAGTGCGTAGAAGAGTGTGTTGAGGAGGTCGAAAATGGGTTTGGGGCAGAATGAAACAATTGTCTGTGCCAACATCGTTACGGGCAATCGTCCATTCTTGTTCATATAATGGTTGATTTGCGAAGTAATAATGTCATCAAAGTTCTCGATGCGTTCAGTTGGATAGCTCCCATCGGCTTGGTGTATAAAACTATGCCACCAGTCATCGCTATAATATGGCACAACACTGCTGAAAAGGTAGAATCCGAGTGCTATGATCGATGCAATGATATATGTCGAGATTTTATGCTTGGGCATTGTCACGCTTTTTATACTCCCGTGCTATGTATGTAGGACGATTTTTTGTCTCGTTGAATATGCGTCCCAGATATTCTCCGATAATACCCAGTGAGAGCAATTGAATACCACCTAGGAAGAGTATGATGCACATCAATGAGGGGTATCCGGCAACGGGGTCGCCCCATATCAAGGTCTTGGCTATGATGATAATCATATAGATAAAAGCAACGACCGAAATGATACAGCCCAATATCGATGAAAAACGTAGAGGGCTTATAGAGAACGATGTGAGCCCCTCGATGGCCAAGTTGAGCAACCCAAAGAAACTCCACTTTGAAGTGCCGGCTACACGTTCTTGTTGATCGCAGAAAATCTCTTTTTTCTTAAAGCCTATCCACGCATACAGCCCTTTGGTGTAACGACAGTTTTCGCGCAGTTGTTTCAATACCTCGATACACTTGCGGTCTAGTAGTCGGAAGTCGCCAACATCGGGCAATACATCAATATCGCTGGTGTGTTGTAGTAGCGAATAGTAGCATTTGGAAAACATTTTGCGCAGTGCCGAGGCATCTCCTCTGCTACGTCGACGAGCATATACATCTTCATATCCTTCCTCCCAATATTTCAGCATTTCGGGGATAGTCGATAGCGGATGTTGCAGGTCGGCATCAAGTATTATGGCACAATCTCCGATTGCATAGTCAAATCCTGCCAACATAGCAGCCTCTTTGCCAAAGTTGCGAGAGAGATCGACCATTGCAATGCGTTTGTCTTGTTCGATATATTGTTCTATAATGGCACCTGTATTGTCTCGGCTTCCATCGTTGATGAAGAGTACTTCCCACAAGTATTCTTGATGCTCATTCATCAGTTGGCACAACTGAGTGTAGAGTGGTGCCAATGACTCTTGTTCGTTATAAGCCGGTATAATAAGCGAAACGGTTTTCATAATTTGTCGGATTTAAGTACAAATCTAACCAATAAAAAATTGATGGGTATGACAGTTGCAAACATAGGGAATGGTGCCCATTGTTCGGGGATGCCCATCATCATATATAGGTTGAGAAAAACAATCTGCAGTAGATAGTTGATGGCGTGACTGGCTCCAAAACCCAGCCCTTTTTTTATCGTGGGTTTGGTCTTGAACGTAAAGTAGTTGGATAGGAAGAAGTTGAAAATAAAGCTGATGATATAACCTATTGTAAGAGATGAGGTTGCACCTAGTCCAACAAGTTGGTTGAATAGATAGTATATGCCATATTGTATGAGAGTAGCCACAACGCCAACAATGCCAAAGCGTATCAACTCGCGAAATTGAGCCGACCGACATAGATTATTAATAGCTTGTTTGACATTCATTGACTATACTTCCTTCCTCGTTGATTGCAAAGATAATAAAAGCGAATGAATAAAATCTGCTTTATTCACGATGAGTGCTAAAATATCTTCGCTACATACGAGGCAAAGATAATAATTTTATTCCGAGTATTTTGCACAATATCTATTGTGGAATGAAAAACACCGATTGCGGACGTTGATATTGAGGCTTGCGGAGAATGACATAATATTTGTCATTGATGAGGTAGGGCTTGGTGTGGTCGGTACTGTAATTGCGGGTCTTTGCGGTTGTGGGTAGTGTGTGTGGTATTGCTATTCGCCTCACGATTCCCGATAGAGATAGGTTGGGGTCTTGGAGCGATGGCGGATAGAGAGAGAAGCAATATTCTCCTTTGTTGTGTAAGGGTGTGTCACAAGGCATCACTGCCCAATCGATAGAACCGGTGGTATAGAATGGTAGTGTGCCATTCATTCGATTTTCGGGCTTTATAAGTGTGCCATCTGCTATTGCTTGGTATAAATGGGTGGGAATGATGCGAAAATCGGATTTATATAGTACCGATAGTGGAGAGAAATTGTATTGTTCGTTCCAAAACTCATCGGTCGATGTGATGCAAAAGTCGGTTATCGGCAATGTCTCAATATGCTCCGATATTACATATTCGTGAGCTGTCGTTTTGAAATTGCCGATGCTTCGGTTTATTTCTCCATATATTCTAGCCCAATCATAGGCTACACAGCCCTCAAAGATTAATAGCAATGGTGCTATGATGTAGGTAGCTTGTTGCAGTGTGTGTAATGAGAATTCTATCTGCGAGATGTATGCCAGCAGTGCAATAAAAGCAAATGTTTCGGTAAAAAACAGAGCACGATCGCCCACTCCCAAGAACATACAACATAATAGGTTGGTGATAATGATAATAAATAGATGGATGTGTTGTGATATAAATGTTGTGGTTTTCTCTTTGTTCCTGAAAAATCCCCATAGTAACGTAGCCGCTAGGATATAGCACACTTTAAGTTGGGTCAGTGGCACAAGTATATATATCCAGAAGGATGAATATTGTGTCATCTTTACGCCTGCCATTTTTGACCAATTGCCCGGAGCGCACAACATTATGACAAATCCCACCAGCATTGACAATATCATATAACGATGTAATGGTGTATGGGTGTCTTTGTGCAAATAGCTGTATAGCATTGCCATCAAGATGCCGGGTATGAGGGTCTCGTGACTCCAACCCAGTAAAAAAGCTGTAACAATGGCAATAGGATAAAGATAGCCTTTATACTTTTTGTTGTCGTTATAATAGAATCGAAGGAATAAAATAGACGGAAGCAGTGTCCAATAGTAATTGAAACTTCCCGAAGCCCAATAAGGCAGATAGGAGGCTGCGGGCGAAAGAAATCGGAGGTAGATGATAGCAATCAACCAATAGAGAACTATATGTTTATTACGAGGGGAGGCGAAAGATACAATATTATATAACAGCGCAACCCAAACTATTGCATTGAGAATATTGAATAAGACCTTATCGGGCGATAAAAGCAAGACAAACTGCTCGATGGCGTGAATGATGCTTCGGCCATTGATGTTGTTGTAATGCAGATACTGTGAGTATATGATGTCCTGAATCGATTGTACTTTTTCGTCCAGATGGTACATCGTGATGTATTGGTAGTAGAAGTCGTCGCTTATATATGGATATAGGCCATTGAGCCATATTTGATAAATGGTATATAGAATGGATACTATGAGTATGGCTGTTGTCGACTTTTTCATACCGGATTGTTTGTGGCGCAAAAGTAATGAAAATTATCAGAAATATTAATCGATATATTTTGTTATGTGCTGAACAATTCGAGAGCGTGATTTTATGTGGGGCTGTGTCGACAATCTGTATGTATCATTGTGCATATCAAAAAGGTCTGCATTATGACCCGTTATACAATAAAAAACTGTGCCATAAGATTTCTCAAATGACACAGCTCACTATATATGAGTTTCTATTAATCTTCGATGTCCGAAACGTCTTCGATGGGAAGTTGGCGTTTGAATACCTCTTTGAAAGAGATAAGACTTTCGGTGCGAGCCAATCCCAGAGGTTGCAATTTCTTGTGTATTATCTCTAGCATATGGCTGTTGTCTCGCGCATATAGTTTGATAAACATATCATATTCACCGGTAGTAAAGTGACACTCTACAACTTCGGGAATTTGTAATAATTGATCTACGATATTGGAGAAATCGCCCGGGGCTTGTAGATAAAAACCAATATAAGCACAAGTGCCAAATCCTATCTTATTGGAGTCGAGAATGTACTCCGAACCTTTCAATACTCCAAGGTTGGTAAGCTTTTGTACACGTTGATGGATGGCGGCACCCGAAACACCGCATTCGCGAGCTACCTCAAGAAATGGTATGCGTGCATTTGAAGCAATAAGTTTTAAAATTTTGTAATCCAATTCATCTAGTTGATGGTGTCCCATAGTTTTAGTATTTAGGAAGGTTATGTGTGTAAATTATTTTTGCAAATATAAAAATCTGTCCTGACTTTTGCAATAGATTGTAATAATATTTTTGTATTTATGATGTCTTAATGCTACTATTATATTGAAAATGCTTTGTCTGAATTGTAAAATGTAAATATTTGCAGCGCTTTTAAATTGTAACTTCGTATGAAATTTTTATAATTATGAAATATAAGCCGTTGATGTGAGAAAAAGAAGTGTTATCGTGCCGATGCAGACTTGAGATTACAATATTAATGCGATGTACGAGCGCTTTTATTGGCATATTTATTATACTTTTGTGGCAAGTTTTCAATTTGTATTACTATTGGTTATGATATGTCTTAAGAAATTGTCGAAAAAAAGTGCAGAGCATTCTGTCATAAGAAAAATATATGAAGACTCTTTTCCGGTCAACGAACGTCGCGAGTATGATAAAATATTACGGCTGATAGGTGATAATGATGCCTATATGATGGAGGCTGTCTATGATGATGATGTGGTTGTGGGGCTCATTTCATCGTGGAATTTGAGGGGCTGGCGATATGTCGAGCACTTTGCAATAGATGCCACGCAAAGAGGTCGTGGAGTGGGGCTTCGGGTGTTGAAGCTATTTATAGAAAGAAGCCTTAATCCCATAGTGTTGGAAGTGGAGCCGCCCATCGATGAGCTATCAAAACGAAGAGTGGCGTTTTATAATTCTGTGGGGTTTGTATTGCACGATACACATCGGTATATACAACCGCCCTATGGCGAGGGGTTGGACGCAGTAGCATTGAAATTAATGACTTATGGTGCATCCAATGAGATAAATCTTGATAATATTACGGCTATGTTACACACGCAAGTGTATGGAGTGTGTGCCGGAAAAATGTGATTTATAGAAATTGAAATGTTAAAATTGAAACAAACGGATGCTATTTTGTTATGAATAGTGTACCTTTGAAAATCGATTGTAAAATGAAAAATCTATCTTATAATATAGTAGTCCTGTTGTTACTGATGTTGCCCGTGGTGTTTATGTCGTGCAACAACAATAATGCACCGTCGCAGCGAGTAGTATCAGTGACAATATTGCCACAACAATATTTCGCCGAGCAGATTGCAGGTGAACGATTTACTGTCAATTGTGTTGTCCCAGCCAATGCCAGCCCCGAGACATACGACCCCTCGCCACAGCAAGTTGTCGACATCGCTCGTAGTGAGGCTTATATGTGTGTGGGTGAGCTGGGCTTTGAAAAAGCGTGGCTGAGAAAATTGGCGTACAATAATCCTGAGATGAAAATTTTCGATACTTCTCGCGGTGTCAAGTTAATGGAGAGCGAACACACGCATTCGCATAGCAATGGTTCGATACATAGCACAAGCGGTGTAGACCCTCATATATGGTGTTCTCCTGCCAATGCTCAAATTATGGCATACAATATGTACAAAGCTTTTGTCGAGTTGGATGCAGAGGGCGAGGCGTATTATCGTGCCAACTATGATGCTCTTGTGCAACGTATTGATAGTGTGCAAAATGTTGTAACCGAATTGTTGCGTAATGCTCGCGGTGATGCATTTGCCATCTATCATCCTTCTTTGAGCTACTTGGCTCGAGATTATGGATTGGAGCAAATTTGCTTGGAAAATATGGGGAAAGAAAGCTCGGCCTTAGAAATGAAAAATGTTGTAAATCGAGCTGTTGATGCTCAAGTGAAAGTCGTTTTTATACAGCGTGAATTTAATACCAAACAAGCCGAAACCTTTGCACAAGAAATAGATGCAGAGATGGTTACTATCAATCCTCTCAATTATGATTGGGTCAACGAAATGTTACACATAGCCTATGCCCTTGCACAACACTGATAATATGCTGGTACGGATGTCCGACATCTGTTTTTCGTATGGCAATAAATCTATTTTGCAGCGAATGACTCTGGATGTTGCAGAGGGCGATTTTATTGTGGTGACCGGTGCTAATGGCGAAGGAAAAACCACCTTTCTCCGTCTTTTGCTAAAACTGCTTAAACCCTTGTCGGGTGATGTCCGATATTATGATAAAGGCACTGAAGTACAATCTTTGCGAATAGGTTATTTGCCACAGAAAAATGCTATTGACAGTCGTTTTCCTATTACAGTGCGTGAGGTCTTGCAATCGGGGCTTTATGAAAACGGGTTGTTCTGTAAGAAAAAGACTTATATGTTGCAGCAAGTAGACAAAATGCTCGAGATGTTACAGTTGCAGGGTCTTGGTGATCGTTTGGTCGGAGACTTGTCGGGAGGTGAGTTGCAACGTACATTGCTAGGGCGAGCCATTATTTCCAATCCTCAACTATTGGTGCTTGACGAGCCATTGTCATATATTGATGAGGAGTTTACACAAGACATTTGCGATATGTTGTATCGTCTGTCACAAACAACAACCGTAGTATTGGTGACACACCATCCGCATATTGTAGAACCGTTTGCAACTAAGAAAATAAGACTTGTTAGTGGCATCTTTGTCACCGAATAAAGTAGCTGATTTTGTGTCAAAAAAGACTGCTTTTTCTACTGTCCGAATTGATAAGAATGTGTATATTTGCCACAATAAGCGTGTGAACTTTTTATAATAAGTGGCGCACGAGTGGCAAACTACAATTCTGATGCAATGAAAACACTTGTAAGATTTTATTTCATAGTATTTTGTGCGGTTATCTTGTCGGCTGTGCCGGGGTGGGCGCAAAAGAAAAATGAAACACATCTGGTTGAGATTGAGATTGTACCCAATCATTCCGATTGGACATATACCGTAGGCGAGGAGGCTCACTTTACTATAAGAGTGTTGCGTGCCAATATCCCGTTGTCCGATGTTACCCTGCATTGTTCTATTGGAGATGAAAAAATGCCTCCACGTATTACCTTTACCGACGAAATGGTGCAAGGAGTTCTATTAGTGAATGGTGGTACTATGCAACAACCCGGTTTTATGACTTGTGAGTGTCGTGTCGAAGTCGATGGTAATGCATATACCAATTATATCAATGTTGCTTTCTCTCCGCAGGATATACAGCCCACCCAAACAATGCCCGATGATTTTGTTGCATTTTGGGAAAAGTCATTGCAAAAGGCCGAAGGTATTCCTTTGGAGCCACTCTTGACATTAATTCCCGAAAAATGCACGCCACGCACCAATGTATATCACGTGCAGTTGCAACATTGGCGCAAGGATACTTATCTGTATGGATGGTTGTGTGTGCCCAAGCGTGAGGGCAAATATCCGGCTGTATTGTGCCTGCCCGGAGCCGGTGTAAAACCAGTTCCGCCGGAGGTTGAGCTGGCCGAAAGAGGTGACGGAATGATAACCTTTGCCATCGGAGTGAATGGTATTCCTCTTACGCTAGAGAAAGAAGTGTACGATAATTTGAGATATGGTGTGTTGCGTGATTATGGTTTTATACATCTAGACAATCGCAACAATTATTATTATCGTCGCATCTATACCGGTTGTGTCCGAGCCATAGATTATATCACGACCCTCGATAGTTACGATGGTAGCAATCTGGGTGTTATGGGCGGTAGTCAAGGTGGTGCCTTGTCTATTGTTACTGCTGCATTGGATAGTCGTGTCAAGGCGTTGGTCGCTTTCTATCCGGCATTGTGTGATGTCACAGGCTATTTATATGGACGTGCCGGCGGATGGCCTCATATTTTTGCACCCAAGAATATGGCACTCAATAACACACCACTCAAGATAGCTACTACGCAGTATTATGATGTAGTCAATTTTGCCCGTTTGTTGCAAGTGCCGGGCTATTATTCGTGGGGATATAACGATCCCACTTGTCCTCCCACATCGTTATATGCTGCATACAATGTTATACAAGCACCCAAACAGTTGTATGTGGCGCACGTAACCGGTCATTGGCGGCTGCCCGAGCAGAATGATGAAACACTAGGGTGGTTGTATAATATACTCACCTCGGGCGAATGATACAAAAAAGTACAATAATCGGCATATAAACTACATTTATATTAAAAAATTGCGATATATTTTTGTGTTTTGAAAATAGTTTTTAAGAGAAAATAAACCTTTCTGTTGAAATTATAACACGATTCGATGTCATTAAGAGAATATCGAACATAAAAAGCAAACAAATAAACAATAATTACTAATACCAACCTAATTCTACACAGAATGTATAGAACGTTAATGAACCTTCGCACAGCCTTGGTGATGCTGTTTGCAGCATTTGCTATGTGTATGTATGCGCAGACTGTCACCGTAACAGGTACAGTGACAGATGAGGCCGGTGAGCCCGTTATCGGTGCATCGGTCTTGGAGAAGGGGGCTACTTCGGGTGCTTCTACCGATGTAGATGGAAACTTCTCGCTCCGAGTTACTGGAAATAAACCATTGGTTGTTTCTTATGTAGGTATGACACCTTTAGAGGTCGACGTGGCAGGTAAAAGTCACGTTACCGTAGTATTAAAAGAAAATTCGGTACAGTTGGATGATGTTGTTGTCATCGGTTATGGTACAGCTCGTAAGAAAGACCTTACCGGTTCGGTATCGTCAATCTCGGCTAGTGCGATAGAGAGTGTTCCCGTAGTAAACGTTGCCGAAGCAATGTCGGGTAAACTTGCCGGTGTGAATGTTACAACTTCCGAAGGTTCTCCCGATGCCGAAATCAACATCCGTGTGCGTGGTGGTGGCTCTATTACTCAAGAGAGTACACCCCTATATATTGTCGATGGATTTCCTGTTTCGAGCATTTCTGATATTTCTCCTGCCGACATCCAGTCTATCGACGTGCTGAAGGATGCTTCTTCTACAGCCATCTATGGTAGCCGTGGTGCCAATGGTGTAGTTATCATCACAACCAAAACTGCCAAAGAGGGTAAGTTCTCGGTGAGCTATGATGGTACATACGGATTCAAGAGAATAGCCAAGACACTGGATGTTCTTTCTCCCTACGAGTTTGCTATGAGCCAATATGAGCAAGCTGTATTGCAAGGTAAGCTCGATCGTTATGAGGCCTCTTTTGGTTTGTTCCAAGATATTGACCTTTACCAAGAAATGACCGGTATCAATTGGCAAGACGAAGTGTATGGTAATACGGGTTCGTACTTCTCACACAATGTGAGCCTTTCGGGTGGTACCGATAAGGTTAGCTATTTGGCATCTTATCAACACACAGACGAGAATGCTATTATGCTCGACAGTGATTACAAACGAGATAATTTCTCGTTTAAATTGAATGCCAAACCCTTCAAATGGTTGAAAGTAAACTTCAGTACTCGTTATAGTGATATGGTTGTTACCGGAGCCGGTGCCAATGACTCAAAGTCGGGTGGTGGTGAAACATCTACTAGCGACTCGCGTCTCAAGCACACTGTTATCTTCCCGCCCATCAGCGTTACTTCGTTGTATGATGATGGCGATACCGATGAAGATGTTGTCGGCTCGTTGGTACGTCCTACTGTAGCTATTCAAGACAACTACAAGAATCGTCATCGTCAGCTTTATAGCTTGAATGGTGGTGTGTCTATCGACTTTATCAAGAATCTTCAATTCCGCACCGACTTCGGTATAGAAGGACGTGTCGATGAAGATAAGATATACAAGGGTTCTTCTACCTACGATGCACGTAACTCATCGTTGGCTCCCGGTATGCCTATTGCTACTATTACCGACCGCGATACCAAGCGTATACGCAATACCAATACATTGTCTTATAAGTGGACATCGCCCAACAAAGCGCACAGCTTCAATGCGTTGATTGGTGAGGAGATGACTATAACAAGTGCGGTTACCAAGACCAATCGCATCGAAGGTATACCCACAATGTTCACACCCGAGCAATGCTTTGGTTATCTCACCGAAGGTATTCCTGCTTCTATCGATAATTACTACTCTTATGATGACCGTCTATTGTCATTCTTCGGTCGTGTGGGATATGATTATTTGGGTCGTTACCTTGTTACTGCTACATTCCGTGCCGACGGTTCTAGCAAGTTTGCTCCCGGCAACCAATGGGGCTATTTCCCCTCTGTTGCAGCAGCTTGGCGTCTCAGTGATGAGTCGTGGATGGAAGGTGCCAGCGGATGGTTGAACAACTTGAAACTTCGTGCCAGCTATGGTGTTGCCGGTAATAACAATATTGCTGCCGGTCAGTATCTCAAGATTTACTCATCAAGTACCGAGTTGTGGATGAATGGTTTCAACTCATATTGGTCGGTAGGTAATGCTTTGAACAATCAAGATATCAAGTGGGAAACTACTTATACCTATAATATAGGTCTTGACTTTGGTTTCTGGAACAGTCGCATCAATGGTACTATCGATATTTATCAGAATGATGTAAAAGACCTTCTCATCGACTTCCCCATTCAAGGTACAGGATACCAAACAGTTACTCGTAACATAGGTGCTACTCGCAACCGTGGTATTGAGTTGGCTATCAATGCTGCATTGGTTAATGCCCACGATTTTACACTCGACTTTAACTTCAATATTGCCTATAACCAAAATAGAGTAATGGACTTGGGTGGTCTTGAGTATCTCTCGGGTAACTCTGGTTGGGCCGGTTCCGAAATCAGCGAGGACTATCGTGTTATCGTCGGACAAGCTATGGGTCAAATGTGGGGTTATGTAACAGATGGTTACTATACAGCCGATGAGTTTGACTGGGATGGTAGCAAATGGGTTGCCAAAGATGGTGTTGTAGATAACAGTGCTATGACAGGTTCTTCTTGGGGTCCCGGTGCATTGAAGGTGAAAGACCTTGATAACAGCGGTACTATCGATGACAAGGATATGACTGTTATAGGTTGTGCAATGCCCGACTTTACCGGTGGCTTTGGCTTGAATATGACTTACAAAGGCTTTGACCTCTCGGCCGCATTTACTTTCTCTATTGGTAATGAGGTGTACAATGCCAATAAACTTGAGTTTACCAACACCAGTAAATATTATCACCGCAACCAATTGGCTATGATGGGCAGTGAGTATCGTTATACTCAAATCGACTGGAATACAGGTGAGCGCATTACCGATCCTGCTATTCTTAACGAGATAAACCAAGATGCCACCATCTGGTCGCCTGTTATGCCCAAGTATGTATTCCATTCGTGGGGTGTTGAAGATGGTTCTTTCCTCCGTCTCAATACATTGACATTTGGTTACACCGTACCTACTCACCTTACAAAGCAATGGTATATACAACGTTTGCGTGTATTCTTTACCGGTACCAACCTCTTCTGTGCTACCAAATATAGCGGTTATGATCCCGAGGTTAGCACACGTCGCAAAGTGCCTTATACTCCCGGTGTAGACTATTCGGCCTATCCCAAGAGTCGTGGTTTCAACTTTGGTGTTAACATAACATTCTAATACGATTACGATTATGAAACATATAGCATTTAAATCAATATTTGCAGCGACTTGCCTCGTTTTGGTAGGATGTTCCGACTTCCTACAAGTTGAGACCGAGTCGGGTATGGACGAGAGTGTTATCTTCTCGAAGGTAGAGACTACCGAAGGTCAGATAGCATCTATCTATCATACAATGGGTGAGACCAACTCTTACCGCAACAATCTTACTAATAATATGGGTGTCAATACCGACATTGAGTTGCAAACAGGTAGTGCCGATGAAGGTGTAGCTACTCAGGACAACCGTCGTTCTTTGGCTGTATATATGCAGACTGCCGGATTGCAAGACAACTGGTCGGCAACCAATGGTCGTGACCCCTTCTCGCAGCTCTATTCGGCTATCGAGCGTTGTAATAATGCCATTGTGGGTATTAAGACCTACGGCGATCCTCAACCCGGCACACATATGGGCGCTCTCTATGCCGAGGCTCTCACATTGCGTGCGTTCTTCTACTTCGACCTTATCAAGTATTGGGGTGATGTTCCTGCTCGTTTCACTCCCTTGCAAATGGAAACTGCTTGGATTCCCAAAAGCGACCGCGTAGTTATCTACAACCAAATTCTTGATGACCTTGCAGTTGCCGATGAATATGGTGCTTGGCCCGGTGAGTATTCATACACTACTGTCGAGCGCGCCAATCGTGTCTTTACAAAAGCCTTGCGTGCCCGCGTTGCGATGAGTGCAGCCGGTAAGGCCTTGGTGCGTATCAACCGCGACTTTGAGAACCCCTATACAGTAGGTGGCGATCCCGGTGAGATAAATTGGGTATTCCCCGATGAAACTCGTCGTGAAGAGTTGTGGACAATTGTCAAAGATGAGTGCGAAGAGTTGTTGGCATCGGGCTATTGTAATTTCCCCACCGAGAGAGGTTCTTTTGAGCAATTCTGGCGTGATATTATGAGCGATGTTATTTCGGTTGGTCGTGAGTCTATCTTCGAGATTGGTTTCCGCACCGGTCGTGGTCGTGTAGCACACACTTTTGGTGCATATCACGATGATGTAGATAAATATGTATCGAAGAAGGTTAGTCCCTATTTTATGGCTTCGCCCATATACTACTATCGTTTCCAAGAAGGTGATGACCGTCGTGATGTGACTGTATTGCCTACCAAGTATGTCAAGTCCGACAAGAAATTACAAGGCAGTGCCGATGGTTTCCAAACATTGTCATCTATTCATAAAATGTATTTTGGCAAGTTCCGCGCCGAGTATCGTGATATCAATGCAGTGGGTAAACTCACAAACAGCGAGAATGATGAAGGTGTAAACTTCCCTGTTATGCGTGCTGCTGATGTGGTATTGATGGCTGCCGAGGCCAACTGTATGTTGGGTAATCAAGGTCTGGCCTTGCAATATGTACAGATGATACGTCGTCGTGCCTTTGGTGGCGATGGAGCAATGGACAAAATACCGCATAATACAACATCTCAAGCCGGTATGCTCAAGGTCATTAAAGATGAGCGTATGTTTGAGTTTGCCGAGGAACTTATACACAAACAAGACCTCATTCGTTGGGGCGAGTTGAAGCAAGCTATGGATATAGCCAAGGAAGAGACCGCCGAGTTGCGTGAATGTATCGGTGACTTCAGTGTCTTGATGGATGCCGGTGAGCCTCGTACAGTATATTATCGACTCCGTCCCGATATGGAAACACTTGAGTACCACAATATCGACCCCTACGAGGAGACATTTACCCCTGCAGCCGGAGAAGAGTGGCAAGAGGCTAAATGGACTAATGGCGAGAGTGGTGATGTGCTTTATCTCTCGGACGAGTGGATTAACAAAGTTTACTACCAAGGTGACCCCGACAAACGTCAATTGTTGCCTATCGTATCGGTTCTTGTTGCCGGTAGTCAGAATACATTGGTAAACGATTATGGATATTAATCTTTAAAAGGACTGAAGTATGAAAAAATTAAATAAATTGGCAGTATGGGGCTTCGCAGCAATGGCTGTGACCCTGGCTGCTTGCGAAGATAACAGCATAACGGGCGACATAAACTATCCCGAAGAAAATCTCTCGCGCTTGTTTGCTCCCATCGAGTTTACTATTGTCAACCCCGTTATCGATGGATTTGAGTTGGAATGGTCTTCGGTGAGAGATGCCGAGGGGTATATTTTGCAGTTTAGTGAGGACTCTCTTTTCAATGAGGGTAGTGAAGAGTACTATCAGGGTCACCCCAATATTGTCCGTAATGTGATGAGTGATACTGTGCAGTCACACATCGGTAAGGCTACCATTACAGGTTTGGGATTGGATCACGAACTCTTTATTCGTGTAGCTGCATTTGCCACCGGTATTGAGCAATCGCACTGGTTGGTGTCGGACAAGTCATACAAGACTCTCGACCGTCCCGTAGTGGCTGTATTGAAAGCTGTCGATCGTAACTCGGTATATACCAACGCCGCCACTGTTGAGTGGGATGTTGCATTGTTGGCCGAGAATCCAATGGATCAACTTATTATCAAGGTGAATGGAGAAACTGCCGAGACAGTTGTAAACTTGGATGCTGCTATGCAACAAGCCGGTGCTTATACATTTACCGGCTTGATGGAAGGAACAACCTATCTTGTACGTGGTCATAATAGTGCTATCGAAGGCGTATTTGGTGACTACAACGAGGTATCTTTCAAGACTAAGAGCGGTGCCGGTGATGCTGTCGTTTATGATGGTGTCGAAGATTTTAATGCCCTTATTGCACGTGTGCCCGATGGCAGTACTATCTACATTCCCGCAGGTATGCTTGTTACTTTGCTCAATGGCGAAGGCGATCCTGTCAATATTATAGTTAATAAAGACATTACCATTCGTGGTGAAAGTTCGACCGAGGGAAAACCCACTCTTCAATTCAAGGAGTTCCGTCTATATGGTGATTTAGGTACTGTAACATTCGAGAATGTTCGCTTTGAAGGTAAGAGCGGATGGGGTTATGTTGTTAACCTCAAAGATGATGGCGATAATAAGTTCTTGGGTTGTGCCGAGTTGAACTTTATTGATTGTGAGTTTACCGGTTATGACAACTCTATTATTCGTCACCAAGGTACAGTAGGTACAGGTCTTGGTCGCATCAATATGGACAACTGTCTTGTTCACGACTTTAACAATGCCGGTTCGAGCTATGCTTGCTTTATGTTCAAAAATGCCGACTATTTTGTAGGTGAGTTTGTTATTACCAACTCTACTTTCTACAACATAGGTACCAACATTATAGAGCATCGTTCGGTAGCCGGTTCGGGTCGCAATTGTAACGCTACAATACGCAACTGTACATTCAACAATTGTGGTAAGAACTCTCGTTATATGTTCGACTTTGGCGATACCGATACAGGTAATATCTTGTTTGAGAAGAACGTATTCGGTGCTGTGATGGATGCTGCTACTCACAAGGGCTATCGTGGCAAGACTGTTGTAGGCGAGGTGGTTAATTGCTACTCTACCGAGGACTTTGTATTTGCTAGTTCGGCCGATATATTGGCCAATACAACACCGTTTGGTGCTCCTGCTGCCGATGTGTTTGTCGATGTAGAGAATGGTAACTTCACTCTCACAGGTGTTGCTGCTCCCTATGCCGGCACAATAGGTGACCCCCGTTGGTGGTAATAATAACCGATAATATCAAGCTGAAGGCACGCCTGCAACTCGCAGGCGTGCCTTTTGTTGTTGGTGCTTCTCTGTGTTTTTGATATGCTTTCGGGTAAAATAAGAGGTGTTGCATCCAATTTATATTTTGGAGCAACACCTTTTTCTGTTTATAAGGCTTGTAGCCGTATTATTCTTTCTTGCTCAAACCCATACGAGCGGCTTCTTCGAGCATATATTGCCAAGCGGCTTCACGTTCGTTGGGAATTACACCGTCGAGGATGGCATTTTTGATGGCACTTTTCAGTTCGCCCACTTCGCGCGAGGGAGGTAACGAGAAGTATTCCATAATTTCTTCACCGCCAACCGGTGGTTGGAAGTTGCGTACGCGGTCTTTCTCTTCTATCTCGGCAAGTTTCTGGCGCACGAGGGCAAAGTTATCGAGGTATCGACGTACTTTCTCGGCATTGCGGGAGGTTATATCGGCTTCACACAGTGTCATCAAGTCTTCTATGTCATCACCGGCATCAAAGAGGAGTCGTCGCACTGCCGAGTCGGTCACTTCTTCTTCGGCCAATACGATGGGGCGCATATGTAGCTCTACAAGTTTCTGAACATACTTCATACGGTCGTTGAGGGGTAGTTTCATATTGCGGAAAATACCCGGTATCATCTTGGCTCCTATAAAATTGTGGTTGTGAAATGTCCAACCCAACTTGGCATCGTAACGCTTGGTGCGTGGCTTGGCGATGTCGTGAAATACAGCAGCCCAACGCATCCATTCGTTGCGCGAACGCAGTGCTACGTTGTCGAGTACCATAAGAGTGTGGTAGAAGTTGTCTTTGTGTCCGCGACCGTCTTTGCTCTCAATGCCTTTCAGTGCTGCTAGTTCGGGGCAGATGTAGGGCAGCAAACCGCTCTCGTCGAGTAGGATAAATCCACGAGAAGGGATGTCGGAACGTACTATTTTGTACAGCTCGTCGGCTATACGCTCGCGCGAAATAATCTTGATGCGCTCTTTGTTGCGTTTAATAGCATCGAATGTGTCGGGGTAGATGCGAAAGTTGAGTTGTGTGGCAAATCGTATGGCTCGCATCATACGCAACGGGTCGTCACTGAAGGTAATATCGGGGTCGAGTGGGGTACGTATCAACTCTCGCTCTATATCGCCTACGCCATCAAATGGGTCGACCAGCTCGCCATATCTGTCACCGTTGAGGCACAATGCCAATGCATTGATGGTAAAGTCTCGACGATTTTGGTCGTCTTGCAATGTGCCATCTTCAACGATGGGTTTGCGAGAGTCGTGCGAGTATGACTCCCGACGAGCACCCACAAATTCCACCTCTATCATCTCATTTCCATCGCGATACTTCACTTGTGCTGTGCCAAAGTTGCGAAATACCGAAAGATGGGCGCGACGGCCCAGCCGACGGCACAAGGCTTCGGCCAGCTCTATGCCACTGCCTAAGGTCACCACATCGATATCTTTGGATGGTCGATGCAGTATGATGTCGCGTACATATCCTCCTATGACAAAGCAGGGGCGTTGCATTTCGTCGGCTACTTCGCCAATCAGGCGGAATATGGGTTGTGAGAGATGATTTTGCATAGAAATGGGGGTACGTTGTGTTTCAATTATTTTGTAGGGTGTATGATTAGTCTAGTTGCATTACACCTTCCTCAAAGTTGGTGAGGTTTTCGCAACCATCGGCTGTGATGAGGTAGGTGTTTTCGATACCCACAGCACCTGTTCCGGGAATGACAAACTTGGGCTCTACGGCTATGATGTTGCCCTCTTCAAGTATGTCGCGTGAGCGAGGTGCCAAAACGGGTGCTTCGTTTATCTCTATACCCACACCGTGACCCATAAAGCCGGCTTGTTGGTTGTGTCCCATAAAGTATTGAGCCAAACCGGCCTCTTCGGCCATTGTGCGTGAGAGGTTGTAGATGTCGGCGGCTTTTACACCGGGACGAGCCATTGCTACTATTGCGTGGTGGATGGCTACCGAGCAGTCGTGTGCTTTATAGGCTAGCTCACTGAGTGTTCCCACCGAGTAGGTGCGCGATATATCGGTCATATAGCCGGTGAAGTTACCGCACAAGTCTACCATTGTACTCATTCCGGGCTCTATCACTGTACCGTTGCAACCGCCGGGCAGTGAGCTGTCGAGACCGGCTCCGCCCATAGCAAAGTCGTAGGGTGAGGGGTTGTCGGCATTGTCTCCACTGATGAGACTGCCCATAAAGACCTCCATACTCGGGCCTGCCACACGGAAGATACCCAAACATCCTGCTCGACGTAGGCGTGACTCTATCTCTATTTGTAGTTCTATATCGGTCATCCCGGGATGATAGATGCCTTTGAGGCTCTTATATACGCTCATATGACCTTGTGCCGAGATACGGGTTTTTTCTATCTCGTAGGCTGTTTTGGTCGAGCGCACGTAACGCATTATACCCGAGCCGTTGGTGGCTTGTGCCTCGGGAAAGAGCTTGACAAGGCGTGCAATGTCGCTGTATGACATAAAGTCCATCTCCAAGCCTATGGTGGCAGGAGCTGCTACGCCGGCTTCTTGTAACAAAGCCGGAATATCCTCGGGCTTGCGTATATAGGTTACGTTATCGCCTTTCAATAGGGCGGGGCGTTTCACGTAGTAGTGAAGAAAACCTTCATTGTTGATATATACGTAGCCGCTAAATACGCGGCCGGCCATATAGTAGTTGTTTACATTTGTTCCTAGAAGGATGGCTTCGATGTTCATAGCCTTCAATGCGGCTACTACTTTTTCTTTGCGAAGAAGTACTTCGGGGGCAAATTCTTGTGTATACATTTTATAGATTTTTTTTAAGGTTTCTATCTGATATTAAGCTCTCATTTGGGGGTATGTTGTCTGTTGTGTGCCAATTGCTCAAAGTAGGTTGTCAGATCGGCAAATGTGTCGCAACGTAGTTCATAGTGGTCGGTCTTGCCAAATCCGTAACTCACCCACACAAAGGGCAGTCCTGCGCGATGTGTCTCGGCACCGTCACCGGCAGTGTCACCTACATATACAGGATGTTGCAGGTTGTATCGCTCGGCTAGCAGACGCATATTTTCGGCTTTGCGCAGTCGCGTATTGCCGTAGGCCAACGTGTCGGTTATATATGCCTCTATACCGGCATAACGTACAAAGATAGGCAGTTCCAATTCATCGCAATTGCTCAACATAAAGAGTTTGTAATGTTGGGCAAGCCGAGCCACACCCTCTTGCACGCCCTCATACAAGCGACCTCCCAATCGAGGCAGTTCGGTAGGGGCAAGCCGGGCTATGGTGGCAAGCAGGGGCTCTACCATATCATCCTTGACAAAGTGGCGCATAATGTCGTCTATGGGCGTACCTATGAGCGACAGCAGGTTCTCACGCGTGATGCGTTGCTCAATGCCGTGTTGCGCAAATGCTGTGTTCCAAATGTGTGCATACGTATCTATCGCATCCCACATTGTGCCATCCATATCAAAGATTATAGCATCGGTATTCTTGTCTATCAACATACGCATTTTGTTTTCCAGTGCGAAGTTAATGTAATCTGCGCTCATTACGAAATTATAGACCTTTTTTTTGCAATAATCTGCGTGCAGTACTATACATACCTATAATGTGTATATATTGCAATAATCTTGTGCGATAGAGGCATAATGCAACAACAGCACCCTGCCATAGCGGGGTGCTGTTGTCCGGTATCTTGCGCTGTGGGTTGCCACAGGGCTATTATATCAATATAGCATATACGATGCGAGAGGTGCAAGTTCGCCTCTTATCATACCGTCGGCAACGGTGAATGTGGTGTTGTGTACCTTGTCGGTGTAAGTGCCGTTGGGCAGTGTGGTAGTCATTGTGATGGTTTGAGCCTCCTCGCTGATGTTGATGAGGGCTGCACCCTTAGTGCCACGTGATACCTCTATGACAGCTCCGTTTTCCGATGCCACTACAACCTCGGCACGGCCGGTCATTGCCTTACGGAAGGCGATGGCTGCTACTACCTCGGGGTGGAAGAACTCGTCGTTACCACGCTCGCCCACGCGGTTGTTGCCCCAATAGTTGTCGCGGGTACTGCCGGCAGGACGGCTGTAGAAGAGAGGTGTGCCGTGTTGACGTGCTGTGAGGAATACGTATCCCTGTCGGATGAGCTCGTCGCTCATACCGGCCGACTCGTGTGCGTTGCAATAGGTGTCGTGCGACTCAACCCAAGTAACCAATTGAGCCGGTGCTACGGGGTGATGCCATTCGATGAGGTTATCAGCGTGGTAGCTGTGGTTGTTGAGTGCATTGCGCAATGCTCCGCCATAGTTGCTGGCAGTGAGATCCATATACTCGGCATACTCCAATTCTTTTACATTGCGGTCTTGCAATACCTCACCGTAGATAAAGAGGCTGTCGGGGTAGAGCAATGTGATGTCCTTGATAGAGTCACGACCGGTAGCAATGTCCCAGAAGTTGTTACGCTCCGATTTTTCGTCGGTGGGGTCGCTGGGAAGACCTATATGCTTGGCTGTATCGTAGCGGAATCCGCGCGCACCGCAAGCAATCAGGTCGTTGACATACTTCATATAGTAGTATTGAAACTCGGGATTTTCGGTGTTCACGTCGGGCAGTTTACCCATCATACCGGTAGTACACTCATAGCGGTCGTTCCATTGGGTAATATCGGTAAATCCGTTGGCGTGGAACAAGTTCTCGTGTCCGCCCACTACGCTATCCAATGCAGCTGTTACGGCAGTGTGGTCTATAGCCACGTGGTTGGGTAGTACGTCGACAATAACGCGCACATTATACTTGTGGGCGCTATCGCACATAGCCTTGAAGTCGTCGCGCGAGCCCAACATATAGTTACCAATCTTCCAGTCGATGGGTTGATAGTAGTAGTACCATTTACCACGCACCGAGTCGCCCTCTTGGCTGAAGAGTGCCAATCCACCATCCTCACCAACAAAGCAGGTTTGTGCAGGCGATGTCTGCACCATATCATAGCCGCTCTCGGCTATCAGATGCATATTCTCGGCAATAGTGTTGAACGACCACGACCAAGCGTGCAAGATCACCTCATCGTTGGTCTCAACTACGGGGTCATTGTCCTTGCTCTCACAGCCGGCAAGGCTCATTGCAGCAACAACGGCTGTTGTTGCAATAAAAAAGAAACGTTTCATAGAGTCTTATTTTGTTTGATTATAAATTGTGTTACCTATAATTGCAAGTGCAAAGTTAAACAATTTATAATATCACGTAGACAAAAGTGTCAAAAAATCCCCTCCCATATTTTTCACCGCCACCACATTGTGCGACGTGTTGTGTCACGTGTCATTTCATCAGAAAGCCAGATGTGCCCACGCCGAGCGCATATATCGGTTCAAATCTTTGGTCGAACGCAGCAGACGACGTATGTCGCTCTCCTCGGCGTCCGGATCTTGCAGTATAGAGGCATACTTGCGGGTATCAAATTCGTGCTCCTTGAACAGCACTGCTATCTTATACTTCATATCGGTGATAATCCACCATCCGTAATTCTCGCTAGGTTGCAAAACATATCGTTCCATAGTACACTTTGTTAAAGGGTTGAACAACAAATTTTCTCATTGATTACACTGCAAAGATATATTGCACCGTGTGCAAGAAATAGTGATAGTGTTGTTAAAATAAGTTTATGCCTATAATGTGTTGCATTATATATATCCCCTCTTAATTGTATATCTCATAAAGCATAGCAATACCCCACCCAATGAACACAAGCCGCCCCGACTATATCTGTTATTCTATCCAATAAGAGAGGTGTAAAATCATCCTACTTCTTGTCCACCCGCCACCCATAAGCCCTATTTTGACAACCAAGCCCACTAAGACCAATAGCACATTCCACCTTCTCCCTATAGTCAAAAAAATGAGAACAGCCAAACCTGACTGCCCCATTTTGAATGTTTTCACAACTAAGGTCTTGTCTATACCGCCATAGTTGCAGTTGTGCTTGATATGGCAAAGATACATTCGACGTATAACAAAACTATGTATGTGTTTTATACAGTTGGTATATCAGCTATGCTTATGCAGCTTATTTTTCCAGGCTGTAAAGCCATTTTATTTCTTCTTCCCAGAGGGTTTCGTCGGGTGTTTCGAGTATGAGGGGAATGTTGTCGAAACGGTTGTCTTGCATTAACAACTCGAAGCAACGTGCGCCTAGTATGCCTTTGCCTAGGCTGTCGTGGCGGTCGACGCGTGAGCCTAAGCCTTTCTTGGCATCGTTGAGGTGCATACCGCGCAGATACTGAAATCCTACTATGCGGTCAAATTCTTGCCACGTGTGGGCAAATCCCTCGTCGGTGGCGAGGTCGTAGCCTGCGGCATAGGCGTGGCAGGTGTCTATGCACACACCTACGCGACTCTTGTCTTCGACGCGGTCGATGATGGCGGCTAGGTGGGCAAAGTCGTAACCTACGTTCGAGCCTTGTCCGGCTGTGTTCTCTATGACGGCTGTTACGCCTTGTGTGCGGTCGAGGGCTATGTTGATGCTCTCGGCAACGCGTTGCAGGCAGGTGTCGAGGTCGATGGCCTTGAGGTGACTGCCCGGATGGAAGTTGAGCAGGGTGAGCCCTAGGGCTTCACATCGTTGCATCTCGCCTATAAATGAGTTGCGCGATTTTTCGAGCCCTTCGGCCTCGGGATGGCCTAGGTTGATGAGGTAGCTGTCGTGTGGCAGTATGTGTCGGGGCGAGTAGCCGTATTGTTCGCAGGCTGTGCGGAAGGCTTCGATACTACGGGCGCTGAGTGCCGGTGCGTGCCATTGGCGTTGGTTCTTGGTAAAGAGGGCAAATGCTTTGGCTCCTATATTGTGTGCATTGATGGGGGCGTTTTCTACGCCACCGCTTGCGCTTACGTGTGCTCCTATGTATTTCATAATTATTATTTTATTAGAGTATTGTATACTTGGTTATAATATCCAAAGGTAGTTATTAGGAGCGAAAAAGTCAAGTGTTGTGATGACAAAAATGATGAGATGTTGTCAATTATTGTAGGCCAAAAAGGGCTGTGCCAATAAGAAAAATCTTTGGCACAGCCCTTTGTTATGAGATTGTTGTGTGTGTTGTTGACTATGAGTCAAATACAGTTTTCTTACCGGCCAACAGTGTGTTGCGCATAAGCGAAACGATGGTCATAGGACCTACACCACCGGGCACGGGTGTGATGTAAGAGCATCGGGGGGCAACCTCGTCGAAGCATACGTCGCCGGTGAGTTTCCAGCCTTTGGGGCTGTCGGGACTGGGTAGGCGGGTTGTACCTACGTCTATTACTACGGCACCTTCTTTCACCATATCGGCAGTTACAAAGTTGGGGCTACCCATAGCGGCAATGATGATGTCGGCGGTGCGGCATATCTCTTTGACGTTGGGGGTTGCGCTGTGGCATACGGTAACTGTGGCGTTGCCGGGTTTGCTCTTTTGCATCATAAGCGATGCTATGGGCTTGCCTACTATGTTGCTACGACCTAGTACAACACAGTGTTTGCCTCGGGTGTCGATGTCATAACGACGCAACAACTCGATGATGCCTGAGGGGGTTGCCGATACAAAGCAGGGAAGACCTATTGAGAGGCGACCTACGTTGATGGGGTGGAATCCATCGACATCTTTGCGGTAGTCGATGCTTTCGATTATTCTCTGTTCGCGGATGTGTGCGGGCAGAGGGAGTTGTACGATAAAGCCGTCTACGTCGTCATCGTTGTTGAGGCGCTCAATTTCGGCGATTAGCTCATTTTCGGTTATATTTTCATCGAAACGTAGTAGTGACGACTTAAATCCGCATTGTTCACAAGCTTGCACTTTGTGTGCTACATAGCTTTCGCTACCGCCATCGTGGCCAACGAGAATGGCTGCCAAGTGGGGGCGTTTGCCTCCGGCTGCTATGATGGCTTCTACTTCTTGTGCTATCTCTTGTTTTATCTGTTGAGAGATAGTCTTTCCGTCAATCAGTTGCATATCGCTTTAAAATAAATGGTTGTATCTTTTTTACCTTTTGTTACGCATATTTCTCATATTTTTCATCGCGTTGCGCATACCTGCACCACCGTTTTGAGTGACCATACGCATTACTTTGCGAGTGTCGTCAAACTGCTTGATGAGGCGGTTTACTTCTTGTACGCTTGTACCGCTACCCTTGGCGATGCGTTGGCGACGTGAGCCGTTGAGAATGGCCGGATTGGTGCGTTCTTCGGGAGTCATCGAGTAGATGATGGCTTCGATGCCTTTGAAGGCGTTGTCGTCGATGTCCATATCTTTGATGGCCTTGCCCACACCGGGTATCATTGAGGCTAGCTCTTTGATGTTACCCATTTTCTTTATTTGGTGTATCTGTGCGAGGAAGTCGTTAAAGTCGAATTGGTTCTTGGCAATCTTCTTCTGCAAGCGGCGGGCTTCTTCCTCGTCGTATTGCTCTTGTGCGCGTTCAACAAGCGATACGATGTCACCCATACCCAAGATACGGTCGGCCATACGGGCGGGGTGGAAGTAGTCGACAGCATCGAGCTTTTCGCCCATACCCACAAACTTGATGGGCTTATTGACTACTGTGCGTATAGAGAGTGCAGCACCACCGCGAGTGTCACCATCGAGCTTGGTGAGTACGACTCCGTCGAAGTCGAGGCGTTCGTTAAACTCACGAGCTGTATTGACAGCATCCTGACCGGTCATTGAGTCTACAACGAAGAGTGTCTCGGAGGGGTTGATGGCGGCCTTGATGGCGGCTATCTCTTTCATCATCTCTTCGTCGATGGCCAGACGACCGGCGGTGTCGACAATTACAAGGTCGAGATTGTTTTCACGAGCATATTTTATACCGTTTTTGGCTATCTGTACGGGGTCTTTTACGCCTTCTTCGGTGTATACGGGAACTTCTATCTGTTCGCCTAGAACTTTCAACTGGTCGATGGCAGCAGGACGATACACGTCGCAGGCAACTAGCAAGGGGCGTTTGGCTTTCTTCGACTTGAGCATCTTGGCCAACTTGCCCGAGAAAGTGGTTTTACCCGAACCTTGCAAACCCGACATCAA
The DNA here is from genome assembly GCA_937891845.1 of uncultured Porphyromonadaceae bacterium. Lineage (GTDB taxonomy): Bacteria > Bacteroidota > Bacteroidia > Bacteroidales > Barnesiellaceae_A > Barnesiella_A. Next base: position 726 of record CALATP010000061.1, on the reverse strand, counting down.
GATAATGGCCGGAGTGCCGTTGATGTTTACGTCGGCAGTTTCTCCACCCATCAATGTGGCTAGCTCGTCGTGAACAATTTTTACCATCATTTGTCCGGGCTTTACGGCAGTGAGCACGTTCTGTCCCAGAGCTTTTTCTTTTACAGTGTCGGTAAATTGCTTGGCAACCTTATAGTTAACGTCGGCATCGAGTAGGGCGCGACGCACATCTTTCAGCGTTTCGGCAACGTTGATTTCGGTGATTTTACCTTCACCTTTCAGTATCTTAAACGACCGTTCCAGTCTTTCACTTAGGTTTTCAAACATAATATTGTCGTGTTGAATTTTATTATCGAATATTTCAAAGTGCAAAGTTAGCAATTTTACCGTAATAGTCAAATAGTGAAACACTCGAATGTGTTATAAGTTTTGCAACAAATGTTATATCGGACGGTGTTGCTTTGTGATTGTAATATTAGTGGCCTTAGAGATAGCCTAGCCAGAGGGTGATGCGATGGTGTGTGACTGATATTGTGAGAGCGGATAAACAAAATTTAGTTGTTCTTACTTGACACGATGGCAATAAAGTTGTATCTTCGCACCCCCAACGGATGTGAGCATAGCGATGTTACTTCCGATATACCACGGGGCTGACTGGCTTTGACAGCGGGTAGAGGTGGTGTGTAAGCATACAGAGCTTCGTAGCCTGGCTCTTTAATCTCAGACTTCACAAATTTAATTGGCGAA
>CALATP010000060.1 GCA_937891845.1 uncultured Porphyromonadaceae bacterium | reverse complement strand
CTCCCCCTATCTGCTACGCAGCAGGGGGAGAATACCTCGCGCACCGCGCGAGGTAATGCTCCTCTAAGATAGAGGAGCTGTCAGCTTGACTGACTGAGGAGTATGACCTACAATAAGGAGTATGATTTCAACCCCTTCCCCCTGTGGGGACTCCCCCTATCTGCTACGCAGCAGGGGGAGAATACCTCGCGCACCGCGCGAGGTATTGCTCCACACAAAAAAAAATAATAGAGCAACCCACGGGTCGCTCTATTATTTTTTGTTATATGGTTGCCGGTATAGCCCGGCTACTCAAATACGTTCTGCTATATTACTTCACTACTACCATTGTAGCTTGTGCGCCGGTACGTACTATATACATACCTTGAGCCATTGCGATGGTAGCGTTGTCGGCTACATCTACTGTGCATACTTGAGCACCGTTGATAGTGAAGATGGCTACCTCACCGGTGTAACCCTTCACGTAGATATTACCCTCGGCGGCATATACACGCATATCACCGGCAGTTACGCCCTCGATGCCTGTTGCTATGCTGCTCTCCTCGATAGCTATCGATGCGGGAGCTGCAGCAGCTTCGCCACGATATACGATAGCCATTCCGAAGGGTTGTATTGTAGCAGTATTCACATCATCGGCTTTTACAAGCTCTGTACCTTCGGCGTTGATGATATACACCTCGCTGGCAGTAGCATCAAGTTCCGATACGCTCACGCTGGTAAGGCCGTTGTTAGCCACCATACCATACAAGGCGGGAGTGTCCATTCCGGTACCTGCGGCACGAGTAGCTACAGGTGCGCCAAAGGCGCCGGCTTCCGATACGAAACGTAGGCTTGTCACCTCATCGTCGGTGATACCCCACATTGCCATATGTGCCAAGTCGAAACGTTGGTAGGCCATTGTGAAGCGGTCGGTGTGTTGCCAGATGGTCTCGCCATTGGCATTGGTGTCAAACTCCTCGGTATATACAAGTGCATAGGCTGTCTCGCGCGATGTTTCGTCGGTGATGTCATACTCCGAGCCATCTATGGTGTAGGCATATTTGCTGCCACCTTCAAAGGGAAGACCTACGCCATAGTGGGCTGTACCATCTATCATAGGCATATCGTAGATAACGCTACCCAATACACGCTCTACTCCGGCTATCTCTTTTGTGGCAACATCATTACTGCGCTTACCTTCGATGATAAGGTTACCCTCTATTTCGGCAGGAAGTTCCACTCCGGGGAAATCAGCATTATCATCGTAGAATGAATAGAAGTTGCTCTTGCCGTCTTTCTCTACCCATATCTTCACAGCAAAGTGGTTAACCTCTACCGATACGGTAGCATCAGCATCAATCTTGGTATAACCGATTGCAGGAGCGTAATCCAACAAATCATCTACAGGGAAGTTAAACATATAATCATCTCCCAATACCAATTCTTCACCCATAAAGCTAAGACTATATAGACGTAATCCTTCTACAACCTTTTGACCATCGAATGTAACATATATAGGCAAAGTTGTTTCTTTCTCTCGACCCATATTGTACCAAATTACATCTATATTCATAATGGTCTTGCCATTATCAGTATATTCGGTACCTCTTACATTTACATCACAATCTATCATTCCTCCTACTATCAAGTTGGTTACTGTGCCATTGTATGAAAGCACACCATTATTGTTAGTAATAGTTACATCATTTACAACAATATCGCCCAACTCCATTCCTGAAAATGAGAAATTACGCAAATAGAAGTCACAAACATTGTCATTATCCTTAGTCTTATGTATTTCTATCAAGCTGCAAGAATATACGTGTGTTGCACCATATTCAGTACTTCCATCAGATGCTGCCAGGCTTGAAATATCTACATCCAAGTCACCGTTGTAGTACTCGATGATAGGCTCGGCTACTGTTGTAAATGACCAAGTATAAGCCTCTGCCAAGTTGTCGGCTGTAAGGCTGATGGTGTACTCTGTGCTATATGCCTTGTCGAATGTGATAGTACCCGCTGTTCCATCTACGGCAACTGTGGCAGCTGCACCGTTTACTGTTGCGGCTGCATTTTGCAATGCCATTGTAGTTGTAAACGATACCTCGGCATCCAACTTCACATCGGTAGCACCATTGGCAGGTGTTACACTCTCAACTGTAGCTTTGGGTTCGTTATATTTTATGGTATAGGTGTGCGATGTTGCGCCATCGGCATCGGCACCACTGGCATTGGTTACTACAACAGTGATGGTTTTGTTTACATTGTCGGTAATAACCTCGGCTGTAGCATCCATACCTTTTACGGTATAGTCGACGTTAGGATTGGCAGGCATTATACCATCGATGGTATAATTATAAGTACCCTCGGCAAATCCGGGAACTGCCACACCGCCTACGCTTAGTGTGCTCAAGCGAGAGTAATAGAGGAACTTTACATTATCAACACACAATTTACTACCCTCTACAAGATTACCACGGGTCCAATAGTCTGCCGATGAAATAACTACATTCATCATAGTGGGTTTGGTATCTTTTACATCGTAAGTAAGAGGAACTGTTATCTCAGTCCAATCGCTGATGGTTCCTTCTATTACATAATCGCAATAAGCAATACGAGTACCTGATTGAGTAATGGTAGTTTTTCCCTCTCCATTATTACCGGTCGTTTTGCCCATTATAGCACGATCAAGGTTTGTAAAAGTATGTGTTGTGTGGTTAGTAGCGATAGTCGATTTATACTCGCCTGTCCAAGTATATACAATTATATGCGCAACTTCCGAACCATTATCGCTTCTCTTATAATAACCGGTAATTGCATCAGGTCGATAAGTAAACGCTACACCACCGTAGGTTCCTCCATCTGCACCTGAGCCCATATTTCCGGGATAAACCCAAGGTTTCGCCTCGCCCAATGTTAGGTAGGCGGGAGCTGTCGCACCGAACCCCGCTACTTCAACTTTTGAATTTGTCAAAATAGCATATACAGAATTATCAACACCTCCACTGGCTCCTTTTGTACAAAGATTACTAGATTCGGCTGCAATGAGAGACACTACTTGTTTCACATTGCTTCCACTCCAGTCGGTTGGTTCTACACCGGGACGTTGACGTTCAGTAGTCGTAGTGGAATATGTTTTATTTATAAAACCAGATGATTTTTCATCTAGTTGTATAGAACTACCACTAGAACTTTTCCAGCTTTCAAAGCCGTAGTTAGGAAGTTGTTGAGCTGTAGAGGTGAGTATTCCACAGCATAGCAAGGCTCCTAAAAAGCCTCTCTTAATCATTTTTTTCATATAAGTTGTTTTAATAAAGTTATAGTTTCTGCTTAAAAAATTTCCGCGCGAAGTTACGACTTTTTTGGTTAATATGTTTTATAACACAGTTTTGATTAATGTATTTTAACAAACAACAACCCCCATCCCTCACTACACATATTCACAAGCGGTTGTATTCTTCCACCGCATCCCACCTCGCGCACCGCGCGAGGTAATGCTCCGGCATAAAAACAGATAATATTCACCTGTTCTGTTGAAAAAAAAGTGATAAAATACATTATTATATTAATAATGTTGTATCTTTGCACTTTGAAATAAAGTGATATCCCTGTCGGTATAAAAAAAAACTCGGATTACTCTTGATTTCGAGAGGCTTTGACAATACGAAATTGATAAAATTAATATAAACCTAAAAACTAAAATCTTATGAAAAAAATTACCTTTTTAAGATCGCTGCTTGCGATTTTATTACTCGCTGTCAGCACCGGCTATGCTTGGGCTGATGTGACGGATGTTCTTACCGTAAGTACTTTTGGAGCATCCGGTACAACCTATAAAAGTTTTTCCGGAAAAACAAGCAACTCGGATGCTGTGTATGCAGCTCAAATGGCCGGAGGAAATAATTCGATTCAAATACGTTCTAATAATTCAAATTCAGGAATTATAACTACTACATCGGGCGGAAAAGTAAAATCTATCACAATTACTTGGAATAGTAATACAACTACCTCTCGTAAACTCAATGTTTATGGTAGTAGTACCGCATATAGCACTCCTGCCGATCTTTATGATAATAGTAAGTATGGAACACAACTGGGAAGTATTTCATATTCAACAACACCACAAAGCCTGACTATCAATGGCGATTATGAATATATCGGTTTGCGTTCAGCTAGCGGTGCAATGTATATAGATAAGATTGAAATTGTTTGGGAAGAAGCCGGTTCTGCTACTCCTACAGTAAGCAAACCCACATTCACTCCCGATGGAGGTATATACTATGGTGCTCAAACAGTTTCTATTGCTGCTGAAGAAGGTGCTACCATCTATTATACAACCGATGGCGAAGATCCTACCACCGCTTCAGATGTATATTCTGCTCCTTTCGAAGTAGCTACTACTACTACAGTTAAGGCTATAGCTGTTCTTGATGAGCAAGAAAGTTCTGTTGCTTCAGCCACTTATACAATTGCTCCTTCTTACAATAATATTGCCGAGCTTGTTGCCGGTGGTGCAGTAGATGCGATGACTTTAGCCGGCACTGTTACAGTTACAGCTCAATCAGGTAACTACTTGTTTGTTACAGATGCTACCGGTTCTATGTGTATCTTCGGCTCGGGCTATGGTACTTTTGAGAATGGTGATACATTTACAGGTATCAAAGGTGAATATAAATTATATAATGGTTTGCCCGAAATTGCAGGTGCAACACTGCCTACTGCCGGTGAGGGTACTGCTGTAGAGCCTGTAGTAATGACTATTGATGAGATTCTAGCTCTTGAGAATGTCAATATAAGTCGTTATATCAAGGTAGAAGGTGTTAATATCAGTGGTGTAGATGGTAAAAATGCTACTGTTACCGATGCAAATGGCGATGAGATACCTCTCTACAATCAATTGGGCTTGAGCGAAATAACCGAGGGCGAAAATCTTACTATTGTGGGTATCGTTGGTTATTTCAATAAATTCCAAATTCAACCCCTTGAAATTACAACCGCTACCGGTGAGACAATTGTGGCCGATCCCGTTTTCTCTCACGAAGCCGGTGAGGTAGTATTTGGTACAGAGGTTACACTTACTGCTGCCGAAGGTGCTGTTATTACCTACTCTGTAAATGATGGTCCTACACAAACTTCTGAGGGTAATACTGCCACAGTAGTTATAGACCGTCCCACGGTTGAAATCTATGCATTTGCCAGTATCGGTGAGGTGTTGAGCGAGGGTGTTACTTATACCTACAATGCAACACTTCCCATTACATTCTCTCACCCCGAGGGTGGCGTATTGCCCGGTACTGTGGTAACTATCGAAACCATTCCCGGTGCTATTCTGTTGGGTACAATCACTGTAAACGGTGTGGGAACTGACTTTGAAGCTGCCAATACTTATGAAGTTACTATCAACGAGGCTACCGAAATCTATGTTATGGCCAGTATCTCTAGTGTTACTGCCGAGGCTACTGTAAATTATACTATTGAAGAAGTTGTAGAAAGTGGTTTTGTTGCATTGACAAGCTTAAGTGAATTGAACGAAACAGATACATATTATATGGCTGTTGAGTTTGAAGGTAAGTATATGATTGCAGGCAATATCAGCAAAACAACAGGCGGATACTTCTACTACGATGAGCAAGATGCCCTCAAAGAAGGTGCTGCTAAGTTTAAATTTGCCCAAACTGCAGAGGGTTATTCAATTTATATGACCGATGACACTTATAGTGGTTATTTGCAACAAAATGGTACAAGTAACAACTTTAAAGTTACTGAAACATCTTACTCTTGGACTGTAGCTTACGTAGATGGTTATTTCAATATAGGTACAACCGATGACACCCGTTTGATAGCATATAATGGAATTTTGGACAGTGAGCGTATTTCTTCATACAAAGTTTCTACTCTCACCGGTGCTCAAGGTAATAATTATTCTTCTAATATAATTCTCTTCAAGTATGTAGAGGGAGTTTCTTACGAAGAGAACATCGTATGTGGTGCAATGTACTATATGAAGCCGTCGGAAGAGTGGCTTGCCGCTGCTAACGGATATGCTGCACGCTTTGTAAACAAGAATGTTGACACCGAATTGACTATCGCAGGTGAGCTCCTTGGCAATGGCCTTGTAGCATTCTACATCCCCGCTGTAACTCGCGCCAGCAGTGACTATACTCACGTTACATTTTCTTATGTAGACGGTGAGGGTAATACAGTGGCTCAAACTGCCGAGAAAACTTATCCCGGTTATGGCTATGCATTCGACGTTGCCGGTGACAACTGGATTGACATCTCTACATCAATCGACGGCGTAGAGGTATCCGGTGGTATTGCATACGCCAATGGTGTAGTAACCGCCGAGGGTGCTATCGAAGTGTATAACGTAGGTGGTGCTATTGTAGCTCGCGGTAATGACAATGTAGACCTCCGCGCTCTCAATGCCGGTGTTTACATCGTTCGCAACGGCAACCAAGTACGCAAGGTTGTAC
>CALATP010000059.1 GCA_937891845.1 uncultured Porphyromonadaceae bacterium | reverse complement strand
TTTTGTGTCTCTGCCCCGGTGTAGTGGGCTTTAGTTTACGTACTGCCATTATTTAATTAAATATTGCTGAAAAAATCTATGGTTTCACCTTCTTTTACTGTTACCAAAGCTTTCTTGTAAGTAGCTGTACGACCTTCTATGATGCCCGATTTGGTATAGCGGCTTTTGTTCTTACCTGCTACAATCATAGTGTTTACAGCAACAACCTTAACACCATAGAGTTTCTCTACAGCGTCTTTGATTTCGCTTTTGGTAGCTTTAATGTCGACACGGAAGCCGAAGCGGTTATACTTCTCGCTTATCTGTGTCATCTTTTCAGTTACTATAGGTTTAATAATGATTCCCATCGTTTAAGCCTCCTATAAATTAAAATTGGTTGATAGCTGCCAAGGCACTCTCAGTCAAAACGAGTGCTTTGTTATCAAGCACGCGGTATGTATTGAGATCCGAGATAGTTATCACTCGAGCATTTGTCAAATTACGAGCCGACAAATATACGTTTTTATTTTGTTCTGACAAAACCAAAACGAGCTTTTTATCAGCTACTTGCAAATTTTTAGCCAAAGAGATGAATTCTTTGGTCTTTGGAGCCTCAAATGAGAAATCCTCAACAACCAAGATAGCGTTTTCTTGAGCCTTATAAGTAAGAGCTGATTTACGCGCCAAAGCTTTAACTTTTTTGTTGAGTTTGAAGCGATAATCACGGGGTTTGGGACCGAATACACGACCACCACCTACCAATACGGGCGAGTTGATATCACCGATACGAGCACCACCTGTACCTTTTTGCTTGTGCAATTTGCGGGTAGAACCCGATACTTCGCTTCTCTCTTTCGATTTGTGTGTACCTTGACGTTGGTTGGCAAGGAATTGTTTTACGTCCAAGTAGATGGCGTGGTCGTTAGGCTCGATACCGAAAACAGTATCGTTCAAAGCCACCTTCTTACCGGTGTCTTGACCTTTGATGTTATATACGCTCAGTTCCATTACTTTTCAATTATTACGATTGAACCTTTACAACCGGGAACAGATCCTTTGATGACAAGGAGATTGTGCTCCGGCATAACATTTAACACTTGAAGGTTTTGCACCGTAACGCGTTGGTTACCCATTTGACCGGCCATACGAGTACCTTTGAATACACGTGCGGGGTATGAACACGCACCGATAGAACCGGGTGCGCGAAGGCGGTTGTGCTGACCGTGTGTTGTTTGACCAACACCGCCAAATCCGTGGCGTTTTACAACACCTTGGAAACCTTTACCCTTTGAGGTACCTACTACTGTTA
>CALATP010000058.1 GCA_937891845.1 uncultured Porphyromonadaceae bacterium | reverse complement strand
CTTGAATGGCGTGTTGTATTTCGTGTGCGAGTACTCTTTTAATTTCTCCTTTGAGATTGTTGTCAAGAACGATAGTATTGTCGCTATGTGACCAATAACCTCTTGCTCCGGTAAGATTGTCAAATTTTATTTTTACATCACGGAGTTGAGGATATTCGGTAAATAGTGATGGAGCATCGATGTAATCTTTGAGTGTTCTGCTACGGTGTAACTCTGAACCAAAGAATATATCTTTGAGGTCATTGTATTCTTTTTGTTCTTGGTCGGTAAGAGGATCGTCTGCAAACATAAGGTTGCTATTGAGTTTGTGTTGTAACTCTTTGTATCGACGATATTCGGGGTGTCGCTTGGTAAAATCTACGTTGGCATTGATGTCGAATGTGAAGTTATCGGGCATTTCGTATCGCCAGAGGTTGTCGGCACCGCGTTCCCAACCTGTTGCGAGTTTGATGGTGCGTTCGTCACGACCTTCTTGCTCCATATCGCGAGCTATGGCGAGGTTGTCGAGGCGTGTGGTGGCTTCTTCGGCACGGTCGAGGTTGGCAGCACCACGCTCACCGATAAAGCGGAAACGGGTAGAATAATCAACCCCCTCGGCTACGCCACTCCCCCTATCCCTACGGGCAGAGGGAGAATTTGCTACGACTGCTCGGGCGTAGTCGGTTAGTGTCTCACCGGGCCGAATGGAGCGGAAGGATGTTTTGTTATTTACAGAATTTATATTATCTTTGTCGGCAGAAAGAGCGGTAATGCTATCTGCTTGTGCGCTTAATTGCGTGTTTGACGAGCGGGCATTACCGCTCTTTTTTGTATAAAAGTCTGCAAAAATCCGCTCCGTGATTATTTTTCTCCGTCAGTACGGTGTATTTTGTGCTGTGATACATCACACACTGTTCACTGTTTTGGTTGACGATTATTGATGCGTTTGTTTGGAGGATTGAAAGTAAACGCTTATCTTTATAGTCAGGATTGGTAGTAGACTCCGTGTCGGGCGTTGTGCCAAAACCAATCCCGTTTACTGCTTGACGTTGAACAATGTCAAGCAGTTTTTTTCTATATGAATATGATTGTGATCATAATCTCTTTTACCTTTTTTGTTTTCTTTTAATAACTTTGCACCATCAGCACTTGAAACGACAGTGGAGTGACCGGCGTTCTGCCATACCGCGGTTTCTGGTGCTGATTCTTTTTTTGGTGCGGAAGTTTGTTTTGGGTGTGAGTTCTCCATCACAACTGCACCGGAGGGTTTGGTTCGGTGGGGATGTTTCCCGTCTTTGCAGACGGTTGTTGTTGGTTGGCTGCTGTTCCCCCAACTGCGCCGGTGGCTGGTTGGGGGTTATCCATAGCCTGCGGCACACGTCCTTCGGACGATTGTGGGGTGGCGGAGGCTTGTATCTCGGAGGGGTTGTGTTTACTTCGGATTCGACTTGAGCAATTATTCTCTCTAAATAGTTGTTATTTAGAGAATTTCTTGTATCTTTGATTTCGGATAACTCCCGTTCGGCAGTATATTGATGGGGATTGTTCCCATTGAGAAGTGACTGTTGTTCGGGAGTTATTTCTTCACTCCTATATATTACTTCCTCGTTATTGGGCAGACGGGCAATGTCGATGGGTGAAGTGGAGCGGAAGCGGGTTTCGTTAAAACGGTTGTCGAATGTGCCGATGTTGTCGGTGGCGGATTTGATTTGGTTGGGGTTTGTTGCCAATACTTCTATATCTCCACGATAGAAACGAGAGTGTGTTATGTTGTTTTCATCACGAACATTTAGAAAAACTTCGAGTACCTTACTTTCGTCGAGGTCTTCGATATCTTCTACACCCTGTTTCTCTTTGGCATATTCGGCAGCTCCGTCCCAATTGCTTGTGAAGTATGCACCACGACCAAGAGAGCCGTCTTGCATAAGGAATGTTGTTATATCAACATCAGTTCCGTGGTACATTATACGCGGTTCGCCGTTTTCATCAACGATTTTTGAGGCGTTATCGCTTGCTGTTAAAATATTTTGTAGTACCTTTGCAGTGCCTTGCAGATGGGACGGTTGCTTTTGAGCAGCATTAGAACGTACATTTGTGAGGCTTTTTTGTGCCCATACCTCGTGTAGATAATATCTATTCTCTTTTTTGTTTCGTTTTATAGTGACATAACAGATATATCTTTCTCCTGATATTTCTATTGGTGCAGCGATGACGGCACTGTCGTAACCACGACCTTTGTGGTTGGTGTCGTAGTTTATGAGTATTCCGTTTTCAATAACATCTTTTACAGCTGCGTAAGCAATGGCTTTGTTTCGTCCCATACCGTGTGCGAGGCTGTCATCGGCACCATTGCGGTCGAGTATCACAACGCCATATACAGGTGATGTGGCTTTACCTCCGATAGTTGCAAAATATTTTTCTACTTGGTCGGTAAGTTTAACGCCTTGTTTTGTTGCGAACTCATCGCCTGTAAGAGTTGATACAGGTTTGTGTGTTGTAAGAAAAGTTTTTTGGGCTTGTTTTTCCCAATCGCCAAACCAACGCTTGAAAGCCTCGGTGCGGACTTGTACCCACTGACGAGGTGTGAGGTTGGTAGGACGGCCGTTGGGGGCAAGGAGGTATGTTCCGTTGG
>CALATP010000057.1 GCA_937891845.1 uncultured Porphyromonadaceae bacterium | reverse complement strand
CAACAAGGAATATATGGAGTAGGTTTTGTGCTATGTTCTTCATTTTATAATGTGTGGAGGTTATTCCTAAATTTGACAATACAAAGTTAATATTTTTTTGATGAGAATAAAAGATATTATACTATGTAATAAAAACAACGCGGGCGAGCCATCAGGCTCGCCCGCGCGCGTACATATATCTACTGTATTAAAATCTATCGATATACTCTTTTATTCTTTTGGCTTGCATAGCACTAATGTTGGAAAAAGAGATTTTCTTACGCAATAAATCTACTCCATACTTTTCAATAAAAGCTCCTATAGACATATTTAGAAACATCGATGGTAATGAAACGACATCGGTAAGATCTAGAACCAGTTTTTCATCGTTATTCATTTTGGTCTCAATCATATTGAACAAAACACAACCGGCATCGGGAAATGTTTTGTCTTGCATTAAATCATATATTTTTATAGTACACATATCAGTAATTTTAGAGTTCAAAGTTATCAATTATCTCTTCATCTTCAAAATGAGACAATGAAAGTTCATAAAAAATTAACGTTCCGGGAAAATAAAAGTCTATTTTATTCACTTTTATTTCATCTGTATTGGCATTGAGCATAGCTTTGTTACTAACAATACACATTTCATCTCCACCAAAACAGGTCTCCAATATATTACCCAACCCCATACCTTGATTGTGTTTTTGAGAACCCACAGTAAATTTGTATTCCATCGCTTTGCGTACGGCTTCACAATCGCAGGTGATAGAAGTAGCATTCTTTACCGAGGTGGCTATACCAATACCAAAATCACAAACAGCAACAAATAGTTTTTCGGTAGTGATGTCAAACTTTACAAAAGAGAATGCATTATCTTTGGCATCTGCGTGATCGAAAATATTGTAACAAACTTCATCAATACTGTTTTTTACTGCACCTAAATCCTTATTATGAAAAAACTCTTTTTTTAAATAATCGTGTATCAGACGACTGTAAACCTCTTTTTGATTATCAATAATTCTCCATAGATTGAAAATACTATCTCTACTGGCAGGTACATAGTTCTTTCCACCAGCCCAATATTCGCTTAGTTTCACCTCATTGCACAAAAAAGATGCAACTTCATTATCTTTCTTTATTTTTACTTTGACTCCTTTTCTGTCCAAATTATCAATGAAACAAGCTAGTGTAACGATGTGAATAGGTGTTAGGCTTTCTATATCTTGAATTTTATGAAATAGCATTATTAACTCACTCCCCTGTTCATAATCAACAAAGGAATAGTTGCTGATATTTCTTAACCAAGACAACTTATCGGCCGAAGGAAAATATAATTCTATACGTTTTGCCATATAAAGATTTTTTTGCAAAGGTAACACAAAATCAAATAGTTATTTAAACAATTATGTGTTTTTATTCACACAAAACGCTAGCATCCTATTAAACAATTGCACAAAATAGAATCTTGTCACACATTTGTAGAAAACAACGCGGGCGAGCCATCAGGCTCGCCCGCGCGCGTACATATATAGTATGTATTAGTCTTGTAATTTGGCTTTGATAAACTCGCGGTTGAGGCGTGCAATGTTTGAGAGAGAAACGCTCTTGGGACATTGAGCAGCGCAAGCACCGGTGTTGGTACAGTTACCGAAACCGAGTTCGTCCATCTTGGCAACCATCGCGCGGGCACGACGAGCAGCCTCGGCACGACCTTGAGGAAGAAGAGCCAATTGGCTAACCTTGGCCGAAACGAACAACATAGCCGAACCATTCTTACAAGCGGCAACACAAGCACCGCAACCAATACAAGAAGCGGCATCCATAGCTTCGTCGGCAGCTTCTTTGGGGATAAGGATAGCATTGGCATCTTGAGCACCACCCACATTGACTGAAGTGTAACCACCGGCAGCAATGATTTGGTCGTAGGCAGTACGGTCTACCATCAAGTCGCGGATAACGGGGAAACCGGCCGAGCGCCAAGGCTCGATAGTGATGGTATCACCGTTGTTGAACTTGCGCATATGCAATTGGCAAGTAGTGATAGCCGAGTCGGGACCGTGAGGATGTCCGTTGATATACAATGAACACATACCGCATATACCCTCGCGGCAGTCGTGGTCAAATACAACAGGCTCTTTGCCTTCGTTGATAAGTTGTTCGTTGAGCACGTCGAGCATCTCAAGGAAAGAGCTGTCGGTCGATATGCCTTTAACGTTATATGTCTCAAACTGACCTTTAGATTTGCGGTCGCGTTGACGCCATACTTTCAGTGTTAAATCTATTGTCTTTTCCATAACTGTAATTCCCGATTATTGTTTGTAGTTACGTTGTTGAACTTTGATAAACTCATAGTTGAGTTCCTCTTTGTGCAACTCAGGCTTTTGATCCTCGCCTTTGTACTCCCAGCAGCCAACATACATAAACTGTTCGTCGTTACGTTTGGCCTCACCTTCTTCGGTTTGGTGTTCTTCGCGGAAGTGACCACCGCAAGATTCTTCGCGGTGCAATGCGTCATAAGCCATCAATTTACCTATCTCAATAAAGTCTTCCAAGCGCAATGCTTTTTCCAACTCTACGTTCAATGAGTAAGCCTCACCGGGAATACGCAAGTCGCTATAGAATTCTTTCTTAATCTTTTCAATCTCTACCAATGCTTTTTCGAGACCGGCTTTGTTACGACCCATACCTACATAGTCGCTCATAATGCGACCTAGTTTCTTGTGCAATGAGTCAACCGATTGTTTACCCTTGATAGCCATCAAGCGCTCGATACGGGCTTTGACAGCTTTCTCGGCCTCTTCAAACTCGGGGAGGTCGGTGCTGAAACGAGGTACTTGAATTTGGTCTGAGAGATAGTTTTGAATAGTGTAGGGCAATACAAAGTAACCATCGGCAAGACCTTGCATAAGAGCCGAAGCACCCAAGCGGTTGGCACCGTGGTCAGAGAAGTTGGCCTCACCAA
>CALATP010000056.1 GCA_937891845.1 uncultured Porphyromonadaceae bacterium | reverse complement strand
TTGTTACCTTATAAATATTGCCGTTAATGGTATATTTATAGTCTTTCATTGTTCTAAATTTTGAATGTTAAGGATTGGATTATTTTTTAGGTATGTCACGCAAAGAGTAAATCTTAGAGTTCCAAGGAGAGTAGCGACGCTCCACTTGATGGATGGTGAGGATAGTGTCCTCCACGTCGTGTACGTCTTCTTGCATCTCGTGCATTGCCATTGCGATAGCGGCAAATACCTCACCCGGAGTAGAGCCTTTGGCCATAGCTTCTTTGGTTTCTTCTCCGCTGAGGCCTTTAGCTTTGGCTGCTACGCGTTTAGCGTGCCAAGCCGAAACGTTACCTATGCTCTTGAATACGATGTAAAGAATGATCAAGCAACTGAACACAACAACCATTGCCGATATGGCCATACCTATACCGACGGGGTCTTTCTCTGTGAAATTCTCCATCTTTTCGTTCTTGTCGATCGTTTTGTTGTTGGTGCTGGGAGTCACATATTTACCGGTATTGGTACCTTTGAGCACCCATTTATTTACAACACCGTCTTCGTCAAGTGCATAAGATTGGTCGGCTTGTTGCAATGTTTCGGCAGGAATTGTGATGCTGTCTAGCATAATTTTACCACCGGAGTCGTACAGACGTATGGTTACGTCTTTTCTTGTACTGCAACTGTCGAGCTTGAAATTTACGTGGAAAGTACCACGATTGGGTTGACCGTCAGCCCAAAAGAGAGTGTGTTGACGGGGAGGAATGAGTGTGAGCACATCGCCTTTAGGGATAGTGTATGTTGAATCTTCATTGCCAACGGTGCATCTGATTTTGTAACCGGCGATGTTAACGTTGCCAAATGATTTGTTAAACAATTCCACCCACGCACTGTGCATTCCGTAGTCATCTTGGAAGTTGGTCTCGTTGTCCATCAATACTTCATTGATGACAATTTTGGATGTGGTGCCTTCTTCCTTGTTGCTACAAGATGTGAATGCTACTACCAATGCCAGCAACACGCTCAATATTCCAAATTTATTTTTGTTCATATTGATTGTTTTTTAAGGATTATAGAGGAATGTTACCGTGCTTCTTGGCAGGGTTCATAAGTTTCTTGGTGCGCAATTGTTCCAAAGCGCGAATGATGCGGAAACGAGTGTTGCGAGGCTCGATAACATCATCGATGTAACCGTAGCGAGCTGCGTTGTAGGGGTTGGCAAACAACTTGGTGTACT
>CALATP010000055.1 GCA_937891845.1 uncultured Porphyromonadaceae bacterium | reverse complement strand
TAGAGCATCTGACTGTTAATCAGAGGGTCGTTGGTTCAAGTCCAACCTGAAGAGCTGAAAGACCTGCCTCAAAAAGCAGGTCTTTTTGTTATCATAATATGTCACAACACGCGCGCACTCTATACATAAGCGATTTGGATGGTACATTGCTCAATGAGAAATCACGTATTTCTGCTACAACGGCCAATGTTATCAACCAACTCATTGACGATGGTATGTTATTTACCATTGCAACGGCTCGTACTCCTGCTACAGTAGTCGAGTTGATGAAAGAGGTGAATATCTCACTTCCGGTTATATTGATGACAGGTGCTTTGTTGTATGATATTAAGTCCAATAAATATCTGCATATTTCGTCGTTCGATACCGATGTTTCGGCACGTCTTATCGATGTGATAGCCGGCTATGGCATCTCGCCAATGGTTTATTATGTTGACAATTCTGTGTTGTGTGTCAATTATCGACGTCCCATAACCAATCGTCAACGTTATTTTATTGCGCAGCGCAATGGAACACCTTTCAAAAAGTATGTCGAAGTAAAAGAGCATCCTACAGCCCCGCCCACAACCGTATTGATATTCTTTATGGGCAATTATGACAAGCTTAAAGTCATTTATGATGCTATATCCGACATTGAGGGTCATTGCAGTTATCTCTATTACGATAACATTCTGGAAGACCAAGGGTATCTAGAGATATATCCCTCCGGTACGTCCAAAGCCAATGCGATAGAGAGGTTGGCTCGTGAAATAAATGTAGACGAGATTGTGTCGTTTGGTGATAATCTGAATGATATACCTATGTTTGAGATATCACATCGTTGTTATGCGACGGATAATGCCGTTGATGAGGTAAAACTGTATGCAACGGATATTATCGACTCGAATATGGATGACGGGGTGGCTCGTTTTCTATGGAATGAAAACAAAAAAGAGGAGTTGCCTCCTCTTGTATTATAATTTTCGGGTATTTATTCTTTTTCTTTATAATATTGTATCCGGTTATTTTTTAGGTGGATACAACAAACGTTGACAATCGATGCGCATAATGCGATTGGGGGAGTCATCGAGAGGCATATCTATGACATTTGAAACTACGCGAGCTTCGTGATAACTATCATTCATTGTTTGATATATATTGACAAATGCCACCAATTGAATGATAACACGAGTGAAGTGTCCCTCAGGAAACTCATTGAGTAGGTCGCATACTTCGATGTTCATCTCGGCAAAAGTGGCAAATCCTTCGCGCGCTATCACACCACCATCTTCATCGATTACCTCACAAGCCAATTGTAGCGAGGCATAATTCTGACCACGAGCACGTCCATCGGCTTTATAATCGTTGCGTGTATATGGTGTGGGAAACAGCCCACGTTCATCTATACGAGCCAATGAATTTTTCTCTATACATTGCTCATATACTTCACGTCCTACTGCGCGATACAGTTCTTCGAGTGTTATGCCAAAATTATATCCCATATCGTTTATACTCCTTTATTTGAGTGCGAAGATACTTAATTAAAACGAATAAACCTAAATTTATACTTTTAAATTGCGATATATCTAACTTTTCTATCCTTTATAATGCTTCATATGGCCGAATTTTGAGAACAATAGACTTAAAAACTGTATAAAATTTTCTTATTGCCGCCAACTTATACTATCTTTGCAAATTGTAATTGACTGCCAGTATCATAGATGATGTTGATAATGGTATTTTATAAAATATCAATGCAAATGAAAAAAATACTTTTTGTTTTTACTCTCTTGCTTACCCTCTGTGCTTGTCAAGAACCTACAATGCAAACTATTGTAAACAACAGTGGCATAGAGTGGCAGAATACTCAAGTGTGGATGTGTGAAAAGCCATTAGGTAAATATGCCGGATTGGAGAAAGTTGGTACGGTAAAAGATGGTGATACCATAAGAGTGGAGTCGTCTACCCCTTATTTCTATATCTATGCTTTCGACCCACAAGGCAAAGCTATCAAGAGCGATATAAAACCCTTCGATAAGGGTGTAACGTGTATTATGCCGGATGAAATAGTCTATCCCGAATAAAATTAAAGTTATTGAATATATGAAACAGTACAATTTACTGAACACGGTGCTGGGTTGGGTTGTATTTGCCATTGCAGCTGTGACCTATATCCTCACACTAGAACCCACAGCCAGTTTTTGGGACTGTGGTGAGTTTATTGCTTCGGCTTATAAGTTGGAAGTGGGTCACCCGCCGGGCAATCCCATCTTTATGCTCACAGGACGTTTCTTTGCCAATTTTGCCAGTGATCCTACTCAGGTTGCATATCTTATCAACTTGATGTCGGCTTTGCTCAGTGCGGGAACTATCTTGTTCTTGTTTTGGACAATCACTCACTTAGCCAAGAAACTTATTTTGCCCGAAGGCGAAGAGATGAGCGTGGCTCGTATGATTACAATATTGGGTTGCGGTCTGGTAGGTGCTTTGGCATATACGTGGAGCGATACATTCTGGTATTCGGCTGTTGAGGGTGAGGTTTATGCCTACTCTTCATTCTGTACAGCGGTTGTATTTTGGCTCATTCTCAAATGGGAAAGTGTAGCCGATGAGCCATATGCCAATCGATTCCTTATCCTCATTGCCTACATTATGGGTGTATCTATTGCGGTACACTTGCTCAACCTATTGTGTATACCGGCCATCGTTTTGGTTTATTACTATCGTAAGTTCAAGAATGTCGATGCCAAGGGCTCTTTGTTGGCTCTGCTCGTCTCTTTTGGTATCATCGCCTTGTTGCTGTATGGTATAGTTCCCGGATTTGTTAAAGTGGCCGGATGGTTCGAACTTCTTTGTGTCAACACGTTGGGTATGTCATACAATTCAGGTGTGATTATCTATTTCTTGCTTACAATGGCTGTGATAGGATGGTCTATCTATGAGACATTTACAGGAAAAAGCATAAAACGTATACGTGTATTGTTCTTGTGTAGTATTATCCTTTCGGGTATGCCCTTTATTACCGACAATATATTTATCGGGTTGGTAGTGTGTGCTGCTATTATCTGTGCAGTATTCTATTTCAAGCAGATAAACATCAAGATAATGAATACGGTGTTGGCTTGTTTGTTGGTAATTCTCATCGGATATTCTTCATACGCACTCATTCTCATTCGTTCGGCAGCCAATACACCGATGGATCAAAACTCACCGGAGGATATTTTCACTCTTGCCAGCTATCTAAACCGTGAGCAGTATGGTGAAACACCCTTGTTGTATGGTAAAACATACATCTCGAAGGTGAAACGTGTGAATGGTGAGGCTCAAATCAAAGAGGGTCGTAAGCTATATCAGAAGGCTCTGAAAGCCACACCCGACGAGCCGGATAGATATGTTGTAACAGGACACAAAGAGTCTTATATCTATGAGGACAACACTCAAATGTTCTTCCCTCGTATGCATAGTGACAAACCTACGCATATGTCGGCCTATCGTGAGTGGAGTGGTGCCGATACCAAGACGAAACCTACTTTTGCTCAAAATCTACAATTCTTCCTCGACTATCAAGTAAATCATATGTATTGGCGATATTTCTTGTGGAATTTTGCCGGTCGTCAGAATGATATTCAAGGACACGGAGAGGTGGATAAAGGTAATTGGATAAGTGGTTTCAATTTTATCGACAAACATCGCGTTGGCGACTATTCGACAATGCCCGATGATATGAAGAATAATCCCGGTCGCAATGTATTCTATATGTTACCTCTCTTGTTGGGTATTATAGGTATGTTGTATCAAGCCTTTACCGGCAAGCACGGAATAGAACAATTCTGGGTAACATTCTTCTTGTTCTTTATGACAGGTCTTGCTATTGTATTGTACCTTAACCAGACTCCCTATCAGCCCCGTGAGCGTGATTATGCTTATGCCGGCTCGTTCTATGCATATACGATATGGATTGGTCTCGGTGTTGCAGCAATAGCTCGTGGTCTGGAGATTGTTTGTCAAAAGATTTCGTTCAACAATAAGACTGTTCCGGCTGTTGTTGCCTCTGTTATTTGCTTGTGTGTTCCCTTGCAAATGGTGAGTCAAACTTGGGACGACCACGATCGCTCGGGACGTTATGTGGCACGTGATTTTGGTATGAACTATCTCTCGAGTCTCGAACCCAATGCTGTCATATTTACCAATGGCGATAACGATACATTCCCCTTGTGGTATGCACAAGAGGTAGAGGGCTACCGTACCGATGTGCGCGTATGCAACCTGTCTTATTTCCAAACAGACTGGTATGCCGACCAAATGAAACGCCCTGCTTACGAGTCGGAACCCCTTCCTATCTCGGCATCGCGTGAACAATATGCGCACGACAAGTTGGCTTATGCCTATATCTTGCCCCTGAGAGAGAACCTTAGTCTTTCTGTATCAGAAGCTCTTGATTTCTTGTATAGTGACGATCCTCGTACCAAGCAGACACAATATGGTGAGTTGCAATATATACCATCGGGCAATGTCTATATGCCCGTTGACTCGGCTGTTGCAGTGGCCAATGCCGCTATGCCTGCCGGATATGAGGAGTATGTGGTAGATCGTATCGTACCCAACTTTGGTGGTAAGGGTGGCTTGTATTTCTACGAATTAGCCTCTCTAGATATGATTAATTCTAATATCCAACAAGGTTGGAAACGTCCTATCTATTATGCTGTAACCGTATCAAGCGACCTCTACTTGGGCTTGCAAGATTATTTTGCTCTCACCGGTCTTGCTTATCACGTTGTACCTATGAATACAGGTGCTTGTGGTGGTGTTGATACAGAACGTATGTATGACAATGTAATGAATAAATTCCGTTGGGGTGGTCTTGAAAATGCTACACAAGATGAGTCTATATACCTCGATGAGAATATTCGTCGTATGTGTCAGACTATACGTGTAATGGTCAGCGAGATGGTTGCACAACTTATTATAGAGGAAAAGAATGATAAAGCATTGGCAGCTCTCAATCTTATTGAAGAGAAGATACCCGATTGGCTTGTGCCTTATGAGTCGTTGGCTATCCAGATGGCCAATCACTACTTTGCACTGGGAGAACCCGAGAAAGCAAAGAATATCTTGTTTGCCAACCTTTCTCGCAGTTTGCAATATCTCAATTGGTATCGTACTATGAGCCCGTCACAATTGCGCTCGATAGGAGATCAAGACTTGCACAACTATATGTTGCAAGCCGGTCTCACTCTACTTGTAGACAATGGAATGGAAGCAGAGGCCGAAGCCTTCATCGCCGATGCTCAATCCAAAGGTATGATATAATATTATGTAACAAAGTGTAAGGTGTGCCACATTACAAGGCGCACCTTATTTTTTCCGATATATGTATGTTTATCGAGCAACCACCGTTCTTGTATAGAATGTTTTTTCCGGGGGCGTTGTGGCGTATTCCTACCGACGAGAAGTGTGTGTATCTCACTTTTGACGATGGCCCTATACCGCAAGTTACGCCTTGGGTTTTGGACACATTGGCCGGATATGGTGTGAAGGCAACTTTTTTCTGTACGGGAGACAATGCTGCCCGTAATAAGGATATTTTCGACTCTATTATTGCACAAGGACATCGTGTGGGTAATCATACGATGAACCATATACAGGGTATCAAAGTAGATACACCTCGGTATCTGGCCAATATAGAGCGTGCCGATGAGCATATTCATAGTCCGCTGTTTCGTCCTCCCCACGGCTTTATGCGTCCTAGTCAGTTTGCAGCTATTAAAAACAAGTATACAACTGTAATGTGGGATGTTGTCACACGAGATTATAGCCGCAAACTCAATGGCGAACAGGTATTGAATAATGTGAAACGTTATGTGCGTAATGGTTCGATAATAGTGTTTCACGACTCTATCAAGGCCGAGAAAAATATGCGTTATGCAATGCCTCGAGCCATAGAATGGTTATTGGAAAATGGGTACTCTTTCCGAACACTCTGATTGGGGCGAAGATATACGCAATGCAGCCTTGAAGTTGGGCTTTTCTGCTTGTGGTTTTGCATCGGTTGCCGATGTCGTCCCCGTTGTATATAACCGTTGGAAAGAGTGGATAGCCGATGGTAAGCACGATACAATGCAATATATGGAGCGTTATGGCGACATAAGGCTCAATCCGCAAGGTCTGTTACCCAATGCTCGTTCGATTATTTCTGTGGCACTCAATTACTATCCTTCCCAAAGAATGCCCGACTGTAATCCTCGTTTTGCGTTCTATGCCTATGGACAGGATTATCATACAATAGTGCGACAAAAATTACAAGCATTGCAGCAGTATATACAATCGTTGGTCGATTGTGAGTGTCGTATTTGTTGCGATACAGCACCTATTTTCGAGCGATATTGGGCACAAAAGGCAGGTTTGGGTTTCATCGGTCGCAATAGTCAGCTCATCATACCGGGTAAAGGCAGCTGTTTCTTTTTAGGCGAATTGATTACAACATTGGACTTACCGGCATCTACGCCCGTCGAGGATGGTTGTGGTACTTGTCGCAGATGTATTGATGGCTGTCCTGTACGTGCTATTGGTGAAGACGGAATGATAGATGCGCGCCGTTGTATTTCGTGCCAAACTATCGAAAATCGCAATGAAATACCCGTTGAGGTTGCAGAGCGTATGGGACGAAGAGTATATGGGTGTGATACTTGTCAGGAACTATGTCCTTACAATAAAGAAGCCGAGCCTACCGATATTATCGAACTGAAACCATCGGCCGAGTTCGAGTCGCTTAATTACGAGCGTCTTCGCACACTTACAGCCGACGAGTTTGCTCATATCTTTCGTCATTCGGCAGTAAAACGAGTCAAATATGCCGGCTTAATGCGCAACGTAGAAGCTCTCAATAAATCATTGTTTGAAAAATGAAAAGGTTGCCCTGTCAGAGAGCAACCTTTCTTATATCTGCTGTGATATGTTTATCAGAAGAATTTTATTTCTTTACCAAAGATGTCGGTAAGCAAATTGTTGGCCAAGCGACTTGCACCTATGCGGAAGTACTTGTTGTTGAGCCATTTTTCGCCTAGGACAGCAGCTACAATACAGTAGTATTTTACAGCATCGGCAGTTGTTGATATACCACCTGCAGGTTTAAATCCTATCATAGTGCCGGTCTTATCGTAGTATTCTTTGATGGCTTGGCACATTACATAAGCGGCCTCGAGAGTGGCAGCGGGTTCTTGCTTACCGGTCGATGTTTTGATAAAATCGGCACCCGAGTAGATAGAGAGTATAGAGGCTTTCTTGATGGTAGAAGCATTCTTGAGAGCGCCGGTCTCGAGAATAACTTTGAGATGTGATTCACCGCAAGCACTCTTCAATTCGGCTATTTCGTCGCATACTTCCTCATAGTTACCTGCCAGCATATCACCCACATTGATAACGATGTCTATCTCATCGGCTCCATCTTTAACAGCAAGCATAGTTTCGGCAATCTTTACTTCGGTAAAGGTCTGTGAAGAAGGAAATCCACCCGATACGGCAGCAATGTTTACGTTTGATACTTCAAGGTTCATACGTACAGTACCTGCATAGTTGGGATAAACACAGATGGCAGCCACATTGGGCATATCGCCATACTCTTCATCAAACGCATTTACACGTTTGGTGAAATTGGCTACTGTGGTTGTATTATCCTCGCTGCGTAGTGTGGTAAGGTCTATACAATTGAAGAGTTGTTTATATACTTCAACATTGTTGTACTTTTCATAGTTGTCACGAACGATTTTTTCCACTTCCATTTGTACAGCGGCATCGTCCAATTCGGTCACATATTGCGACAATGTTTCTTCGTATTTATTCATAATTATTTGAGTTTTGGATTATTCTTATGTCGTTCTTTATCGCGTTGAGTCTTTTTCTCCAAGTTTTTTCTGAATGCATCAGTAAGGTCAATTCCGGTCTGGTTGGCAATGCACATTACTACCCACAGCACATCGGCCAATTCGTCGGCCAGTTGGCTGTTCTCACCCTTTTTGGTCGATTGGTCACCATATTGGCGTGCCATAATACGGGCTACTTCACCAACCTCCTCGGTGAGAATAGCCATATTGGTGAGCTCGCTGAAATAACGCACGCCGTAGGTTTTAATCCATTGGTCTACTTGTTGTTGAGCCTCTTCGATAGTCATCTATTCGCGGTTTTGAGAGTCTATACAAATTGTTACAGGGCCGTCATTGATGAGTGCCACTTGCATATCGGCACCAAATACACCTCTGCCCACTTGCTTGCCTAGTGCTTGTGAGAGCCGCTCACAGAACATTTCGTACATAGGTACTGCGTGTTCGGGTCGTGACGCGCGAATGTATGATGGACGATTGCCTTTCTTGGTCGATGCGTGTAATGTAAATTGGCTCACAACCAGTGCATTACCGTCTGATTCGATTACCGACTTATTCATCACCCCATTTTCGTCATCAAAGATGCGTAGTTGTGATGTTTTCTTTACCAACCAATCTACATCTTCCTCGCTATCTCGATCTTCCACGCCTACAAGTATGAGCATACCTTTCTCTATGGAAGAGTGTATTTCTCCGGCTATTGAGACCGATGCTTCTTTGACTCTTTGTATAACAATGCGCATATTACCAAGTTTGTGTTGTGTGCAAAATAAATAAAAAAAAACGACATTTTACATAGTGCATCATCCTTTTCTTGCGCACGATGGTGCAATGACGAATAAATGCCGATAGGGTGTAGAAGTGGTTGAGGCTGTTATTTACTCCAAAAGTCGATAAATTGTTGTGCGATGTTGCGATAATCGTGGTGTTTTTCGATAAATGCGCGACTGTCTCGGCACATTTGTGGAATTTTATCGCGGTGCAAGATAAGATTTTCAAGTGTGTTATACACCTCATTGGCATCGGGCAGGACATTGACAATAGGTTGCAGCTTGTGTTCGCCTATCATATCATAGTATTCAGGTTCGGCGCCACTCACTGCTACAATACCTTTGGCCATAGCCAATAGTGCATTGGTGGCCGGTGTGTAGGAATATAGTTGGTCAATGAGTACATCCGACTCGTACATTACGCGATTGTACTCTTTATACGGCAGGCTTTCTACAGCGGTAACGATACATTCGTTCTTGTAGTCGCGATGCAGTTGTTGCAATATGTCATACATCACGTCGGTACCTTTCAAAGCCGAGCGGTCGTGCTGTATACCGATAAAAAAGCGTAGCTTCTCTATTGCATCGGGAATGTTGCGAATGGGGTTCTCGTCAAGATTGATGGGAATGGGTATGTAGGTGAGTTTATTTTTATATTCTTGTTGATATGCTACATAGTATTCCCACAGACAAGCCGATATGCCATCACATTCTTGTGCAATGGCTATGTTGGCATCACGGTTTGAACCTTCAAGATAGGCTGCTTTATCGGTGTTGTAATTGGGTCTGTTGAGAGGTTTATCACCAATGAAAAAATCGGAGTAGCGATAGCTCTTGCCATCGAAACAAGCCTTTACATAATAGTGGTCGGTACCGATGGCTTCCATAAAAATGCGCTTGTTCTGTCGTCGCAGTTGGCGGAAGATAGCCAGATTTTTCTCGGGTCGCAATCGGAAGAAGTTACATCCCGATATTTGCACTACATCATAGTCGCGCCACGATGGTAGAAGAGACATAATCTTGGCCAAATACATCATTGAGTCGACCGGCCCGTTGCTTTTGCGCATAATGCGTATGTCGCAGTTGGTGTTCATCCAACCGCCTCCATTTGAGATGACTGTTACGTCGTGTCCCAATGTGCGCAACCCTTGTGCCAGAGTCCAATGAAAATTGCTGGCATCACCTACCAATAGGACTTTCATATATTGCAACTTTTTTGTAGTGATAGATACCCTTATAGGTGTAATATAATAATTTGAAAAACGAACCTTTCCTCTTTATGCTGCCTAGAAGTGCAAACTTAAACATCCGCAACCACGCTGTTGATTTGTGAAGATAGTAATTGACAGCCCCTTTGGCCATCATTACACGTTTGTCGGTGTAGGTGCGTGTGCCGGTACTGTTACTAGGAGCTTCTACGGCATATTGAGGAATGTATTTTATGGTAAATCCTTGTCGGTGGGCATCGGCAAAAAGCACCTCCTCTTCACCACAAATAAAGTGTGATGAACCTAGACCAAACCGCTCATCAAAGTAGATACGTCTTTTGGTAGTCGATATTCTTATCGCTATTTCGGGCGATGTGATATACATTCCATAGGGTACATCGGGATAGGTGTATGAGAAGTCGGGGTATGATTTGATAAAACCTCCATCGAGTGATTTTATCTTGAATTGGGCTATATCCAATTCTTTGTCGTTTTCGAAAGTTTCAATTATCGTATCGAAATATGAGTCACAATACCGCACGTCATCATCGGCAATGATGGCAATGTCACCGGTAGCATATCGCAATGCATTGTTGCGGTTGCGACACAAGCCCAAGCCATCCAAAGGCAATATACTCACATCTTTCCGTCTATACAATTCGGCAGGAATCTGTTGGAGGAAGGCCTCGTTGCTGTATTGCATAGAGATAATATAGGAGACATCCTCGCGAGGTGTAGAAAGTACAGCCGGTACTCGGAATATACCCTCATCACAAGTGGATATAAGTACGTTGAGTTTCATACAATAATCAATATATTACACAAAGATAGCTTTTATTATTCAAAGTAAGGCTTTTTTCTGTTTTTATTCTTACCTTTGCCCTTATGAGAGACACTATGAGTATTGTTATACCGGTATATAATCGTGCCCAAGAGTTGCCACGCACGGTGGCGTCGATTGTGGCACAGGATTACCGTCCTATCCGTCTCATATTGGTAGATAACAATTCTTCTGATAACTCATTGTCTGTGTGCTATGAGTTGCAACGTAAGTATGGTGATGAGTCTCTAGAGATTGATGTTTTGCAACAACCTAAGGCCGGAGCATCAGCGGCTCGAAATATGGGTATGAGTGCGGTAAAAAGCCGTTATATAATGTTTTTTGATAGCGATGATGAGTTGTTTCCCGACTCGGTCTCGCGTTATATGCAGGCTTTTGACGAACATCCCGATGCCGATATTGTGGGCACAACTATCGAGTTGCACAATGGAACACAATCGTTGGGAACAGCCAAGGCTGTTTTTACCACACAGCCCGATGCGCACATTATTCACGGAATATTATCGACACAACGAATGGCTGCTCGCACCGAAGTAATTCGTGCTGTGGGTGGTTGGCAAGAAGATTATAATGGATGGCTCGATTGGAACTTGGGCTTGAGAATTATGTTACATACCTCTCGCATAGTATGGCTCAAGGATAAGCCTATAGCGCGGGTATTTGTTCATTCCAATTCTATAACCGGTCGTAACGATTTGGAAGGATATAACCAATTCTATAAGGCCATAAAAAGTACTCGAAAGGATATATGCCATTCACAACATCCACAACGAGTGCGATTGGAGCGTCTTGTTGTGTACCGACAAATTTTGTTGTCGGCTCGCATTATCAGAGAGAATAGAGAGAATAATGTGGTATTACACAATTTTGCGCATCAGATTTATAATGAAGCCATAAACGATCCTCTTACAACATTTGCTATGCGCCTGTTTTTTCCTATATGTGTGCAATATGCCTCGCGAGGAGGTAGGGGAAGTGGTACTATAGCACAGTGGATTATAAGATAGAACAGGCTTGTATGCGATACCATATAATCAATGGGTAGGTGGTGAAAAGAATGCATCTGTGATATGATAACAATATTATATATTGTTAACTCATATTACTTCTCGTGTAAGTATCAACATAATTTTGTACCTTTGTCTACTCGCAAACAATAGAATGTAATGAAACAAAATCTAGATAGCACCAAGCGAATGAGTTGGGATAGACTCATAACTGCCAAGCGTTTCGGTATGGAGAAGTATCACGATGAGCGAGTTCACACTCGCACCGATTTTCAGCGTGATTATGACCGTCTCATTTTTTCGGCTCCGTTTCGTCGCCTTCAGAATAAGACACAGGTTTTTCCGTTGCCGGGTAGTATCTTTGTACACAATCGCTTGACACATAGCTTGGAAGTTTCGTGTGTAGGCCGGTCTTTGGGTACAAATGTTTCGGTAGCTTTGGCCGAGAAATATGCCGGTACACCCACCGAAGCCAAATTACAACATCTGGGGTCGATAGTAGCAGCCGCTTGTTTGGCGCACGATTTGGGTAATCCTCCGTTTGGACATTCGGGCGAGCGTGCTATTGCCACCTATTTTTCAGAGGGTAAGGGACAGGAGTTGAAATCTCTACTCAGTGAATGGGAATGGAACGACTTTACACACTTTGAGGGTAATGCCAATGCTTTTCGATTGCTCACACATCAATTTAATGGTCGTCGTCCGGGTGGTTTTGCTCTCACATACTCTACATTGGCATCGATTGTAAAGTATCCATACGCATCGACTCTATCGACCAAAAAAGGTAAATCGGGATTTTTTGCTTCAGAGAGTGATGATTTTAAGCGAGTAGCCGAGGATTTGGGTCTGCTGCCCGATGGCGACAGTGGTTTGCGTTATCATCGTCACCCGTTGGTATATCTTGTAGAAGCTGCCGATGATATCTGTTACCAGATTATGGATATTGAAGATGCTCACAAGCTCAAGTTGCTTACAACCGATCAAACAAAAGAGTTGCTTTTGGGCTTCTTTGCACCCACCGATTTGCCACATCTGCAGGAGGTGTTGAAGATTGCCGATGATACCAACGAGCAAATTGCCTATTTGCGTTCGCGAGTGATAGGACTTCTTATCGATGAGTGTTCCGCGATTTTTGCGCAACACGAAGAAGACTTGCTCTGTGGCACTTTCAGTGGTTGTTTGATAGACCACATTTCCGAAATTCCTCGCAATGCATATAATCGTTGTTCTGACGTTGCTTGGAAGAAGATATATCGCAGTAGTGATGTTCTTGATATCGAACTGGCGGGTAATCGTATCATTACCGTACTATTGGACAAACTTATAGATGCTGTGTTGTATCCCGAAAAAGCCTACTCGCAGTTATTGCTCAATAAGGTTCCTCAACAGTATGAGACACGTGCCGAGACGGTTTATGGCAAACTGCAAGCTGCTGTCGACTACATATCGGGAATGACCGACGTATATGCTCTCGATTTATATAGAAAAATAAACGGTATGAGCCTTCCGGCTGTATAAATTTTGGAATGATTATGAGAAAGTATTTATATCAGATATCAGTTATTTTACTTCTGTTACTTGCTGTGCCGGTGTATGCTCGTGAGTATACAGTCGAGACGGTTCCTAATGTGCAAGTATCCGATCGAACACAATATGTTACTGACCCCGATCACATTTTGAGTGATGCAGCCAGGGCACATATCAATTCACTATTGGCTCAATTGCGCGATAGTAACAGTGTAGAGGCTGTGGTGGTAATGTTGCCATCAATAGGCAATGATGATATTGATAATTTCGCCACAGAGTTGTTTACTCATTGGGGTATAGGTAAGGCTTCAAACGACAATGGATTGTTGTTCATAGCCGTAATGGATCAACGTCAGTTTGTTATACGCACCGGATATGGTGTAGAGGGAGTGTTGCCCGATATTCTGTGCAGTCGTATCATACGCCAGTGCATAACACCCAACTTCCGTGAGGGCAATTATGATAAAGGTGTTACCGAGGCTGTTCAACAAGCATTACATCTATTGCTCAATCCCGAAGCAAGTGCCGAATTGATGGCCGAGGAGAGTAATAAACCTTTCTTTGACGAAGCTGATAAAGAATTGTTGCTCAATATACTGTATGGTTATCTGATATTCTCGGCTATAATATCGCTATTGCTGACTATTCGTTTAAATCGTACTGTGCGCACACACAAAGATGCTCCCTATGAGTGTTATAAAGAGCTGAACGACTCGTATTCGTTGTTGTTGATTATGGCTATCTTTTTCCCTATTTGGGGTATAATCAATATGATACGATGCAGCAGTGTGATGAAAAAAATGCGCAACAAGCCTCGCAAGTGTGAGAAGTGTGGTGTAGAAATGCATCGCTTGTCGGAGCAGGAAGATAATTATTTTCTCACACCGCAAGAAGATGCTGAGGAGCGCATCGGGTCGGTAGATTACGACGTATGGATGTGTGATAATTGTCGTAATACCGAAGTATTTCGTTTTGAAAATAAATATACCAAGTATAGTGAATGTCCTCACTGTCACGCCAAGACATATAGTCTTATGCACGATAACATTGTACTCCCGGCTACAACCGTATCGGCCGGTAGAGGTGAGAAAGTGTATGAGTGCTCATATTGCAAGATGCGCAAGGTGATGCCTTATGTCATACCTATGATTGTAGTTCCCAAAAGCAGTAGCGGTGGCGGAGGCTTTGGTGGGGGCTTTGGTGGCGGTATGACCGGAGGCGGTGGTGCCCGTGGTGGTTGGTAATAAAAAGCGATAAAAAGATGATAGACCGAGATAAAAGACGTCCCTTTTCGCTCAAAGAACGATTTCACAGTTTTGTCTACGCATATCGTGGGCTCAAATTATTGTTGAACGAACACAACACGTGGATATATCTATTGGCTGTATTCTGTGTTGTGGTGGTAGGATTACTCGTCTCTCTTACGCTCGTCGAGTGGGCTGTTGTAATCATCTTATTGGGCAATGTGTGGATTGCCGAAGCATTGAATACTGCAGTTGAGCGATTGTGCGATCACGTTACCCCCCAACAGCACCCCGAGATAGCGCATATCAAGGATGTGGCCGCAGCAGCGCCACTGATTGCTGCAATGGTTGCAGTTGTGGCAGGTTTGTGTATCTTTATGCCCCCTATTATCGAGTGGGTTGAGTCTCTAATACAATAATAGTTGCTATGATACTAAATCAGTTATCTATTCTCAATTTCAAAAATATAGCCCAAGCCGACCTTGTTTTTTCCGAAAACATCAATTGTTTCTTGGGCAACAATGGAATGGGTAAAAGCAACCTGTTAGATGCAATATACTATCTATCCTTTTGCAAGAGTTTTACACACGTTGTAGACTCACAAAACATACGTCACGGAGAAGAGTTTTTTATGTTGCAGGGGATGTATAATCGCAATAATAATCCCGAAAACATATCTTGTGGGGTACGTCGCAAGCAGAAGAAAACATTTAAACGCAATAAAAAAGAGTATGACCGGCTGTCCGACCACATAGGATTTGCTCCATTGGTTATGGTTTCGCCGGCCGATTCTATTCTTATACAAGGTGGCAGTGAAGAGCGTCGCCGATTTATGGATGTTGTTATATCTCAGTGGGACAAACCTTATCTCGATATGCTCATCCGATACAATAAAGCCCTGGAACAACGCAACGTTTTGTTGCGCAAAGAGATTACCGACCCTATGCAATATGAGATATGGGAGTACCAAATGGCTCATACCGCTGCGGTGGTTTATAATACGCGTCGGCAGTTTCTCGATGCCTTCATCCCGGTATTCTCTCGATACTATAATCTTATATCGGAAGGAAGTGAAAATGTAGGTTTGACCTATCGTTCTCATTTGTCGGAGGGTGATTTGCAAGAGCAATTGGCTGTTTCGCGTCAACGAGATCTCATATTAGGATACACGACCAAAGGTATTCATCGTGAT
The DNA here is from genome assembly GCA_937891845.1 of uncultured Porphyromonadaceae bacterium. GTDB lineage: Bacteria > Bacteroidota > Bacteroidia > Bacteroidales > Barnesiellaceae_A > Barnesiella_A. The sequence continues at coordinate 66,198 of CALATP010000055.1, read as the reverse complement.
GAGATGGAGATGACTCTTGATGATTATCCAATGAAACGCATTGGTTCGCAAGGACAATGTAAGACCTATCTGATAGCTCTCAAGTTGGCTCAATATGACTTTCTGGCTCATAATGGAGATACAACACCCATTTTGTTGCTGGACGATCTTTTCGACAAGCTCGATTCGCAACGTGTAGAGCGTATTATGCAACTTGTTTCGGGTGATATCTTTGGTCAGATATTCATTACCGATACCAATCGAGAATACCTTGACCGCATTGTTAAACGCACGACTGCCGACCATAGGTTGTATGGTGTGTCGAATGGACAATTTACAATTTTACCTTGATGAAACGCAAAGAAGCACTACGTTTAGGTGATATTTTAGATGGTATCTTACAACAGAACAATCTTGATATAGGTCTTGACGCTGCACGTGCCAAGTTGGCGTGGCGCGAAACAATGGGCGAGGCTGTAGACAAGTGTACGATGGCCGTATATTGCGATAAAGGCACAATGTATGTAAAGTTGTCATCGGCTGTGTTGCGTAACGAACTATTTATGAATAGAAGTGCCGTTATTGAGCGTATCAATGCTCATATAGGGCGACAAGTTATTAAGAATATTTACTTTAAATAAAATATATATCAAATGGAACAGAAAATGCAATTTCCAACATTTCATCATAGCTACCCTTTACAGTTGCGATTTAACGACATAGATGCTTTGGGGCACGTTAATAACTCGGTGTATTTTACATTCTACGACCTGGGCAAGAGTCGCTACTTTGAGGCTGTAAAGGATATGTCAATAGACTGGCGCAAGGCCGATGTTGTTATTGCCAATGTTAATGCCGACTTTCTTTCGCCTATCTATTCACGTGAACAGGTAGCAGTAGAGACTTGTTGTACGGAGATAGGAAATCGCAGTTTTCGACTTATGCAACGCATTATCAATACCGATACAGGCGAAATAAAAGGAGTGTGTCGCACGATTATGGTCGGATTTGATGTAGAGAATGGTGTGAGCGCACCCATCAGTGATGAGTGGAAGGAAGCTATATGCCGATTTGAAAATGCCGATTTGTGCAAAAAATAACACCGTTTCATATTTGAATTTCTCAGAAATACTATCTTTGCAATCATATCAACATAATTACTATGAATACACAGGAAACCATACAAGATATATTGGAGAAAGAAGCCCGAGCTATTCGTAACATACCGGTAGGTGAGCATTTTGACCAAGCTGTTGAGCTTATTGTCGAGCGAGTTCATAAGCAAGGTTGTAAACTAGTAACTACAGGAATGGGAAAGGCCGGACAGATTGCTATGAATATAGCCACAACCTTTTGTTCTACCGGTATTCCTTCGGTGTTTTTGCATCCTAGTGAAGCGCAACACGGTGATTTGGGTATATTGCAAGAGGGAGATGTGATGCTCTTGGTTTCCAACTCGGGTCGAACACGCGAGATATTAGAGTTGCTCGATCTTGCCGAGCGTTTCCGCCCACATACACCCACTATTGTTATAACGGGCAATAGTGAGAGTGAGTTGGCTCAGCGTGCCGATGTGTGTCTTTTCACCGGTGGTGCGCCTGAAGTGTGTCCATTGGGTCTCACACCTACTACCTCTACCACGTTGATGACAGTGATAGGTGACATATTGGTGGTAAGTACAATGAAAGCAACCGGATTTGATGCAACACAATATGCGCTACGTCATCACGGAGGCTATCTAGGACAGCGTTCTCGTGAGCAAAGCAAGGGGAAATAATACAGTTTACATAAATACACATAACAATGAGAAAGATAATAGGAATAGGAGAGACGGTACTTGACATAATTCATCGTCAAAATCAACAAGGTGAGTGGGTTCCTACAAAGTCGGTTCCCGGTGGCTCGACTTTCAATTCTATTATTACGCTGGCGCGACTTGGTGTAAACACAACGTTGATGACCGAACTTACCAATGACCGTGTGGGTAAAGGTATAATGTCTTTTATGGAGAAGAATGGTACATCAACGGGAAGTATTGATATTTATTCGGAGAAAGATTCTCGTACTCCCATATCGTTGGCCTATATGGATGAAAATAATAATGCCGAGTATGTTTTCTATTCATTATATCCCGAAGAGCGTTTTAATGTGGTTATACCGCGTATAGATGAGGGCGATATTGTTATACTAGGTTCATTCTTTGCTATCAATCCTATACTGCGTGAGCAAGTGTGTAACCTATTGGAGTATGCAAAGACTCGAAAGGCAATCATATATTATGATATAAATTATCGTAAAAACCACGCGGCCAAAGTGATGTATTTAATGCCTAATATCATTGAAAATCTTGAGTATGCCGATATAGTACGTGGCTCGGATGAGGACTTGGAAATTGTGTATAAGCTCACCGATATAGAACGTATTTATAATGATAAAATAAAATTCTATTGTCCCAACTTTATCTGTACTAAGGGTGGTCGTGGTGTCGATTTCTATTGTCCTGAAGGTTATAAGCATTTCGATAGTAAATACATAGAAAATCCGGTAAGCACCATTGGTGCCGGTGATACTTTCAATGCCGGAATACTATTCGGACTTCTTCGTTGCAATGTTACGCTCGACAATCTTTATACACTTACGCGTGAGCGTTGGGGTGAAATTATTGAATATGCCCTTGAATTTTCGGCTCAAGTGTGTATGAGCGACGAGAATTATTTACCGTTAGAAGTAGCGCAAAAGTATAGATAGTCATCTCATAAAAGCCTTGCGAGAGACCGTGTCCCAAAGTAATATCTGGGTACGGTCTTTTTCTGTTTGTCGGTTATGGTTTATTGTTGTTTATCGGTGTGTTTGTTAATATATTGATAACGAGTTTATTACATCTATTATTGTCATCTATTGGATAGTATCTTATAAGTAGCAGACAAAAAATTTGTGCAAAAAAATCGCGAAAAATTTTGTCAACATAAGAAATGTATATACTTTTGTATCGGCAGCCGATATAACGACGCGCGATACAGCGGGTGTCGATATAACGAAGGTCGTAACAAATGAAGACAATTATGGGAGAAAATATTGTACTTACAGAAGCTGTATATTACATATTACTATCGCTTACCAAGCCCAATCACGGTTATGGTATTATGCAGCAAACCAAAGAGTTGAGTAAGGGACGACTAGAACTATCGGCCGGTACGCTCTACGGTGCAATCAACACATTGCTAGAACGTGGTTGGATAAAACAACTTATCACAGCCGAGGATAGTCGTCGCAAAGAGTATATTATTACCGAGGATGGCAAGGCTGTGGTAAAGTCCGAGTTGGCTAGACTGCGTGAATTGGTAGAAAATGGAACTGACATTTTAGCTAAATTATAGTATCACAATATAATATATCGGATTATGAAAAAACATTGTTTGGGATATTACACAATAGCCGACTATGAACGTGAGCAAAAGTGGCTTAATGATATGAGTCGTGGTGGATGGAACTTGGTGAGTACCGGAGGTATATTTTATACCTTTGAAAAAGGTACTCCCGGTGAGTATATCTATAAGTTGGATCTTCCCGACGAGCGTATGACTGATGGTGAAATCGAGGAATATTATCGTTTCTTGGAGGAGTGTGGAGTAGAAGTCGTTTGTACCTTCAAGTCTTGGAGATACTTGCGCAAGAAGAGAGCCGACGGTGATTTTGAATTGAAAGATAATACGTACACGCAATTGCGTATGGTCAACAAGGCGTATGGCTTGTCATCGAGAATTATCAATACTATCTTGGTTATGATTGCATTTCTTATTGTCTTATCGGCAGTTGTCGCTATGTTGTCATCCGGTCGTTTGGCTCAATTTATGGAAGGTCTTGTATTAGGCCTATCATCTTCGGTGGTATTTGCCTTGGCAATTATTTTCGTACCCATATCGCGTAAGTTGCGCAAGCGTATGAATGAGCTTATCGAGGAGCTTGTGGTCAAAGGTTGATATTTCTATTTTCAACGATATTGTTGCATAAAAATTGAGAGGCAGTGTCTAAATCACTTAGACACTGCCTCTTCTGATTTTCAAAATAACCTATTCACCTTAATTTACGCTAAATTTCTTACATACATTTTTAGATGAAGTTTCCACTTTTACGATGTATAATCCCTTGTTCCAATTGTCAAGTGTGATGTTATATGCGTCGCTATTGATGTTGTGTGATGCATACACAAGACAACCATTGGTAGTGTATATTTCTATACTTTCTATCTTCTCGCCGGGGGTTGTAACATACAACATTTGGGGTGTAACTCTAATGTCAGGAGTGTTGTTTGTTATATTTTTTACAGCCGAATTGTCGACAGATTCGATTTTGAAATTGTCTATCAACAAGTAACCATCGCCACAACCATCGTACACAAAACGGAAACAAGGAGTATTGCCACGAGCCACATCGGTGACATCTAGTGTATATGTATAATCGACCACATCATCAACATAAATATCGTTGTACCATTCCCAATAATCGCCACCATCTAATGAAACTTCAATGTATGGGAAAGAACTATCCCAGTAGGTGTAATAATCCATTGTACAAGATAAAATCACGCTATCGGTTGCACTTATTGTAGAACAGTCAAAGATAGGAGTGGCAAGACCTGTCCAAATATTTATAATATAATTATCTTCGCTCGATACCGATGCAAAATTACCTTCTACTTCATTGCAGGGAGATTTAATTTGATACCAGTTGTCAAAACGCCAATTGTAATTAGGTGGTGTTGCTTCGTTCATAGCCGATGATAGCCAATTGTCGGGAGTGAGATCACCATCGAAGTGTTGTGTATAGGGTAGTGGCATTATTTCGTAGTCGTAGGCGATAACATTAGCTTGGCAAGGAAGTGACAAGACGTCATCGCTGTATAATGCCTTAACAGAATAGGTGTGTGTACCTGAGATAATGTCTTTGTCGGTATAGGTGAGAGGCTCCTCCGGTTGTATAGTTGCTATCTCAGTGTTGCCTCTGAATACTTTATATGCCTCAATTTCCCATTCCGATGCTTTAGCTGCTTGCCAATCGAGTGTTACATTATAATTGTTTATGTCATAAGAGGCATTGAGACCTGTTGGCGTGTAGCGTGTACCTAATGCAACTTGTTCACCGACGCGCTCTGACTCGCCAAAGGGGTAATCGTATACAGCTGTAACCTCATAAATATAGGCACCACGGGTCACATCACTATTGCCCATTTCGCCCAATGGTAGTTCTATACCGGCCAATATACCATCTACATACACACAGTAGCATACAGGAACTCTTTCACCTTCGGGAGCATCCCAAGTAATAATAACATCTCCATATCCGCTCTCCTCGTCGAATGTGCTTGTTACCTTTACATTGGTAGGTGCGTTGCAAGTTACTTCTTTGATGGTAACAGTAACCGATGCAGCCTCTGACTTGCCAGTTGCGTTTACGGCATATACGTCATACACATATTCGCCCGGATCCTTGTCCGAGATGTCTGTATAGTTGAGTGAATTGATATTGTCGGCAAGTAGTTCTCCGTTGAGGTATACTTGGTAGTATTCGGTGGCGGCTGCTAGCGCTTTGCTACGTTTTAAGGCCGTTGCAGAGGTTTGAGTGCGCTCACTACCGATGAAATTACGGTACATTTGCATACCATCGCTTATATTACGTTGGGTATTTCTAGACTTCATTTGAACCTCAGCGCTTGCAGTGGAGTTGGAGGAGATATAAATATCGTCGAGTGTCCACGAGAAATATAGAGATGACCACTCTTGTGTCATTTCGCTCTGTGCGTGGAAAGCAATGCGTGTATTGGGCTGTGGTTCTCCTAAATAGAGTGATACTTGTTGCCAACGGTCAAAACCATTGTGGTCGTAACGAGCGTCCCATAATGTTTCCCAAGTATCACCGCCATCGTGGCTTATTTTTACGCAATATTGGTCAACAAAATCTTCAAATTGTGCATATTCCAAAATCATAGGATTGATGTAGCACCAGAAGTCGAGGTACACAGCATTGTCGAGAATGGGCGATATGAGCCATTCATCTTGATTGGCAGGTGTGCCATCTTCGTGAGGCCATCCCATATCCATAAATACCATCGTGCTTCCTTCTCCATTGTTGATGTAGTAATCCCAATCGTTGAGCTCTTTGAAGTCGTCGGTGGGGTAGTGAAACCAAGAGCAACGATAGTCCGATGCATTGTATGTTTTTACTTCCCAACCCTCGCCCGGAAAGACATCCGACTCAAAATCGGCACTCGCAACAATTCCTTCTTCTGCGTTTCGTTTCCAAGATAATTCTACTTTGGTGCCATCCACCGATGACTGTAGGTCGACCGGTATTGATGGTGTATTACCTAATGCTACGGTAGTCGTACCTAATGCCACTAGGGCTACAAGAGTGTGTAGATTAAAGTTTTTCATACGTAATATGTGTTTAAAGGTTTGACATACCACAAATGTAGGGAGTAACAAAAGTTGCTGCAATTTTTTGGCAAACACATAATTTCTATTTCGTGAAATAGTAAGTAAAATCCCTTAATTGTGATGGATATTAATTTCTTTCTCTTGAGATTTTTTGATATATTGATGGTTTTATGCCGGTGTATTGAGAGAAAACACGAATGAAGTTGGCTTGTGATTTATATCCTACACTCTCACTTATGGCTTTGATGGTGAAGTTACCATAATTATTAAAATCGGACAATCGTTTCATCGCAACTTTGATGCGACATTCGTTGAGTAGTGAGCGGAAGTTCATACCATAATCGTCGTTTATAACTTGTGAAACGTATCGTTGGTTGGTACCTATCAACGACGATAGCCGTGCTATATTAAATTCGCTATTGCATATTTCTTCTTCGTTTTCCATAATGTGCATTATACCGTTCGATATTTCCATTCGCAATTCATTGGAGATATTGAGGGTGGATGCATCATTCTTCTCGTTTTTTTCTGTTGTTTCTACTTTTTCAGATATTTTCTCGGCTTGTTGTGTCTCATACATTTCGTGCATCAAAGCAAGACGCGTTTTGTAGCTATCTTCTCTTTTGAGAGACTCCTGATTTACGTTGAAGAGTTCGTTATAGGCTTTTTTTATATCTCTTTTCTGAATGTAGAGTATGACCAACAATATGCAACCAATAACTAGCCCAATAGTGATTGTAAGCAGCCATCGTCGTTGCATCATAATTTTCAATTCATCGTTTCGTTTCTGCTCGGTTAGTTGCGTAATAATAATGTTGTTATTATCCAACTCATAAAGAAATTGGGCGTTTTTAAGACTGTTAAACTCTCTTTGGTTAAATATCGAATCATTGATTTCGATGTAAGCGTTTTTGTAGAAAGAGGCTTTTTCTTTGTTCCCTTTTCGTTCATAGATATTGGCCAGATTGCCTAACGACACAATCAGTAAGTCGGTTGTTCCGCTATTGCGAGCTATACTTTCGTTAAGATGGAAATACTTTAATGCCGAGTCGAGCTGGTTATGTGCTACATAGCACTTGGCCAGACCATTGTATGCTGCACCCTTACATTGCAAATTGAGACCTTCTTGTTCTACCACCACAACCGATTTTAGATAATTGTCGATAGTGGCATTTTTATCCTTTTGTGTAGCTGCAATTATAGCTCGACAGATGAGTATATCATATTTATATCTGTCACGTTTATCTCCGTTGTTCTGTTGTAGTATATCGAAGTAGTATTTGGCTTCTTCTGTTTTCTCTTGGTAACAAAGAGCGTGTATGAGGTTGGTTAATGTATGATTTTGTAATGTTATGTCGTTGCTCTCATTTGCAGCCTCGAGTGATTTTTTGTAAAAATTGATGCTTTGCTCGTAGTCGTAGTGTACGCTATATATATTACCTATATAATTATATATTTGTGACAAAATATGGTTGAAATCGTTGTCAGAGCATATTTTTAGACCTTTCAACCATAAGTCCATAGCTGTTGAGTAGTTGTTTTTTCTATAGTGCATTATACCGGTATTGAGTAGAGCATCGGCACAAAGCTCTTTTTCTTGTATACTCATAGTATTGTCATACCTATTATATAGTACACTATAATATAGTATTGAACTGTCGCTCTGAGTGTTGAAATGTTGAGTAGCTTTTGTGTGTAACTCCTCGTTGGTTAAGATTGTAAAATATGCCAAGTTGGTATTGGCTATTACTACCTCTCCCAACATAGAGTATAGAATAATAAACAATATATATAAGCACTTTTTCATATAATTCTCACATCTTTGTCGAGATATAAATGCCAATAATAATATTTAGTTGAGGCTATTATATCAATTGGCATTCTATATCTTGCAAAGATAAGGATTTAGTAAATCGGTGCAAGTTGTGTATGGGGATTTTTCTATAAAATCCTATTAAGTATGTTCTATATATTACAAGATATAACCAACAGAAACTCCTAACGAGAATATATTATTGCGTGTTGTCTGGTTGAGGTATGATTTTTGGCGAGTAATGTCGGGTAAGAATGCAAAGTTGATGCCCATACGCAAATTATTTATATCGTATGCTGCACCTACTTCGGTCTTGATACCAAACATTATATCACGTGTAGCAAATGTTGTTGTATAATCAGACTCTAGGTTATCATTCATTGTAATGTTGAGAGGAATGTCTAATTTAGGACCTACACCTACATATGCGTGAAATGAACCGTATGCCAGTTTTGCTCGGAAGGTTGTATTGATGTGTATGTTGTCTCTGCGCATTGTCCAGTCTACAGTATTTGTTTGTACACCGCCCCCATTTGCTATATATATTTTATCGGTTCCTCCGGTAGCCATATATCCTACTTCGCTCGATAAATAGAACCATTCGTGTTCCAACCAATCAACTCCTATTCGCACTGTTGCACCGGTGTTGTTGTGCGTAAACTGATGCATCTCTGTGTCATCTTGCATTGATGAGAATGTGGCTCCTGCATCTATTTTTACCACTTGTGCCGATAAAGGATATAAGCCTAAAAGCAAGGCTGTAAATAGAGCTATACGTTTCATTGTAATTGTATTTAATTGGGTTGAAAGTATTGTTTTTTTATATAATAACGAGTGGGTGCGATGTTATATTGTGTTTTGTCTATTCTTACAAACAAGACGAGGCCGCAGTTATAAATGCGGCCTCGTCTCTTGAAAAGTTTATATAATGATTATTGTATTATAAATCGCAATATTTCATTGCCACAGCGTGCTATATAGATGCCCGATTGTAAGTGTGTGGTGTTTATGCAATTGTAGCCGGTGGCAATGCATAAGCCTTGCATATTGAATATCTCAATGCGCTCGTCGTTAAGGGTTGTGATATTATGACCGGCATAAACGAGAGTTGTCGGAGTTATTATGGGTAGGGTAGTGTTGTTCACAGGGGCTTTGCTCATATCTATCTTATAATAGCGTAGACCTTCACTACCTCTTACAGTAAGTGTGGTAACTCCTGCGGGAACAGTGTAGGAGGCTGTTGTACTGCTTGTACTGCTTGTCGAACCAATGCTATTGTCGTTGACAAGTAGTTGTCGTGTTCCTTTGCTGTTGCTTGTATGTGAGAAGGTAAATGTGAGTTCTTGTCCCTCTATAACAGGTATATTCATACTCAATGCGCCTTGAATATAGCCTTTCCCCGATGTGGATGGATTGATACGTACGTCGTTGATAAATGTCAGTCCTTCTGTCTCGTCAAAGCCCAATTCGGTGCTTTCGACAAAGGTGTGTTCATATCGTCCGTCGCCCAAAGCACTCCATATATCGCTATTGTCGGCCAGTATTGTGCGACTATTGTTGCTCCATTGAGTGAAATCCCATACCTTGCCATCGGCAAATTGTGTTGTAGAACGAGTGAGAATGAGCGTGTAATGTGCAACATCTCCATTCTCGGCTATTACTGTAAATGTCGCATCGGCAGGTATCTCATCGATGTTGGGAATTGACATCTCTGTTACTTGCGCTCCTACAAAATTGGGGATGGCAACTACATCTACCGAGGTTGTGGTTATCGGTAATCGATAGGCGTATACATACTCCGATAGTTGTGTGGCCTTGATACCGTTAACAGTGAGCATTGCGAGTGAAGTGTCATCACTGAGCGCGCGTGTTATATATACAGAATAGGTCTTGGTTGCACTGCCATCTTGCGAGGTCACTATCAATGTAGCTGTTGCGGGTAGATCGAAAGATGATTCGGGCGCCGAAATCTCTACTTGAGCGCGGTTGTTGGATGTGACAGTTGTGATTACTATGTCATAGGCAGCAGCCGGTATTTCTACTTCGTAATCGTATATACCGTCTTCCATTGTGAGGGTAATGCCGCATACTGTGATACTCTTGAGTGTGGCGTCGTCGGTAGCCGAGCTGGTGCCTTCTCCAATGCTGAGCGGGTCACTGAGAGTAGCTCCTGCACCGGTATTTTCGTCTGATAAAATAGCGGGTACATCAGTTGCTGCATATAGAGTATATTGATAAGGAACGGTTACTGTACCTTTATCCGACGGAGAAAAACTCTCGGCAAAATAGTTGTCATTCCAGTTGTAGGCCTTTGCTCCGCTCTCCGAGAAGATTTTCTTTACCCCTTTGGCGAAGTAATTGTTTTCGATAAGAAATTCGCTATTCTTGCGAGCATTGATACCGGACGAATTGCCCGAGCAATTATAGTAGTTGTTGTAAATATGCATTGTTCCAAATCGTGACATAGGCATACGTTGGTCGCAACCTTTACCCCATATATTATTGGCCCAAGTAATATTGAGGTTGTTTTCGCCTTGTGTAGAGGCATCATCGCTGCCACCTACAAGGTTGCTATACATATGTCCGTAGGCTCGTTCGGTGTATTCAAATGTACACCACGAAACAGTTACAAAGTCGCTCTTGACAGTTACATCGAGGTTGCCATCAATACCATCGGTAAAGTTGCAGTGGTCGATCCATATATGCTTAGAACTATTGATAATGGAAACCAAGTCATCGCCACCCACATCTATCGGACCCGGCCCTACAAGTTGCAAGTTGCGAATAATGATGTTTTCGCACCCCGAGATATAGAAAATACCGGCTTCTCGAAAGGTCTCTTCCGAGTCATTGAGTAGGTTGATGAGTGTCTGTCTTGTTCCGTATTCACGTTCTTCACTTACTTTCTGGCCATTGGAAAGTGTTCCTCCACCACCCGATGAACTCATATCTTTGACACTGGCTTTGTCGAGAGCTTCTTTTATCTCCTCTGTGACATAAAATTGAGTGCATATACGTGCATTGTTGATGCCTACAATGGTTTTATTCTTTATACTTTTCAACTCCAAGGTCGAACTCACAATAAAATCACCTTGCGAGCCATCAAGTATTACCACATCATAGTTTTTGATAGCATTTGTAATGCCGGAGCGCATATCATTGCCATTGGATGTAAGGGTGATACTGTTGCCATTATTACCTCCATTCATATCGTAGTCGTTGCCCGATGTCATAGATGAGCATACAGCCCAACCGAAGGGGGTATTGAGGTCGTGTTGTGATAGCTGTGCCTGAGACAAAAAGGTTGTTAGTAAAAAGAATATTCCTAGCAACAAGTTGTTTCTTGTATTCATAAGTGTTGGATAATGTGTCCTCATCACGGTAATATTTGTCAAGGCAAAGGTATATTGTAGTACCGATAGTATTGTGTAATATTTTATCAAAATAAGAGATAAAAATTACATATTGGCGTAATAACAAACTATTTACGACCAAAATCGGCCGGTATTTCGCCCCACTGTTCGGTTTCCCATTTGATGATGCGGGTATTGAATTGATTGTTTTCCAACCACTTCTCGGCGCGAGCTATGAGGTCGAAAATGGGTGCATTAACCTCGGTGCGTGCTAGTCTGGTGCGACATTTTTTTTGTTGTACCCATAATATGGCATTGCGACTGTCGCTATATATGGGCATAGAGTTGCCCATTTTTTTTAGGAGTGCAAGACCGTGTACAAGAGCCAAGAACTCACCTATATTGTTTGTTCCTTGTTCCATAGGGCCTATTCTGAAGACTTCTTTTCCTGTAGCTACATATACACCTCGGTACTCCATTTTTCCGGGATTGCCACTACACGCTGCATCGACAGCAAGGCTGTCGGTTACGACGGCTTTGGGCAATGTGCGAGGTGCCTTTTGTGAGCGTTCCGATGTAGAGGTTGATTTGTAATGATGGCTCATTTGTTGCAAAATACCAATATGTTCGGAGGGGTTACCTCTGAAAGCCTCTGTTGCATCAACCAAAGAGTCGAATGCTTTGTATTTGGCTCCTTTATATCCTTCGACATATAGACGACACTCCTCCCACGAGTTGTATATACCCGGGGCAACTCCTTCCCATACTACGTAGTATTTTGTTTTTTTCATAGGTTCTATTCTTATCTGAAAACTCTACACGACAAAATTACTGTTTTTTCGGAAAACTATGTAAATTTGTATCCATAAAGATGTGAAAGCATAATTGGAACGAGTGATGAAGAAACCTATTTTTCTTGTAGGATTTATGGCTGCGGGTAAGACTTCGTTGGGTCGCTTTGCTGCAAAACGTTTGGGAAGAGAGTTTATAGACCTAGACCGCTATATAGAATCTCGTTATAGACAGACTGTCAGTCAGCTATTTGCTTCGCGTGGCGAGGATGGGTTTCGTATCATCGAGAACAATATGCTACACGAGGTGGCCGAGTTTGACAATGTGTTGATAGCTACCGGAGGTGGTACTCCTTGTTATTATGATAATATGTCGTATATGAAAGAGAACGGTATAGTGGTTTTTCTTTCAAGTTCGGTCGATGTAATATGTCAACGATTGCTTGTCGCTAAGGTGAAACGTCCGTTAGTAGAGAAGTGTACACCCGAGGAGTTGCCACAGGTGGTTTCTGCAATGTTGGATCAGCGAATGCCCTATTATGAGCAGGCTCATTACACCTTCCCTTCCGACGAATATGAGAAAGCTAAGGTGTTGGCCTTGGCCACAGAGGAGTTGCGCAAGATAGTATCAGAATGAGTATTCTGTGACATTTGTTTCACGCAGGATATTGTGAGCATCATTGATAAATGTCTGTATAGCCTGACGCAGGGCGTGGGGATAATCTTCGGGGGGATTGGTTGCCGATATGATTTCGTAATTATCTTTACCACTCTGTATCGGTCGTACATTGTAGACAAGACTATATCCGCAGTTGTCAATACGGGTGGTGCTATCTTTGACAAGTGTGAGTTTTACAATCATACCTCCATCGGTGGCGCGACGGGTAAAGTTGGATGTGAAATTTCCTAATGAATATACCACCAGATTTTTTTTGTTAAGTATAGTGTCCTGACGTATTTCCAATGGCTGTACAACGTGAGGGTGGTTACCGATGATATGGTCAACGCCGTTATCAATGAGCCAATCGGCAAGTTGGCGGGTCTCGTCTCCGGGTTGGTGAATATATTCGGCACCCCAGTGCATACACGCTATAATGACATCGGGTGACGCTTGGCGTGCTTTGAGTATATCTTGCTTGATAAGTGTCGTGTCAATGAGATTGACTATCTGTGGTGGTATCGCAGTGAAACCATTTATGCCATAAGTATAGTTGAGGAGAGCTACTTTGATACCGTTGCGTTCTACAATAAGAGGATAACGTTTATCGCGGTCTTCGTTGTTGAGATATGTTCCTACCGGTGTCATACCCATCTCTTGGATGCGTTTGATGGTACGTTTCACTCCTTTTGTGCCACGATCCATACTATGATTATTGCACGTAAGTAGAATGTCAAATCCTGCTTGGTGTAAAGATTGAGCAAAGTCATCGGGCGCACTGAAAAGAGGAAACCCTTTGTAAGGTTCTTCTCCCAGCGTCGTTTCAAAATTACCAATGGCAAGATCGGCTTCGGCTATCTGCTTACCTATATATTTCCAATAAGAGTCGTAGTTGTATCCACTGTCACATTTGGCAGTGCTTATTTGTAGATCGTGTTGCATAATATCGCCTACAAAGAGCATCGTGAGGTACTGAGGCGCGTGAGTGGAATCGACAGTAGTGGGCGTATTGATACAGTTTTCTTTCTTGTTATTGTTACAGCTAAGAAAAGAAGTGAATGTGATAATTATTCCTAAAAGCGAAATAAATCGGTGCATAATCGGTGTGTTAGTCTCGTTTATCTACGCCCCACATTAGTTTGTTGCGGAGTGTCTTGGAAAATGAGTGATTGTTGCCCTTCACGACATTGATGGTAAAAGGTGCTTTGCGTAGCGTGATAATCTGTCCGGCTTTCATCTTGACCGAACGACCATCACAGCTGAGTAGAAACTTACCGGTACGACAAGAAACTTGTAGTGTAATGACCACATCATCGTTTACAACCAAGGGGCGTACCGTGAAGCTGTGAGGTGCAACCGGAGCTAAAACCCAGTTGGCAGCTTGTGGCACAAGGATAGGACCACCGGCACTCAAGGCGTAGGCTGTCGAACCGGTAGGTGTAGCAATGAGCAATCCGTCGGCTTGATATGTGTTGAAATACTCCCCATCGATACTAGTGCGCACCGAAATCATCGATGCGCTATCTTGTTTGAGGATAGCAACTTCATTGAGTGCGTATGGCCATAGTGTGCCTAAATTGTCGGCATCGACTTGTAACAATGAACGTTTCTCTATGTTGTAATTACCTTGCAGGATATCGGATAAAGAGGTGCGAATATCATTGCTTGATAGATCGGCAAGAAAACCGAGGTGCCCGGTGTTGATGCCAAGGATGGGAATGCCTCTGTTGCCTATACGTAGGGCTGTCTCAAGAAATGTTCCGTCACCACCTATGCTCAGTGCCATCTGTGCGTCAAAATTATTGTCTGTAACACTACAATTGTCAGGTAGTTGTAAGGAGGTGTCCTTATGCAACATATTGTAGAAACTCTCTTCGATAACTATTTCGTTCTTGTGGAGAGTAAGTGTATCGAAAAGTTGTTGCATTGCATCTCGGTGCAGAGTGTTATATTGTTTACCCAGTATGGCGACTTTCATAGCAGTTGTATATTTTGTTACAAGTACCAATGATAATCGAATAAATACCAGTAGGTTATCATTGATTTTTCTGTATAATATGTTATGTATTTTAGGTATAAAATATCTACCCCGCAAATATATAAAAATGGAGAAAAAAATCCAAATCAACTTGAAAACTATCTCCTCCTCGGCACAAGAGATGTCACACCGATTATGTTGGAAAGACCGTAGGTGTGAAGTTTGGAGTTAAGATTGAATCGTAGTTGATTTCTACTCGAAAATTATTGAATTGTTTTGGGGTGGTATTGCCATTTAATTGGGGTATCATACAATCTCTACGCTCCGGATGGTGCTATCATAGGGGGGGAGCATAAGTGGTGATTGACTCAATGTGAGCTTTTTTGATATAATTCCAGCAATAACGATTCAAATTTATGTTTAAAAAGTTGTTATTTTGTCTTGTAATATTCTTTTGCAATATAAAAGTATTATCGTTTCTTTTCCTATCTTTGCATCATTGCTGCAAAGATTGGTTGGTGTTGGATATGAATATATTTCTTGGCACATAGAGCCAATCTTTGTGAACCTATCAATAATCAAAAAGTAAAAAAGAGAAATAATAAAAGGATTGTTGAATAGACAATTTATCAAAAGAAAACGTACATTTGTATTGTAAAAGTGATGATAAAATAATACTATATGACCAAGTTAAGTGTAAATGTCAATAAGATAGCGACTTTGCGTAATGCCCGAGGGGGTAATGTGCCCAATGTGTTGCAAGTTGCTTTGGACTGTGAGAGATTTGGAGCGGATGGAATAACAGTGCATCCGCGTCCCGATGAACGCCATATACGTTATGCCGATGTATTTGAATTGCGTCCTGCATTGCGTACCGAATTCAATATTGAGGGTAATCCTACACCTCAATTCATTGATTTGGTAATGAAAGCCCGTCCGGATCAAGTTACATTGGTGCCTGATGCACCAGATGCGCTGACCTCGAATGCAGGATGGGATACTCGTACTCATTTTGATTTTCTTTCTCGTGTCATCGAGGATTTTAAGTCGGTGGGAATAAGAACATCAATATTTGTTGGTACCGATTTGGACTTGATAACGTTGGCATCGAAAACGGGTACAGATCGCGTTGAGTTGTATACAGAGCCTTTCGCGGCACAATATCCGAAAAACCCCGCAGCGGCGGTAGCTCCGTTTGCCGAGGCTGCCCGTCACGCTCATAAGTTGGGCTTGGGTATCAATGCCGGTCACGATTTGAGCTTGGTTAATCTTAAATATTTTCACGAGAATGTGCCCTATCTTAGCGAAGTTTCGATAGGTCACGCACTTATTGCCGATGCCTTGTATATGGGCTTGGAAAAAACAATTGCAAGTTATAAAGAATGTCTTAAATAAAGAAGTCTTATGTTAACATTATCAGTATTAATGTCTATAACCGGTGAAGTGACTTCGGCTGTGTCTGATACAATCTACTCGGCCTATACCGATACTGCTGCTACAGTAGCAACAGCAATGACCGAAACCGCAGCCCCTGTTGAGGAGTTGAACTTGTGGTCTTTGATGCTAAAAGGAGGAATTATAATGATTCCACTCTTGCTATTGTCTATACTATCGATTTATATATTTATCGAACGTCTTATGGTGATACGCAAGGCGGCTCGTGAGGATAAAACCTTTATGGATCGTATCAAGGATTATATACACGAAGGTGAGATAGATACAGCATTGAAGTTGTGTAAGAAAACCGATACTCCCGCGTCGCGTATGATAGCCAAAGGTATATCTCGTCTGGGACGTCCTATGAATGATGTACTGGTGGCAATCGAGAATGTGGGTAATATAGAAATTGCCCGTCTAGAAAAGGGCTTCCCGTGGTTGGCAACTACAGCAGCCGGTGCCCCGATGTTGGGTTTCCTAGGAACAGTTACCGGTATGGTAAATGCGTTCTACAATATGGCTTCGGCCGGTAATAATGCCGATATTACAACATTGTCGAGTGGTATTTATGAAGCTTTGGTTACAACTATTGCAGGTCTTGTGGTAGGTGTAATAGCTCTCTTTGCATATAACTATCTTGTGGCTCTTGTAGATGGTGTGATGAACCAATTGGAGACCAAGACAATGGAGTTTATGGATTTGTTGAACGAGCCTGTTGAATAAGTATTATTATGGCTATAAAGAGAAGACATCGTATCAACCCCAATTTCAGTATGGCATCGATGACCGATGTGATATTCTTGTTGCTTATATTTTTTATGGTGACATCGACGGTTGTCTTTCCTAATGCAATCAAGGTAAATCTGCCACAGAGCAGTCAACAGGCTGCTGCCAAGCCGTTGTCTCGTGTTACTATTGATGCCAATCTCAATTATTATGTTGCTTTTGGTAATGAGCGTGAACAAGCTACCGATTTGAATCAATTGGTAGATTTTCTCCTGAAAACACGCGAACGTGAGCCCGAAATGTTTGTTGCTATTTATGCCGATGAAAGTGTTCCCTATGGCGAAGTGGTGAAAATCTTGGATTTGGCAAATAAGCACAACCTGAAAATGGTGCTGGCAACAGCTCCCGAAAGGAGTAATAAATGATAAAACTAGGGCGAAATAGGATAATAGCAGCAACAGGTACACTTGTGGCGCATATTGTAGTGATGATATTGTTACTTTGTTCGACACTCTCATCAACAATTGCCACGCCCGAAGAAGATAGAGGCGTGTATATACAATTGGGTACTATTGATGAGGCTAGTGGAACATTTAGACCCTATTATCCCGAGCCTGTAACAGAGCAAGGTGCGCAAGAAACAGTTGTTGAGGAGCAATTGATTACTCAAAATTCTGAGGAGAGTGTTGTTATTGAGAATAATACTGCATCTGATGATGCACCCGCACAACCAACAAAAGACAATAAGGTAGGGAGCCTTGTACACAATGCATTTAGTGGCTCGGAACAGATGGGCGGCTCGGGCGAAGGAGAAAGTGGTGATGGTGTGCAGGGGGCGTCAGATGGTCGACCCTCGGGCAGTGTGTTCGGTGTGTCTGATGGCAATAGAGCTAATCTGCGCGGGCGCACAAGCCTAGATTTGCCTCGTCCTTCATATAATAGCAATGTTGAGGGTACTGTTGTTGTGAATATAACAGTTAATAAGGAGGGTAGAGTAGTAAATGCAGTTGTGGATATAAGGAGAAGTGCCTCGGAACTTTCATTGCGCGAGGCAGCGGTAGATGCTGCCTATAAAGCACGGTTCAGTAAAACAACACGTGAAGGCAATCAAATGGGTACGATAACCTATCACTTTAAGCAGAACTAGCCTCGCAATAACTCTTGTGTAGGTAATAAAAGCGTAGTTTATTCCAACCATAAGTTTATAGATTCAATCACTGTCGGGAATTCTTCTTGATAGGTAGTGCTTGATGTTGTATTGTATCTTTGTTTTAGTTCTTCGACGGTAAGAACGTCCTGTCCTTCAAGGATTTGTCTACGTTGTAATTCTATTGCAAAATCGTTATCTATAAAATCGGGACGTCCGGTTTCTATCTGCATATTACCAAAGCCGGTATAGTAGACCATCCCGGTGAAAATATCGCTATATTGATATTCTGTTTCAATAGGTATAAGGTCGAAGCCACACAGTCCGAAGGGTGTGCCTTGCAGATCGAAACCTATATTATCTTTCCCTGATAGAGTGAATGCAGCATCCCATAGTCCATTCTGTGCAGCATATATATTATTGTCATTTCTGATTACAAAACTATTGATGTAAACATTGGCAACTCTGTCACCATATTGGTCTTTAATGTATCTGCCGGCATTGTGCCTACCGGCAATATCGATAGTGAATGCGTGGCGATAGTTGAGTATAATCAATGCTTTATTACTACCAGCTCTTTCATAGTAGGTGGTAAAATTGGCCGCCAGTACCGAGTCTCTGTTTGCTACACTACAAGCAACATTGCGTTGACGAATGAGATCGACTGTAGCTGTATCCCAATTCACACCTTGTTCTAGCCCGTAAATATTTATTCTATCGCACACATCTAGATTTTTATTGATATTATAGACTCCTTCTAGAAGATAGCTATAATTGGTCTTTTCCCATAATGCCGGGCTATAGATATTGCGGTGGAAATTAAGTATATTCCGGTATATTGTTTGTTGAGAAAGTTCGTTGTTGTGAAGAAAGCGATTGATGGTATCGTTATAAGATGTGTTGCCTATTTCAAAATAGGCTTGACCAACGTTTCCTATAAAGTATGGGTGTGATAGTACCTCAAGAATAAGATTATACTGTGTAATCTCGCGGTGATCACGTTCGCATAGGATAACAATATCGTATTGCTCAAAGAGTTCTATTATGTAATTGCAAGCCGATGTGTGTTGACTATTGAGAAACGTTGTATATGGCAATATTGCTCTGTCGGAAATGTGTTGGCGGCTCTGTGCGGTTGCTGTTGCAGTAAGGATAAGTGATATTACAAGACAAAAAAATTTTCTCATTAATTTACGTTTTTGTTGTTTTTAGAGTTAGACGTAAATTAATGAGAATTGGTTGCAAGGATAAGTTTTTTAACGTATAAAAGTTAGCAATTCACCTCGACAATTTTCGTTAATATTACCGTTTTCAAAGGCAACGTTTCCGTTTACAATCGTGTGCGTGATGCTGTGAGGGAATGTGTGTCCCTCAAATGGCGACCATTTGCAACGAGAAACAATCTTGTCGCTAGTTACCGTATAAGGCTTATTGGGATTGATGATTGTAATATCGGCAAAGTAGCCTTTGCGAATATAACCTCGACGATCGATGCCAAATAGTGTAGCCGGTGCGTGACACATTTTTTCAACTACTTTGGTACGTGTAAAATGGCCTCTCTGTGCAAGTTCAAGCATCGCTTGTAATGAAAATTGTACCAATGGTCCTCCTGATGCCGCCTTCAAGCAGGAACCTTGCTTTTCATTGAGTAAGTGCGGGGCGTGATCGGTTGCAACAACATCTATGCGTTGAGAAGCTGTTGCGTTGATTAATGCTCGACGGTCGGCACAAGTTTTTATTGCCGGATTCCATTTAATACGATTGCCATATTGTGCATAATCGTTATCATCGAACCATAAGTGATGTACACAAACTTCTCCTGTTATGAGTTTGTCTTGTAGAGGGGCATCCTCAAGGAGAGATAGTTCTCTTGCGGTAGAAAGGTGTAGCAGATGTAGTCTTGTGTTGTAACGTGATGCAAGTTCTACGGCCGTGGCAGATGAACGGTAGCAAGCCTCTGCACTACGTATCATTGGGTGAAAGTAGATGGGGAGATTGTCACCAAATATGTTTGTATATTTAGCCTTATTGGCTTGTATAACTTCTTCCTGCTCACAATGTGTCGCAATGAGTACCGGTGCTTCAGCAAATATTTTTTCTAATGTTGCTTTGCTATCGACAAGCATATTGCCTGTAGACGAACCCATAAACAATTTAATGCCACACACGTGAGTATAATCGAGTGAAGTGATGAGGTGGGCATTGTTGTTGGTTGCACCGATGTAAAAAGAGTAGTTGGCGAGTGATGTTGCGGCAGCTTGTTGTTGTTTCCACTCTAAAGCCTCGGCTGTAACAGTGGCCGGTTGCGTATTGGGCATATCCATATAAGATGTAACACCTCCGACAATGGCTGCTCTGCTCTCTGTTGCTATATCGGCCTTATGTGTGAGTCCCGGTTCACGAAAGTGTACCTGGTCGTCGATAACACCCGGAATGACCCAGCAACCTTGCGCATTTATACCTTGTGCTGCCGAGTTTAATATCGTTTCGTCGGGATTTCCTTCTACAACACTTGTGATAATGTTGTTGTCAATAATGATATAACCAACGAACTCTTTCTGTTCGTTGATAATAAGCCCATTATAGATTACCTTACGCATAATCTTATTGCTTTTTTTGCGGATATTTGCGGAATAAGCTGGAGAGTTTTAGTTTAATAACTCCCAGAACGGCCTCGCCAAAGATGCCTCCGCTCATTTTGCTTTCGCCTAGTACGCGATTGATGAAAATGATAGGTACTTCCTGTATATTAAATCCACACTTACTTGCAGTGAATTTCATTTCGATTTGGAATGCGTATCCTATAAATTTTATTTTGTCAAGTTCTATGGTTTCAAGAACTTGTCGGCGATAGCATAAAAATCCGGCTGTTGTATCGTGAATTTTGAGACCTGTAATGAAACGGACATATTTAGAGGCGTAATAAGACATTATAACACGTCCCATAGGCCAGTTAACAACATTTACACCTGATACATATCGAGAACCAATAGCAACATCGGCACCATTGTCGCGGCAAGCAGCCTTGAGACGGAGGAGATCCTCAGGATTGTGTGAGAAGTCGGCATCCATCTCAAAGATGTAGTCGTAGGTATGTTCAATAGCCCATTTAAAACCGGTTATATATGCAGTACCCAAGCCTAGCTTTCCGCTTCTTTCTAGCAGATGTAGTCTTCCTGAAAATTCGTTTTGTAAAGTTTTGACAATGGAGGCTGTGCCGTCAGGTGAATTGTCATCAATGACCAAAATGTCGAACTGTTCAGGTAGGTTGAATACAGCACGAATGATGTTTTCGATGTTTTCTTTCTCATTGTAGGTGGGAATGAGAACCAGACTATCGTGTTTTGTAGTAAGTGTTGTTTCTGTCATATCTTATTACATTACTATTATATCGCAAATATAATGAAAGGAATGATAATAATAACCAAATGGATGATAGTTTTCTTATGAAATAATTTAAATGATGGATTGGATTTATAAATATTGCTTTGTTTCTACGTGTAACTAGGAGTTGTATATTTGTAAATTAATTTCTTTTTATGGCTAAAGCAGTCACTAAGAGAATTGAGGCTATATTTATTATGTTGTTTTCTCTAAAGTATGATGATTGAAAATTTGCCTTTGTGTAGGTTAAACGCTATCTTTGCGATACAATAAAATATATTCCAATGTCAGATAAAAAAACAATAGGCCTAGCGTGTGACCACGCCGGCTATGAAATGAAAGAACACATTAAAGCTATGCTTACAGCGCGTGGCTATGAGTGTAAGGATTTTGGTGCTTATTCCACCGAAAGTGTAGATTATCCCGATTTTGCGCACCCCTTGGCTTTGGCTGTGGAGAGTGGCGAGTGCTATCCCGGTATTGCTATATGTGGTAGCGGAAATGGTATTAATATGACGCTAAACAAGCATCAAGCAATTCGTTCGGCCTTGTGTTGGACAGATGAATTGGCTTCGTTGGCTCGTGCCCACAATGATGCTAATGTGTTGGTTATGCCCGGAAGGTTTATTTCTTTGGATTTGTCTGAGAAAATTGTTGATACATTCTTGGCTACACCTTTCGAAGGCGGCCGTCACAGTCGTCGAGTAGAAAAAATATCATTGTAGAGTTTTACCACTCTACAATGACCCCTACGCTGTCTATCTTTCCTGAGATAGGCGGCGTTTCTTTATATATAGACAACTCACCTCCTTTTATTTTTGGGAAACGAGCTTGCAGTGTTGTAATAATGCGTCCTGCAACATTCTCCAAAAGTCGTGAGGGTGTAGACATTATAACAGCAATTTCTTTGTACACGTTAGCATAATTTACAGTGTTCGATAACGAGTCACTTCTCATTGCCGGCTCAAATGGGACATATAATTTCAAGTCTATGATATAATTATTTCCCACTATATTTTCTTGTGGATCTATACCGTGATAGGCATAAAAGTGCATTCTGTTTATATGAATATAGGTTTTCATATATGAAAAATTTCTTCTATTGTCTATTGAAATGTAGTTCTTTATAATAAAGAACTTATTTACACTATAATAAATGAGGCTGTGTCTTTAGGGACACAGCCTCTTTATCAACTATTGTATATTTCTTATTTTGCAATTTTGATAGTTGCAGCGCGATCGAGAACGTAGTTGAACTTGTTGAGAGGTTCGTTATCGATAGCTGTAGTAAGTTGGTCTGCGTTTACACCATATTTGATAAGAGCATTGTAAACAGCTTTAGCACGCTCTTCACGCAATCTAGTGTTGATTTCGGGAGTACCGGTTTCGTTATCAGCATAACCTGTTACAACATATTTTCTGTTGGGGTCATTTTTGATAGCTTCGGCAAGAGCTTTGATGATAGCTCTGTCGTTGCTGTCAAGATTTGATCTGTTGATGTCGAAGTAAACAGTGATAGCAGACTCGGCAACTTCCAATTCTTCTCTTACAGTTGAGATTTGACCTTCGTTAGCTGTGTTGATAGTTACGATTTCCTCTTCGAGAGAGTGGATGCGGCTACGCTCAGCTTCCAATTGGCTAGTAAGTTGTTGGATTTGGTTGATGTAAGCAGCAGTATCAGCCTCGATTACAACAGGTGCAGGGATAACAGGTGCGCTCCAACCACGAGTGGGGAAGTTGTAAGCGATACCGATGTTAGCTGATGCATTGAGGTTGTAGTAGGGAAGATATTCGCCACGTGCTTCGTTTGTAATACCGCTGTCATATTTGCTGAGTTTGAGCTCAACATTGATATCGATAGCATCGCTTACGTGGAAGCTATTGAGTAAACCTCCGCGGATTTCAATATTCCATTTACCGTCTTTGATAGGTTGGCCTTCT
Source organism: uncultured Porphyromonadaceae bacterium (assembly GCA_937891845.1). Taxonomy (GTDB): domain Bacteria; phylum Bacteroidota; class Bacteroidia; order Bacteroidales; family Barnesiellaceae_A; genus Barnesiella_A. Next base: position 42,557 of record CALATP010000055.1, on the reverse strand, counting down.
TCCCAACCATAACCGTAACCAAAACCACCATAAATGATGAGTGAGTAGATACGGTTGGGGTTGTAACCACCAAACAAGTTAACGAGGTCTACCATACCATCTACGTGGGGACGAAGACCGTGGAATTTTTGGAGATACAAGTCGTTGTAGCCATCTACCAAACCATCAGCTTGATAGCCGAATGCGTCTGTATAAATAGAAGCTGAGTTGGCTGACATATAGTCTAAACCAATTCTTGTACCGAAAACGGGAGTCCACCATTTACCAAAGTTCAAAGAAGCATTGGGGGCGATACGTTTTGTAAAGTTGAGTTCAGCATCATAAGGGCTGAAGAATACGCTTGCACCACCATCGAGTGATACAAACCAGTTGTCCCAGAAACCATTGATCAAAAGACCTTGTTCGGGAGCAGACTCAGTCGTTGTTTCTGTGGTAGTAGTACCCATAGCGACCGGCGCCATAAACAATGCAAGAAGCATTACTACTGTAGAAATTTTTTTCATAATCACAATATTAATTTAGTTTATTAAGTGTATCTATAACAATAAACATTGAGATATGGTCTCAAAGTTCAAGCACCAAAGGTACTGCTTTTAATTTAATTATGCAAATTTATTGTGTAAAAACTAGAAAAATCCGTTAAAATCAATTTAAATACACTACCCAATAGCATTTTTAAGACTATTTTATCTCAAAATGGCTATTGGGTAGTATTTATTATGGTGTGTATCTATCTGTTATTTTTTCAGATAGTCTTTTATTTCTTGTGCCACCAATTGAGGTGTGAAACCTAGCTTCTCGTCAAGCACTTTGTAGGGTGCTGAGTGACCAAAGTGGTCTAGACCGTGAATCAAACCTCTGTTACTACCTATAATAGGCCATAAAGTTGAGGGCAAACCTGCTGTTAATCCGTATACAGGTGTATTTTCGGGAATAATGGTGTTTTTGTATTCTTGAGATTGTTTTTCATAAAGTCCCAATGAAGGTGCCGATACGATTTGGCAATTGATACCATCGGCCTTGAGTATTTCGGCTGCTTCATAAAGTGTTGATACTTCCGAACCGTTGGCAACCAATACAATGTCGGGGTTTTCTACTTTATGTACGATGTATGCACCCTTGATACTTTGCAGGGCTTCTTCGTAGCGACTGCTACCCATAGCCGGTATATCTTTGATATCTTGTCTTGAAAGAATCAATGCAGTAGGTGTAGTTGTATTTTCTAATGCAAGTTTCCAGGCAACAGCTGTTTCTGCACTGTCAGCGGGTCGTAACACAAGCATACTGTTTTCTTCCTTGTGATTTTTGAGCTGTTCCATTAAGCGAATTTGTGCTTCTTGCTCTACGGGTTCGTGGGTAGGGCCATCTTCACCTACGCGGAATGCGTCGTGAGTCCATACATATTTGGCGGGTAATTGCATAAGTGCGGCCATACGTACAGCAGGTTTCATATAGTCTGAGAATACAAAGAATGTACCGCAGGCGGCTTGCAATCCACCGTGTAACAACATACCGTTTATTATGGCTGCCATAGTTAATTCCGAAACACCAGCTTGAAGGAAGGCTCCTGTAAAGTCACCGGGGGCGAATGCGTGAGTTTTCTTCAAGAAACCATCTGTTTTGTCACTGTTGGCAAGGTCGGCCGATGATACTATCATATTCTTGCATTTTTCGGCAAGTACTGACAGAACAGTGCTCGATGCTGTACGAGTGGCAATATTGGGTTTGAATTCAATTGCTCCGAAGTCTATAGAAGGCACTTCGTTGGCAAAGAATTGTTTTAGTTCAAGAGCTTGTTCGGGATTGGCTTCCTCCCAAGCGGCTTGTTCGGCTTTGCGTTCTGCAACGATACGACGTAGTTCTTCACGACGTGCAGCGTATAGAGCCTCGGTTTCGGGGAAAATAACAAAAGGATTATTTACATCACCGCCCAAATTTTCAATGGTCTTTTCGTATGAAGCACCTGATTTGCTCAATGGTTGACCGTGTGTCGAGCATTGACCCTCAAAATTCTCTCCTGTTGCAGTTACACAACCTTTACCCATAATAGTACGTCCTATAATGAGGGTGGGTCGTTCTTCCTCTTTTTGGGCGGCTTCAATAGCTTGACAAATTGCGTTTACGTCTGTTCCGTCTATTTCTATTACATTCCAATTCCACGCGCGATATTTAGCTGCAGTGTCCTCGTTGGTTACCTCATTGGTCGATGTTGACAATTGTATTTCGTTGCTGTCATAGAACATTATGAGGTTGTTGAGTTTCAAGTGACCGGCAATACGTCCAGCTCCTTGTGAAATCTCTTCTTGAATACCACCATCAGAGATGAATGCATATGTTTTATGAGCCATCCACTTACCATAGCGGGTTGTGAAGAATTTCTCGGCTATGGCGGCACCAACAGCCATAGTATGACCTTGACCCAAAGGACCGGATGTGTTTTCAATGCCACGAGCAAAGTCTACCTCTGGGTGTCCGGGTGTTACGCTACCCCATTGACGGAAACTTTGAAGTTCTTCTATAGTAAATTTGCCGGTGAATGCCAATACGCTATAAAGCATAGGTGACATATGACCCGGATCGAGGAAAAATCTATCTCTGTTTATCCAAGTCGCATCGTCGGGATCGTATGTTAAGTATTTGGCATAAAGTGCATTGGTAAAGTCTGCACCACCCATTGCGCCACCCGGGTGACCCGATTTGGCTTTTTCTACCATAGCTGCTGATAAGATGCGTATATTATCGGCAGCTCGATTAAGGTTCTTAGTCATTTTATATTTAAATTTTGTAGTGAATTGAATATTTATTTTTAATGTTACAAAATTACAATTTATCTTTCATTAAATTGCTTCAATTCACATACTATTTTAAATTTTTTATTTGCTTGTAGAGTCGTATTATCAATCGTCCAAATTCTCCTATAATGAGTACCGGCATTGTATAAAGTATGATAAGCCACCAATCCTTTGCTGCCAATGGTGTTACATTGAACATCTCACCGCCAAAGGTTACTATTACTATTTGACCTACTATGATGAGCAACCCAACTCCAATAAATCCGCTACATTTCCATAGTGATGCTAGAGCCGACTTATTTGATGCAAAGGCCTTGGCGTTAAACATATTCCAGAATTGTAGCATTACAAAGATTGTAAAGAATAATGATAACTCATAAGGCGATAGTGAACCGTGTGAACCAATATGCTTATAACTCTCGAGAATGTCCATAAGATTCATTTGTGATACGGCTGTAATATCGTAAATGTTGAAATATTGCAGTATACCGAGTAATAATATAACAAACAATAGTCCGGTGGTAATAATGTTGTGCCCCATTGATTTTGTTATAATGTGTGCATTGAGAGGGCGGGGTTTCTCCTGCATTACTCTTTCGTCGGGTGGTAAGGATGCCAAAGCTAAAGCGGCAAATGTGTCCATAATGAGGTTGACCCATAACATTTGGGTTACTGTCAATGGTGATTCTGTACCAATAAATGTTCCGAGTAATACAATGAGACAAGCTGCAACATTGATTGTCATTTGGAAGATGATAAAGCGTTGTATGTTGCGATAGAGTGAACGCCCCCACAATACTGCTTTATTGATACTGGTAAAAGAGTTGTCCAAGATGGTTATGTCGCTCGCTTCCTTGGCAACAGTTGTGCCATCTCCCATCGAAAGACCCACTTGTGCCGTATTGAGGGCGGGGGCATCGTTTGTACCATCACCGGTTACGGCAACAACCTCTTTGTTGCGTTGTAATGCTCTCACGAGGCGTTCTTTATCGAGAGGCCTAGCACGAGCTATAATTTTCCATTCACTTACGTGCTGTGTCAACTCATCGTCGCTCATAGCAGCCACTTTCTCTCCGGTAGTAATATTCCTATCGTTGTCTTGTGGTTCCCAAAGACCTATTTGTCGACCTATTTCACGTGAAGTTGCCTGGGTGTCTCCGGTAATTATTTTCACCTTTATGCCGGCATTCAGACAAGATTGTATGGCCTCGGGGACATCGGTGCGCACCGGATCGGCTATTGCTACTATGCCTAGTAAAGTGAGTTTTATATCTGATTGAAGGCGACCATCGGCAAAGCAACTTTCATTGTCTAATACTTCCAGATAGGCAAGAGCCAAGGTTCTTAATGCTCGGTTTTGGAATGATAACAACTCTTTTTCTATTGTCTCAATGTAAGGTGCTATCTTTTCTAGTCCTTTGTCGGTAAGAATGTTTTCACACATCTTCAGTACAATTTCGGGCGCACCTTTAACATATAGCATACGTTGTTTTATCTGTGTTGAGTCTACAACCGTTGCCATATATTTGCGTTCTGTCGAGAATGTGAGTTGTTCTATTATTTGTGTCTTGTGGCGTAAAACTTCGTATGGACGGTTTTGCTTGTCCAACCACAATAATAATGCCCCCTCGGTGGGATTTCCAACTACGTTGATACGTCCATTTTCTTGTGTGCTGAGGTTGGCGGTTGTATTGAGGGCGATACCTTCGTAGATAAGTTTGTCAACAACCTCGTTTTTTCCTAATTGTTGGCTTTCAAGAGCAAAAAATCTAGTCTCTTCGATTTGCATTTGATTTTGTGTGAGAGTACCGGTTTTGTCTGTGCAAATCACAGATGTAGCACCCATTGTCTCGCAGGCGTGCATCTTTCTTACCAGATTGTTGGCCGATAGCATTCTTTTCATACTCAGCGCCAAACTCAAAGTGACACTCATTGGAAGTCCTTCCGGTACAGCTACGACGATAATGGTAACAGCTATCATTATTGTATTGAGACAGTATTGTCCGATGCTTACCCAGTCGGTGGGATGATTGCCCGAAAAGAATGTAACGATCCTAATGGTTATAATAAGTGTGGCAATGATATAACTTATTACTGTAACTAGGTGTGCCAACTTTTGCAGTTGTATATTCAAGGGTGTCTCTACGTCATTTTCTATTTGAGCTCCTTTATACACCTTGCCATACTCGGTTGCATCGCCAACAAGAGTTACTTCCATAACTCCGTGTCCATCGGTTACAGTAGAACTATTCAATACCATATTGCTTGGATAGGTTGCTCTTGGATCGTTCTTTTCGGGGTCGGCATATTTGTTGGCCGATGGTTCGCCCGTTAAGCTCGACTCATTGACTTGTAATGAAACAGACTCTAATAGAGTGCCATCAGCGGGTACTTCATCGCCTGTGTTGAGTAGTACGATATCGCCTACAACAATTTCTTTTTTGGCAATCTCTGTGATTTTTCCATTGCGTACAACTTTGACAAGGCTTTCATCTCCTATTTGATTGAGTATATCAAACTTGCGGTTGGCACTTACCTCAAATGCAAATGATATTGTTGTGGCAAGAAGTATAGCTACCAGTATTCCTATTGGTTCAAGAAATGCATTGTAGCCCTCTGCTCCGGTATATACTTGGTATATTGAAACAGCAATAGACAGCACCCACGCAATAAGTAGGATGCGAATGATAGGGTCGGTAAATTTTTCTAGAAATTGTTTCCATAATGGTGTCTTGGCGGGGGGTGTCAATTCATTCCTGCCGTACTTTTCACGATTAATAAGGACTTGGCTGTCGTTAAGTCCTTTCTGCATATAATCAATCATATTACCAAAAAATTAAAATTGAGCTGCAAATTTAGTGATTGAAATATCGCAGGCGTGAAAATTTGCCATATTGCAAGTGGTAAAATCCCCTTTTTAAAAATATTTAAGATGATAGTCGCGTTGAGAGCAAGCAGTTAGTGTTATTGGTATGTGTTTATTGTGGAAAATAGTTGCTTGAGGCTTGCCATATTGCATAACTAAATAAAATATTCGCTTGTAAGGGAGTGTAGAGTATTTTCATAATGATGGCAGGCTCTAATCTTTGTGTCGGGCAGGTGTATTCTATAAGATAGTTCTCCCTTTATATTCTGAGGATAGTAGTTCTCGGGGTTTTTGAGTGATGTTATCGACGTAAAGGCTCGTTTTATAAATCCAATGTGAGAGTTTCGTTTGGCTATATCGCGTAGATTGATGATTACGTTGGGCTCTTCATTGGCTAGTATAGCCTCTTCCACAAGTTGGTTATTCTTTTCGTTGGCAAAATATCGGTATATCTTTATTGTAAGTTTACCCAACGGGGTATCCTTGCTCATTGTAGAAAAGTCTTGATTGCTGATACCAATATCTCTGTAAAGTAGAAATAGAGTATATAAGGTTTTACGTTCGCTACCACGAATATCGAGTTGTGTTTGACAATTGTCTGCCAAATGAAACATATCACCTATGAGAAGGAGATCGTGGTTTTGTTTTGATTTTTCGCTAAACATCTCAAAGAGTGTGCGATAACATCCTTCATAGGGGATTATCTCTTCGTCTTTTTCAAAAGTCATTGCTTCCAACAACTTGTTGATAGAAGCGATAGGTTCTTCCGAGCAGTTTAGACATATAAAATCTGTTGTGTCGCCAAGAGGGGTATGGTTGCTCTGAATTTTTAACATCAAAAAGTTTTCAAACCTGAAATTTTCTGTGTCTTTACCCAACAATTTATGTATGTATGATGTGAAATCGACGGTAGATGAATTGGCTATTAAATGCAATTTTTCTGTTTCGTCCATCTGCGAGAAATTGGGAAATAGAAATTCGAGAGATGGCGTAATAATATGGTGCGATTGAATCAGTCTGTTTATTACAACAGGATAGTAGAAGAAGTCAAGTTTATAAGACTTTAGTAATCTTGCTAAATTGCCGTATTCTTTATCAAAAGCGTTGGTAATAGTAGTGTTGGGACTCTTTTCCAGATAAATAAGTTGGTGGTTGTAATGGGCAAAGTCCGAAAAATTACTAGAGCATATTTGAGTTGATTTGTAGGTGTTGTCTTGTAAGGAAAGGCGTATGGTTGCCAATAATATTTGCTCGTCAATATCAATATCGTTGTCTATCTGTACAAGCTCTTCTATGAGGTCTATTATTTGAGCACGTTCCACACTGTCGAGCTGTTGTAGGGTTGTTATAGCCTCTTGTAGCGTTATGGAGTGTGCTTGAAGTAGCTCTTGTTGTGTGTATTGGTATCGAGAACAGAGTATTTCGATCCAAGATATTTCCTCTTTATGTAACTTGTTATCGACTTTTATTAAGTCGATAACAAGTTTGAGGATTGATATTTTTTTACTTATAGCCATATCATTGGGCTATGAGTTTGATAGCTTCTTCGGGAGTTAACAGTTGTTGTTCGCCTGAGGTCATATTTTTAAGGGCAATCTTACCTGCCTCTATTTCGCTTTCACCCACCAAAGCGACGAATGGAATGTGGTGGGTGTCGGCATAACCCATTTGTTTTTTCATCTTGGCGGCTTCGGGGTATACTTCTGTGCGAATTCCTTGTGCGCGGAAGTATGTAGCGTGTTGCATACATACATCTGCTTCTTTATCACCGAAGTTGACAAACATAAGTTGTGTTGCTTGTAATGAGTCGGATGGGAACAAATCCAATTGGCTCAATACATCATAGATGCGATCGGCTCCAAAAGACATACCTACACCCGATACATTGGGCATTCCAAATACGCCGGTAAGGTTATCATAACGTCCTCCACCGGTGATGCTGCCTATCTGTACATCAAGGGCTTTTACCTCTAGAATAGCTCCGGTGTAATAATTAAGACCTCGTGCCAAAGTAAGGTCTATGTCAAGTTGTGCCTTAAGTGGTTGACAAGATAGTTTGTGTAGTATAAACTCAAGTTCCTCAATTCCCTTGATACCTGTTTCCGATTCAGCCAATACGTTGCGTAGAGTGTTGAGTTTACTCTCATTTGTACCATCCAATAGAATAATGGGTTGCAAGCGAGCTATTGCGTCTTCGTTGAGACCTTTTTCGCGGAGCTCTTCATTGACTTTGTCCAGACCAATTTTGTCGAGTTTATCGATGGCAACAGTAATGTCGATGATTTTTTCGGGAGCACCTATTATTTCGGCTATACCGCTTAATATTTTGCGATTGTTCAGTTTGATGGCAACGCGGATGTTGAGGCGGGTAAATACGTCGTCAATAATGTGGAGTAGTTCTACTTCATTGAGAAGCGAGTCAGAACCGATAATATCGCCATCACATTGATAGAACTCGCGATAACGACCTTTTTGGGGGCGGTCGGCGCGCCAAACGGGCTGTATCTGATAACGTTTGAAAGGGAATGTCAACTCATTTCGGTGCATAACCACATAGCGAGCAAAGGGTACAGTGAGGTCATATCGCATACCTTTCTCACAGAGGCGGGCGGCTAAGCGAGGGGTGTTGCGTTGGCATAACTCTTCGTCGCTGATGCCTGAAAGGTAATCACCTGAGTTGAGTACCTTGAAGAGTAGCTTGTCGCCTTCTTCGCCATATTTACCCATCAATGTTTGTAATGTTTCCATTGCAGGGGTCTCTATTTGGCTGAAACCATAGAGTGCATATACTTCGCGTATAGTGTTGAATATATAGTTACGTTTGGCCATCTCCTCGGGAGAGAAGTCGCGCATACCTTTGGGTATAGAGGGTTTTTGTGCCATATTGTGGTTTTGATTGATTAAACAGGGACAAAGTTAGTTAAAGATAGTGACAAAAAAAATAACTTTAAAGATTTTATTATATGCAACAAGCCTATCGACTTGGGTGAGCGATAGGCTTGTGTCTTATTCGATTGATTGTTTTTAGTCTCTTCGACCCATAAAAATCAGGATGTAGTACACCAATGTAGCCAGAGAACTGAGTGCTGCAACGACATAGGTGTAAGCAGCCCATCGTAGTGCGTCTTTGGCCATCGGGTGTGTTTGGGTGTTTGTTATACCGGCTGTGTTGAGCCAAGACAGTGCGCGATGACTGGCATTGATTTCAACCGGTAATGTGATGATACTAAACAAGGTTGTCATACCAAAGAGAATTATACCCACGAGCATAATCTGTGGAAATGACTCGATAGTGACTATACCGGCCAGTAACACCCATTGCATCCAACTAGAGGCAAAATTGACAATGGGTACTAGAGAGGAACGCATTTTTAGCGGGCCGTATTCTTTGGCGTGTTGCAATGCGTGACCTGTTTCGTGTGCAGCTACGGCTGCAGCGGCAATACTACAACTATTGTATACCCCATCGCTCAGATTGATGGTATGTGTGGTTGGGTTGTAGTGATCGGTAAGGGTTCCTTTTACGTGAGTTACGCTCACATTGGTAATTCCATTTTCTCGTAGCATACGTTCGGCTATGTCCTTTCCGGTAAGACCGTAGGGCATTGGTACGCGAGAGTATTTCTTCATACGATTTTGCAACATCTGTTGTACGATGTAGCTGAAGATCGCAAATACAATAAAAATAATGTAAATCATCGGTTTTCAATATAAGTTCGGTACAAAGTTAGTGTGAATAATTCAACCAATGTGTTAATCATATAGTAATTTGTGTTAATGATGTTAATGCTTCACCACTATTATCACCATCGAATGTAGATATTTTTCCTTATAAGTGTTAAATAATGTTTTTAATCGAGGGCATATTCTCATATATTTACATTGTTTCTTGTAATTTTTAATAATAAAGAGTAATATTGCGGTATATTTTAATTAATCACAATAAAAAGCTGTGAATTATGAAAAAGTTCTTACTTCTTGTCTTGTTGAGTTCTGTCGCTATGGCTATGGGGCAGAGGTCTCACTTGGGTGATTATGCAGATAGCAGGTCACAAGTATCACTCGAAGCAGTGACCGGTCATACTACGCAGGCTTACGATTTGATGCAGTATGCTTCAGCTCGCAAGGTTGCTAGGTTGACTTGTGTTGAACAACGTGCGTCGGAGGTTCCGGCCGATAAAGCCGAGATTATTCTCGAAGCGCATAAAGTGTTTGGAGAGTTTGCCCAAATAGGCTTCCAAATGCTTCTCGATGCCGACCACAATGTGTATGGCGATCTTATCTACGACTGGGCGATGGGTTATTACGATACTTCCTATGATAGTTTCGAGTATAAGTTGCCCGAAAATGCCGATGCTAGTGAAATGAGCACCAACGTTATTATAGACGGTGAGGCTTCGGTTCAGATACCGGCCGGTGTATACGATTATATGTTGTTATATCCTTATCCCGGTGAAGGTCTTATTTTTGCTTCAGGCGATTTTGGCAAGTTTGACGATTTTGACTTCAAGGGTGGATGTACATATCGTTTCTTGGTAGAGTATGGTGAGTATGATAATGGCGATTATGTGGGATTCTTCCCTGTTGCTTATCTTTATACCGATGTTGATGCGGCTCTTACATCGCTTGTATTGCCGGCCAATGGTATGGATATGACCGATAGTGAGGAAATCACAATAGGTATTATCAACCGAGGTAAAGAGGCTATTTCTCAATTCTCTGTTTCATATCAAGTAAATGAGAATGAGGTTGTAACCGAAACATATACCGGAACTGTTGCTGCCGGTGAGGAGGTAAGCTATACATTTGCTACCAAAGCCGATATGTCACAAGAACAACAATATTACGTGAAGGCTTGGGTAACGCTTGATGGTGATATGATACCTAATAATGACTCGCGTACCGGTAAGTGCAAGCACATTGGTGTATCGCAACTTCCTTTCCATTACGACTTCTCGGAGATGGGAGCCGAAGCCTTTGAGTCCGACTGGACTGTTGAGGATGTAAATTGCGATGATAGCAAATGGTCGTTTAGCGAGTGGGTAAGTGATACCGATGGTAACGAAGGTGCAGTAGGTTGCTCGGGTTGTTGGGATGATTCTCGCACCGGTGATGATAACCTTATATCGCTTCCTATTGCTATGTCGGCAGGCGATCATCACATCTTGCTCAATACTAGAAATGTAAATGAAGAGGCTACCGAGTTGTTGGATGTTTTGTATGGTACAACAACCAATGTCGCAGAGATGACTACCGTTGCCGAGTTGAGAGTAACCTCGACCGAATGGGTGTCGCACGTTATCAATTTTAATGTTCCTGCCGAGGGCGTTTATTATATCGCTTTACGCGTACACTCGGTTGAGGGTATGAATGTATATGTTGATGAAGTGACTGTTGATGCCGGATATTTCGAGGTGTCACCTTCATTGGTTGTCGATAGAGTTGTACTTCCATATTCCAATTGTGACCTTTCCGATCAGAGTCTTATAGGTGCTACTATTACCAATAAGGGAACAGGACCAACCAGTACATTTAAGTTGGTTTATACTATTGATAAGAATGCTCCTGTCGAGGAGACATTTGAGGCAGTATTGGCTCCTACCGAGACAGCCACTTATTACTTTGCTACACGAGCCGACTTCTCGGAAATAGGTACTTATGAAGTATTGGTAGAGGCAGTGGTTGATGGTGAGGTGCAACACGCAATGAATACCGAGGTTTCCAATTATGAGCCTATTACCCAACTACCTATTGAGGTGGATTTTGTTTCGGGACTCAATTATGATACTTATTGGAATGAAATGAATCCCGGTGCTTGGGAGCGTGACGAGATGTTTGGCAGTTTCGGAACAAGTGTGTCGGGTATCGAAAACGGACTCATTTCACACTGCTTCGATTTAGCCGGTCCGGTACGCTTCAGCTTGCAATATGCCAATGGCGGATGGTCACCGGCCGGATTCTATGTAGCGTATGGTAAAGCCGGAGCTGATGTTTCTACATATACCAAAGTGTATGAAAACTATAACGTAGAGAGTGATGAAGAAGTGGAGTTTGTTGTGCCTATAACCGAGCGTGACAACTATAGCTTCATCATCGTAAACGAGTCGGATGAATACTGCAGCCTATACCTGGGTAAGATGGTTCTTTCAGAGTTGTTGCCCAATGACTTGCGATTGGTCAATGTAATGGCTCCTATGAGCAGTTATACACCCCAATCACAATTGACTGCTGAGGCTACATTTATGGTAGAGGTTAACAATCGTGGTACTGAAACTATGACAGGTGTAAAAGCTACATTGATGTGTAATGGTGAAGAGCTTGCCATAAGTGATGCTGTAAGTAGTATTGCGATGGATGAGACAGTATATATTCCTGTCACTACCACTATCACTGATGTCAAGGTGGGAGATGCTTTGGAGTTTGCAGTTAGCATCTTGGCCAATGAGACTGATGGATATATGGCTGATAACAGCTTGACATTGACTCCTATTAATGTTACCGATACTGTGTATGCAACCGAAAATATTACAGAGATAGAGAGCGGTACCGGTATGTGGGGCGAGACTATCAGAATTGGTAATGTTTATGAAGTAATGGTAGCCGATGTATTGTCATCTGTAACCTTGGGATGGGCACCGATTGATGGTGATACGGAGATGGCAGTAAAAGAGATAGCCCTATCGATTTATGTGGTGAATGATGATATGACTTTGGGTCGTCAATTGTATACCACCACATTCGGCCGAGGTGCGAGTGATTTTGTCACTTATGAGTTGGATCCTATGAAACTTGAGCCGGGCAAATACTTCATCGAAGTACAACAGATGACAACCTATAATATGGGTATCGGTATTATAGAAGGCGCTCAAAACTATTGTTACCAGAATGTTGATAACCAATTGTTAAAGGCGCCCGGTGCAACACTTGTAGTGAGAGCCAATTTTGCACACGATGCTGTGGCCTATAATAAGGATGTTGCAGTAGTTTCATTGGTATCGCCTGTTAAACGAGCAACACTCTTTACATCCGATGAGACTGTTACACTTCGCTATAAGAATAGGGGTGCCGAAACAGCCGACTTTGTAGCTTCTTGCAAAGTGAACGATGTCGAATATACCCGTCAGTTGAGCTTATTGCCTTATGAGATTGTTGATGTTGCATTTGAGCATATAGATATGTCGGCAGTTGGCGATTACGTGATTGCTGCTGCTGCAACATTGGAGGGTGATGAAAATAGTGAGAACAACACGTTGGTAGAGACCTTGACAACTATCGAGGAGTCTAATCGCTATGTGTTGAACTTTGAGGATTGTTATGATTTTGATGCAGGTCCTGATAAATTCAATCCTACTTGGCGTACTGTTGACCGCATTGGAGCCCCCACCGATTACTTCTGGATGTTTGAGCATCCTTATCGTAGTGAGCCTGTTGGATTCATAGTGTTTAATCCCAATAGTACCCGACCGGCTGTTACCGAGGATAATTTGCCCGGTTTCACACCCCACTCGGGTGAGCGTTTTGCTGCTGCGTTCTGTTTGGGTTACGAGGCAGAAACTGATATAAGTGATGTATGGCTTATCTCTCCCAAGTTGCCGTTGAATACCAACTCATCGCTTGAGTTCTATGCCAAGACACGTATGCTAGAGTCGATGGATCAGACAAATGAGCCTTATCGAGTACTTATATCCGACACGAATGATGACTTTGAAAGCTTTGTTGTTGTAAGCGAGGGCGTAGCACCCGAAGAAGATTGGGGACTTGTTACGGTCGATCTCAAAGAGTATGATGGCAAAGAAATATATGTTGCCATTCAATATGTGGGTGAGCGATTTAAGAATGTATGCCTGATGCTCGATGATATAGAGGTTAAGGGTGACGGATTGGGCGTTGCTGCAGTTGTTGCCGACGATGTTTATATGCATTACAACGCTAGCGAGGCTACTATCACCATCAATTCCGATGAGGCTATACAACGTGTAGAGTTGTTTAACTTGCAGGGTCAGGCTGTATATGCTATTGATGCCGATATGACAACATTGTGTCGTATTTCGGTGGCCGATTATCCTACCGGTGTGTACATTTGCAAGGTTAATACTGTTGCAGGTGTTGCTACTCAGAAGTTTGTGATACGATAGTTGGTGACTCGATATTGAGTATATTAAAAACGGGGGGCTGAGTTTCAGTCCCCTGTTTTATTTCGGGGTAATGCAAAAGAGTCGGATGCAACATCCGACTCTTTTGTTATTGTTTCCCACAGCCATCGTTGAATGGTGTGGTGATGTTATTTAGCGTTTATTACAAGATAAGCATTGCATCACCGTAAGCACCGAAACGATAACCCTCTTTGAGTGCTGTGTTGTATGCTTCAAAAACCAATTCATAACCACCAAATGCTGCAACCATCATAAGCATTGTTGAGTAGGGCATATGGAAGTTGGAAACCATACTGTTGGCTACTGTAAAGTCGTAGGGTGGGAAGATAAATTTGTTGGTCCATCCGTCATACGATTTGATGTGACCGTTGGTGCTTACAGCACTTTCCAACGCTCTCATTACCGATGTGCCTATTGCACATACTTTATGACCCTCGTCTTTGGTGTTATTGAGTTGTTGTACAAATTCGGGAGTGACAATGAGTTGTTCCGAGTCCATTTTGTGTTTTGTGAGGTCTTCTACATCAATCTCACGGAAGTTACCCAATCCCGAGTGAAGTGTTACAAATCCACTCTCGATACCTTTTATCTCCATACGTTTGAATAGTTCGCGGCTGAAGTGAAGACCTGCGGCAGGTGTTACAACAGCACCTTCGTTGCGAGCAAATATACATTGATAGCGTTCGGCATCTTCGGGTTCAACATCACGACGGATGTAGATAGGGAGTGGTGTTTCACCCAGTTGATATAGTGATTGTTTAAACTCGTCGTGTGGGCCATCATAGAGAAAACGCAATGTGCGACCGCGAGAAGTGGTGTTGTCTATTACTTCTGCTACCATCGAATCATCTTCTCCAAAGTAAAGTTTGTTACCTATACGTATTTTTCGAGCCGGCTCAACCAGAACATCCCATAGTCTGTGTTCTTCATTGAGTTCTCGCAGTAGGAAAACTTCTATTTTGGCACCTGTTTTCTCTTTGTTGCCGTATAGTCTGGCGGGGAAAACTCGTGTGTCGTTAAAGACAAAGAGGTCTTTGTCATCAAAGTAGTTGATGATTTCTTTAAATACACGATGCTCTATCTCGCCGGTTTTGCGGTTGATAACCATCAGGCGTGATTCGTCACGATTTTTGGCGGGGTGGAGGGCTATTTGTTCCTCTGTTAGTTTAAACTTAAATTGCGAAAGTTTCATTTCGTAGTTTTATCTTTAGTTATTATTCTCTTGTTGTATGGCATCCTCGTCTTCGACAACGGCAAGTTGCAACAAGGTGTCCATTGCCTCTATGTTTAGGCAATCTTCTATCCTTACATTGCCTACGCGCGTGCGCTCTAACGCTATGAGATGCGCACCACTATTGAGAGCCTGACCTATGTCACGTGCCAAAGCCCGAATGTATGTGCCTTTGCTGCACACAACGCGAATGCGAGCTACGGGAGCTGTGTAGTCTAGCAGTTCAATTTCATCGATAACCAGTTCTTTGGCTTTGAGTTCAACTTCTTTGCCTTTGCGAGCCATCTTGTAGGCTCGTGTGCCGTTTACTTTACAGGCCGAGTAGGCTGGGGGTACTTGTTGAATGGTTCCGGTGAATTGTGTCAACACTTGTTCTATAAGTTCGCGAGAGATGTGTTCGTATGGATACGTGGCATCTATCTCGGTCTCTAGGTCGAACGATGGAGTAGTAGCACCCAGTTGCAAGGTTGCTATATACTCTTTGGTTTGTGCTTGTAGTGAGTCGATAAGTTTAGTAGCCTTTCCGGTACATACTATCATTACTCCGGTAGCCAATGGGTCGAGCGTTCCGGCGTGACCCACTTTTATTTTCTTGCGTTGAAGTCGTCGCAATATACCAATGCGCACCCGTTTTACGGCATCGAAAGAAGTCCAACGCAGGGGCTTGTTTATATAAAATATTTCACCTTCTGTAAAGTTCATATACATAGAATTATGCACAGTGTGCGTAGATCAGACAGAAGAGTGCTGCAATCACACAATATATGGCGAAATAGATAAGTTTGCCTTTTTTCACGATGTTAATCATCCATTTGCAAGCCAAACAACCCGAAATAAAGGCTGCAAGAAAACCAACAATGAGAGATGTTGCAGGTATATCACCCATTATATTTTCTCCACTCATCATTTTTACAATATCAAGGAGGGCTTCGCCTAGGATGGGAGGGATAACCATCAAGAAAGAGAATTGTGCCAAATTTTCTTTCTTGTTGCCCAGTAACAATCCGGTGGCGATTGTGCTACCCGAACGCGACAAGCCCGGCATTACAGCACAAGCCTGCGCCAGACCTATAATAAATGCGTCACGAAGAGATATTTTATCTTTGATGCGAGGCTTGGCATAGTAGGAGAAAGCCAATAAGGCTGCAGTGAGCAGGAGCATATAACCTACAATGGTAAGACCTGAGCCAAAGACAGCTTCTACTTTATCCTTGAAGAATACGCCTACAATACCCACGGGTATCATAGAAATAAGAATATTGAATACATATCGAGTTTCGTCGTTCATCTCAAAACGAAATAATCCCTTAAATATCCAACTTATCTCTTTCCAGAGTATGAAAAGTGTGCTGAATACTGTAGCTACGTGTACGGTAATAGTGAAAGCAAGATTTTCTTCACCATCGATACCAAACAAAGCAGAGCCGATAGCCAAGTGTCCACTGCTACTCACAGGCAGATATTCGGTGAGACCTTGTAAGAGTCCTAATATAAGAGCTTCAAACCAACTCATAATGTGATGTAGTTTAGAATATTATTATTTACGGGGTTTTATCAAGATGGCAAAAATAACCATTACAAAGCCAATGAATGTGATAGTAGGGGCTATAACAATGCGACGAGTGCTGAATATGTCGGGGTTGTATACCTCGTCGGTCGAGCCACTGCCCATCATCAGTACAAATCCTATCACGATGAGTATAAACGATAGTGCAATGAACAAATAGTTCATCTTACCTAGAGCAAAAGTTTGTTTGCTCTCTTCCTTGGTTTCTACTGTTGTTTGCGAAGGCATATTCAAGTCTTTGATTTCACTTGATGTGGTTGATTTTGTTTTACGTTCCATTTTTATGATGTTTGATATTTATACATAATATAAGTCGTCGCGTTTCATACTGATATAACGATTGACTGCAAAAAATGAGGCAATGGCTGTGAGTAGTATACCCAATAGCAACACGATGCCATATACGGTCAGTAGCATAGGTGTTGTAATGAGTGAATAGAAGTTATCAAATTCACTTACAATATACGATACACAGCTGGTAATCATTATAATAGCCAATATCGCAGCGATGATGCCACAAATGATGTTGGATATGATGAAGGGGCGACGTATAAATCCCGGGGTTGCACCCACCAACTTCATTGTGTATATGATAAATCTGCGACTATATGCTGTGAGGCGGATAGTATTGCTGATGAGTACGTATGATATAACCATAAGCACCAAAGCCAAAGCAAAGAGTATAAGTCCTATCTTGCTCATATTTTCATTGACCGACTGTATAAGGTCACGTTGGAAAAGTATGTCGTCGATATATCCAAGTGAGCTCAATTGTGTATCTATTACGGCAATACTGTCGGGATTGGCATAGTCGGCTTTGAGTCGTACTTCGATAGATGCTTGCATAGGATTGACTCCTATTATTTCCTCGGGATTTTCACCAAGTTCGAGCATAACCTCTTTGAGAGCTTCTTCTTTCGATATGTATTGAGCCGCTTTTACGTAGCTTGCGTCTTCTAGCTTTTGTTGTAATTGTGCTATTTCGTTGTCTTTTACATTCTCTTTCAGCACGATAGAAAAGCCTATGTTTTCGCGAACATATATTGATAGATTGTTGGCCAGAATGCCCAACATTGCCATTAAACCAAGTATAAAAAGAACCAACGACACACTCAACGTCGATGTAATACGAGCTTCGAGAAACGAAAAGCGTTTTTTCTTTTGTGGTGTACTCATTATTGTTGGTGTTTTAGTGTATATATATAGTAATTATGCTTTCCGGGGGCAGTAAGTTTTTCTTTGAAAGCTTGCCACCATAACAACAGTATATTGCTGTTGCCTTGTTTGTGACACCTGTTCATAACAGTTGTCATAAAATCGTAGTGTGAGGAGTGTCGGATATTTACTATCTCCATATTGTGCTGCTTGACAAGAGTCTCGAAGGTTGTGGGCGTGAGATGGAAACGCTTGCGCGGTGCATTCCATCCATTCCAATCGGCTCCGTAAAATGATGCGTTGTCACAAGCAGCATTGTCAAAAGCTATAATAAGAGTGCCATCCGATACTATCAGTTGTGATAGCTTGTCTAGTGTGTGGTGCATATCTACTGCTTCGCCCAGTGTGTCCCACGCTACGACAACATTATAGGAGCGAGCTTTTATCTCAAACATCTTACGTATGTCGTCGGTTTGTAGCAAGAAACGCTTATTTCCATACTCGCGTGCAGTCGTATCTCTTTCGACCGAGTGTGTAATCCATCCACTGTTGCGCATTGCATTGGCAAAGTAGCCTTGCTTACTACCTATTTCCAGTAGTACACCGCTATTGCGTTGCGACTCTTGGCACACAATTTTTACTTGCTCTTTATTCCATACGTCTCGCAGGTGTTGTATCCATTTTTGAACCATACTTTTGGCAGGTTGATAGCAGGTAGCATCACTGTCGTTGAAATATGGTTGAATCGCACTTATATGAGGCGGATTTTGTGTCAAGAGCAAGCCACACTTCTCACACCTTAATATATCGAAAGTTTGTCCCGATATATCGTCGGTATAAGCTAGATGATGTGTCAATTGTTGACCCTTGCACAATGGGCAGTAATCGGTGTTTGTACCTATCATATATCAATGCGAGGACGATGTCCTTGAAATACTACGTAGTTTATTCTTGTACACACACATCGGGTATGTGCACTTTTACTCCAAATTTGGTGCAAAATAACAATATTTCTGTCAACTTTGATTATATTATTTGCGAATTTTAACAAATAAATTCTTAGCGCTACTATTTGATGTAAAAATAGCCCTATCCCAATGAGGTGGGTAGGGCTATATATATAATAATGTGTAATTCTTATTGGAGAAGTCTTTCTATTACCTCAGGGAAGTGGCGATGTTCCAAAACGTGAATACGATTGGCAAGGGTATCGGGAGTATCGTCGGGCATAACGGGGCATTTGGCTTGGAATATGATTTCGCCACCGTCTATTTGTTCGTCTACGTAGTGTATGCTGATGCCACTTTCTGTGTCTCCGGCAGCCAATACGGCTTCGTGAACGTGATGACCATACATTCCCGGCCCTCCGTGTCGAGGTAACAACGAGGGGTGTATGTTGATGATCTTGCCGGCAAAGGCATCGGTAAGAGGTGTCTCAATCTTGCGCATAAATCCGGCCAATACAATAAGATCGATATTTTGTTTTTGCAACATCTCAACGATGGGAGTTGCTTCGTTCCATTGTTCTTTGGGGAGTGTGTATGTAGGGATATTAAAGGCTGTCATACGTTGGTGTACGCCGGCATTGGCGCGATTGGATAGTACACATACAACGTCGATAAGAGGATTGTTGGCAAAATAGCGGGCGATGGCTTCGGCGTTTGTTCCCGAACCGGATGCAAAAATGGCAATTCGTTTCATACTATATATCGGTTGTTTTATTAGTCGGTTGTTATACTTATTATATATATATGTTTCTGTTGGAGGTTTGTCAATAAGACCGTGGATAACCACTCATTCCCGGTGTTGAGGAACCGTAACCGGGCGCAGTGCCATAGCCCGGAGAGCTGCCATAGCCGGGAGTTGTGCTATACGGGTCGTGTTCGTAATCGTTGTCTTCTTCCTCGGGCGGTAGTTCATCTTTAGGTTTGTTTTTCTTGATGGCAAGAGGCTTCTGTTTGTCTATGGCAACATTATATATATCCCACGTTTGTTCAACATTCCAGTATGGACGTAGTTCCAATTCGTGTGAATAGTAATAAACTTCTTCGGGTTGTCGATGTTCGGCATAGTTTCCTGTGTCATAAAGTCCGTTGTTGTTGCTGTCGATAAAAAGGCGGGCGTAGTAGGTGCCGGGCTTTAAAAAAGAAAATTGGGCATACCCTTCCGAAACAATAGCTGTGGCAACGGGTTTGTCAGCGCTGCTGAGTAGCTGTACAACTGCACTATCGGTAACACCTATGAGGTTGAAACGCAAGTTGGTGTATTCTTGCATCGATTTGATGCTGAAGTCACGTTCCTGTTTATTGGTGTGCAGACCATACATATCAATCACCGCCATTGAATCGATAACCAGGCGGTATGAGCCTTCGGGTTTCCATTCGTGCGATAGAAGTAATTCACGTATGTTTGTTGAGTCTTGTATGATGCTGTATGTAGAGTCGGGTAGCAGGCTGTATATCGTATCGCGCTTTTCATATAGGTGAAATGCTGTAAAGTTGACACTGTCGATAGGGGTGTCGAAGTTGATAGGAATGGGTAGGTGTACATCGTGCTTGTTGCTGATGGCCACATTCATCTTGGCAAATACGGTAGCCGGTATATTGGTTGCTGTTGAATCGGTGGTGCGTCGAGTTGTTCTTTTGGGTTTGGTTTTAGGCGCACGGTATGACATTGTGATGGTGTCGGTGTAAGGTGACAACTGTTGAGCCGAATCGGTGCGATAATATTGTAAGGCAATTTTCAGTGTGTCATTGCGGTATATCAATGAGTCTTTCAACCAATAGGATAATGTATCGTTAGTGGCATTCCTTTCTAAGACGTACCAGTCCTCTCCACCCGAGAAATTGAGGGGTGTGATATGAGGTAAGGAGTCGTGAGGAGTTGAAAATGTAAAGTCCAGTCGATTGCGCTCTTTGCGTTCTTTGTCCGAAAGGAAACGACTTTTTTTGTTTTCGTTGAATGCTGTGAGCAGAATGTTATTGGGGTAGTAGCGGTTATAATCGATGCAAATAACTGTATCGATGGTGGCCGAGTCGGTATATAAGGTGTCAATATATTGTTGAGGCTCGGCATATGGCACAACGATAGAATCTAGAAAGGCTATATCTTCGGTATTGTTGTCGAAGAAATAGTTGCGGTTGCCATCTTTCAGCGCAACAACACGGTAGCTTCCGGGTTTGAGATTGCGCACGATAAAGTGCCCATAAGCATCGCTTGCGGTGATACGCTCCATTGGCAATGTTGTAAAGGCAGAGTCTTCAAGATTGGAGTATACTCCGACAAGCATACCTGTTATAGGCTCTAAGTCTTCGGCGTTGAGTAGGATGCCCGAGATTTGTAGCGAATCACGACTGTCGCCTGTCGAAAAAGATAGTGCAAATCCTTCCAAAGGATTTTTTTCGTTGTTATCGATAATCGCATTGCTGAAATCGATCGTGTAGGTCGTGTTGGCCAGTAGCGAGTCTTGTAGTTCAATGCGTAATCTGCGGCCTTGAGCCTGAATTCGGGGCATATTGATTTGTGGCGGAGAGATAATAATCTTCTCGGAAGGCTTGTCTACCTGTATAATTTCATCAAACTCTATCTCAATGCGTTTGTTGTTGAAGTTGCGTTCGTCGGGCAACGGGCGACTGGTGATGTATTGAGGTGGAGTGGTATCGCGAGGTCCACCGCTAGGACGTGACATATTGGCGCACGAAAAGAGAGCCGATATAAGTGCTGTCATTAATATGCACCAAAGAAGGTATATGAGTCTTGTAGGATGTTGCATAAAATATGATTTGTAATATCGCGATAAAGGTACAAAAAAACTAAGATGCCCCCAAAAAGTATGCGATTTAGGTGCATCTTTACCTTAAAAAAACAAATAAAAGTGACTAAATTGCTATATACAAAGAAAAAAACTGTATATTTGCACGCTAAATAAAATGCGAAAAATTTATAAAACAAAAATAAAGTAATAAACACATGCAAAACAAAGTTTTTACAGGAGTGATTGCTACTTTGCTGGCTTTGATATGCTTGTTCTATCTTTCGTTTTCGATGGTGACATCTCACCACAACAAGAAAGCCGAAGAGTATGCAGCAGGTAATGAAGCATTGTACAAGGAGTATATCGACTCGATTTCGACCGAAAAGGTCTATCTTGGGTATTATACCTATCAACAATGTCGTGAGATGGAAATTGGCTTGGGTCTTGACCTCAAGGGTGGTATGAACGTAACGCTACAAATATCGGTTGCCGATGTTTTGAAGCATTTGTCAAATAACAATCCCGATCCCAACTTCAACCAAGCAGTTGCCAATGCCGTTGCTAACCAAGCCGACAACAACGACTTCCTTCAAGTGTTCTATGATGAGTATCAAAAGCTTGATCCCAATGTGCGTCTTGCTGCCATCTTCAGCACTCACGAGTTGAGAGAGCGCATCAAACCCGGTTCTAGCAATGAAGAGGTACTCACTGTGTTGCGTGAAGAGGTTAACTCGGCTGTTGACAATTCTTACAATGTATTGCGCAACCGTATCGACCGTTTTGGTGTTGTTGCTCCCAATATCCAAAAGTTGGAGCGCGATGGTCGTATCCTTGTTGAGCTTCCCGGTGTTAAAGAACCCGAGCGTGTACGCAACCTTTTGCAAGGTGCTGCCAACCTTGAGTTCTGGGAGACATACAAATATGAAGAGGTAGTATCATACTTGCAATCGGTAAATAATGCTTTGGCTGCTGCACAAGCTGCTACTGTTGTTGCTGACACAACTGTTGCCGAAGAGGCAGCTGTTGTTGAACCTCTTGCTGCTGTTGCCGACTCGGCTGCCAACGATACTGTAAATGCTGCTCTTGAAGAGGTTTTGGCTGAAAATAACGAATCGGCTCAAGCCGAATTGTTCCGCAAACAAAATCCTTTGTTCGCAGTTTTGATGCAAGACCAATTCCAAGGCTCGCCTGTTTTGGGTTATGCACACAAGAGCGATACAGCTGCTATCGACAGTATGTTGTCTACTAAGTTGGCTCGTGAAATACTTCCCACCAACTTGGTTACTCGCTGGACTGTAAAAGGTGTAGACGAGAAAGGTCAAATCTTCCAACTTGTTGCTTTGAAAGCCGGCAAGGGTGGTCGTGCCTCAATGTCGGGTGATGTAGTAGTAGATGCTCGTGACGATTTCGACAAATATCGTGGTGGCTCGGTAGTTCATATGGAAATGAACAGCCAAGGTGCCAAAGAGTGGGAAAAACTCACCGGTAACAATGTAGGTCGTGCTATCGCTATCGTTCTCGATAATCAAGTATATTCATTCCCCAATGTAAATGGTGCTATCGCCGGAGGTAGCTCTGAAATTTCGGGTCATTTCACTCCCGAAGAGGCTAAAGACTTGGCCAACGTACTCAAGTCGGGTAAGATGGCTGCCGGTGTAGATATTATCCAAGAGGATGTAATCGGTCCGTCATTGGGTAAGGAAGCTATCAATAGCGGTGTTATCTCGTTTATTGTAGCTCTTATCGTTTTGATGGTCTATATGATTATAATGTATGGCTTTATTCCCGGTTCGGTAGTAAACGTAGGTTTGCTCATCAACTTCTTCTTTACAATGGGTATTCTTGCTTCTATCCAAGCAGTGCTTACACTTTCAGGTATTGCCGGTATCGTGTTGGCATTGGGTATGGCTGTGGATGCCAACGTGCTTATCTTTGAGCGTACAAAAGAGGAGTTGCGTTCGGGTAAAAACCTCAAGACTGCTATTGCCGATGGTTATAAGAATGCATTCTCAGCAATCTTTGACTCTAACCTTACCTCTATTATTACAGGTGTTATCTTGTTGATGTACGGTACAGGTCCTATCAAGGGTTTTGCTACTACTCTTATTATCGGTATCGTTATTTCATTCTTTATTGCCGTATTCCTTACTCGCATCGCATTTGAGTGGATTGCAGATAAAGAGTGGGGTAAGAATATTACATTCACAACAGGTTTCTCAAAGAATATTCTTGTAAACAACAACTTCAACATCCTCGGTTCACGTAAGATTGGTTACATCATCTCACTTGCTTTGGTTGTTGTAATGACTATCTCATTCTTTACTCGTGGTGTAAACCAAGGTATCGACTTCTCAGGTGGTCGCAACTACGTTGTTCGTTTTGAAGAACCTGTAAATACTCAAGACTTGGCACGTATGCTCGAACCTCAATTTGAGGGTAGCTCTTTGTCGGTTATCCACATCACAAGCGATAATCAAGTGCGTGTATCAACCAACTATCGCATTGCCGAGACCGGTGATGAAATCGATCAAGAAATCATCGGTAAACTTTATGATGGTTTGAAATCGGTTGTTGGTGAAGTTGGTGTTGAGGCCTTTGAGCAAGACTATATAATGAGTGTTCAGAAGGTAGGACCTTCAATCGCCGAGGATATTAAGACCGGTGCTATGTGGGCTGTATTCTTCTCTCTCATTGCCATCTTCTTGTATATCTTGTTGCGTTTCCGTGATATTGCCTTCTCTATTGGTACATTGGTATCTTTGGCATTCACTTCATACGTTATCATTGGTCTTTACTCACTCTTCTATGGTATCATACCTTTCTCAATGGAGGTAGACCAAACATTTATCGCTGCTATCCTTACCGTTATCGGTTATGCTGTTAACGATACAGTGGTGGTATTTGACCGTATACGTGAAGAAATCCAACTCTATCCCAAGCGCAATCGTGCAGAGGTTATTAATTATGCACTCAACAGCACATTGTCTCGTACAATGAATACATCACTCTCTACTGCTGTTGTGTTGTTGATTATCTTCATCTTGGGTGCCGATACAATCCGTAGCTTCGTATTCGCTATGTTGTTTGGTGTAATCGTAGGTACATTTGCAACATTGTTTGTTGCTACACCTATTGCATACGAAATACAAAAGCGTCGTATGGCCAAGAAAGAAGTTTCTTTTGATGATTCTGTTTTGTTGAAGAAGTAATATAAACAGACGCATATAAAACCAATAAAGGTCGCTTGCCATAGGTAAGCGACCTTTATTGATATATAACGGTAGAGAAATGAAAGCCGGGTAGGCGGTAGGGGGTTATTTATTGTTGTTGCAGTAGAATTTGTGTGAGCTCGGCAACACCTTCCGATGCACCTTTGGCTATATAATGAATATTATTTATGCCCGGGGCTTTTACGGGTTTGGGGTCAATGATGTATATGGGTACACCCGGCTTAACGTATTGAAGCAGCCCGGCGGCCGGATATACATTGAGCGAAGTGCCAATAACAACATATATATCGGCCTCGATAGTAATGTCGATGGCGGGCTCTATCATAGGAACGGCCTCTCCAAAGAATACGATGTGGGGGCGAAGAGTGTCACCATATTCATCGCGACTCTCCATTGTAATCTCGCAATTGTCGGCCGATAGCTCGTATATACGACTTTCGTTTCGGGTAGAACGCACTTTCATCAGTTCTCCGTGTAGGTGCAGTATGTTGCTGCTACCGGCTCTTTCGTGCAGATTGTCGACGTTCTGTGTTATGATGTGGACATCAAAGTGTTTTTCCAATTCCACCAATCCCAGATGCCCTTTGTTGGGTTGGGTAGTTATCAGTTGTTTGCGTCGAGCGTTATAGAATTCTTGTACCAATGAAGGGTTGCGCATCCAGCCCTCTATCGATGCAACATCCTCTACATTATATTGTTCCCACAAGCCATTGCTGTCGCGAAATGTAGATATTCCACTCTCGGCACTCATTCCGGCACCGGTCAATATCACTAGTTTTTTCTTTTTCATAATAACGGTGAGTTTGATGGTAAATATAAAACTTCCTTCTGTCGAAAATTGTTGTCTTGTAAATATCAAAAAAATTATTTGAATCTGATATATTGAGTTCTATTTTTATGTTATTTTTAACTAATAATACAGCATAATGTGCGTGAAAGAGGTTATCTTTGCAGTCGATTTTTGTAAGCAATAAATATATTAAAAATAAAATAGTTACAAATGGATAAATTAAGTTATGCATTGGGCTTGAATGTGGGATATAGCTATCTTGCATCGGGTATCAATAAGTTGAATGTAGATGATTTTGCCAAAGGTGTACGTGCTGTAATGGAGGCTCAAGAGCCTGAAATCAGCATCGATGAGGCCAAAAAAATCATAAATGAGTTTCTTATGCAATTGCAAGCCGAGGCCGAGAAAGCCGGAGAGGCCAATCTCAAGGCCGGCGAAGAATTCTTGGCCGAGAATGCCAAACGTGAAGGTGTGATAACACTTCCCAGCGGATTGCAATATGAAGTGTTGGCAACAGGCGAGGGTCGTAAACCTAAAGCAACCGATAAGGTACAATGTCACTACCACGGAACACTCATCGATGGTATGGTATTTGACAGTTCGGTACAACGTGGCACACCTGCGGTGTTCGGTGTAAATCAAGTTATACCCGGATGGGTTGAAGCCTTGCAATTGATGAACGAGGGTTCACGTTGGAAACTCTATATCCCCTCAAAACTCGGATATGGAGCGCAAGGAGCCGGACCTATTCCTCCTCACGCAGCTCTTATTTTTGAAGTAGAATTGATAAAAGTAATCTAATAAACAATTGAAAAAATGAAAAAGTTAATGATTGTAGCAATGAGCGCTGCCATTATGTTGGGTGTGTGCTCTTGTGGAGGTGGTATCAAAAGTTCTGCCAAACTTAACAACGCAGCCGACTCGCTCAGCTACGGTATCGGTCTTATGCAAGGCTCTCGTATGGCTGAATTTAAGGCTATGGGTATGTATCCCGAATTGAATGAGTTGGATGTTGAGATGTACTTGAAAGGTATTGTCGAAGCTACCAAATTGAGCAATGGCAACAAGTCATATACAATGGGTTTGAACGATGGTATGCAGATGAAAGCCAGTTTCGATCAAATGTCAGAACAATTTGGTATGGATTTGAGCTTTGAGGAGTTCCTTGTAGCTTATGCTCAAGCATTGCGTGGTGATACTGTATTTGCCATCTCAAAAGAGAATGTCAATATGGTATGCGATAGCATCGTTGCTGTTGCTCGTGCCGCTAAGGAGCAAGCCGAACTTGATTCTATTGCCAATACTCCCGAAGCCAAAGCTAACCTTGAGGCCGGTCTTGCTTTCCTTGCTCAAAAGGAACAAGAAGAGGGTGTACAAAAGACAGCTTCAGGCCTTCTCTATAAAGTTATCAAAGAGGGTAACGGTGAGAAGTTCCAAGCTACCGATCGTGTAGAGTTGAGCTATGTTGGTAAGTTTATCAACGATAGCATCTTTGACCAAAACGAGAATGTTGCTTTCTATGTAAACCAAAACATTCCCGGTTTCAGTGAGGCTTTGCAAATGATGTCACCCGGTGCTAAGTATATTATTTACATCCCCTCTGAACTTGCATACGGTGTTCGTGGTCGCGCTCCTCAAATGCCTTCAAATGCAACATTGATATTTGAGGTTGAGACCAAAGGATTGGCTCAATAATTATCATATTTCAAGATATTGTTCATAAAGGCTGCATTTTTTGCAGCCTTTTTTTATTTTGCATTAAAAATAACACTGTAACAATTGATGCTTTATTTGTGTTTTTAGTGTGTTTAAAGCCTAATTGTGTGTAATTTTACCACAAATGTGATATTTTTTATGCAAAAAGTTTCTTTTTGTCAATTTTTGTTTTTATATTTGTTATCAAAATAAAAATGCCATTTTGGCAAATAAAGAGAGAACATATATAAAACAGCTTTTATGGAAAAGATTGATGACTTAGATCGCCGTATTTTGGAGATAATAATGAAAAATGCGCGTATCCCTTCGAAAGATGTAGCAGCTGTGTGTGGTGTGTCGCGTGCTGCAGTTCACCAACGTATTCAACGTATGATTGACTTGGAAGTTATTACCGGTTCGGGTTATCACGTAGATCCTAAGGTTTTGGGTTATTATACTTGTACTTATATAGGTGTGAAACTTGAACGCGGTTCTATGTATCGTGATGTTGTGCCGGAATTGGAAAAAATCAAAGAGATAGTAGAATGTCACTTTACAACAGGCCCATACACTATATTATGTAAGTTGTATGCGTATAACAATGAGCATCTTATGGAGTTGCTCAATAGCCGTATACAGAATATACCCGGTGTGGTTTCGACCGAAACTCTTATCTCTCTTGAGCAAAGTTTGAGCCGTGAAGTACCTGTTACTTATAAGGTAAAAACTCGTGGCCGTAAGAAAAAAACCGAGAGTTGATAATTGCTCAGGCCTGATGTAGGGTGTAATGAGGTTATGCTCATTGATCGATAATAAACGAGGATATGCCATTATATGGTATATCCTCGTTTGTTTTATATAAATGTTTGTACCTGAAATATTGTTGGTTAAGCCTCTTTCCAGTCGCCGTTGGCTTTGATAAGATTTATAAGGTGTTCTACCGCTTCGTCTTCCGGTATGTTGCGTTCAATGCAGGTTTTTCCTTTATATAGGGCAATGCGACGAGGTCCGCAACCCACATATCCGTAGTCGGCATCGGCCATTTCACCCGGTCCATTAACAATACATCCCATAATGCCTATTTTAAGCTCTTTGAGGTGTGATGTTGCGGCTTTTACGCGTGCAATGGTCTGTTGTATGTTGAATAGAGTGCGACCGCAACTGGGGCAAGAAATATACTCGGTCTTGCTGGTGCGCAGTCTTGCGGCTTGCAGGATGGCAAAGGCATAGTCGGTGCATCTTTCTGCTGTGACAGATCCCAAGTTGTCAAGCCATATACCCTCTCCGTAGTGGTCGAGCATAAGAGCACCTAGATCGGCTCCGGCTTTTACTTGCAGGTCTTCCGGATTATTTTCATTGTATGTTGCCCGTATGATTACGGGTGTGGTGATACCGGCTGTTTGCATACGATGTATCATTGCCTGACAGTCACCTACGGGATTGATGTGGTGTGATGTGAGTATAATGACTGCATCTTGCGATTGTGCTATCTGTTGTAGTAGTGGCAATGTAGCTTCTTGGCAGTCTAATGCTACGAAACACAAACCAGTGGCTTTGTGTATAGATGCTATTTCGGAAGATTGATACAGTGGATAGACATTGTTACAAGGTGTATATGCGGTACTGTCTACAATGGTACGTTGTGCAGGTTGTTGTGTGGGCATATTGTCTCCGACATAGATAAAGTCGGGTGTGAGATTGCCCGATGCTTTTCCTATGACTACGGGGACTTGATTATTGCCTATGATGTTGCAGGCGTGCGTATTACGAGCCGATGGCTGTATTGCCGAAAAGTTATCGGGCATACAACCTTCTATGTTGCTGTGTCCGTTGCGTGCTGTAATATAATCGACCAGTTTATAGGCTACGGGGACTTCGTTCTGAGGGTCTTCGCTGAGTGAGACGCGAATGGTATCACCAATACCCTGTGCGAGCAGTGCTCCTATTCCTACGGCCGATTTGATACGTCCGTCTTCACTATCTCCTGCCTCTGTTACTCCCAAATGTAGCGGGTAGTGCATATCCTCGGCATCCATTGCAGCAACCAATCGTCGTACTGTTTCTACCATTACTACGGTGTTGGAGGCTTTGATAGAGATAACAACATTGTCGAAATGTTCATCGCGACATACTCGCAAAAATTCCAAGCAAGACTCGACCATACCTTGCGGTGTGTCACCATATCGGCTCATTATGCGGTCGGAGAGAGAGCCGTGATTGACACCGATGCGTATAGCAGTGTTGTGTTCTTTACATATATTTATAAAAGGAGTAAATCGCTCACGAATGCGACGAAGTTCGGTTGCATACTCCTCATCTGTGTAGTTGTATTGTTCAAAAGTCTTGATGCGGTCGACAAAGTTACCCGGGTTGATACGTACTTTCTCAACATTTGTAGCAGCCACATCGGCAGCGTGAGGGTTGAAGTGTATGTCGGCAATAAGAGGTGTTTGATAGCCCTTTTCTCGCAATTCCTTGCGTATGTTGGCTAGATTTTCGGCTTCACGCACGCCCTGTGCTGTAAGTCGAACATAGTGAGCACCGGCCTCAATAATGGCAATACACTGCTCGACGCTGGCAGTTGTGTCGAGTGTCGATGTGTTAGTCATTGATTGTATACGTATGGGGTTCTCGCCTCCAAGGGGAGTATTGCCGATAAGTACTTCTATGGTGTGTCGACGACGATAATTATACATTGTATAGATTTGTTAATGGTTTATTAAACAAATTAGCCCGATTAGTCGAATGTGACCAATAGGACTAATATCAATATTGAGGAGGTTTTCCTCCTATTTAGTTCGTTTTATATTCGTACTTGATTTGTGCCAATTCTTCGTTGGCTTTGGTTATTTTGCCGGCAAGGTTTTCTTTGTATTGTGCAACAAGTTCGGCAATGCGTTGGTCGCTGAGAGCCAATATTTGGGTGGCCAATATAGCGGCATTGAGACCTGCATTTATACCGACGGTTGCAACGGGAATGCCTGGAGGCATTTGCACAATGGCAAGGAGGGCATCAACACCTTCAAGGGTCGATTTGATGGGCACACCGATAACCGGTAGCGGAGTCATAGCTGCTATCACGCCGGGAAGGTGTGCAGCCATACCGGCTGCCGCAATAATAACTTTTACGCCTCTTTTATGTGCGTTACGAGCAAACTCTTCGACTTGTGCCGGGGTGCGATGTGCCGAGAGTGCGTTTATTTCAAACGGTATTTTAAACTCGTTGAGGAGTTGTGCTGCTTTTTCCATTATGGGCATATCGGAAGTGCTACCCATAATAATGCTTACGATAGGTTGCATAGAGTATGTTTTTATTGTACGTATTGCAATGTAAGGGCAATGAGGCTGCATAGGAATACCCAAAAGAAACCATTGAGAAATCCGCAGCACACTTGTCCGAGGGTGTGTCTACGCAATATGATGCGTGATGTTCCTACAGCTCCCGAGCATACGATTGCCAGGGTTTGTAGTGTAGGTACAAGTTCGGTGTACATAATATATTGCGTAAAGCTCATAACAAATATCAGACCTGTGAGTCCGCCTATTGAAGTCATATGTACACTTATTTTCCACCATTTGTTGATGAGAAGGTCAATAGCCAGGGCTATCAGTCCTCCAATAAAAAATCCTAATTGAATACCTCGTAAGTTTATCCAATATAGATAAATGGTGGCTAATAGATAGCATATAAAAAAGAGCAGATAGGGATATGTTCGTTCTTCTCTTCTGACAAGTCCTACACTGGTTATAATGCGTAATTTATATAGAATAAGCACACCAATGCAAGGAATGGCTAAAATGAGCGATGCTACAATGAGCATTGTATTGGTGATAAAATGGCTACCTAGCATTTGCAGGTAGGAGTAATAAAGCGACACAAAAAGACCCACCAACGGCATAATGACGGGGTGGAATATTGTTGAACATATACGGGCAAATATTTTCATATATTTTGGTGTATTTTGTTTAAATATGCTTCTTTAGAAGCATATTACCGCATAGTAATATAACAAGCATATTGTGCAAAAATACATATTTTATTGATATGCAGTGCAAGATTACTTAGAAAAATAGTCGAGTAATCAAATCTCTTTGCGCAAACGTGCTACGGGAATGCCCAATTGTTCGCGGTATTTGGCTACGGTGCGTCGGGCTATGGGATATCCTTTTTGGTGCAATAGTTCGCACAAGCGTTCGTCGGAGAGCGGGGTACTCTTGTTCTCTGAGTCGATGCATTGCTGTAAGATGTGTTTTATTTCGCGTGTCGATACCTCATCTCCATCGGCATTTTGTACTCCCTCCGAGAAGAAATGTTTGAGCGGATACACACCGAAAGATGTCTGTACATATTTGGTACTTGTGGCTCTCGATATGGTGGATATATCGTATCCTGTTTTTTGTGCTATATCGCGCAGTACCATTGGTCGTAAGTCGCTGTCAAGTCCCGAGTAGAAAAAGTCTTGTTGCATATCTACTATGGCCGTGATTGTGTCCAACAGTGTGCGTTGACGTTGTTCTACTGCGTTGACAAACCATTGAGCTGCGTCCAATTTCTGCTTGACAAACATCAAAGCATCGCGACGCTCGGTGGTGCGGTTGTTTTTGTTAGCATTGTAGTCCTCAAACATTTCTCGATAGCGAGGGCTCACAGTGAGTGTAGGTATATTGCCCGATATAAGATTGATAACCAACGAACCGTCTTGCTCGTAAACCTCAAAGTCGGGTGTAATCTGTTCGCTGTTATATTCATTGTTCGACCACGCACTGCCCGGATTGGGATTGAGGCTCTCTATTTCGCTGTAAGCCTCGTTAAGTTGCTCCTTGGTTATGGATAGTTGCTTGGTGATTTTGTCAAAATGCTTCTTGCTGAAGGCTTCAAAGGCTTCATCGATAATACGATATGCCAGCATATTGGATGGAGTGCCGTTGCGCCGCTCCAATTGTAACAATAAACATTCTTGCAGAGTGGTTGCTCCAACACCTGCCGGCTCAAAGTCTTGTATTACTTGTAATATATCGGCAATCTGACCGGTAGATGCATCGATGCCGATTTGAAAGATAAGATCGTCTGATATTGCATTGAGAGGGCGTTGCAAGTATCCGTTTTCGTCGATATTGCCGATAATGTATTCGGCTATATGGTAATCGGTTTCGGTAAAATCTTGCATAGCCAACTGTTCGTGTAGAAAGTCGTGAAAAGAAGATCCTGCACCGACGGGAATGCTTTCTCGGTGTTCATCCGGAGAGTAGTTATTGCTACCAAAGCGATAGTCGGGTATCTCGTCTTCCGATGAATAATCACCCAAAGATAGTTGTTCGGCACTGCCGGTGGGCTGACCATCCTCGTCTATATTGTTGCTAATATCGAAATTGTCGTCGTATTCACTTTCCAATCCCTCCTCAAGAGCCGGATTTTCTTCCAATTCTTGTTTGACACGCTCCTCCATCTCGGGTTCGTTGAGTTCCAAGAGACGCATAAGCTGTATCTGTTGAGGAGACAGCTTTTGTTGTAATTTCTGTTCTTGTATGAGCGTTTGTCTGGCCATATAGATTGTTTTACTTTTTCTTCAATGTGCCTATAAGTGCAAAGTCTAGTTGTTTTCTTTCGAGGTTGGCATTGGCAATCTGTACTCTTACGGGGTCACCCAAGCGATATGTGCGATGTGTGCGGCGACCGGTAAGGCAGTAGTTCTTTTCATCCAATTCGTAGTAGTCGTCATCAAGATCTCTGATGGGTACAAGACCTTCGCATTTATTCTCGTTAAGTTCTACATAAAAACCCCACTCAGTAACGCCCGATATAACACCATCAAATTCTTGTCCGAGACGGTCAATTAGAAATTCGACTTGTTTGTATTTGATAGAAGCTCGTTCGGCATTGGCTGCAAGTTGTTCCATCTCTGACGAGTGTTTACATTTCGATGCTATTGATTGTTCTACGGCGCTGCGTCCACCGTTGAGATAACGGTCGATGAGGCGATGTACCATCATATCGGGATAGCGACGTATGGGAGAGGTAAAGTGTGTATAGAAATCAAATCCCAGACCATAGTGACCTATGTTGTCGGTAGAGTATATTGCTTTTGACATAGAGCGCACGGCAACGGTAGAGATGAGATTCTCTTCGGGACGACCTTTTATCTCTTGTAGTAGTTTGTTGATATTTTTAGATAAGTCTTTTGTATTGTTGTGTAATTTGGTACGATAGCCAAATCGTGTGATAAATGTGGCTAAATCATTGATTTTTGAAGGGTCGGGTTGGTCGTGAATACGATATACAAAGGTCTTTGCTTTCTTGCCGTTGGGTGTGTCGCCTACGGTGCTTGCAACAGTGCGATTGGCTAGAAGCATAAACTCTTCAATAAGCATATTGGCCTCTTGAGCGACCTTGAAATATACGCTGATGGG
Source organism: uncultured Porphyromonadaceae bacterium (assembly GCA_937891845.1). Lineage (GTDB taxonomy): Bacteria > Bacteroidota > Bacteroidia > Bacteroidales > Barnesiellaceae_A > Barnesiella_A. Next base: position 8,916 of record CALATP010000055.1, on the reverse strand, counting down.
ATGACCTTCCTCGTCTATTTCAAAACGTACTTCCTGGCGGTCGAAACTGATAGAGCCATTTTCAAATCTTCGTTCGCGTATCTTTTGTGCCAACTCGTTGAGTTTCAATATCTCTTCACGGTAGTCACCATCAGCTCCTTCGATGATGGCTTGTGCCTCTTCGTAGGTATATCGACGGTCGGAACGGATAACGGTGCGAGCTATGTGCGAGCGTTTGACATTGGCTTTGTCGTCTATTTCAAAAATACAAGAGAAAGCAAGTTTGTCCTCGTTGGGGCGTAAAGAACAGATGTAGTTGCACAATCGCTCGGGTAACATCGGAATTGTACGGTCTACAAGGTATATCGATGTGGCACGACGTTCGGCCTCTTTGTCGATAATGCTACCGGGTTCTACGTAGTGGGTAACGTCGGCGATGTGTACACCCACTTCCCATAGTCCTGAGGGTAACTTGCGTATAGAGAGAGCATCGTCAAAGTCTTTGGCATCTCGTGGGTCTATTGTAAATGTTGTGACATTACGGAAATCCTCACGACGTGCTATCTCTTCGGGTGGTATAATATCGGAAATCTTGTCGGCTGCTTTTTCTACGGCTTCGGGGTAGCGATAGGGTAGTCCATACTCGGCAAGAATAGCGTGCATTTCGGTGTTGTTGTTGCCGGCCTCGCCTAGTATATCCACCACTTCTCCAATGGGATTTTTGGTGTGTTCGGGCCATTCTGTTATGCGTACAACGGCTTTTTCGCCATCTTTGCCACCGCGCAATTTGTTTTTGGGAATAAAAATATCGTTAGCCAGTGTTTTGCTGTCGGTAATAAGGAAGGCATATTGTCGTTCTACATTGAGTATTCCCACAAAAGAGTTGTCGGCTCGTTCTATGATTTTTGTCACTTCGGCTTCGGGCTCGGCGTGTCGACGACGGGCATATACATACACTTCAACAGTGTCGCCGTCCAGTGCGTGCATAGAGTTGCGTTCGGCAACAAAAATCTCTTCACCCTCTTCGGTTATGACTTGATTTTTTCCATTGCTGCGACGCTCAAATCGGCCTGTTATGCGAGTACCTCTGTCTTTTCTCTTGAAACGTCCCGGTGTACTCTCTATGAGAAACTCTTGTAGAGCCATAGTGGATAGAATGTCATAAACTTTCTGACGTTGAGCCGGAAGTTTTAATCCAAGAGCGTGTGCTACTTGCTTATAGTTATATAATTTGTTGGGTTCGGCATTAAACAATTCAACGATTTGTTGCATCAACTCGTTGATGGTCATACGATTGCTGTTGTTTTTGAGCTTCTTGGCCATTTGTTGTAGGGTTTATATAATGCGTTATATGTGCTTTGATTGCAAAGTAAATGAAATTTTTATAAATTGGGAATGTTATTAGTATTTTATAATTATATTTGCATAATAGTTAAATTATAATGTAACATATCTATGAGGAAAAGAATACTTGTTATCAATTTACTTTTTGTTTCTTGTATAGTAAATCTATTTGCGATAGATAATGATAAAGTAAAGACTCTTGCAGATGCATTTTTGACAGAACGTGTTGGAGCAGTTGCCGATGGTGTAATTGTTAGACCCGATGTTCGCGAAAATGCGCCTATGAGGGCTGTAATGGAGCAAGGAGTAGCTACAAGTGTGTGTGCCTATAATACGTTGACTGATGCCGGAGAACCTTGTTTTGTATTGCTGGCCGAGGGTGATAACGGTGTCAATGTTGCCGGTTATGGTGTGGGTGAAGTTTTCGATTTTGAAGATATGCCCGAAGCTATGATAGAGTGGCTTGCCGATTATACTGTGGCTATGAGTAGTGCTGTGGAGCAACATAGTAAGGTAGAGACTACACCGGTAAGTCCTTTGTTGAAGACGCGCTGGCATCAACGTGAGCCTTTCAATAATTATAGTCCTACTTATGATACTTATCATACCGTTGCGGGTTGTACTGCTATTGCTCTGTCGCAAGTGTTGTATTACTATAAGTCGGATAACACAGCTCCTTATAGAATGGAGTATCTTAACGAACCTACGATGACCGAAATGTCGGTAGATTACTCAAAGGGCGGATATGACTGGGATAATATGTTGCTCGAATATGAGGAGGGTGCTTATAGTGAAGAGCAAGGCAATGCCGTAGCGCGTTTGGTCTATGAGGCCGGTGTGGCGTGTAAGTCTAATTATGGCTTTGACAATAAATACGATTATACAGTGTCAAATTTTTCTACCTCTGCATCATTGCCCTTTGTTGCCCTGCAACGCTATTTCGATTATAATTGTGAAGTTTATTTGCGCGAGTTCATCCCCACAACTATGTGGTATGAAATAATGAATGAAGAGTTGACCGAGGGTCGTCCCATTATTTATGCCGGTAGCAGTGTTGAAAATGGTCACGCATTCGTTGTGGATGGTGTCGATGCCGAAGGCTTTTATCACGTTAATTGGGGCTGGGGAGGTCTCTGTGATGGTTACTTTGACATCAATTATTGTAAGGTTGATGATGAAACTGAGTATAACCGCTCACAATATATGATAGCCGGTATTGCACCGCGCACTGCCGAAGACGAACCCTATAAAGAACAACTGCTTATGGCCGGTGTAGGTTCGCAGTATAGGTGGAATTGCCTTACAGTCAACTGTTATTATGATGCCAATAATCCAACCTATGACAGTTCTGATGAAATAGGTTATGCGGTAGTAGGTGATAACGATGAAATACTCTTTACCCGTTTTGAAACGACATATTATATGAGCGATTATTATTACCCGAGATATAGCACTAGGTCTTTTCATTCAAGTGCCGATCTTGGAGAATTGAAGGACCTTATGGCGCGATATGACTGTGCGCTTGCCGATGGTGTTTATCGCATTATGCCTATTGTCGGTGACGAATATGGTGACACAGCGCAGTGGCAGTTGGCTTATTGCCCCGAAAAGCTGATGGTTACACTCGAAGTAAAGGATGGAGAATTTACATTCAACAATCTCTGGGAACGTGAGGGAACACACGAAGTGCGTGATATGTATGCTGCAAGTGATGTGTATAATGGCAGTTATTTCTATTTGGGATTGAAATTATTTGATAATATTCCATACGATCCAAACGGAAATATTCCCGGAGATTTGTATTTCGAAAATGTAGAGACGCAGGCGCAGTATAAATTTGATATAAACATATATTATACAATGTCGTATCCCGGTATTGAGGATGAACAGATAATACGTGTGCGTCCTACCAATGACAATGGCTTAAGTATGCCCGAAGGTACATATCGTTTGTGTGCCAAGCAACCCGAGGATGTGATTTTTACAGATGAATTTTTGTTGCAGGTTGATGCCAAGCCATCATATCCGGTATTGGATTATTATAGTTACATTAATGAGCCCAAACAAATTTTACCATTATACAGTTATTATCAGAATAGTGCCCCTATGTTTGATATAAAGTCTATTTATAGTGCCAATGTCGTGGGTGGTAGTGTGTGTGTCAATATTTATGCAACACCGGTAGACGGTGGCGAGGAGATATATATGTTCTCGGTTCCCGATGTCGTCATCAATGCCAATAGTGGCAATAGTGGTATATATCAGTTGCCCAATAATTTTTATCCTCTTTGTGGAGAGTATTATTTCTCTTGTCGTTACCTCACACCCGAAGGTGAGCGTAGCCTACTCAATCCGGTTATAAAATGGCAGCCATATACGATAGTGGAGGCTAATAAAGAATTTATTGCACTTACAGCCGAGCCACAGGATTTGAATGTGAAGAATAATGCCGTATCGATACAAGGCGCACAGCGTGTGTGGGTCGAGGTTGCTAATAACGAGGCAGAAGACTTCTCGGGCTATGTGCGAGCAACATTCATTGATAAGACACAAGGCGCATTGGTAGAGGGTGTGAGTGAGTTGGTATCTATTAAAGCCGGCGAAAAGGTCGAAGTTCCCATTATCGTTACATTTGAGAAAGTCGGTAATTATGAGGTGTATATGACATCGGAACCTGCTGTGGCGACTTATGATGTCGGTGAAACCGGAGCTGCCGCCATTACAGATGCTTCCGGCCGTCGCTTTGTGTCGGCTGTAAAAGTGGGCGAAACCGGTGTGAATGGTGTAGAGGCCGACAAATACAATGCAACAGTAGTAGCAATCTATGACTTGCAAGGTAAAAAGATAGATAGATTGTTAGAGGGTGTGAATATTGTGCTGATGTCGGATGGCACTGCTCACAAAATTATCAAGAGATGGTAAGATCTTAAGCACCTTTAAAATCTATTTGTCCGTAGGATTATTTGTCATCTGACAACTATGGTCATACAGATATGAAGTCTTTGAGAATACGTTTTATGGTATAAATTCCGAAAGCGACCTTCCAAAAAATTATTTGAGGAGGTCGCTTTCGTTGTATATTGTTCAACAGTGATGCCCTGTATGGGTGCGGATTTTTGATTATAATGAGTGTATTATGCGGGTGATATAGCTCTTACCCTTGCGTCTTTATTGTTCTCGAAAATCCCTTCAAAAAGTTTCATTCTACTTTTTCCCGCCCAATCACAGTTTATATTCTTATGTGTAGATATGTCTCAAAAGACGCAGCGCATAGCTCCAAATGAGGAGTCTATGCGCTGCTATTGCATTGTGATTATTCCAAAAAATAGGTGGCTTATGCGTCGATGTTGGCATAAGTAGCGTTTTCTTCAATAAAGTCACGACGAGGAGCAACCTCTTCGCCCATAAGCATAGAGAAGATGCGGTCGGCCTCGGCAGCATTTTCGATATTTACTTGCTTGAGAATACGATTTTCGGGATCCATAGTTGTTTCCCACAATTGCTCGGGGTTCATCTCACCAAGACCTTTGTAACGTTGTATCTCAACATTATCTTCTTTACCATCGCCATAGTTGGTAATGAACATATCTCGTTGCAGGTCGGTCCAGCAATATTCTTCGACTTTACCACGTTTGCTCTTGCATTTGTATAGAGGGGGTGTTGCCAAGTATAGATATCCTTGCTCGATAATGGGTCTCATACGACGGAAGAAGAATGTCATCAGTAGCGTTGCGATGTGCGCACCATCGACGTCGGCATCGGTCATAATGATGATTTTGTGATAACGCAATTTGTCGATATTGGCGGCTTTGCTATCATCTTCGGTACCTATGGTAACGCCTAGTGCCTTGAACATATTGCTTATCTCTTGGTTTTCAAACACCTTGTGATCCATAGCTTTCTCTACGTTGAGGATTTTACCACGTAGGGGTAGGATGGCTTGGAATATACGGTTGCGACCTTGTTTGGCAGAACCTCCTGCCGAGTCTCCCTCGACAATGAAGATTTCACACTCTTCGGCATTTCGAGATGAACAGTCGGCGAGTTTTCCGGGCAGACCGCCACCTGTAAGAGGTGTTTTACGTTGTATTTTTTCGCGAGCGGCACGAGCAGCGTGACGGGCTTGTGCTGCAAGTATTACTTTGTCAACAATAGCTTTGGCTTGTTTGGGGTGTTCTTCGAGGTATTGCGATAGTGCTTCGTTGATAGCTTGTTGTACAGCACCGGCTACCTCGCTGTTGCCCAATTTGGTTTTGGTTTGACCCTCAAACTGAGGCTCCATAACTTTTACAGAGATGACTGCAGTGAGACCTTCACGGAAATCGTTGCTGTCAATCTCGATTTTTACCTTTTCAAGCATCTTTGAGTCCTCGGCATATTTCTTGAGCGTGCGAGTGAGACCCATTCTGAAGCCTGTGAGGTGTGTACCACCCTCCATTGTGTTGATGTTGTTGACATACGAATAGAGGTTTTCGGTAAATGATGTATTGTAGGTCATTGCCACTTCAACAGGAATGCCTTGTTTCTCGGTAACGATATGTATGATGTCGTCAATGAGCGCTTCTTTACCGTGGTTGATATATTTGACAAATTCTTTGAGACCTTCACGCGAATGGTACTCTTCGGAGTATGCATTGCCTTCTTCATCAACACGACGACGGTCGGTGAGAGAGAGGCGAATTCCGGCGTTAAGGAATGCCAAATCTCGTAGACGATGGGCGAGTGTGTCAAAGTTATACTCGGTTGTTTCTTGGAATATAGATGCGTCGGGCTTGAATGTTACACTTGTTCCGGTATTGTCGGCTGTGCCTATCACTTGAACATCGTGCAATGCTTTACCGCAAGAGAATTCTTGCATATGGATTTTTCCGTCACGACGAACTTCGGCACGAAGGTAGGTCGATAGAGCGTTAACACACGATACACCTACACCGTGCAGACCACCCGATACCTTGTATGAGCCTTTGTTAAATTTACCACCGGCGTGAAGTACGGTAAGTACTACTTCAAGTGCCGATTTTCCTTCTTTTTCGTGATAGTCGACGGGGATACCACGACCGTTATCGACTACTGTTATAGAGTTATCTTCGTTGATGTATACTTCGATATGTGTGGCGTAGCCTGCTAGAGCTTCGTCAATAGAGTTGTCTACTACCTCGTAGACAAGATGGTGCAAGCCCTTTACACCGGTGTCACCAATGTACATTGCAGGGCGTTTGCGCACGGCTTCAAGACCTTCTAGTACCTGAATACTATCGGCCGAATAGTTGCCGTTTTGTTGTTCCAATTTGTCTGACATATTTCTGTTCGTTTGTTCTTTGTTCTCTTGTGCCCGGGCACAAAATTCACACTTACACAAGTATGAAAAACTTGCGTAAAGGCATATTTTTACGAAACAAAGATAGGAAAAAAATATGAGAAATAGTGTGTAATACTCCGATTTTCTATCCCTAAATAATGCAAAAAAATAGGGAGATAATTGTGGTGTGTAATGACTTGGGGTAATTGTGTATACTATGCAGGGATAAAGAAAAAGCACTTGCCTGATGACAAGTGCTTTTAGTAGCCGATAGGGGAATCGAACCCCTCTTTTAAGATTGAGAATCTTACGTCCTAACCGATAGACGAATCGGCCTTTTGTTTTTGGTGCGACAAAGGTAATACAAAAATGTATTATGTTCCAAATTTTTTGAGATTATTTTTTGATTGATGATTTGATTTTCGAAGTGTCAAAATGTTTATTTTTCTAAATAATATGTTATATTCTTGACATTTGCACATCTATTAATTAATTTTGTAAGGATGATAAAATTAAAAATTGTAGAAAAATGATTGTTACAACAGGAAATATATTACTGGTTGGTTCTATATTGCTTATAGTAAGTATTGTGCTGAGCAAGGCCGGTTATCGCTTTGGTGTTCCCACACTGTTGGTTTTTTTGATAGCCGGTATGTTATTTGGTTGTGATGGATTGGGATTGCAGTTTAATAGTGCTGCCGATGCACAGTTTATAGGAGTTGTAGCTCTTAGTGTTATCTTGTTTTCAGGTGGTCTTGATACGAGATTTTCCGATATTAGGCCGGTTCTTACTCCCGGTATTGTGTTGTCTACATTGGGTGTTGTGCTGACTACGTTGTTTGCCGGTGTGTTTATATACTGGATTTCGGGGTTTGGTTGGGTAAATATTACTCTGCCATTGACTACGTCGCTGTTATTGGCGGCTACGATGTCGTCAACCGACTCGGCATCGGTGTTTAATATCTTGCGATCGCAACGAATGTCACTAAAGCACAATTTGCGTCCTATGTTGGAGCTGGAGAGTGGTAGTAATGACCCGATGGCCTATATGTTGACCCTTGTTCTTATACAAGTTGTAGGAGTGGGTGGTGTTGCTGCCGGTGATGTAATCTCGCTTCTTTTGGTACAATTTATAGTAGGTGGTGCTGCCGGATTTTTATTGGGTAAGGCATCTGTGTGGTTTGTAAACAAGTTGGCATTGGCCAATACCTCGCTTTATCCAATTGTTGTACTGGGATTGATATTTGCTATATATTCGTTGACCGATGTGTGTCGTGGAAATGGCTTCCTTGCAGTGTATATAGCCGGTATAGTGATGGGTAATAGTCGTCTTAGCTTTAAGCGTGAAGTAACAACGTTTCTTGATGGTGTTACTTGGTTGTTCCAGATAGTGTTGTTCCTTATATTGGGCTTGCTTGTAAATCCTCGCGAAATGCTTTCAATAGGATTGGCCGGTGCGTTAATAGGAGTATTTATGATATTGGTGGCTCGACCATTGAGTGTGATGCTGTGTTTGTTGCCGTTCAAAAATATCAATTTCCGTTCTAGGGTTTTTGTATCTTGGGTAGGTCTGCGTGGTGCTGCACCTATTTTGTTTGCTACATATCCTATTATAGCCAATGTCGAGGGTGCTAACATTATTTTTAATGTAGTGTTCTTTGTGACAATATTGTCGCTGATAGTGCAAGGAACTACTCTGTCGAAGATGGCCGAGATGTTAGGTGTGTCAGAACCAGAACCCGAAGCACCCGATTATTTTGGAGTGGAGTTGCCCGAGGAACTTGAAACATCACTCAATGCGCTGGATGTAACGGCCGAGATGTTGGTGGATGGAGTTACGCTCAAAGAGATAAAATTGCCCAAGGGGGCGTTGGTGATGCTGATACGACGTGGTAAAGAATTTATAGTGCCCAATGGTTCCGTTCAGATACGAGAGGGCGACCGTCTATTGATGCTCTCGCAGGAAGTGCGTCCTCGCGAGAGGTTGAAGATATAGTTTTTGAGGGTGTGCAGGTTGTTAAGTGCCTGTGTTGCTGTTCCCGACGAGAAATTATGATGTAAATTGAGGCTGTGTCGTCATAACGATGCAGCCTATTTTGTGGTTGCGGGTGAAGTATCTTCTTTTATATCCCTATGAGCCCCAATAAGTAAGCATCTCTCTTCTTGGTGACCTTGCGGTTTTGTGTCAATCCCTCCGGTGTATATATGAGAAAAGACCGCCTGTAATTCAGACGGTCTTGGTAGCCCATAGGAGAATCGAACTCCTCTTTCAAGAATGAAAATCTTGCGTCCTA
>CALATP010000054.1 GCA_937891845.1 uncultured Porphyromonadaceae bacterium | reverse complement strand
TAAATCGCCTCGACAACAAAAGTTGCCGAGGCGAAGTTTTTTATATACACACCCATACCAATATCATCATCACCCACTCAAACCGACACACCACATCCCCTCAGGCATAGAATCAGTCCGGAAAACCGGTGGTGAGCAAAATAGTTAGGCTAAAATTGTAGCTAAAAGAAATATAAAGAAAGGTATATCAGCTACACCCGAAACTGATTTCTAAAAACTTTGATCTTAGCATTGAAACACTCAGGGGGCGAGATTGAGCGCAATTGTAAATGAAAGGATGGAATTATCGCCTCATCGGTATTAAAGCAGATAGACCCGAATTATCCCTTTATTATTGGATAGTAATGACAATACTTTATAAATACCGAGCAAGTAAATATAGTTTTCTCAGTAGTGATACTATGCAGTGATTGTATTGTTGTTGTGCTATAATTGTAATTATAGTGTAAGAGTTGTTGATAATGTAAATAGATTGTTCGGGAATATTTATCGTAGTATCTTACAATTTTGTATCAGAATGGGTAGCCAATTGCAAGATGCAGGCGTAGATTTCTCCAGAATGAGCCATCTATATTGTAGTAGCCGCTCTTTGTCGTTTTGTAGGGTGCGTGGATGGGTACACCTACATCGATGCGTACGACAAGATAATTTGCGATGTCATATCGTAAACCAAGTCCTGTGCCTAGTGCTATATCACGACCGAAAGATCGGAGCGTAAGTTTGCCACCCGGGCGTAATTCATCATCTTTGAGCAACCATATATTTCCGGCATCTACAAATGCTGCGCCTTCGAGACCACCCCATATTGGGAAACGTAGTTCTACGTTTGCTTCGAGTTTGAAATTACCGGTCTGGTCGAAGAATCCATTCTCGTCCGACTCATCCGGCCTATAACTACCCGGACCCAGTGAGCGAATGGTGAATGCTCTTATGCTGTTGGCTCCTCCTATATAAAACTGTTCGCTATAAGGCATTTCTGTCGCGTTGCCGTATGCATATCCTGCGCCTACATATAATCTAGATGCAATGCATACGTTGTTATCGAAGTAGTGATAGTATTTTACTTCGTTGGTGAGTTTGACAAATTGTGAGAATGGATTACCGAATATCTTTTTTTCACCTTTCACACCGCATAGTGAGTAAATACCGTAAAAAATGTTTCCGGCCTCCGTTGCGCCTATTTGCCATATCCATCTGTTTTTACTGCTTTTCTCGTAGCCGTTGTCGTATGTGAATGTGTAATTGATCATAGGTATAAATTGGTCGCGAAAGCTGAGTGCGATGGCCGGATTTTCGGCTAATGTGGCATCAAACTCCTCGGTCGTATGCAGCATCTTGGTGTAGACCAATTTGAATGGTGTAAAATTGTGTAGTGCTGTAGAAGATGTGTGAAAATCGTAGGCTAAAGAGGTGTTGAACGATACCATTCGGAAGTAATGAGGTCTGTTCATAATATTGGCACCCAATTGTATGCGTGTACCCGACTTGAGGCGGCGCAAATGCCGGCGAGGACGTGGCCCCAAAATACGTGGAAAATATAGAGCACCGGTAGCACCAAATTCGTATGAATTGAATAATGAAGATCCTTCGTCTTTTCCGGTTTGCCATTCATAACTACCGTTGAACGATACAGACAACTGTTCTCCTCCTCCAAAAAGGTTGTTGTGAGATACACCAAAGATTATTCCCGGGCCTAAATAGCTGTTTGACTTGGATGAAACATTGGCCTCTACCATAAAGCCCATAGGTAGTGCATATTGTAGGTCAATATTTACATCTATCGAATCGCGCCCTTTTATCGAGTCGAAAGGAGTAACAGTCATAATCATCGACTTGTAAATACCGAGAGATGAAAGATTGCGTAGAGATTGGTTCTGATCGGATAGAGAGAATGTTTTACCCGGGCGTAGAATTATGTTTCCGGGGAGTAATCCTCGACGTAATTTCAGACCCTCATATCCGTAAACATCAAGAGTGCGGTATTGCAAGGTGTCGGGTTTCATATCTCCCTCAGGAGGATACAGATGTACCGATATATTGCCTGTTTTGTAACTACGTAGTGCGTCGGCCGGTGCTGTCGAAGAGATGTACATACGCAAATCGACACGTCCGCTGTTTCGTGTCGTATCGGCTTGATATAGGATATATTCGCTACGGAAGTAATAGTAGCCACTGTCACGTAACAACGTGGTGATACGATTACGCTCGGCAGCCAAAGTGTCAGCACAGTAACGTTGACCTCTATATAACAATGATTTGTCGCTATTGCGTCTTATCATTTCCGATAGAGCCGAAGAGTCACCGACAAAGGAAATGCTATCCAATGTGTATGGTTGCCCTACCTTGACATCATAGCTTACAGATGCTTTCTTGGGATTATCTTCATCGTAATTTACTGTATAGTTGGCCGAAGAATTGAAATAACCGTTGTTGAAAAGTATATTTTCGGCCATTGCTGTGCGCAAATCAGGACGTACGGTTTGTATTAGCACAGGCTCTTCGGCAAAGATGTTGTATAACCATCCTTTTACACTTTTCTCATTTGTTGTATACAAGTAGTTCCACGCCCACAGTTGGGTGGGGATAAATTTGATTGAGTTTGAGCCAAATAGAGCATTGTTGGGTGGAACAGAGAGAGATTTTTTTACTTGACTTTTTACACTTCCCTCTATTTTGTCACCGTCATATCGCTCTATTTTCATCTCCTTTACACCGGTATATAGAGTTTCGCCATCGACTAGCCGCTTGGTAGTTGAGCACGATGTAAACACTGCCAATATGATAGCAAGAACGATGATTATAATATGTTGAGATATATGTTTCATTGCTCTTGGTGAGTTGTAGGTTCTAGGATAAGAGTACTATCTGATGGGCTTATTATTTGTGGCATTGGTATAATATTCACTTTTATCGTATCACCAGGTATGCTGTCGGAGCCATTTTCCGTAGCTTTATTTTTTGGTGTTCGAGGTTTACGACGGAAGAGGTCTAGCAAAGACATAACTTGTTTACGATACAGAAATCCCACACCGGTTTGTGTTATCTCACCTTCTATAATACTTTCATATCCCGATTGTCTGAAGGCTTTCAGATACATATTCTCACGCTTGGTAATGCGGTATTCAATAGAAATATCGTCGATGAGATTTTCTCGTAGATTTTGTGTGACATCTTGGTTCGATGCGTAACTACCGCCTATAACAACTTTTAGGCGGTTGTCAAGTAAGCTTTTGGAGAACTGATACGAATAGTCGGTGCGTTGTGTGCCCGTTCCGTCAATGCCGTAATTGTCAATACCAAATGTGAGGTCAACACCTTTCAATGTACGCTGAGCCCACGTATTTAGTTCATATTCCAAGAAAGTGTTGAGTGAGTTGTTGACCAATACGTTCTCTGCTCCACTGGCAAAGTCATCGTAGGAGTTGTATAAGAACATATTCATAGCCTTTGTTTCTCGTTGTTCGGCTGTAAGGCCTTGTAGTTCGTTCTGTATAGTGAGGTCGTCGGATGTAGCTAAGTCGAACGAGATGTCTAGGTTATTGAGTGTGTTGGATATTTTGATATATATATCGAAATCGACAATCCTGCTTTCTTCGCCATTCTTTACAGTTGATTTTTGAGATTGTACGGCTGTGATATTTAATTCCGGATCGGCTATGTCACCGCTCCACGATACGTAACTACCGTCCTCAATGTTGAATATCTTTTGAGTGATGATGGGCGGAGTGTATCGAACAAAACCACCGGTGAGCGTGTATCGACCCGTTACACGATTGTCGCCCAAAGGTGTGGCTGTGTAGAGTAGGTTACCACCTCCTACGAGGTCGATACGGTTTTTTCCGTCGGTCGATAAGTTGACACCTAATTGCACACCTTCATCAATATTTATTCCTACATTGGCTGTCATATTGATGGCTTTTTTATTGGCTTTTTCAGTCTCTGAGGTGTTTGTTGTGTCTACAAATGATACAAAGGTCACCATATCAGAGTAGTCGGTACCTGTTTGCATCATACCACTTTGCATTATGTAAGTAGCATTTGTTCCTGACAACAGCGATATGTCTCCGTTTACTTTCAGGTCGCTGAAAGAGCCACGTACGTGAGCATCAATATCGGTATACACCGAGCCATAGATTATACCGGTGCGGTTCTCTGCTATTTGTATCGGTTGGAAGTTTTCTCCTGTAAAGTCTAGATTTATGGCAATGTCGTTCAGTCGAGTAAAGTCGACAATACCATCGATTGTCAAAGGACTCTTATTGGCACCTCTTATGGCGTAGTTGTTGAAATATAAGATACTGTTTTTAACAGGAAGTTCGATGTTGTCAAAGGCGAGTGAAGCACCTATTTTCTTGAATGTTGTTTGAGCCTTATCAAGTCTTATACTGCCATTGATTAGTGGCGAATTGAGAGTGCCGTTTATGTCCATATGGCTGTTTATAACCCCCGTCAGGCTACCCATATTGGCCGGGAAAAAGGCATTGGCAACTTCGAGCGACAAATCATTTATAAAGATTTCGCCTAAAATGTTTTGTGGTTTATGATTGTCTATTTGAGCTGCAAAATTGAGAATGTTGTTATTCTCGTGCAGCATTGTAATGTTTATGTCATTTCCTGTCGATGAGTTGGCAATATAATCTACATCTGCGTGGAATGTTCCCACTCGTTGGTGATTGTAATTGAAGTCTTTCAAATCCAGTGTACCGGTTACTTCCATACCTTTGGGAGGTATGTCAACGAAGATGTTGGAAGATAATTGTCCGGTCATAGGGGTTACCAATGGCGTAGCAACCAACCAGTCGGCCAACTCTATATTTTGTAAGTCGATATGTATTCCTGTTATATCTTTGTTTCTCCTATCGTCAGTTGTAACAAAAAGATGGCTGTTCTCATACATCAATTTCAGGTCGGCTGCAAGTTCCTGTTTGGAATAGGTGTATGTAACAAAATTGCCGTTGTTGAGGGTCCAATGTTTATAGCCGATAATGGGTTCCTTTGGACCGAAAGTAAATTCTATTTGGTCGGGCTTAAAATCTATTTTGCTACCAAACATAAATCCAATTTCCCCCTTGCGGTTGCGTTGTAAGCAATAAAGCCTTGTGCTATTTCCCGATAGAAAACCTTCGACCTGCACGTGTGCAAACTCATCCAGATTACCCGGCCTGTTGCCCAATGCCAATCGATAGTTGAGTCGGCTCTCTTTTTCGTAAGCATCAAGGATAATCGTGTCAAGGAGCATACCCGATATTTCCATTCTATTCACGATACCTCCCAACGAGAATAGCGTATCATTTGATGCCTCAAAGTGTGCCGATGACCACCTAAAACCCATATTATTGGCATATCGTTGCAGTAAATTGTTGCTACCTATATTGGCTTGTAGTTCAAAAGGAACAAGCCCTCGATGCAGCTCGTCCATATTGAGCCGTTGGTGAGTAAAAATAGTGTCGACAAATTGTGTTAGTCGCTCAAATGCAGGGCGTAGGTGTGTTATGCCGGCATCCGACATAAGATTTATATCCATATCACCGGTGCGTAGATCTATGTAGCTATAAGTAATATCGCTAGCTGCCAACAAACTCAATGACTTTGTACGATAGCGATGCTCATCCATACCAATGTTTATGCTGTCTATTACAATATCGGCTTGAATGATACTATCTATATTGGACAGCACGATGTCGGCTGTAAGGTCGGCAGCAATATCGAGTGGTTGTTGCGAGAGGTGCATTGCTCCTAGATCTAGAGATGCTATTGCTGCACGAATATTGGCTGTAAGCAAGTCCTTCTTAAAAAGACCCGATGCGTTTACATCAAGGTCGAGCGATGGCAATGAGCTTGCTACATCAAGATTCCAATGTTCGTTGGCTGCCTCGGCCGCCAGTTGCACCCCGTTGTAACTAAAATTGCGATATTGCAGTGTGTCGACAGTGATGAGAGCCGAGAGAGCCATATCATTATTGTCTGGGGAAAAATGCTTACCCGACAAATCGATGTGAGCCGATAGATTTCCAATAGTATCGCCCGGAAGGAATAAGTCGAGTGGCAAGCTATTGATTACAGCTGCAATATCGTAACTTTCAAGTACGGTGTTATACTGGGCCTGTATATCGGCATTACCTCCCATACATTCCATCCACATATCGGCTGCAATCTCTTTACCAATCATATTGGAGTGTAGATCGATATAGATAGGTTGCATTGCAATGTGGGCTTCTAATGTCGAGTCCGGAATGTAGTTGCTCAATGTAATGTGTTCGGTTGTTTTCAGATTTCCATTCAGCACAATACTGCGTCTCGCATCGTCTAGCGGGTAGGCCATACGAGCATCGCTTTGAAAAGTAAAATAACCTTGTTGTATGATATCGAACGTCTCAACTTCGATATCTTGTGCTGTGCCGTAAAGTTTTATATCGGCACTTATTATATCGCTCAATGATGTTATCGATGTCTTGGGGTATGGGTGTATAAAAAATTTCTCGGCAATAGGAAAGAGTGATGCCATATCGTGGCACGAAAGTTTGGCTTTAAGGTCAAGATTGACCGGAGCCAAAGGATTGTGCTCTAACAACGACATATCTATATTGACATTGGCTTGAATATTGCTTAATGGTGTTTGAATAATAAAATCTGACAATTCCATTATACCACCATCGGTCATTGCAAAGAAACCTGACAGTTGTGTGAGATATAACCCCGACCGCTCTTGTAGCGATAATGAGTCGACCGACAATTGCAACTGGCTGCCACTATTATATATGTCGCTGATGGCCAGGTTTATTCTTTGGGCATTGATGTGAGTCATATCGAGCCCGTCGATTGGTGTGCGTGGTGATGTGATGTAAGCTAGTGCATTCTCTTGGAGTTCCAACCTATTCACTCTGATATTCCACGGTTCGGATTTTGTGGTGTCAATAGAGGCTGTCGTTTTTTCGGTTGGTAATGTGTCACTCCGGGCATAAGAGATAAATCTGTAATTGCCCTGTTCTATATCTACCTTGTCAACCGATATGGTTTGAGAACTCAATTCGACCGAGGTGTTTGCTATGTGTGCGCAAGGTAGAACAACCGATAAAGTATCGATTGTTGATGGCATATACATTGTGTATGCTATGTTGTTAAGCTCAATCAAATCAATGTTGAAAGACCAATCGGGTAATGGAGTATTATTGGTTGTTGTATCGTTTTTAGATTTGTATAGGAGATTTATCTGTGCATCGGCTAGTTGCAGTTGTTGTACCGATATAGATTTTTCTTTCAGGATAATGTCTCCATCATCTATTCCCAGTCTACCCATTCGGGCTTGTATATTCATTGTCGAGTCGGGAGTTGTAATGTCGGCCAGTACGTCTTGCAAGTTAATTCCCCGTATTACAATCTCCTTTTTCAACAGAGGAAGTAATGCTATATCGGCACTCAACTTATTGGCATTGAGTAATGTGTCACCTTCCGGTGTGGATATAGTCGCTTTGTCGAAAGAGGGCTTGAAGGGAAAACGGATTGAAAATTGTTCTACCGAAAGTTTCATCGGAGTGTTTTCTGAAACCCACGAGCAAGCATAGCGTATGGCAGCTTTCTGCACCGGTGGTAGATATACCGCTAGCGGAAAGAGCAAGAAGAGCATCAACACAACCAAGATGCCTATCAATAAGAATTTTTGCCAACGCTTCACTGCCATAAAAAGTGTCTTTTAACTACTTAAAGCAACATATCGGGTATGTTTGAAAAACATATCGACTCCGATTTTGTTTGTTAAGTAGTAAAACCTTTAAATTAGACGGTAAAAATATGAAAAAAAAGTGGATTATTACGTTATTCTTGGCATTCTTTGTGTGTACTATAACCATTTCCTATGCCGATTGTCACGAGAAAGTGATGAAGTGGAATGAGATGCCTCGTGAGATACAACAGTTTATCAATACTCATTTTACAGGTGTGAAAGTTTCTAAAGCGTGTAGGCTGGATAAAGGTAGACATAAGGTAGAGCTTACCAATGGGTATGAAGTAGAGTTTGATAGAAATGGTGTATGGCGAGAGATAGAGAATGAATTGCACGCGACACTGCCGGTGTCGGTGGTGGCTTTGTTACCGGAGTATGCAGTACGTTATATAGGACGAAATTATCCCGGTTGGACTGTTTATAACATCAATCACACGTCTAAAGGGTATGAGGTCAAACTACGCGGACCCTATTTGGTTGAGTTATACTTCGATAGCAGTGGTAATTTTATCAAGCACGA
The DNA here is from genome assembly GCA_937891845.1 of uncultured Porphyromonadaceae bacterium. Classification (GTDB taxonomy): domain Bacteria; phylum Bacteroidota; class Bacteroidia; order Bacteroidales; family Barnesiellaceae_A; genus Barnesiella_A. The sequence continues at coordinate 957 of CALATP010000054.1, read as the reverse complement.
AGTTGATGATTGACAATAATAAGTTTCAAAACAAATTGGAGGCTGAGCCGAAAAGTTTTTTTCAATGGCTCAGCCTCTTTATGTTATTCGCTGAAAGGTAATTGAATGGGCTCGGTACGAGGTGCAAATATAATGCGACTGCGGCAAAGTACGTTGCCATCGTGGCGTAACTCCAATGAATGGTCGTTTCCCGATTTGTTTTCCCGATACACATCAATGGCGATACCCGGTCGGGCTTCGTGTGCATATGCTATTTCAAATCGCTCTATATAGTTGTTGTCAAACCACTCAAAGGGGTACTGATTGAGCAGATACTCTACGTATCGGGCGCTGTTAACGTGTCTGTTGAGGTCTATGTCACTATATCGTACAGCAAAAGAGTCTATCTTTTCGCCCTCATCAATGCGCATACGAGTAGGAGGTTCGATGGGGCAGGGGCGGTCGAGAATGAGATTTCGTAGTTCGTTAAGCTCTTCCATATTGGCAGTGCGACGAGCTTCCAAGTCTAGTACCAACCATATCGTGCGTACATATCCACACACTGCGCCACGACTATCTAGAACTGCCATATTTCGAGTAGAAAAACGAGTGTTGTAATCCTCTATCCAAGTTTCCAGTGTATATTGTTCGTTAATGGCCGGATATCGTTTCATCTCGATGGCAAGTCTTGAAAGTACCCACGCAGTACGATTAGAAATCATTTTTTCATATCCTACACCCCACAAATCGGCGTGCATAGAGGCAACCTTGATAATGCGACCTACGAGAAAAGAGAGCGACATCTCTTGTTGTCCGTTGCATTCTCCCGGAGTGAGTGTGAATGTCTTGGAAAATAACTTCTGTTTCATTTTCATATACTTAGCTTTGTAATGTTCAATTATGATACAAAGTTATTGTCTATCTTTGGAATAATCTCATAATCCGCTAAGAATAAAAAGTTTATGCGGAAAGTTCAAG
>CALATP010000053.1 GCA_937891845.1 uncultured Porphyromonadaceae bacterium | reverse complement strand
AAGAGGTGATGTTCTTGACAGTACCTGCCAATACCGAACCCTTTTGGAGGCTTGCGATGATTTCTTTCTTTTGTGCTTCGATTTCGGCCTCGATAAGGGCTTTGTGCGAAACAACCACGTTGCGGTACTCTTGGTTGATTTTAACAACTTTGAATTCCATTGTTTTGCCAACGAGAATATCGTAATCGCGGATGGGCTTAACATCGATTTGTGAGCCGGGGAGGAATGCTTCTGTGCCACCAAACACTTCAACAATCATACCACCCTTAGTGCGGCATTTGATGTAACCAGTGATGATCTCGTTGTTGTCGAAAGCAGCGTTAACACGCTCCCAAGAGTGAGCAGCGCGAGCTTTCTTGTGCGAGAGAAGGAGTTGACCCTTGCGGTCTTCTTGGCTCTCTACGTATACTTCTACTTTATCACCGATTTTGAGATCGGGATTGTAACGGAACTCGCTCATAGGAATGATGCCGTCCGATTTGTAACCGATGTTTACAACGACTTCGCGTTTGTTCATCGAGATAATGGTACCTTCTTGTACCTCTTTGTCCTTGACTGCATTCAAGGTTTGGTTGTAAGCGGCCTCTAGTTCTTCGCGGCTCTTACTTCCAAGAACTTCACCTTTTTCAAAGGCATCCCAGTCAAAATTTTCTACCGGGCTTGTAAAGTCTTTACTCATTGGTTAATAATTAAATTTTTGTTTGTGATTAATAAATTAGACATTATATGGTCTGATAAAATCGCGGCAAAGGTACACATTTTTTCATAATGTGCCAAAAACATTCTTTTATTTTTTGTCTAAAAAACTGATTTAACGGATGTTTGGTGCTGTATGTGGTTTACCTTTTCTTACGAAAGAAGTCTTGTATTATTTCTTGACACTCATTGGTCAACACGCCCGATGTTACTTGTGTCTTGGGGTGTAATGCTTGTGGTGCGAGAATGCTGTAACCGCGACGTGGGTCGCTTGCTCCGTACACAACTCGTGCTACTTGTGCCCATCCTATTGCTCCGGCACACATTACACAGGGCTCGAGTGTGACATATAGGGTACAGTCGGTGAGATATTTTCCCCCCATATTGTTGGCTGCCGAGGTTAGTGCTTGCATCTCTGCGTGTGCAGTGACATCACATAGTGTCTCGGTGAGATTATGTGCCCGTGCTATGATGCGATTGTTGCACACAACGACTGCTCCTACGGGTATTTCATCTGCTTGGGCTGCCTGATATGCTTCTTGCAAGGCCATCCGCATATATTTCTCGTCTGACTCTTTATTTGCTTCCATAGTGCAGTTTTATTGGTGCGGTGTATATCGGTTGATAGATTGCTTGTGAAAGAATGTTTTTATTATAGAGCTACCCGAAGGCTTATTCGTTGCCCCTTGTTATTGCTCAATCTTGCTGTCGTCGCGTACGTAACATTCTAGTAGCGATGTTGTTGGAGTGGGGTGTATCTCTACTTGCTCGATTGCAGCGGGTACTAAGCAGGTTTCTCCTTGTTTTAATGTTACGTATGTACCGTTGTTGGCTGTGATAGTGGCACTTCCTTGCATACACATATATACCATAAATGAGTCGTACTTGGCAATTTCTCGTTGACAATCGGTATCGAGTTGCAATAGTGCTGTAGTAAAATACGGACAATCTACCAGATTTACGGCTTTGTTGCGTTGTGGAGTGTAGTTGCTTTTAAGGTCATCGTACATAGCAAAATCTATCGCTTCGCGGGCTTGCTCGGTGTGGAGGTCGCGTGGTTTGCCATTTTTATCTACTCTATTGTAATCGTAGATGCGATAGGTTATATTGGATGTTTGCTGTATCTCGGCAATAAATACACCACTGCCTATGGCGTGAATGCGTCCTGAAGGAAGGTAAAAGACGTCTCCCGGACTTACTTGGTGAAATTGCAGAACATCCATTATCGTGTTGTTGGCCACACGTTCTACATATTCTTCGGGGGTGATATTTTGTGAAAAGCCCGAGTATAGTCCGGCTCCCGGCTCTGCATCTATAACATACCACATCTCGGTCTTGCCGAATGAGTTGTGTTTGATGCGTGCCAATTCGTCATTGGGATGAACCTGTATTGATAGGTTGTCGTGAGCATCTATAAATTTCACCAATAAAGGGAATGTCGTTCCGAAGTATCTCGCAACGTGATGTCCCATCAATTTCTCGCCATCACGAGCCACAAGGTCTGCAATAGTCATACCTGCATCTTCTCCGTTGGCAACGACCGACAAGTCTCCTTCAACTGCCGATATTTCCCAACTCTCGCCTACCGACTCAAGGTTGAGCTGCTTGCCTTTGAATGTCCCTATCTTGTTTCCGCCCCAAATAGGTGTCTTGTATATATCTTGAAACTTAAGTATGTACATTATTATATACTATTTCACGGTTGATATATTGAAGTTTGTACCTCGATTGTTCGCAAAGATATGAAATATTGTCAATATCGCTTTGATTTCTTATTTCCCTTTTTAGTGAAAATTATATAATATCCAATAGCATTGCTGTTAAGGAGCATTGTAATATACCGGAGTGTTTTCTCTACGATAGGCATCAATAGCTGTGACAGCAAATGAATGGTAATTGGGTGTAGCCGAGGGTATGACAAATGTGACCTGTGATTTGTCGCTGTTACTTTCGTCTACCGGACAAGTACTCAAAATGTGTGAAGTATCGTTGATATTCACACTGTCATTTTGCGAAGCATACACAACATAACGTTTGGCTCCATCGACCGGTTGCCACGATAGTATTGTCGACTCGTTATCTTTGTGTACATACAATTGTTCGATTGGGGCTAGTGAGGGTGCATCGATATTGCGCATAGGCGGAACCAATGCGGGTGTGGTGTAGAAATAATTGCGTAGCAAAATTGCAAGTTCGGGAAATTGCCAAAGGTGGCGGGCGCGAAAGCAACCCTGTCCACTCGCTCCGTATAATCGGGACTCTGCTATTTGTGTCGATATGTCGCCAAGTGACCAGTTCCCCTCTTTTTTATCCATCCGATAGATACCCAGTCCGGCAACGATACCGTTGCTCTCTTCGGTTCGTTCACACCAGTCGATGAGGTAAGGGGCATAACTCTCCCCTTTATAATATAACATTGGTGTGATGAAGTCGCAATAAGCCGAATCCAACCACATAATAGCATCTTGTGACGCGCCTTCGGTGCAAGCCCACGTAATAGGTTCACGTCCTTCTATCGATGTATATCGACCCAGAGTGGCAGCACTTACCATTATTGTGGGGTCTATAGCCTTTACGGTGGTAGATATGGTACGCACTATATGTGTGATGTTGTTCATACGCCAATCTTTCAATGTCATACCTATGGGGGCGTAACGCTTGTAGGTGTCGGCGTCGGGAAACTTTCCCGCCTCATCGGGGTAGCGTATATAATCGAGATGTATGCCGTCGACATCGTAGTGCCGGGCTATCTCTCCTGTCAGTTGGGCTAGGTAGGCAGCTGTGCCCGGAAGACCGGGATTGAAATAGTATTCTCCTTTGAGCGCAACGCACAAGTGTTTCTGTTGTGCCGATACGGCCGACGTGCCGTGTCGTTGGGCTACCTTGTTACTTCCTGTGGGGATGGTGATAAGCCACGCGTGGCATTCCAATCCGCGCTTGTGGCATTGTTCGATAGCGTAGGAGAGTGGGTCATAATTGGGAGCCTTACCTGCGGTACCGCTTGCCAATGGGCTCCAAGGCTCTAACTCGGAGTTATAGAATACCTCTCCTCTGATACGAGCCTGAAAAAAAACAGTGTTGAAACCCATTGATGCAATGCTGTCGAGCATATTGCATAGCTCGGCCTGCTGGTTGATAGTCTCTTGATGGGTGCGTGCGGGTTGTGATGGCCAGTCAAGCCCCCAATTGGTAGTAAGCCACACAGCCCGCATCTCATACTTGGTTTGTGCCGGTGTAGGGATGAGGGCTGTGAGTAGTAATATGATACTGAAAATCTTGCGCATAGTATCGTAATGCGGCGATATTCTCTAATTATCAGGCTATAAGACCTACAATGAGTGTAAATAATACGTATACCCAGTGTGCTACAATTGCCGCTACAAGACCACCTATGGTGTGCGATAGGATGGCTTTAGATGTGAGTTGGCGGTAGCCGAGAGAATCGAGCATTGCTGTGTGAGTGCTCAAATATCCACTCCAACACATACCTATTGCTGTGAATACGGCTATGGCATTACCATCGATATATCCGCCATTGATAAATTCGGGAATAAGACTTAATGCCGCACCTACTGCTCCTAGGGCTGTGATAGGGAAGGCTACCAAATGTGGGTCTTTAAAACCAAACAACCAATCGAAGATAAAGTTGATTTTTCCGGCCAACCAAGGTAGCAATTCGATACCTTGATAGGCAGCACCTGTGTATTCTCCGTTTGCACCGGGACCAAATGTAAGCATCATCACAAAAGTAGAGATAATGAGTACACCGGGAATAATAGCCAAGCCCACGTCGACACCGGTACGACCTCCATCAAGTAGTGCATTAAGTATGCGGGTAAACATAGATTCCTCTTTGACTTGAGTGGCGGTGTTACGTTTTACAATCTCCTCAACCACGTCTTCATTGGCATAATTGGGATACTCTTTGAGAATAAAGTGTTGCATCAAACGTGTAGATACAATGCATCCGCAGAATGCACCTAAAAGACCGATAAAAGGCTCGGCAAAGTAACCTAGCCCTATCATATATACGATAACCAACAATCCCATACCAAAGGCTGTACCGAAGTTGGTAAGTGAGATATATTGATATTTCTTGAAATAGCTGCAGAAGCGTTTGTCTTGTGATAATGAGATAATGGCAGGATTGTCCGACAAGAAAGTCATTACAGCTCCCAGTGATGCAACTCCGGGAAGGTTGAATAGGGGTTTCATCAACGGTCGTAAGAGCTTTTCCAATAGTTTTACTACGCCAAAATCCATAAAAATGCGACCGATGGCACCTGTTATAACACATACGGCCATAAGGAAGAATACGGTGTTGAGCAACAAGTCGTGTGCGGTGTTCATTATAGTCTTGAACATAGGTGATACACCCATACGCACACCAATAATAGAGAATAAGCCTACAACGATGAGTAGACAAGGTACACCGGTTGGGATGTACTTAGAAAAGTTTGATTTATGCACCTTCATTGCCCTTGAATGTTTTGCGTGTTAATGAAATAATATCGATTTGCCATTTGACACCTACGCCAAAGAGGTGTTGCTTGTTTTGTATGGCTCCGGCCGGATTGCCGTTGATACCCCAAGAGTAGCTATAATAGCCAAATACGCGCAAGTCCTGACGGCCGTTTTTCAACGGATAATACTCTACACCGGCTCCTACACGAGTGAGGTCGGTTCCGGGCATTACGCTGAAGTCGCCTCCTACATTGCTACGGTTGACATCATACGATGCTTTGCCAAATACGTTTACTTTGTTCTTTATCATATATGACAATTCGCCCATTACCGAGATGTCATCAAAGAAATTCTTTTGACCCTCGGCAAAGCGATGCATATAGTCGAGTTGAATGCGGAAGTTGTCAAATGTAAATTGATTACCCAATGTGGCATAGTAGATATACTTGCCTGTTTCGTACTCTATTGCGTTGAGAGAATAGATGCTGTTGAACCAATCGTGATGGCCATACCACATAAGGTTATAGGCAAATAAGAAATCTTTGTGATTGACTGTGTAGGGGCTCTCGCATACTTGAGCCATCAAGCGGTCACTTCCATCACCAATATTGTAGGCAATACTTGCACCCAATTGATAGCAGGCAATGTTGTTCCAATATTCCGAACAGAAATATAGGTCGATAGGGGCGCGGTCATATTCATAACCTCCTATACCTACAACTTGCTTACCCATCGAAAAATCCCAATGCTTATTGGGGCGGTATGAAATATAAGCAAAGTCGGTAGCATCAAAGAAACTTTCATCTTTGGGAGCGCGATTGAGGCGTTGACGATAGGCATAGTAGAAGTGTTTGCTTATGTATCCGTCAAGTGCGATGGTTAGATATTTACCTTTAAATCCCGAAGTGGGCTTGTTTAAGTTGCTATCCCAATAGTCTTGGATAAAGTCAACACGCACTGCGGCTTTGAGATTTACCACGTAATTCTTGTCGTCTTGGTCGTTCTCTTGGTTTTGTGCCATAACAAATATGGTACACATTGCCATCATAAGCACCGCGATAGATTTTTTCATAGTATCAGAGTTGGTTTGCTATTTGGTATTTGTGTTATTTAGGTTAACTTGTAGATACTCAAATCAATATCTTGTTTTTGTGTAATATGCTACACAAAAATATCAATTCAATTCTCTCTCAGGCTGTAAAGATACGCATTTTATTGGCAATATTGCAATGATGCTATCCAAAATTATCGATGAAAGATTATGGATGTTTTGCGTTGTGAAAAAATGTAGAGTAGGTGTATAACAAAACAAGATATTGAGTTGATTGCACTCAATATCTTGTTTACTAATAATATATGGGATGCTGATAGCTGTGTTATTCTATTTCGATGCGTTTGGGCTCAGCTTCGACCGATGCGTGATTTTTGGGAATTGTTATCGTGAGCACTCCATTGTTTTGCGAGGCTCGTATTTCATCTTTGTTGATATTTTCCGGAAGGATTAGTGTCTGTTGGAACTGAGAATAAGCAAACTCTCGTCGCAAGAATTTACCTTTTTTACCATATTCGTCGTTGTTGCGACTTTCTACAGTAACGATTAGTTGGTCGTGCTTGTCTACCGTGACACGAAAGTCATCTTTGGTAACGCCGGGGGCTGCTATTTCCACAATATACTCTTTTTCTGTCTCAACAATGTTGAGTGCAGGAGCCGATGCACTGGTTTTTGCAATCCATTCATTACCGAAGAAATCATTGAAAATACCCGGCAACCAATTTTGTGTACGTTTTGCTGGAGTTGTCATAATTGTTTGTTTATTAAAGGTTAGTATATGCACAACAACTGTTGCTATTGAGTGGTTCGCTACCGGAGGGCAAAGAATGTTAATTATGAATATCTTGGTAATATCAAGTCGTTTTTTGGGGGGTATAATTGAAGTATCCCCAAAGAAAATAAAACCGGTGTATAAGTTATTTGCTTGCTTTTGCTTATCTTTGTTCTTGGAAATAAATGTAGTAGTAATATGAAAAAGTTTATAGCCCATATAGTCTTGATGGCTATCTCAATGATACTTTTAGTATCGTGCGTGTCACGCGAAAAGCACGTAGTGCTGATGTTTACCAATGATACCCATAGCCAAATACTGCCTATCAAAGCAGATGACAAGTATTATCCGGCAATGGGAGGTGTAGAGCGTCGCAAAGTTCTTATCGATAGTTTGCGCAGTGAGCATCCGGCGGCTTTGTTGGTCGATGCAGGGGATGCTGTGCAAGGTACAGGCTATTTCAAGATATTTGCCGGAGAGGTCGAAACTTTTGTAATGAATAGTTTGGGCTATGATGTACGCACATTGGGCAATCACGAGTTTGATAATGGTTGTGAAGCTCTAGCTGCTACACTTGCTGCATTTGACGGTGTGACCGTATCTTCCAATTATGAACATAAAGTACCGGCTTTGAGAGAGCAGATAGTCCCTTCTTATATGGTTGAAACTGATGGCGTGAAGGTGGGCTTTATAGGCCTAAATGTCAATCCCGATGGATTGTTCTTTCCGTCTCACGCGCAAGGAGTGGTGTATAACGACCCTATAGCAGTAACCGACAGCCTATCGAAAGCACTTCGTGCCGAGGGTGCCGATGTTGTTGTTGTATTGTCGCATTTGGGATTTACAGCAAGTGCCGAAGATTATAAAGATGTACTCGATTCGGTATTGGTACAAAATACACGCGGCATCGACCTTGTCATAGGTGCTCATTCACACACATTATTGACTGAGCCGGCGTACTTTACAGATGCCGATGGTCTGTCTGTTCCGGTGGTACAGACCGGTAATCGTGGTGCCTATCTGGGTTATGTCGATATAACTCTCGCTACCGATAGATCGCGAAACAACCTTGTGGAATATCGTTTATTCCCCGTAGATGAGCGATATGATAATCGTGTAGATGCCGATTTTGCTACGGCATTGGCTCAATATACACATACTGTTGACAGTATTATGGGAGACGTAGTGGGAGTCGCTTCCGATACGTTGTACAGAGCTCGTCCCGAGAGTCCTTTCTCCAACTGGGCGTGTGATGCCTTTGTCGAGGTGGCTCGTAAGCGTTGTCGTGATAAGATAGATTTTGCAGTATTGAATATGGGTGGTATTAGAGCCGATATTGCTCCGGGAGAGGTTACATTGGGGCAAATTTTTGAGGCTTTCCCCTTTGCCAATCATATGTTTATAGTACGACTCAAAGGCAGCGATGTGCGCGACCTTTTTGAGCAGATTGCCAATCGAGGAGGTGAGGGTGTAAGTCGTGATGTGTGCCTTTCTATTGTAGAAGGTGCGGTAGAGCAAGTTACTATTGCCGGTAAGCCTATTGATGATAATCGTTACTATAACATTGCAACTCTCAATTTTCTTGCTTACGGTGGTGATGGGCTAGTAGCTTTTACTCGTGGTGAGGTTATTCACGAGTATGCCGGTGATGTTTACAATATTTTTGCATCGTATGTACGCAATCTTACAGCACAAGGCAAGAGTATGAGTGCTACCACAGATGGTCGTGTAACAATTCAATAATAACATATAAAGTATAGACGTTTTATGGCAACAATTTTCAGTAGAATTGTAGCGGGCGAAATTCCCTGTTACAAAGTAGCCGAGGATGATCGTTTCTTTGCTTTCCTCGACATCAGTCCTGTAGCCAAAGGACATACACTTGTAATACCCAAGCAAGAGGTTGATTATATCTTTGACCTTGATGATGAAACCTATGCCGGTCTTATGGCTTTTGCTCGTCGTGTGGCTCGAGCCCTCGAAAGTGCTATCGATTGTAAACGCGTAGGTGTTGCTGTGATGGGGTTGGAAGTTCCTCACACTCACATTCACCTCATTCCTATCACAACTGAGGGTGATATGAATTTCTTCCGTGAGAAGTTGTCGTTACCTGCAGAGGAGATGGCCGATATAGCAGCTCGTATAGCTGCCAATATGTAAGCCATACATACACATAACACGACCTCATTGCGTAGTGGCAGTGAGGTCTTTTTTTGTTTTGTAAAAGCTGCCTTTATGATTTTGGCTCAACAAACACTCTAAACATTTATTTGTTGTTATAGTATGTAAGGTGGGCAAGGTTGCTGCACCTTGTGTGTTGAGAATAAGTATTAACAATAAAAGTAGATGTGTTATGAAAAAGTCGATTAAGAGTATAGTACTTACTGTGATGAGTGTAGTGTCTATAAGTTCGTTTGCGGCATTGCCATCGTTTACCGAACGAGCCTTTGGCCGTGGCGACCAGACATTGGGCCTTTTATTGGGTTATGGCGATGGTTTTACACAGAAATTGTCTTTCGATTATTGTGTATTGGACAATTGGTTTGCCGACCGAGGCTCGTTGGGAATAGGAGCATCGGTAGGAAATTGTATAGCCAATCATTGGGATAGGCTATCATTGGAAGTAACAGCCAGTCTTCACTATCAGATGGCCAATCGTCTAGACACCTATGTGAGCGTAGGTGCCGGAGGTGGATATAAATGGTATGAGGAACTATATGGCAATGATGGTGGTTTCTTTTCGTGGAGTACCAATCTAGGTGTCAGGTGGTATTTCAGTCGTTCGTTGGCAATGAATATTGAGGCCGGATATACCTTTGGTAGTTATATTCTAGCCGGTGTCAACTGGAAGTTCTAGCTACCTCTTCACTCTACAAAAAAATATAAGGCTGTATTCTGCACATCTCGTATGTATCTATATCGATGGTGCAGTGTACGGCCATTATTGTAGCTGTTTCATAGCTTTGTGATTATATCAATGGGTATTGTTGTTCTATGGTATGATAATTTGTAAAGTATGGTTGTATTATTTGAATAATTTTATATATTTGCAACTATGAATAATTAGACATCAATTAAGAACGTATTAATAACACATTAAATTAACACAAAGAATTATGAGAAAGTTATGGACGCTGGCACTTGTTGCTGTATTGAGCTTGGTAGCAAGTAGTGCAAATGCACAGAGTGCTTTTGCAAAGAACGACTTGGTAGGTTCGTTCACTATTGGTTTTGGAGATGGTTTTGCTCAACGTATAGCTGTAGATTATGGTGTTGCCGATGGATGGATTGATGGTAATGCATCTCTTGGTATCGGTGCATCGTTGAATAATACTATCGGCTGGAGGGGTGGTGACGTATTATCACTCATAGCCAACTGCTCTTTCCACTATCAATTTGTCGATAATCTAGATACTTATGTAGTAGTAGGTTTTGGTGGTGGCGTAGCTATGGCTCATAAATACGCAGATGGTATTTTTGACTGGACATCTTCAATAGGTGCCCGTTATTATCTGACCAATAATTTTGCCCTCAACGTAGAGGCAGGTCACACCAATAGCAGCTATATCAATTTGGGTATCAGCTATAAATTCTAATAGTTGTACGCAACATATATAAAAAGGAACTGCATCGATTTATTTCGATGCAGTTCCTTTTTATAGTTATTACAATAAAGTGCGTTGTATATTACAATGTGGGGTAGATGAGGTTTTTATCCTCAATAACATCGAGTACTTCGCGCAGATATTTGTCGGCCTCCCAACGTGCCATTGGCAGGTCGTGCAGTAGGTAATTGCCACAGTCTTTGGCTGCTTGGCCGGGAACTTCTCCGTCAAAGTCGCGAATGAAACGGAATGTTTCGCGCATCAGCTCTACGATGTCGCGACTCTCCAAGTCACCTTGCATAAGGAAGTAGTTGCCGGTGCAGCATCCCATAGGCCCCCAGAAAACAATCTTTTCGCCCCACACAGGGTGATTGCGCAAGAAAGTGGCGGCCAAATGCTCTATTGTGTGCAATGCTCCGTAGCCTAATGCCGGTTCGCGGTTGGGTTCTTTCATACGTATGTCGAAAGTAGTAACAACGTGTTCGCCCATATAATCCTTGCGCGATACGTATATACCACGCAATAGGTTGAGGTGGTCGATAGTGAAGCTAGGTATCTTTTTCATATAAGTGTGTGATTAAAGATTTTCTATTGTATTGCGCAGAATGGCAAATGATTGTTGAGGTGCCGCCTTCCAAAAGTCGGTGTACTGTTCCCAATGGTCTTCTACACCCGGTGTGTCGCTAATAATACGCATCGATACAAAAGGCTTGTGACATATGTGGCACACTTGGGCAATGGCACCGCTTTCCATATCGCAAGCCATACCTTGGGGGAATTGTTTCTTTATGGCTTCCAACTCTGTCCGGTCGGTAATAAACTTATCACCACTGCAAATGAGTCCGCCATATACCCGTTTGCCGCTGTTGGCCGATAGAACTTTTGTTACCAACTCTTTGTCGGCCTCAAATTGTGCCGGCAGTCCTTGCACTTGTCCATATTCGTTTCCCTCTCCGCACCACACATCGTGGTATACTACCGAAGTACCTATTATCATATCCATTACGCGGGTTTCGGGGTCTATACCACCGGCTACACCGGTATTGATGACAATATCGGGCTGATATTTGTCAATAAGTTCAAATGCACGTACCGCTGCATTGACCTTGCCAATGCCACATTGTGAGAGTATAATGTGGTGTTGGCCGGTTGTGCCGGTGATGTATAAGTTGCCACTATCGGCTGTTATGGTGGTTTTGTTGTTCAACATACCTTCGACACACGATAGTTCTTCTTGCATTGCTACGATAATTCCTATTTTCATATTGCGGTTTGTGTTATGTATATGCAAATATAGTAACAAACGAGCGAGAAATAAGAAGTTTACTCCAATATTTTTCACAGCGAGTGCAGTATATATTGGAGGTTCTACTCAAATATAGTAGCAAACGAACGAAATATATAGAACTCACATTGATGTTTTGCAGTGTGAGCCGAATATAGTCAATGTTTTATATCGTATTATGGTTGCAGATATGAGAGAGGAAGGTGGATGCAATAGTTATTATGGTAGTATCGGCCGCTTTATAGCTCTACAATTAGTAGTTTTCGCGTTTGGGTTCGAAGTAGGCTCTTTCGGCAAGGCAGGCGGGACATATGCCGGGGGCTTTTGTTCCTTCAAACAGATAACCGCAGTTGCGACATTGCCAGATAATGATGTTGGGGCGTAAAAACATTGTACCCTCTTCCAGACGTTTGAGCATACGTCGGTATCGCCATTCGTGGAAAGATTCAACTTCTGCTATTTTCTTGAAGGCAACAGCTATATCTTTAAAGCCCTCATCAATGGCAGTCTGCTCAAAGTCGAAGTATAGTGAACTCCATTCAAGTTTTTCGCCTTCAGCAGCTTCTAGGAGGTTTTCGGTAGTCGTGCCTATGCGACCGGCCGGATATTCGGCTGTAATGCTCAACATCCCTCCGTCCAGAAACTTGAAGAATCGAGAAGCGTGAGCGTACTCTTGTTCGGCAGTCTCGGCAAAGATGCTCATAATTTGTTCGTAACCTTCTTTTTTGGCTACCTCGGCAAAGAGGTTGTAGCGATTGCGGGCTTGTGACTCTCCGGCAAATGCTTTGAGTAGATTTTGTTCTGTAACAGTACCGTGAATGTTTTTCATTGTCTATTGATTTTTGTTATAATTCTTTTCTATAACAACTGACAATGAAGAATGTTTGTGTCGGTTGGTCGATACCACAATGTGCTGTATGAAGGTTGCAATAAACCTCTTATCTTTTCTTTTTGAAGAAGTCGTTGTACAACTTGATACTGAAGATAATAGTGCTGCAAATAGTCGTAATGAGGTTGGTCAGAAATAAAGACCAAATAATGTCGGGCTTGTGTAACAGTCCTTGCAACATAAAACAGAAAGCACCTATAGCCATCATTATAAATGTTGGGAGCGCAATATCGTCGGTTTTGCGTGTGCGTACGGTGCGAACAGCTTGTGGCAGATAACCAAGTATCATACCGATACTGGCAACATATCCGCATATTTCGTATATTATACCTTGTTCCATTGTTTCATATTTGATGTAGATGATATAATTATGTCGTGCATAATCAACAAGCATCAGTGTCGATATATTTATGTTGGATAACTAGCGCATCTTTTGTTTCTCTAATATCAATAGCTTGTCTCTTGTCGATATTCGTAGACCTAATGAGGGTGCATCAAAAAGAGTTTTTTGATACACCCTCATAGAGTGGTATGGTGCAGCAAGCGCACGTTACATACTATGTGCTGCTGTTTGTATCACTTCACCAAGAGTGGGGTGAGTGTGGATGATGCGTTGTAGTTGGTCGACAGTAGCACCTGTCGAGATTAGAGCGCATACTTCTTGTACCAAGTCGGCTGCGTGAGGGCCATACAGATGGCAACCTAGCAGTTTGCCATCGGCATCGGCTATCACTTTGCATAATCCATCAGGCTCGTTCATACAGAGAGCCTTGCCATTGGCGCGGAAGAAAGCCTTGCCACAACGGTATGCAATACCTTTATCTTTACATTCATCCTCGGTAATACCCACTGTAGCTACTTCGGGAACAGTGAAGACTGCTGCCGGAATGACATCTAGACGTATTCCGTCATTGTCATTACCACAGATGTGGTTGAGGGCGCGTATGCCGTGCCAGGTGGCAGCGTGAGCCAACATAATGCCACCTATCACATCACCGATAGCGTAGATGTGAGGAATGTTGGTTTGCATCATATCATTTACCTTGATACCGGCCGGGCTAAATTCGATGCCCACATCGGCGAGATTGAGCGAGTCGGTGTTGGCACGACGCCCTACGGCCATCAGTACGCGATCGACAGTGATGCTCTCCTCTTTGCCTTTGCGAGAGTATGATACGACCATCTCTTCACCCTCTTGTTTGATGGCGGTAACACCTGTCTGGGTGAGAATTTCGATGCCTCTTTTTGAGAGACTCTGTTTCAGTCGTTTGGCTATATCGGTATCGAAACGAGGCAGTACTTCCTTGCAGAATTCAACTACAGTTACTTCACTGCCAAAACTGTTGAAGATAGATGCAAATTCCAATCCTATAACACCGGCACCTATAACACACAAACGGCGAGGTATCTCGGTGAGTTCAAGCATCTCCTTTGAGGTGAGTACACCGGGAAGATGTGCGCCTTCGATGGGGAGGAACTTACTTACCGAACCGGTGGCGATAATGATGTTGTCGGCACTGTATTGTTCTCCGTTCACTTCTACGGTGTGTGCATCAACAAATTGAGCTTTGCCTTCTACAAGGTGTATGAGCTTGTTGCTCAAAAGAGTTCCCACGCCTTGTTTGAGTTGCTCGACGATGCGATTTTTACGCTCGGTAACGGCTGCAAAGTTGAAGTTGTAGCTTACATTTTCCACTCCGTATAGTTCGGCTTCTTTCAAGTCGTTGATGACTTGAGCATTCTTGCAGAATGATTTGGTGGGAATGCAGCCCTCATTGAGGCAAGTACCGCCAATGGCGTTTGCCTCAATGAGAACAACTTCTATTCCTCTTTGCGCTGCCAGCACAGCGGTTTCGTAACCACCGGGGCCGGCTCCTATTATGATAAGAGGTGTGTGCATAGAATTATTCGGCTTGGTTTTTCAACTCGGTATAAGTGAGGATAGGATTCTTGGCTGCAGTTGTCTCGTCGAGACGACGCACCGGTGTGTTGTGGGGTGCTGTCTTCAACTCTTCGGGCATTGTGCGAGCCTCCTCGGCAATCTTCTTCATTATGGCTATAAACTCGGTGATAGTCTCTAGCGATTCGGTCTCGGTGGGTTCTATCATTATAGATTGATGGAACAACAACGGGAAGTAGATTGTGGGTGCGTGGTAACCGTAGTCAAGCAGACGCTTGGCTATGTCGAGTGTTGTCACACCGGTTGAGGTGTCGGCCAATCCGTCAAATACAAACTCGTGTTTGCACAAGGTGTCGATAGGCAGCTTGTAGTCGCCTTTCAACTCTTCCTTGATATAATTGGCATTGAGTGTTGCCAACGGACCTGCATAGCGGATATTCTCTTTGCCGAGAGCCAAAATATAGGTGTATGCACGTTGCAAAACGGCATAGTTGCCCAAAAAGCCTGAAATTTGACCTATTGCGTCTTTACCTTGTACGGCCTCATAACGACCGTCGGCAGTGCGGATAACGCGAGGATTGGGCAAATATTCTGTAAGGTGAGCTGCCACACCTACTGCTCCTGCACCGGGGCCTCCACCACCGTGAGGTGTAGAGAATGTCTTGTGCAAGTTGAGGTGTAGGATGTCAAATCCCATATCACCGGGACGACAACGACCCAATAGGGGGTTCATATTGGCACCATCGTAGTATAGCAAACCACCACAATCGTGTACCATCTTGGCTATTTCGAGAATGCGAGTTTCAAACAGACCCAGTGTATTGGGGTTGGTCATCATAATACCGGCAATGGTGTCATCGAGTACCGAGCGCAAAGACTCTATATCGATAGTACCATCGGGGCGAGATTTTACCTCAACAACATCAAGGCCGCATACGGCAGCACTGGCGGGATTGGTACCGTGCGCACTGTCGGGAACAATTACTTTGGTGCGTTTTGTATCACCACGTAGTAGGTGATATTGACGCATAATCATCAAACCTGTCAACTCTCCGTGTGCTCCGGCAAATGGATTGAGTGTACACTCGGCCATACCAGTGATAGTGGCAAGTGAGCGGTTCAATTCGTAGTAGAGTTCCAATGCACCTTGAGTAGTCTCTGCGGGTTGCAGAGGGTGAAGGTTCTTGAAGCTGTTGAGACCGGCCATTTCCTCATTGATTTTGGGGTTGTACTTCATTGTACAGCTACCAAGAGGATAGAATCCGGTGTCAACACCAAAGTTCATATTAGATAAGTTGGTATAATGGCGCACAACGCCTAGTTCGTCTACTTGAGGCAGACCGGTGTCGGTAGTACGACGCAAACCCTCGGGAATGTCACTAGTGCTCTGTGTCCATAAGTTGCGAGGTAGTGTATAACCTATACGTCCCTCTTTCGATAATTCGAAAACTAATTTATCGTAGTATTTCATAACTTACAGTGTATTAATGACATTGATTAAATGGTCTACTTCTTGAGGTGTGCGACGCTCTGTTACACAGAACGATACGTATCCCTCTTCGGTTTGTAATGCTCCGAAGATACCTTCTTTGAGCAATGCCTCTTGCAACTTGTTGACGGGCAATGAGGTTTTGAGAACAAACTCTTTCAAGAAAGGCTTGTCAAACACGGGTGTAAACTTACCGGTTGCAATGAGACGATTGTATAGTTCGTGAGCACCGCCATAACACATTTCATTGACTTCCTTGAGGCCTTTGGGACCCATAAGAGCCAAGTAGATGGTTACGTACAATGCCATAAGCGATTGGTTTGAACAGATGTTGCTGGTGGCTTTCTCACGACGTATGTGTTGTTCGCGGGCTTGCAATGTGAGAACGAAAGCTCGTTTGCCATCAACGTCACGAGTAGCACCTACTATACGTCCGGGCAATTTGCGTACGTGCTCTTTCTTGCAGGCCAAGAAACCTACGTATGGACCGCCAAAGTTCATCGGCATACCCAATGTCTGACCATCACCACAAGCAATGTCGGCATTCCATTCACCGGGAGTCTTTATGACTGCAAGAGCCGAAGGATCGGCATATACCATAAAGAGTGCCTTTTGTTCGTGCATTGTGTCGGCAAAGCCGGTAAAGTCTTCAATGATACCATATTTGTTTACAGCGGGAGCCAACAATCCGGCTACATCACCGGCTGCCAACTCTGCTTTAACTGCATCGAGTGAAGTTGTACCGTCTTTGTGAGGTACAGTAGTAATATTGATGCCACGATACTTGGCATAAGTATCTATTACGTGACGTGCATTTTCGGGTAATGTTGCCGAAACCAACACGCGAGTTTTCTTACGAGTCGATGCCAATGCCATCATTACAGCCTCAGCAGCCGCAGTGGGGCCGTCATACATCGATGCGTTGCTGCAATCCATACCAGTAAGGGCTGCAATCATACTTTGGAATTCAAAGATGTAACGCAATGTACCTTGCGAAATCTCAGCTTGGTAGGGAGTGTATGCGGTAATAAACTCAGAACGTTGCAACAAGTAGGGGATTACCGAGGGAGCATAGTGGTCGTATGCACCGGCACCTGCAAATACAGTGAGGTTGCGATTGCGACTCTCCAACTCGGCAAAGCGGCGACGTATTTCCTCCTCGCTATAAGCCGAAGGAAGTTCATACTCTTTGTCGTCCGAGAAGATAACTTCTTGTGGAATATCGGCATAGAGGTCTTCGAGAGACTTTATGCCGATACGTTCCAACATCGCCTGTATATCTTCCTCGGTATGGGGAAAATAGGCAAAACTCATAGTCCTATCCGATTAATGTTCGTTAGCGCAGAAAGCTTCATAAGCAGCAGCGTCCATCAAACTTTCGAGTTCGCTAGCGTCGCTCATTTCTACTTTCATAATCCAGTTCTCAAATGCGTTTTCGTTGATAAGTTCGGGGTTATCTTCGAGAGCCTCGTTTATTTCAACTACTGTACCGCTTACGGGCGAAATAAGGTCGCTGGCAGCTTTGGTGCTTTCTACTGCACCGAAGTCCTCTTCTTTAGCTACTTCGTCATCAACCTCGGGCATATCTACATATACGATGCTACCCAATGCGTGTTGGGCATAGTCGGTGATACCTACGATAGCAACATTGCCTTCAACTTTTACCCATTCGTGTGATTCGCTGTAATACAGACCGTTCAATACTGTGCTCATAATATTTCTGTTTTTTTAAAGTTAGATAATTTTTATTATTGTGTTATTATTTTTTGTATTTGGCTTCGTAGAAACGACGTTTGCATATTGTGCCTTTGAATGTTTTTTTGCGGATGCGAACTTCTACCTCGCTACCCATAGCGGCATACTCTTTCTGTACGAGAGCAACACATACGCTCTTGTCGGCCGAGATAGAACGGTAACCGGTTGTTACGCGACCTACTACTTGGCCGTCAACCTCTACATCATAATCGGCACGAGGTATGGCCTTGTCGTGCAGTTCGATACCTACCGATTTGCGAGTTACGCCTTCGGCTTTTTGACGTGCGCAAGCCTCTTTGCCCAAGAAGTCGCACTCTTTGTCAAGTTTTACAAACATACTCAAGCCGGCTTCTACGGGAGTGATGTCTACATCTATTTCGTGACCATAAAGGGGCAAACCTGCTTCAAAGCGCAATGTGTCGCGGCAACCAAGACCGCAAGCTGCTACATTACCTTCGTTGTAAAGTTTATCCCACAAAGCTATGATAGTAGCGTGGTCGGCATAGAACTCATATCCGTCTTCTCCTGTGTAACCGGTGCGGCTGGCAATGAGATAGTGACCGTTGTAGGTGAGCTCTTTAAATGTGTAGAACTCGAGGTCGGCAACGGGTAAGCCTAACAAATGTACTGCTACTTCCTCGGCTTTGGGGCCTTGTAAGGCAATTTGGCCTATTTCGTCCGACGCATTTTCTACTTTTACATCGAAACCCTTGCTTTGTTCATATACCCATTGATAGTCTTTGGCTATGTTTGAGGCATTGACAACAAAAAGGAATGTGTTCTCGGCTTGCATACGATATACCAGCAAGTCATCAACAACGCCACCGGTAGGATAGAGCATAAAACCATACAATACCTTTCCTACGGGCATATTGGCTACTTGGTTAGAGAAAACATAGTTTACAAATTTCTCGGCATCGGGTCCCGATATATATATTTCTCCCATATGTGATACGTCAAACATACCCACATTGTTGCGCACAGCTTGATGCTCCTCGACGATAGAGGTGTATTGTATAGGCATCATATAGCCTGCAAAGGGGCTCATTTGTGCTTTGAGAGCAACGTGTTTGTCATAAAGACAGGTTTTCAATAGATTGTCCATAATTTCTTGGTATTAGTTAGTTTCTATAAATATTATTTCTATCAATTTTTTCGTTGAGAGGTTCTTGATGTATTCATCAGCCGCCCAATCGGCAAGGGCGTTTTCTACATCGTTACGAGTGAATTTTACTCCACGCAGACGATTGTTTAACTCATCGGTATAGTCGTGCAATGTAAAGAAATCGCCTTTGAGCTTAATGTGGTCTATATTACGGTGTCGCAATTCTATCTCTACTCCTACATCTCCGGCATCTGTGTGTTGTAATCCGCTGTCATAGCTGTATCGTGGATTGCGACCGTAAATAAAGTCCTCGTCAAGGTAGGTGCGTTCTATGGCTTCGATAGCAGCAATTTCGTCATAGGTGAGTGTGCGCTCACTGTCACATAGGTTGCTTATTACATATTGTTTAAACTCATCGATGCTCATTGTGGTGTGCTCACATAGGTTGGTGACACGTTGTCGTGCCGAAGCAACTCCTTTGCTACGCAACTTATTGCCCGATGGGGTGATGGCCATTTCCAAGTGGTCGAAGTTGGTGTCAAACAGCATTGTGCCGTGTACAATACTCTTGCCCGGCAGTTGATAAAAAGCATTGCCCGACACCTTGTGCCCATCGACGAGAATATCGTTTCGACCCGATACTTCTGCAGCGATGCCTGCTCGCTGCATAATGAAGGCAATACGACGCATATAACTATCGAAGATAAAACCTACCGAGTCACCTTGCTTGATGTATGACATCATAATATTACCCATATCGGAGTATACGCATCCACCGCCACTTTTGCGACGGAAAATTGCGATGTTGTGCTCTTGGCAGTATGGGAGATTGACTTCGGTTTCAAGAACTTGATTGCGCCCGAAAATAACAGTGGGTGCAACTTGCCACATAAAGAAACACTCTTTTTCGTCGAGATGGCGCGCTACATACTCTTCCATCGCCAGATAGAAGACCAACCTACGTGGGGTATTGTCGGGTAACAAGATGTGTTTCATACGTGTTAAGGTTATCAACCTTCAAATATACATAAGTTTTTTTCGATAACCATACGAATGGGCGATTTTTTTGTTTTTTACACACAATATTTAAGCCGATATATACTTCTTGTGGTAAATAGAGTGTGGTTGAAGATGGGATAAAATCAGGTTGTTTGTCACATTTTACAGTATAAAATCATTGACTCAATCGATGTCTTGTGTATATCGATAAAAGTAGTACCAATGTATTATTGGGATGCAGTTGTGTAATATATCGGCATTCAGTAAAAATGTAGCAGTTGCTTTTGTGGAAGAATAAAAAAGTCGGTTATGCTTTCTTTTCCAATTTGCTACGCAGGATACGTGCGGGATATGTTGCAGTTAATGCTCCAAGAAGTAATACCACGGCTGTAACAATGAGCGTGTCGCCCCAACGTAGTTGTACAGGATAGGCTTCGACAATGAATGCATCGGAACTACCCAGTCGGAGTAGCCCGAAGTGTTGTTGCAACCAACAGAGTGTCACACCAATGATAAGTCCCGACATAGCACCTATCATAGATATGAGCCAGCCTTCGGTCATAAAAATACGAGTAATGAGGTTGTCATCAGCTCCCAATTTGCGCAAGGTGGCGATGTCGTCCTGTTTATCGACAATGAGCATCGAAAGAGAGCCTACAATGTTGAATGTGGCAATAAGTAGAATAAATGCCAATATAAGGAATGTTATCCACTTTTCTATTTGTATCCAACGGAATGACTCCCCGTTTTGCATCAGTCGGTCTTGAATGATATATTCATTGCCCAGACGTGCTTGCAACTTGTCGATGATGTGTTGAGACGAAGCTTTGTCGGTCGTGCTTAATTCTATGTAACTAGCCTCGGTGGGATAGTCGAAGAGAGTGCGAGCATCATCGAGTGGTATATACACTACATTGTCATCGAGTTGAGCCTGATTGGTAAAAAATACGGCCGATACATAGAAGTGTTGTGATGTAAAGGAGTTGGCCGGATTGGCTATGTTTACACGTCCTTGTCGTCGTGGTGCATATAGCTCGATAGGACGAGAATAGTTGCTGCCGGCTTCTATTCGTACACCTACACCGGCACCTATAATGGCGTATGATGTGATATTGTCGCGCAGAATATACTCGCCCGAAACAATTGTGTTGGACAATGGTATGCCGGTGTTGTAATCGTCGGGAACTCCCTTGACAATAACCGGTACTTGACGGTCGTAAACAGCCAATGCAGTCTCCTCTATGATGGGTGTGAGGTAATCGATTTCATCCCAATTGGCTATTTCATCCCACACTTGCAGTGTGCCATCTATTGTCTTTCCTGAAACCGGTAGAATCTTTATCTCAGGTTGTATGTCGGATAATAACGAACTTATAAGTTGTGAAAATCCGTTATATACCGAAAGTGTGCATATAAGAGCGGCTGTAATGAGAGACACCCCGCACACCGATATGATGGATATGATGTTGATGGCGGAGTGTGACTTCTTGGAGAAGAGATAGCGTGAAGCAATGCGCAATGCCAGCCGCATATCGAATGATTATTTTTTTAGAAGTTTATCGATATTTTCAATGTAGTCGAGCGAGTCGTCTAGATAGAAGTTCAACTCGGGAATTTTGCGTAATTGGAAACGCACTCGTTGTGCCAATTGATAACGTATCTCTTTGGACGATGCGTTGATGGCATTGATGGTGTCTTGAGCCTTCTCTGAGGGGAAGATGCTGAGGTATGCCTTGGCAATGCTTAGGTCGGGACTGATGCGCACGATGCTCACCGAAACAAGTGTTCCGGGCAATTTGCGTGTTTCGGTCAAGAAAATTTCGCTCAACTCTTTTTGTAGCAAGCGACATATTTTGTTTTGTCTTGTTGTCTCCATATATTGTTGTTTAATTATTGTTTTGCAAATAAACGTATTTCCTTACAATGTAACAAGTGTCATTGGGGTTTTTTCCACAAAATTGTGAGCCCGTCGCGTAGGGGAAGTATGACTTTTTCTACTCGTGGGTCGGTTGTAACGAAGTCGTTAAAACGATTGATGCCAACGGTCTGTGGGTCTTTGCTATCGGGCTCGGTGACTACCTTGCCATCCCACAATGTGTTGTCGGCAAGAATAAAACCACCGGGTCGTACCAATGGTAGTACAGCCTCATAGTATCGCAGATAGTCGCGCTTGTTGGCATCGATAAATACGAGGTCGTAGGTGTCGGTGAGTGTGGCGATGGTCTCTAGTGCATCGCCTATTATCATTTTTATTTTGTGCCCGTAGGGCGATTGGGCAAAATGCTCGCGTGCAAAGTCTTCAACCTCATCATCAATCTCAAGGGTGTGAACCTCGCCATCCTCGGCTATACCCTCGGCAAAACATAGGGCGGAATAACCTGTAAAAGTACCCAGCTCGAGTACTCGTTGTGGTTGCACCATACGACATATCATCTTGAGAATGCGACCTTGTAAATGCCCCGATACCATACGAGGACGTAAGTGGTAGACGTGAGTGTCCCGGTCGAGTCGTGCCAAAGCCGGCTCGGCAGGGTCAATATGTTTACATATATATTCTTCTATTGCGTCGTACATTGTATTGAATGGGGTATTTACTTATTGTGGGTTGTTAGTTAGATTTTCCAGAGCCAATCGGTAGGAGTCGAGCCCCAAACCGCTTATCGTACCGCGACAAGCTGCTGCAATCATCGATATGTGACGGTACTCCTCGCGAGCAAAGATGTTGGATATATGTACCTCGATGACCGGTGCTTCGATAGAACGTATGGCATCGGCAATGGCAATGGATGTGTGTGTATAGGCTCCTGCATTGAGTATAATGCCATCCGCATCAAACCCATTGTCGTGCAGGCAGTCTATTATAGTACCTTCGCAATTGCTTTGAAAATACCGGATGTTGTGTTGAGGATAGTTCTTTTGCAGTTGTTGCAAGTAATCTTCAAATGTGTTGTATCCGTATATTTCAGGCTCTCTACGACCTAGCAGATTGAGATTAGGGCCATTGATAATAAGTATATCCATATCGTATAGTGTAAATTGTGGTTTAGAACTTTATGCTTTGGATATTTTTCTATACCTTTGTTTAACAAAACAAGAATATATCGGCTACAAAATTAAGAAAAAAAATCGGAATAGTGATTACGTTATGAATGCTGATAAATCAGATAGACTATTACAACGGTATATGGCGTATCTGCGCCTTGAAAAAGGTCTTACTGTCAATACTATTGAGGCATATTGGGATGATGTGTCGAAGTTGTACGATTTTCTTGATGTAGAAGATATCTCTTGGCAAGATGTCACTGCCGACAAGTTGCACGAGTTTGTATGCACATTGCAAGATGTAGGTATCGCAGCACGATCGCAAGCGCGGGTCATTTCGGGAGTGAAATCATTCTTCCATTTTTTGCTACTTGAAGATGTTATTCAAGAAGATCCGGCCTTACTTTTGGAGATGCCACGTTTGGGGCGACATTTGCCTGAGGTTTTGACCGTCTCGGAGGTAAATCGAATGATCGACAATATTGATGTTTCACTGCCCGAGGGGCAACGAAATAGGGCTATTATCGAGGTGTTGTATAGTTGTGGTCTGCGAGTGTCGGAGTTGGTAGAATTGAGATTGTCACAACTGTATCTCTCGGACGAATATATACGTGTAGTGGGTAAGGGCGAGAAACAAAGGTTGGTTCCTATCTCACAGCAAGCCATTGATGAAATAACACGTTACTTACCACAGCGAAGTATGCTCGATATCAAGCCGGGAGAAGAAGATTATGTTTTTCTCAATCGTCGTGGTAAGCATCTGTCGCGTGTAATGGTATTCTATATAGTGCGTGACGCTTGTAACTTATGTGGAATACGTAAGCGAGTGAGCCCGCATACATTGCGACACTCTTTTGCCACGCATCTGCTCGAAAATGGAGCCAACTTGCGAGCCATACAGCAGATGTTGGGACACGAAAGCATAACCACTACCGAGGTTTATGTTCACCTTGATAATCACTTTTTGCGACGAGAGATAATAAATCATCATCCTCGTAATATGCAAGGGTGAATATGATTGAGCGTGTAGAAATATTCTTTTTGCTTAATTTATTTAAAAAATATATTCATTATCTGGTATTGTAGACAAGATTTTCCTATTTTTGTACGTTGATATATTAAAGATAAATAAAACACTTTTATACATTACACAATGAAAAGAATTCAAACATTCCCTTTGCTCATCCTATGTCTATTGGCATTGGTGGGTTGTAACAAAGAGATGACTCCGTTAACAGCCGATTATTTCAAGGTAAATCCTTCTCCTCTGGAGGCTAAGGGCGGAAAAGTAAATGCGACTATTACAGGAACATTCCCTGAGAAGTATTTTAATAAAAATGCAGTTGTTACAGTTACTCCCTATATGGTATGGAGTGATGGCGAGTCTGCAGGCACTCCTTTTACATATCAAGGAGAGAAGATACAAGGCAACAACCAAGCTATCAGCTACAAAGCCGGCGGTGTTATTACAATGCCCACATCGTTTGATTATGTGCCCGAAATGCGTAATGCAGGATTGTACTTGGGTTTCAATGTAGTACAAGGAAAGAAAGTGTATGAGTTGCCCCGTGTCAAGGTGGCTGAAGGTGTAAATGCAACTGCCGAGTGGGTAGACGTGGATCGTGTATCTCCGGCTATTACTCCCGACTGTTTCCAACGTATTATCAAAGAGACTTATACAGCCGACATACAGTTTCTCATTCAACAGACCAATATTCGTGCCGAGGAACTACGTTCAAGCGATATGACAGCGTTGCACGCTCAAATACGTGAAGCTAATGCTACAGACAGTATGGAGATAGAAGGTGTAAACATCTCATCTTATGCCTCTCCCGATGGAAATGTCGACCTCAATACACGTCTTGCCGAAGGACGTGAGGCAAGTACAGTGCAAATGATGCAAGAGCAATGGCGTCGCGATAATATTACTGCCGACCTCACTGCCGAGTTTACAGCCGAGGACTGGGAGGGCTTTAGAGAGTTGGTTGCTGCATCGAATATCCAAGATAAAGACCTTATCTTGCGTGTACTTGAGATGTACTCTGACCCCGAAGAGCGCGAGCGTGAAATAAAGAATCTATCGTCTATTTATGGTGATTTGGCCGATGAAATTCTTCCTCAATTGCGTCGCTCACGTATCACAGCATCTATCAATGTAATAGGTAAGTCGGACGAAGAAATCAAAGATTTGATGCAAAACAATCCTTCGGTTCTTACAGTTGATGAAATGTTGTATGCCGCTTCTTTGGAGCGTAGCAATGCCGCAAAGAAAGCTGTATATGAGAAGGTTGTAGAATTGCACCCCAATGATTATCGTGGTTATAACAACTTGGGTATGATGCATTATATAGCAGGCGATTTTGCCGAGGCCGAGCGTCAATTTGAGATTGCAGCCAAGAAAGCTCCCGAGTCGGCCGAGGTAGGTATGAACCTAGGTTTGCTCGCTATGAGAGAGGGTCGCTATGATGAGGCTGCCGCTGCATTCGGTGCCGCCGGTGAAGTACCCGAAGTAAATGAGGCTCTTGGTACTTATTATATCAAGAAAGGTGATTATCGCGCAGCAGTAAATGCATTTGGCGAGAATAAGAGTAATAACGCAGCTTTGGCTCATATACTTGTTAAGGATTATAACAAAGCACGCACTACATTGGCTGCTATTCCCACTCCCGATGCAACTACATATTATTTGTTGGCTTTGCTAGGCGCTCGCACCAATAACCAGCAAATGGTAACTTCCAACTTGCGTCAGGCTTTCCGCCTTAATCCCGAGTTGCGTCAAGTTGCCGCCAGCGATATAGAGTTCGCTCGTTTTAATTTGTCAGGATTATAATATCTTATTGAGATAGAGAAATATACAAGCTGTGTCAGATTGCGTTGGCACAGCTTGTTTTTGATAGTGTATAAATCGATGACATTGGACGCAATCTCGTATGATAACCTAGAGTGTAAGAAGAACTTTTTTACAATGTCTAGACTCTATTTTGAGCCATTGTAGTATATTTGCACGTACTAATATTGAATAACTTTTAGCACAAAAAAGTAGTGTTATGGATTGGAAAGCAACAGTCAAAAAGGCATTACCGTATGTATTGTCGATAGTATTTTTTGCGGTCGTTTCGTATCTCTATTTTGCCCCGGAAATATTTGAAGGCAAGGTACTTTTTCAACACGATACACAGCAAGGTATAGCCCTCGGACAAGAGGCAAAATTGTATAAAGAGGCAACGGGCGAAACCACTCGTTGGACCAACACTTCCTTTTCGGGTATGCCCACATTCCAGATATCTCCGGCATACGCCAATCATCCTATTATACGTGCCGTAGAGGATATTTATACCCTTTGGATGACTAGTCCGGCCTCACTCATCTTTATGATGTTGGTGGGCTTCTTTATCTTTATGCTATCAATGGGTTACAAGTGGTATTATGCTGTATTGGGGGCTATAGCCTACACATTCTCGTCATATTTCTTTATAATCATACAAGCAGGCCATATATGGAAGTTTATCACGCTAGCCTATATACCTCCTACGTTGGCTGGTATTGTGTGGGCATATCGAGGTCGTTATTTGCTGGGAGCAGGTGTGGCCGCGTTGTTTGCTATGCTGCAGATTGCTTCTAACCATATACAGATGAGTTACTATTTCCTTTTTGTTATAGTTGCTTTGGTAATTGCTTATGCCGTCGAGCTTATTCGTGAGAAGAAAACAGCTCAATTCTTCAAGGCTAGTGGCGTGTTGGTAGTAGCGGCAGCTCTTGCTATCGGAGCAAACTTGCCCTCGTTGTATCATACACAGAAGTACAGTAAAGAGACGATGCGTGGCGGTCATTCGGAGTTGACTCCGGTCGATGCCGATGTTGATAAAGCAAGCGACGGATTGAATAAGGAGTATATTACACAATGGAGCTATGGTAAGATGGAGACTGTATCGTTGCTTATTCCCAATGTGAAAGGTGGTGCTTCGGGTGTATTGGCCGCTCAAGAGGCTGCAGTAGATGCTGCGCCCGCTTCGGTAAAACCCTATCTGTCGCAGGTCAATAGTTATTGGGGCGATCAGCCCGGTACTTCAGGTCCGGTATATGTAGGTGCAATTATATGTATGCTGTTTGTAATGGGTTGTATAACTGTCAAATCGCCTATTAAGTGGGCTTTGATTGTAGCAACCATCATCTCTATATTATTGTCGTGGGGCAAGAATTTTATGCCTCTTACCGAATGGTTTATAGACTATTTCCCGATGTACAATAAATTCAGAACCGTTTCGAGTATCTTAGTTGTAGCCGAATTTTGTATTCCTGTATTGGCTATAATGGCATTGAAGGAGTTCTTCGAAAAACACGACAAGAAACAGTTGCAAGCATTATATATTGCTACCGGTATCACAGCCGGAGTGGCTTTGTTGGCTTGGATTGTACCCGGATTGTTTGGTCCGTTTACTAGCGAGTATGAGCGCGAAATGGTCGCTCAATCACCTCAATTGGCTACAATATTCGATGGCGTAGCTGATGCACGTATAGCTGTATTTAAAGCCGATGCGATGCGCACTGTGCTATTTATCTTGCTTGCCGCAGTTGTGATGTTATTGGCTGCGAAGGGTAAGTTTAAGGCTCAATGGGCTCTTGTGATATTGGCGGTATTGTTGGTTGCCGATATGGGTACTGTAAACAAACGTTATCTCAATGGCGAGCATTTCGTAGAGAAGCGTCGTTTGGCCGATCCTTTCCCTATGACCGATGTAGACCGATATATCTTGCAAGATCCCGATCCCAATTATCGAGTGTTCAATCTTTATGGTGGCAATCCGTTTAATGATGCGCGTACCTCGTACTATCATAAGTCGATAGGTGGCTATCACGCAGCCAAGCTCACTCGTTATCAAGACCTCATCGATCGTCAGTTGTCGCAGATGAATGAGCCGGTACTGAATATGCTCAATACCAAGTACTTTATATTGCCTACACAAAATGGTGGTGTGACAGTGGAACAAAATCCCGGTGCATTGGGTAATGCGTGGTTTGTATCGGAAGTACAATGGGTAGACAATGCCGATGCAGAGATGGCGGCACTCAACAACTTTGAGCCTTCTCGTACGGCTATTGTAGATTGTCGTTTTGAGAGTCTTATCGATGCCGATGCTGTGTTGGCTACGCCCGGTGATACAATTATGCTCACATCGTACAAGCCCAATGAATTGCGTTATAAGAGCAAAGCTGCTAATAATCGCATTGCTGTTTTCTCCGAGATATATTTCCCGTGGGGTTGGAACGTAACAATAGATGGTAATGTTGTGAAAGAGGCTCGTGCCAACTACGTGTTGCGTGCGCTCACTGTACCGGCCGGTACTCACGAGATTGTATTCCGCTTTGAACCGGAATCAATTGCCAAAACCGAGGGCGTTGCTTTCGCTTCAATGGGAGGTATATTGTTGTTATTATTGGCGGCTGTTTCAATGCCTTTTATAAGACGAAAGAAAGGTGAAAATGTGCCGGTCGAATAAATCAATCGTTTTATAAGGTATAATGGCAAAAAGTAGTTGGTAAAGCTACGTGTAATTTACTATAATACAGATAATTATAATACCTTTGATAAAACACGTTTCATCAAAGGTATTTTTTATGCAAAAATAAAGAAGAAAAAGATGTCCGTAATGTGGCTTTTTGAGCACACAAAAATGGGGCAAACAAATCGGATATCAACGCTATAAATCATCTTGCGACAGTTGTCGTTAATAGTTCAGAGGGTGTCTCAAAATGAGGCATCCTCCTTTTGTATGTAGGGCGATGTGTAGTGTGTCGCCCTTCTATGTTTTTCATACGTTGCCGATGGTTGTGTGTAGCAAGCTCACAATCGTAGTTTCACATTTGCAGTGCGATGTTTGTATTTACAGATGGTACTGTGAGTGTGCTTACAGATACTATTGTATAGTAGTCTACACATAATATAATATAGTAATAGGGGCTGCACTGTGGTAAATCTTCGTGCAGCCCCTATTATTTAGGATTTGTACCGGAGTGATAAAGCCGGTTATCTCATTATAATTTTACTTGTGTATACATTGTCGGTGGTTTTCACTCTTATGATGTATGCACCCATAGCAAGACCTTCAATTGTATTACCGTTTACTGAGGCAACCTCACGACCACTCATATCATATACTTTGAGAGTTTCGGTTTCTACACCCATTACAGTAACTCGACCCGACTCAACCATCAAACGATAGTTGTCGTTGCCAACAGTAGCCTTAACACCGGCCAACTCGCCACCATATAGACCAATATTGTCGAGGATGAGGTGTTCGCAGTTCTTTGAGCGAAGACGGATGGCAACATAGATAGTATCGCTGTAGCTGCTCAAGTCGACACCGCGAGTTTTGAAATCAGGAGTTTCGGCAACAAATTCCTCTTCTGTGAAGTAATACCACGAGTCATCTCCGTTAGTCGATACCATAATTGAGTAGGTCTCAAGGAATGCGGGGTTGAAAGAAGCTACATCCCATACCAAGAATGACTTACCCGAAGGACAGAAAGGAGGCAATACACACCAACGGTCGGCTTGTTCGGTACCATCCAACCACGATGTTGCGGCCAACATATGTTCGCCGTAGAGTTCGTGTTGTTGGATATTGAAGATACCCCAACCTGCTTCGTTAAATTCGCTTCCTGCGCTGGGATTTATAGTACCCTCATCTTCAGCACGGAATGTAAACTCGGCGGGGAGTTCACCATCTTCAAAGTCCCAGAACGCAGAAGGTGTACCCATAACTCGGAATTGAAGGGTGTCGGTGTTGTTTTCGATATTGTTGTCCTTTTCGCTGGTAACTTCTACAACTAGAGTGTGTAGACCTTCAGCCAAATCGGTAAATGCATTTGCTACTTCAAAATTCTTGATTTCTTGTGCAAGAATTGTTACGTTTTCCTCATAAATGACAGATTCATTAATCTTGGCACGTATTGTAGCTTCTACATCTGTAATACCCAAACTGCGTATTGCAAAGTTGATAGCATTTTTGCTTCCTGCGTGAACATATTCGGTAGGGTTGGTAATACCGAAGGTCGCAAGATCGGGATTTTCGCTAGAAACTTTCTCGAGAGATACATCATCCACGCAAAGCCAGTTTTCGTCTTTGTCGCTGAATGCATAGAAACCAATGTATATTGTTTGAGGAGCATCAATGTAGAAAATACTGATAGACTCATCGTATGCACTGCGTGCAAATGGTGCATATTCAACAATCTTATTGGCCATAGCTTCGGGAGTGCCTTCAGTACCATAGTATACGCCCAACTTTTCGGGGTGAGTATCATCACCGGAGTACCAGAATTTCAATACATAATATCCGGCTTCCTCGATTGTGATAGGCTCTAGAATAGCCCAGTCATTACCGTTGTTGTATTTGTCATAATTGTAGGCTAGACAGTAATCACCTGTATGAGCCATTGACCACCAAGGATCGGTATAGAGATCCCAGTTACCCTCGTCTTCATTGAGGTCGAAGAATGTAATACCTTCGGTATACTCGTTAGCCTCAAATCCCATAAAGTAGGGTACAGTCGCGGGTGCTTTATGCAATACATCGATATAACAACTGTCGTTGGCTGTGTTTACATCGTCACTGTGAATTGTCCAAGCCTTCAGTGTAAAACTTTTACGAGGTGTTGATAAGTCGGCTTTAGCAGTGAAAGTATATTCCATTTCGCCACCTACGGCAAGAGTCTCATTGATGGTTTCTGTGGCAATAACATTATCATCAACCGATAATGCAATGTCGAATGTGTTGACATCAACACCACCTACATTCTGAACTTTAACAGTTACAGTCTCTTGGTCAAGACCAAAACCATCGGCCGGAGAAAGGAATTCCGAAACTTGAATGTCAACGGGGTTGCTAGTTGCCTGAACTGTTACACTAGCCAATGACAGACGCCATTTGTCGGCATCACTACAAGCGTGAAAACCTATATAAATAGGTTCATTGGCAGTAACATTGATAAGGTATAGATGTGTTGTAAGGTCATTGCTCAGTTGTAAAACATCACATACTCTATTGGTCATAGCATCTGAGGTGGCTGAGTTACCATATAATACTTCCAATTTTTCACCGTAAGAGCTACCTTTGGCTACAAAACTGATTGCAAACATTCCTGATGTTTCGGGGGTGATTGCGGGAGAAATCAACCAGTCATCACCACCATTGGTGCCGTGGTAGGGGTAGAATACACGAGGATCGGCTGTTTCATCAAACGTCCAAGTTTTTTGGTCTGAGTTGACATCGACAACAGTCCATTCATTAAAATCTTCTTTTGTAAGAAATTCGGTTGAGAAAACTACCTGTGCAAACATAGGTGCTGCAAATAAGCACAAAGTAAGCAAAGAGATAAAAAGTCTTTTCATATAAGAAAGGAGGGGCTCTTTGGTTGACATTGTGAAAGGATGGAGCCTTAAATCCTTAACAATGTATATAACTTATTTTTTGCAAATATAATCCAAATTTATATATTCGAAATTGATATTTGTCAAATTATTATTTTTTTACAAAAAAAATGGTATCTTTGGCAAGCAAACTTACATTTGAACAAAATTTTGACAAGTTATGAGTGATATAGCGCAAGCGTTTCGTGATATATACCATATAGAAGATGCTACTATTGAAAGGTTGAAGTTATTGTTGGAATATGAGAAATACAGTAAGGGAACGCGAATAGTGCAGCAAGGAAGTAAATCTTCACATTTATATATAGTGAAATCGGGTGTTGTTCGTTGCCTATACGAGAATGCAGGTACCGAAGCCACCATATTATTTGGCGTAGCAGGCAATCTGTTTGTGTCATTGGCTTCGATAGTGTTTGGTCAGCCTTCGCAAACTTCGTTCGAGGCTATCAGCGATGTTGAAGTATATAGTATCTCTTTTGATGACTTTTGGGCTGTTTGTGACGAATGCCCCGACCTTATGCGTTGGCAGAGTCATTATCAGCTATATCAACTTTATACCCTTGAGAAGAGAAGTACGCTCACCAGTATCGGTGACGCATATACTCGTTATCAGCAGTATATCAAGATGAGAGGCAAGAAAACAATTGCGCAAATTCCGCTCAAGTATATTTCTCAGTATCTCAATATCTCACAAGAAACACTCAGTCGCATACGCAATCGCATAGCAAGGGGTGAGTAATCTACGGTAATATGGTCTTTATTGTTCTATACAGTGTCATTATACTCTTGTGTGCGCTAGGTTTTGTATGGCTTGCACGCAGTATAGCTCGAGGTGAGGCCGATGAGTTTATTGCCGGTTATAATACTTCATCGCCCGAAGAGAAGGCTCAATACAATATTTTGCGTCTGCGTAGGGTTATTTCTGTTATGCTGTATGGAATAGCTGTGTTACTTCCTCTATTGTGTACTATTGCCTTTCTTGATGAGAAACAGGCTATGATAGTAACGCTTATAATTGTTGCAATAATCGTTGTGTGGGCGGTTGCTTTAGGTGTATGGGGTATTAAATGGGCTAGAAAATAACCTTGTTTTTTTCGTAAGGAAAAGAATTTAATAAGTTGTGTAAAAAAAGGGAAGCTCGACAGCCATCGGCTGTCGAGCTTCCTTTTAACGTAGACGAGAATCTATTGGGAAATACTCTGTATATAAGAAATCTAGTCTATGATATCAAATCCGGTGTAGGGAACAAGAGCGCGAGGAATACGAATACCTTCGGGCGTTTGGTTGTTCTCCAATAGGGCAGCCATAATGCGAGGCAACGCCAAAGCACTACCGTTGAGCGTGTGACAGAGGTGTGTTTTCTTATCGGCACCGCGATAACGGCATTTCAAGCGGTTGGCCTGATAGCTTTCAAAGTTTGATACTGAACTTACTTCCAACCAACGTTTTTGAGCAGCAGAATAAACTTCAAAGTCGAATGTTATGGCCGATGTAAAGCTCATATCACCACCACACAAGCGCAAGATGTGCCAAGGCAATTCGAGAGCTTCAACAAGGCTTTGTACGTGGTCTTTCATCTCCTCCAATGCGGTAGCAGAGTGGTCGGGGTGTTGTATTTGTACAATTTCAACCTTGTCAAATTGGTGCAGGCGGTTGAGTCCACGTACATCCTTACCGTAAGAGCCGGCCTCACGACGGAAACAAGCCGAGTAGGCTGCGTTCTTAATAGGAAGTTCATTCTCATTGAATATCACATCACGATATAGATTGGTTACAGGAACCTCGGCTGTGGGAATAAGGTAAAGGTTGTCGGCTGTGCAACAGTACATTTGACCCTCTTTGTCGGGTAATTGACCTGTACCGTAGCCCGAAGCCTCATTGACCACATAAGGAGGTTGTATCTCGAGATAACCGGCCTCGCGTGCGCGGTCGAGGAAGAACGAAATGAGGGCACGTTGCAAGCGGGCACCTTTGCCTTTATATACGGGGAAACCGGCACCGGTAATTTTTACACCCAACTCAAAGTCGATGAGGTCATACTTCTTGGCCAATTCCCAGTGAGGAAGTGCATCTTCGCCCAATTGGGGAATTACACCACCTTCTTTCTCTATGATGTTGTCCTCGGCAGTGCGACCTTGTGGTACTGCATCGCAGGGGAGATTGGGGATGGTGAGCAATATATCGGTAATTTCTTTCTCGGCAGTGACCATAGCCTCTTCAATAGCTACATTGCCGGCTTTCATATCGGCAACACGAGTTTTTACAGCCTCGGCTTCATCACGTTTGCCTTCTTTCATCAACTTACCTATTTCGGCAGCCAATTTTTTGAGTTCGGCCAATCGGGCATCCAATTCATTTTGTGATGCACGACGAGTCTTGTCTAGCTCTATGATGCGTTCTATTTTTTCACGACCATCGAAGTGTTTTATTGCCAGACGAGCAATAACCTCTTCGGTATTTTTCTTAATAGTATCAAGTGTAAGCATTTCTAAACGTATTACAACATTATTTGTTCAATAATTCTTTGACTTTGGTCGAAATGGCACGACCGTCGGCGCGACCGGCCAATCTCTTTGAGGCTACGCCCATCACTTTGCCCATATCTTGCGGGCCGTTGGCACCTACCTCGGCTATAACAGCGTTTAGTTCGGTTGTCAACTCTTCTTCGGTGAGTTGTTTGGGTAAGTAGGCCTCTATAATAGCAGCCTCGGCAAGTTCGCTTTCGGCAAGTTCGGGACGATTTTGTTCTTTATAAATAGTAGCACTTTCGCGACGTTGCTTTACCATTTTGGTAAGAATTTTCAACGCGGCCTCGTCGGTAAGTTCACCATTACCACCCTTGGCTGTTTTGGCTTCAAGAAACTCTTTTTTCACGCCGCGCAGAGCTTCCAATTTTACTCTATCTTTGGCCAGCATTGCATTCTTGATGTCGGTGCTGACAGTATCAAACAAGTTCATTGTAAATATATTTTTTAGTCTCCAAAATTAATAGTTTTTGTGCCGCTCTCGATGTTGGTAGCAGGTTCGGTATTACGAGCAGTTCCGGCATTGAGAAGGCGTTGCTTAAAGTCGGCAGTACGGTTGTATGTGGGCTCTCCATCAAAAATTTCGAGCAATACATCATTGTCCATTTGCTCGGGTGTGAGGACGGCAATCTGCATCCGTTTACGTTCTATATCGCGTACAACGTCGTGTCCATAGTTGTGTACTACCTCATTTTCAATTATCTGATTAGTATCATTTGGCTTGCCGGTATTTGTGTTGCGACTGGTAACCGGCACCGATACAGAATCACTAGCCTCAAAACCCGATGCTAGGATTGTAATCTTCATCTTATCGCCTATCTGGTCATCAAAATATATACCGGTGATAACGTCGGGTGCATTTACAAATTTAGAGGTGAATGCAGTGAGTTCATCACTCTCGGCCAATGTCATCTGTTTATCTTCGTCGGGCGATAGGTAAACAACCATAAGCAGGCTTTTGGATGTATAAATGTCGGCATTTTTCAGCAGCGGTGAACGTATGGCATCTTCAATTGCCGAGGTGACGCGACCTTGACCCTCTCCATAGCCAGTACTGATGATTGCAGTGCCTCCCTCGAAGAGTGTAGAGCGCACATCTCGGAAGTCGCAGTTGACATATCCATCGCGAATGATAATTTCAATGATACTGCCGGCCGCAGTAGCAAGAATATCATCGGCCTTAGAGAAGGCATTCATAAATGTGAGGTTGGGATATACCTCGCGCAGACGCTCATTGTTGATGACAAGCAGTGCATCGACGTGTTTGCGCATTTCTTCGATGTACGAAAGAGCTTTCTTGATTTTGGGTAGACCCTCAAAGAGGAAAGGAAGTGTAACAATACCGATGGTGAGAATACCCAATTCTTTGGCAACACGAGCTACAACAGGGGCTGCACCGGTACCTGTACCACCACCCATACCGGCTGTGATAAATACCATATTGGGCATCGGTGAGGTTGATAGTAGAGCCTTAATATCTTCTACACTCTCTTCGGCCGCAGCGCGAGCCACATCGGGCATATTTCCGGCTCCACCACCTTTGGTTACAGTAGGACCCAGCAATAGTCTGGTGGGTATACCCGACTCGTTGAGCGCTTGAGAATCGGTATTACATACTACATATCTGATGCTATCAATGTTGCGTCGGTTGTACATATAGCGTACTGCATTACCACCACCGCCTCCAACACCGATAATCATCAT
This sequence comes from uncultured Porphyromonadaceae bacterium, assembly GCA_937891845.1. GTDB lineage: Bacteria > Bacteroidota > Bacteroidia > Bacteroidales > Barnesiellaceae_A > Barnesiella_A. The sequence continues at coordinate 32,904 of CALATP010000053.1, read as the reverse complement.
TTCGGTGCTTAATTTTTCTTCTGGTTGTGCATCACCCATATCGGCAAACGGGGTGAGGTTTTTTATATCTTCGGGCATAGTATTTCCGTTTTATAGGTTCTTATTTGGTTTCATCATCATCTTCATAATCATTTTCACCTTCTTCGATGAGTTGTCCAAACTTATCAAAGAGGCGTGTGAAAATGTTTTGGCGACGAGGTTTTACGACTTTCTCAGGAGTGATTACCAGCTCTTCTTCCTCCTCTTCGGGGGTGTCTACTGATATTACTACCGGAGGCTCTTTATCAACCTTAGCAAGGTCGGATGTAAATGTACAATCTTCTTTGGCTGCGTAAAGCAAACCTACAGCTTGCATATATTCGTTGATATATTGTAACTCTTTTTCTACAACTTGAATGTCCTTGCGTAGTGCGGCTACACGTACTTTCATACCAAGACGCTCTTCAAGAAGTTCGTTCCATCTTCTTAGTTTGGTGGCACCTCCCAATACGATAACACCGGCTGTGAGTTCTTTGCGTTCGAGCCCCGAACGTTTTATTTGTTCCTCTACGTTGGCTATAATCTCTTCGGAACGAGCCTCTACAACCAATGAAAGTTTGGCGCGATCAATGTCTACCATATTGTCGCCTTCAAATTTGAGTGGTGCATTGTTCTCACTCTTAAAACCTTTGGCCATACCTGAGTCGATTTTCAATCGCTCGGCTTCGCTGGCAATGAGGTTGAGGCTCATAATATCACGAGTTATATTGCGACCACCCATAGGCAGAGTTTCGAGTAGTACCAGTGTGTCGTTTTTGTATACCGATACAGTAGTTGTTTCGGCACCAAAGTCTACCAAAGCACAACCCAGCATACGTTCTTCTTTCGATAACACAACGTCGGCAGTGGCAAGAGCCGATGTTATATAACCGGCAATGGGTAGTTTGAGGCGTTCTACAATACAACGGTCGATATTTTTCTTTAATACTTGTTTGGCCGTAATAAGTTTGTAGTGGGCTTCAACATTGGTACCTGTAACACCTATGGCATTGCGCTCGGGACGACCATCGATGATAAATCCTGCCGGAACGATATCAAGGGTATCGATACCCGAAGGAAGCATATTGCGACACTCTTCTTTGAGTTTCAATACATCCGATTGCTTTATGATGCTATCTTCGTGATAGGATAGGCTGGTTATTTTCTCTTCGGCCGAAACCGATACACCACCTACACCTACATATACCTTTACAATCTTGGCAGGTGCCAGGCGATTTTCAAGCATTCTTATCAGTTTTTTTACGCAAGAAAATGCCTCCTCTACATTCTGTACACAACCGCGCTTGACAATGCCGGTGGTGCTGATTTCATCTATTGCCGAAACGACCAATAGCCCTTTTTCGTCTCGGTAACCGGCAATACCTACTATCTTGGTGCTGCCAAACTCAATTGCTACAATATACTCATTCATATATTTATTATTAATTTAATTCCAGGAATTGTGTCGATAACTTTTATCTCTTCTTGTGCAGATTATTTGGTCTTTATATTTGACCGATATAGTGTCATAGGCAGCCCAACCGACTGATGGCATATGCTGACGGTATAACTCCAGTACTGCGTTCAGTTTTTTCTCATAGTTGTCTGAATTACCAAGCATAATCACGTGATTGCCTACACGAGGATATATCAAAATGTCGCGATTGGGAAGGACGTAAATTTGAGCTGTCTGTGCTTGCCAAAATTCGTGTGCATCGATATATTGTATCATAGGCAACAGACTGGCCGGTGTTACGACTTCATCGAGATAGCCGGTCACTAGTGGTACGTATGCCGCATACATCGTATCTGTTGCAATATATTGGCCATTGGCATCTACATAGTAATCGTCCTCGTCGTATGTTCTTACACGCATTATTGGTCGTTTTTGCGATACATAGAGATATGCTTCACCATTGCTTTTGTAATAACACTCTGTATTGGTGAGTAGATCTATCTCATTGATGGCATATTCTATTTGCGATGTGCTTATTTCGCCCAACTTTTTCCCTTCGGGTAGTAGACCTCTCTCATCAAGATAGTATCGTAATTCATCGGCCTTTATCAGGTTGCACTCGGTGCTGTCAGTTACTACAATATGAAACTTATGGCATATAACACTGCTGTCCTTTTTACCAATAAGTATAAAGGCGGCAATAAGGTAGCCCAAAAGGACTATGATGAGTGTTATTTTCAAGAAACGTTTCATTGTTGTTTCACTATATCACATATTTGTGGTAACAGACGATCTATGTCGCCGGCTCCCATTGTCAACAAGACTTCAAAGTTATATTCTTTTATTCTTTCTAGCAACTTTTCACGTACACAAAGTTCTTTGTTGGGCAAAGAAATATCATTAAATATTATTTGAGAAGTCACGCCTTCGATGGGTAACTCGCGAGCCGGATATATATTCAACAAGATTACTTCGTCGGCCAATGATAATGCTTCGGCAAATTGTGGAGCAAAATCGCGCGTGCGGGTGTAAAGGTGTGGTTGAAAGATAACTGTAAGTTTCTTGTCGGGGTAGAGGGCTTTGACCGACTTGATGCTGGCTTTCAACTCATCGGGGTGGTGCGCATAGTCATCAATCATTACCTTTTGCGGTGTGCGCAACCAGAATTCAAAACGACGTTTGGCACCTTGAAATGATGCAATGGCTTGTCGTATAGCTTCGGGTTCTATGTCGCATAACCAAGCCGATGCCATTGCTGCTATGGCATTTTCGATATTAATCTCTATGGGTACTCCCAATTCAACGTTGTCAATTCGGCCGTTGGGTGCAACAAAGTCAAAAAATATGTGACCATCACCGATGCGTATGTTTTCGACGTGGAAGTCTCCTTCGTCCTTTGAATAACTGTATAGGCGTACTCCTTGTTGCAGTATTGGTTGTAATTTCACACCTTTTTTCAATATCAAAGCGCCATCGGGAGCTATGAGAGAGGTGAAGTGAGCAAAACTCTGCAAATATGCCTCCTCAGTTCCATAAATATCGAGGTGGTCGGGGTCGGTTGAAGTTATGACAGCAATATATGGCAATAGCTGATGAAAAGACCGGTCAAACTCGTCGGCCTCTACAACAGCATAAGGACTGGCTTGTGACAAGATAAGATTGCTATCATAGTTGCGCAGAATACCACCCAAAAAAGCATTACAACCGGAAGCCGACTGGGTGAATATATGGGCTGCCATACTCGATGTTGTTGTCTTGCCGTGTGTGCCGGCAAAGCAGAGCCCTTTGAGTGAGTGGGTGATGATACCCAATAGTCGGGCACGCTTGATAATTTCAAAACCTCCTTGTCGGAAAAACAATAATCCTTCGTGGTCGTTGGGGATAGCCGGAGTATATACTATCAATGTGTCTTCGGCATTGCGACAATAATCGGGTATAAGTGACGCCGATTCGTCAAAGAAAAGTTCTGCTCCCTCTTGTTGCAATTGTAGAGTGAGAGGGGTTGGGGTACGGTCGTAGCCGGCTACTCGCAAACCTTTGGATAGGCTGTATCGTACCAAAGCACTCATACCTATACCTCCGGCTCCTACAAAGTAGACCGACTTATATGTTTCCAATTTTCTCATTTCCTGTTTTTTTCAACAATTTGTGTTATAATATCGACGATGCGTGCTGCCGAGTTGGGCAGTGCCATCTCTGCAATCTTCTGTGACATTGTGTCGAGACTTACGCTGTCGGCAATCAGTTGTAGGGCTGTGTTTACCAGGTCACGTTCGGCATCAGCATCTCTGATAAGTATCGCAGCACCACGTGAGGATAGAGCCATCGCATTTTTTGTTTGGTGGTCTTCGGCTACATTGGGTGAGGGTACTAGTATAACCGGTTTTTCTAGCAAGCACAACTCTGATATAGAGCTGGCGCCGGCGCGTGAAATAACCAAGTCGGCAGCCGCGTAGGCCATATCCATACGAGATATAAAAGGCATTTGCTTGATGTTGTTACAAGGTGTTTGAGCCAATTGTCTCTGAGCCTCCTCGTTATACAATTTGCCCGTTTGCCATATAAGTTGGACATCGCTTTCGGCCAACTGTTTGATGGCACCTGCTATGCTGCGATTGATAGTGCGAGCGCCCAAACTGCCTCCTACCACAAGTATTGTTTTCTTGTTTTTATCAAGACCAAAGAATTCTATGGCATCACTTCTTTTTATGTCGTTATTGAAAAGATCCTGACGTACAGGATTACCGGTGAGAACGATGCGGTCGGCAGGGAAGAATCGCTCCATCCCCTCATAAGCCACGCATATCGCATCGGCTCGCGAAGCTAATAATTTGTTGGTCACTCCTGCAAATCCGTTCTGCTCTTGTAACAGTGTGGGAACTCCCATTCGTGAGGCTGCCCATAGCGTCGGGCCACTTGCAAAACCGCCTACACCAACAGCTATGTCGGGTTTGAATTCTTTTACGATCTTGCGAGCCTTGTTTATGCTTGTAAACAGGTTGCCAATAACCTTAAAATTGCGGAGAATGTTGCTGCGGTCGAAGCCTTGAACGGGCAAGCCTATAATTTTATAACCGGCAGCAGGTACTTTCTCCATCTCCATACGGTTTTCAGCGCCTACAAATAGAATTTCGGCATCGGGATAACGTTGTTTTATCTCGTTGGCAATAGACACAGCGGGAAAAATATGTCCGCCTGTACCACCACCGCTTATCAGTACTTTCATTTTTTCGTTCATAGCTTTATATTTAAAATCCTCGAGCCGGATTTTCGGCTTTTAAGTCATCCGGTAATTCATCATCATCAACAATTGTTTTCAGTCCGCTAGGAGTACGCTCGACAGCATATCTGCTCACACTCAGCATTATACCCATTGCGATACTCATAATTACGATAGACGTACCACCACGACTGATGAAGGGTAATGGTTGGCCTGATACGGGAAGTACTCCCACCGAGATGCACATATGATAGAATGCCTGATATACAATCACAAGCGACATACCCATAATAAGTAACGATGCGTAGGCATTTTTACACTTTTTACTTATCATACAGGCGCGTATCACAATACCCAAGTAGCACAAGAGTACAATGACACCTCCCAGTATTCCTAACTCTTCGAGAATGATGGCATAGATATAGTCGGAGTAGGCCAATTGCAGTCGAGAACATTCGCGACTGTTTCCGGGCATAACTCCCACTCCGTTACCGTGAGCGATAGCCATATAGGCGTGATGTTCTTGCGAGTTATCGTCGGTAGTATCTTTTGTGTATTCGGGTTCACCATCGGGCAGCCAGTCTTTAATGCGTCGCTCCCAAGTCTCTGAACGGAAATATTTGTCGATAAATTGACCAAATGCCGACTTTTCTTCTTTCTCCTCCAATGATGTTTCGATTGTTGTCTCCACAACCGCCTCTGTCTCTTTGGGGTGATTTTTGAGATTGATATTATAACTCACGAAAAATACAACCGCTGCAATAATAATTACCGCTGCTGCTGAATATACTATTATTGCCAACTTACGTGGTAATACGGCCAGCATCATCATAGTGCAACCTACCAACATAATGAGTAGAGCATTGGAACCTCCTTGCGTAACCAATAGGGCTACAAACATAAAAATAATGCCCAATCCCCAATAAACGCCTTTTTTCGATAATCCGCTGCCATCGGGATTTTGGAAACGTGAAAGGAAATATGCCAGCATCAAGGCACTGGCCAACTTGCACGGCTCGGCGGCCTGTACCGATACAATTCCCAAATCGATACTGCGGGCGGCATCGTTGGAGGTCTCTCCGATAAACGGAGTAAGAATAGCCAATATTATGGCTATGCCACCCAGAAAAGGCATTACTCCTTTGCTGTATTTGTAGTGTATGTGTTCTATAATAAACATCATAACAAACCCCAACGCCAACCATTGTATGTGCTGTGTAATAGGAAGATATACACTTCCTTGCTTGAGGTAGTAACTACTAGCACTGAATACTTCGACGACCGAAATACCACATAAGATTATGTAGCACGCCCATAGAGTCCAGTCGGAGGTGTACTTTATCTTTCGTTTGTTAGATGTTGTTGTATTTCTCAACTCCATTGGTTTTATGCTTTATAATTTACGCACACATTCCTTAAATTGTTTGCCTCTATCTTCATAACCGGTAAAGAGGTCAAAACTTGCGCAACAAGGTGACAACAGAACGGTGTCGCCGGGTTGTGCTGCTGCATAGGCTAGTGAAACGGCTTCTGCCATTGAGCCGGCATCTACAATGTGCGATACCTTGTTATCGAAGAATGCGTGTAATTTACTATTGTCTACACCCATACATACTATTGCTTTCACTTTGTCGCGCACTAGTTGTTCTATCTCGGTGTAGTCATTGCCTTTGTCTTTACCTCCCAAAATGAGAATTACCGGTGTGTCCATACTTTCCAATGCGTACCAACAAGAGTTGACATTTGTAGCCTTCGAGTCATTGATAAAACGCACCCCTTTGACAGTTGCCACCGGCTCGAGGCGATGCTCAACGGCTTGAAAATTGCTGAGAGCCTTGCGTATTTCTTCTTTCTCGATGTGGAGTATATTGGCCGAGATGCCGGCTGCCAACGAATTGTAAAGATTGTGTCGACCCGGTAGTGCCAACTCTTCTTCTGACATTGTAAATGTTTCGTCGGGCATATTGATAATAACCTTGTTGTCTTGTGTATATGCCTTAGAGCCTTCTTCTTGTATCTCGGAGAAAGGATATACTTTCGATTGCAATTGCAATGATTGTAGTTTCTCGTTGATAACAGGGTCATCATTCCAATATATGAAGGCATCTTCAGATGTCTGGTTATGTGTAATGCGGAACTTGGCATCGATATAGTTTTCCATCTTGAAGTCGTAGCGGTCGAGATGGTCGGGGGTAATGTTGAGCAAGACGGCAACATCGGCCTTAAACTCATACATATTGTCGAGTTGGAAACTGCTCAATTCCACAACATAGTAGTCGTAGTCGCAAGTTGCAACTTGATAAGCCAGGCTCTGACCTACGTTGCCCGCCAATCCAACCTTGAGACCTGCACTCTTGAGTATATGATATGTGAGCAGTGTAGTTGTGGTTTTTCCATTACTACCGGTGATGCATATCATACGAGCATTGGTGTAGCGACCTGCAAATTCTATTTCAGAGATTATAGGAGTGCCTTTTTCTTTCAATGCGACGATGAGTGGTGCTGTATCGGGTATTCCGGGGCTTTTTATTACTTCATCGGCATCCATTATGCGCTCGGCTGTATGTTTACCCTCTTCCCACGCGATGTGGTGCGTGTCGAGCATCGTTTTGTATTTATCTTTGATGGTTGACATATCCGATACAAATACGTCAAAACCTTTAACCTTGGCTAGGATTGCAGCGCCGGCACCACTTTCTCCGGCTCCTAATACTACTATTTTTTTGTTTTCCATATATCGCTTTTTATTTCGCATTAACGTATCTTTAGGGTTACTAGCGTGATAACTGCCAACATTATTCCGATAATCCAGAAACGTGTAACAATCTTCGTTTCAGGAATTATATTCAAGGGGCGTTGTATGATGGCATCAATACCACTGTTTCCGGCTTTCTGGAAGTGGTGGTGTAGAGGGGTCATCTTGAATATGCGACGTCCCACGCCCGTACGTTTTTTGGTGTATTTGAAGTAAATTGTTTGCATTATTACCGATAATGCTTCTACAAAGAAAACACCGCATAGGATGGGTATGAGCAACTCTTTGTGAATGAGTATGGCAAAAACAGCAATGATACCGCCCAAAGTGAGGCTGCCGGTATCTCCCATAAATACTTGAGCCGGTGCAGCATTATACCACAAGAAACCAATGGTAGCACCAATGAAGGCTGCCATAAATACTACTAGTTCGCCACTACCCGGAATGTACATTATGTTGAAGTATGAGGCATATTCGATGTGTCCGGAGAAATAGGCCAGAATGCCAAGTGCCACACCTATTATAGCTGATGTTCCGGTAGCAAGTCCGTCAAGGCCATCAGTGAGATTGGCACTGTTTGATACTGCTGTTACTACCAAAATAATAACCAATATGAATACTATCCATCCGGCTATCTCTTGATATTCACCCATAAATGATACCAAGTCGGCATAGTCGAAATTGTGATTTTTAACGAATGGAATGGTTGTCTGTGTCGATTTGATATTTTCTTGTCTGTACTCTATCTCTGTCCCATTTTCGCCTATTACTTCAACATTCTCTCGTATTACAAAATCGGGACTGAGGTAGAGCGTAATGCCCACGATAAGTCCAAGTCCTACCTGACCGATTATCTTTGACTTGCCGTGCATTCCTTCCTTGTCTTTTTTTACCACCTTGATGTAATCATCGGCAAATCCCAAAAGTCCCAACCACACTGTTGTGACTAGCATAAGTATCATATAGAGACTGTCGAAACGTCCTACCAATAAACAAGGAACAAGAATGGAGATGATGATAATAATACCACCCATTGTGGGTGTACCCTTTTTACTGTTTTCACCTTCCAATCCCAGGTCTCGTACAAGCTCACCCATTTGTTTCAATTTCAGGTATTTGATAATGCGAGCTCCTATAATGGTGGATAGGAACAAAGATAGGATGAGTGCCAATCCTGCTCTGAATGAGATATAGTTCCACAGACCCACGCCGGGCATCTGTATATTTAAGTCGTGAAATAAGTGATATAGCATAGTTTGAAGTTTTTATTGAATATATTAGGCAAAGATTTTTTCTACCTCTTCGCGGTCATCAAAGTGGTGTTTTACACCTTGTATCTCTTGATAATCTTCGTGTCCTTTACCTGCAATGAGTATAACGTCACCCGGTTGAGCCATTTGTGCTGCTGCGCGGATGGCTTGTCGACGGTCGGCAATGGCAAGAGTATATTTCTTTGCAGTTGCATCTAGCCCTGCCATCATATCAGCGAGTATATCATCAGGGTTTTCATATCGAGGATTGTCCGATGTGAGTATCAATTGGTCGCTACCTTTGGCGGCCTCTTGAGCCATAATGGGGCGCTTGCCTTTATCTCTGTTTCCTCCGGCTCCGACAACGGTGATGATGCGTCCGTTGTTAATAACATCTCGCAGGGTTGTCAATACGTTGGTCAATGCGTCGGGTGTATGGGCATAGTCGATAACAGCCACAACGCCTTGTGGCGAATATACTGTTTGGAAACGACCGGCTACAGGAATTAGCAAGCTCATATTGATGAGAACTTGCTCCTTGTCACGACCTAGCAGGCAAGTGGCTGCGTATACGGCCAATAGGTTGTAGACATTGAAACGTCCTACAAAGTGAGTTTCTACTTCTCTCCCGTCAAAGGCTATCAAGGTGCCGTCAAGACGATTTTCTATGGCTCGTGCCTTGAAGTCGGCCATTGCTCGCAGAGAGTATCTGTATTTCTTTGCTTTGGTGTTTTGTAGCATTACTTCTCCTACCTTGTCATCGATATTGGTCAAGGCAAACGCATCGGCCGGCAGTGCATCGAAGAACATCTTTTTGGCTTGAAGGTAGGCGTCAAATGTCTTGTGATAGTCCAAATGGTCACGAGTGAGATTGCTGAAGATTCCTCCTGCAAATTTCAAACCTGCTATTCGATGTTGATGAACCGCGTGTGAACTTACCTCCATAAAGGCATATTTACAACCGGCATCGACCATACGGCGCAACAATGCGTTGAGCGAAATGGGGTCGGGAGTCGTATGGGTTGAGGGTACTATTTCACTATCGATATAATTACATACAGTCGATAACAATCCCACTTTTTCGCCCATCAGACGGAACATCTCGTACAACAATGTTGCTGTTGTAGTCTTTCCGTTTGTACCGGTAACACCTACCAATGTGAGTTCTTTTGAAGGATCGTTATAGAGGCGTGAAGCAAGACAACCTAGTGCTTGTGCACTATTGTCTACTTGTACATAAGCTACTTTGTCGTTGCATTGTTGAGGTATCTCTTCGCATACCACAATAGTTGCTCCTTGTTCTATTGCCTTGTCTATATATTGGTGACCATCTACTTGTGAGCCTCTTACAGCTACAAAAAGATAATCTTTGGCTATCTTGCGTGAGTCGGATTCTATGCCTGCTATTTGCTCGGGCAGTGTTCCTTGTATAGCTGCGACCTTGATTGCCGATATCAGATTATGAGTATTCATATATTCTTTATTTCAACATTAGTGTTATTTTCATTCCGGGTAGAATGGGAGTTCCTGCTGCCAAAGATTGGTTTTCTACTCGTCCCATTCCTATTATTTCAACTTCTATTCCGTACTGTTCAAGGATAAACATCGCATCCTTGGCTGTGTAACCCAATACAGATGGTATCTCGTTGGGATTGTCGGCCGGGTGTTCTACTTCAACCCTGTTGCTGTCGGGCAATGGGTACTGATTGAGGTATCTATATACCGCCTCTTCATATTGGGTTGTGCTCTTTGTTTGAGGTATGTTTTTATTGGCCGATATAGGTCTATAATCTACATCGCTCGAAAGTAGATTGCGACTATACATCTCCTCGGCTATGGCGCGGAATACTCCGCCGGCCACACCGCCAGCCGAGTGGTCTCGAGGCTTATCGACGACCACTATGCACGAGTATTGCGGGTTGTCGTAAGGGAAAAATCCGGCAAAGGCCAATCGATATTCACCTTCTAGATAACGGACACCGTGGCGTATGTTACCTTCGCTGTCTTTCCATTCAAACTCTTGTTGAGCCGTAACAGTACCTGTTTTGCCGGCTATCTTTACGCGGCCACCACGTATACGTATTGCGGTTCCACCATCTTCATAAACTACTCCATACAACATCTCGCGTAGTTGTTGAACGTGTGTGGGTGTACAGAGTTGTTCGTTGAGGCATATTGGTGCATAGATGGTATCAATTTCGCCATTTACCATCAGTCCTTTGACAATTTGTGGCTGCATCAATCGGCCATTATTGGCGATGGCGTTATATACCGACAAAGTAGATAGGGGTGATATAAGGCTATGATAGCCAAATACGGCTTGAGCAAATGAGTAGAAGTGGTGAGGTGTGTCGGGGTGTAATTTCAATTTATTGATGATGGGGTTCATTGAGCCGGGTAGTTCTTTCAGATATCCGGTTTTGATAATTTGCGTTTCACGCACGTCCTCAATGAAGTTATTGTAATTGGGACGATAGATGTCGGTTATCATCTTGCATATACCTCTATTGTCGGAGCGTACGATTACTCGGTGAGGGGAGATGATATCCTCGTATGCTTTTAATGCTTTGAAACCCCTTATCTCCGGTACTGCGCCGTGCGAATCAAATTTTCTGTGAACATCTATGTTGCCCAATTTTTCCAAAGCAACGGCCATCGACAGTGTTTTTATCACCGAGCCGGGTTCTATGGCAGTCACGGCATAGTTGCGTGATGTCTTGAATGTGTACTTGCCTTTTCTGTTTTTGTCAACATTGGCCATTGCGCGTATCTCTCCGGTGGCAACATCCATAATTATAGCTGTGCCATAGCTGGCGTGTTGTTTGCTCACCATTTCCATCAAATTACGTTCAGCGATTTCTTGCATTGTCAAGTCCAATGTTGTGATAACATCCTTACCCGGAACCGGAGGAATGACAACATATTGGCTGAAACCCCAGTGCCGTTGACGGTTCTCACTACTGCCTCGTGTGCCAAAAAGTACTTCCTCCAATCCACGCTCCAGTCCCGATGTACCGTGCCACTCATTGCGTTGGTAGGTTGAGTCTTTTTCCAACATCTCGGCTGTAACCAATGATGCTCTACCCAGCACCACTGATGTCAATGAGTCGAAAGGATATAGGCGCTTGTATACTCTGCTACTCACAAGACCGGTGTTTTTGCCTTTTGTTTTATGCTTGAAAATGGAGAGGGCTTTGAGGTCGTTGAGCTGGCTGACATCAATATCCTTTATCAACTCACAGTAATGTAGGGAGTCGCGTCGTTGTGATATATATGCTGCATATTCGGCTTTCGTGCGCACGGGATAGTGCGTAGCCAAGTATTCGCATAGCGTGTCGAGGTTCAGTGTATCGGGTAGGGGGCTTCCCTCGGGATGAATGGTGTTGACATAAAGGTAAGGGTCGAGTCCCGGGTCTTTAAAGTCGATGCTTACGGTATACAACGCTACCGTTTGTGCCAGAGGTGTACCGTCGTGTGCCAATATATCACCGCGTTGAGGTGCTACATTGTGCAGGGTGTCCAGGTGGAGCATCTCTTTGGCTTTTTTGTTCCATTCGGGTGCTTCTATAATCGATATGCGCACCATATTGTACACAATAGCCGTTGCCAACAACCCAAAGATGGTAAAAACCAACCAGTAAGGGCTGTTAAATCTCTTCTTTGACTTATTCTCTGACATTCTCTACCTCCGGCTTATTGGGTACTACAATCTCTTTTTGAGGCTCGGGAGAGTGTATGAGGTTTAAGTCATATCGTTCTAGAGCCATATCTATTTCGTGCAGACGCAAGTTTTCTTCTTGTTCATATTGTAACAGCGTACGAGTTGTTGTGCGGTCGGCTAGTACAGTCTCAAGTTTTTTGATTTTATTGAGCTGCAATAAGAACATATTACGGTGGGCAATTGAGGCCAATGACAAGACTACAAATGTGACAAGTATTCCCCAATTGTCAATAAAAAACTTGCGAGGGAAGAACTTTCCTGCCAGAATCAATGCGGCAACTCTTCTCGTTCTTTTGGGAGTTGTCTTTCCGGTGTTTTCTCTCTCTTTACTCATTGACTCCTCCTTTCTCGGCCAGACGTAACTTGGCACTGCGTGAACGTGGGTTGCGCTCAATCTCTTCTTCTGACGGAACAATTACTTTGTTATTGATTGCTTTCAGAGGTGAGTTGACTCTTCCAAAGAAATCTTTATCGACCACTCCGTTTACATTTCCTGTTTTGATAAAATTCTTAACGATGCGATCCTCTAGCGAATGGTAGGTTATAACCGCCAATCGTCCTCCGGGTTTGAGGAGCCGGGCTGCTTGATTGAGCATCTCACGCAGGCTGTCCATTTCGTTGTTTACTTCTATGCGCAAGGCTTGAAACAGTTGAGCCAACTCTTTCTTTTCTTGCTTGCGATTGATAAAGGGTGATACTATGTCGAGTAGTTGTCCTGTTGTTTTTACGCCACCCACGGCTCTTTGTGCCACAATGGCCTTTGCTATGCGTCGTGCGTTGCGCAACTCGCCATATAGAGCAAAAAGCTCTCCTAATCGTTCTTCCGAGTAAGTTGCCAACACATCGGCAGCCGATAGATGTGCTTGTTTGTTCATTCGCATATCCAGTGGCGCGTCAAAGCGGAATGAAAAACCTCGTTCCGAGTCGTCAAAGTGGTGGAAAGATACGCCCAAATCGGCCAAAATTCCGTCTACCGACTCTACGTTGTGATAGCGTAGAAAGTTTTTCAGATATCTGAAGTTGCTATATACAAAAGTAAATCGCTCATCTCCCATTATGTTGCTTTGCGCATCTTCATCTTGGTCAAATGAATACAGATGCCCGCTCGCTCCCAGATGTTTTAAAATCTCGCGCGAGTGTCCTCCTCCTCCAAATGTCACATCGACATATATTCCGTTGGGATTTATATTTAATCCTTCAATGCATTCGTCTAATAATGCAGGTATGTGATATACAGGTGTTTGCATAAAACTTTTTGCGTCGTAGCTACTATTTGCAATTATCGTGTAAAGTTAGCAAAAAACATTCTATTTTACTCAATTTTTTAGTATACATTTTTATTTTTTTTTGACCGATAATTATTAACTTTGTGCATTACTCGATTTAGTATTATGAAACGTTTTGATAACCTGCTATTTTTCTGTATATTAACACTTGTGATGATGTCTTGTGGCGGTAAAGATAATGCTACCAAGCCACAGACCGATTATCTTTTTGCTTTTAGTGACGATAGTTGTCGATGTATCAATTATATGGATGAGTATATCTTTACCAACAGTTTTACAGATGCGTCGTTATTCTATAATGGTTTTGCCCTTATACAGGACAAAGATGGTAATTGGGGATATATCGATCGCAAAGGTATGCCTGCTCTTCCGGCAGTGTATGAAAAAGCAACGGTGTTTAGCGAAGGTCTTGCCTGGGTATCTAAAAAAGGTGATATGCCGGGAGCAATAAATGACAAGGGTGAGGTAAAAGTCTCATTGCGTAAGACCAAAGAGGTGCGCGTCTTTCAAGAAGGCAGAGCGGCTTTTTCAACCTTCAAAAAGAATTACTATTTTTGGGGGTATCTGGACAAGAATGGCAACGAGATTATTACGGCGCAATTCAGGGCTGTTCGTGATTTCCGATTGGGATTGGCGGCAGTTCAGGATAATGTAGAGGGTAAATGGGGATATATCAACCTGTTGGGTGAGTTGGTTATACCTTATCAATATCAAGAGGCTCACTCGTTTAACGATGAAGGCTATGCGTTGATAAAAGCTAATGACCGCTATTTTGCCATCGATCGCAAGGGCACTCTCATTCACGAATTCCAACACGAAAGAATGATTCCCGATGGTAGCATATATATGATATGCAATAATGGGTATTGGGGTTGGTGTGATGCCTCCGGTAAAACTTTTATTGAGTGCGTGTATGAGGATGTTAAGCCATTTGGTAATGCCAGATTGGCTCCTGTCAGAATAGCCGGTAAATGGGCATATATAAGTAAGGAAGGTAATATAGTAATCAAACGTCAATTTACAGATGCATATCCCTTTGTAGGTGACTTGGCAGCAGTGCAAACAGGTATTATGTGGGGATTTGTCAATGACAAAGGAGTATATGCCATCAATCCTCAATATGACGCTATTTCGCAGGATTATCTCAATCAAGCCGTAGGGCAGGGTAGTGTGTTTACAACACTACATATCGATACCCAATAAAACGATATAATAATATTTTCAAGCAGTTTGTTCGCAACCAATGCCGGGTAGGATGTCGTATTCTACTCTGTGCAGTATGTCTAGAAGTTCGGGTACGGTATTGGCTTGTAGCATAGCAATACGAGTGTCACGGAAATTGGGAATACCCTTGAATAAGGGCGTTGCAGCCAAGTGGCGGCGTATGTGTGTGATGCCTCGGCGTTCGTCAAGGCGTGCCACGCTTTCGCTCAACTGACGACGTATTACGTTCATTCTCTCTGAGATGCTGAGTGTGGGCAATAACTCTCCCGTGTTGAGGTAATGCTTTATTTCTTTAAAAATCCACGGTGACCCTATTGCACCTCGTCCCACCATTATTGCATCGACACCGTAACGATCGAAACACTCTTTGGCTCGTTGAGGTGTTGTTATATCGCCATTGCCAATAATGGGGATGGTCATACGAGGGTTGTTTTTCACCTCACCGATAAGTGTCCAGTCGGCCTCGCCTGTATACATTTGGCTGCGAGTGCGCCCGTGTATGGCAAGTGCGGCTATTCCACAATCTTGTAGTTGTTCGGCTAGGTCGACAATAATTTTCGATTCGCAATCCCATCCCAATCGGGTCTTTACTGTAACAGGTGTTTTTACGGCATCAACCACAGCGCGAGTTATCTCCAGCATCTTGGGTACATCGCGCAACATTCCGGCTCCGGCTCCTTTTCCCGCTACTTTCTTGACCGGACAACCAAAGTTGATGTCGATAATATCGGGATGTGCTTCCTCGCACAGCTTTGCCGCTTCAACCATCGACTCGACGTAACGACCGTATATCTGTATCACAACAGGACGCTCTTCGTCGCAAATGTGCAATTTGCGTCTTGTCGAATCGATGCTGCGTACAAGGGCATCGGCACTTACAAACTCGGTGTAAACCATATCGGCACCAAACTCCTTGCACAGTAATCGAAAAGATGTATCGGTAACGTCTTCCATTGGTGCTAACAACACCGGCTGGCTACCCAACTCTACGGTTCCTATCTTCATCTCCTATGATTTTTAAGGTTGAAAAACAAGCATAGACCACTTATCGGCATCTAGCATCTCATTGGCTACCTCTTGCATTGTGTCGAGACGAATGGCCTCGATGCGACTTATCTGTTCTTCGGGCGACAATATAGTGCCGTGTCGCAAATAACCTTTGCCAATGGCAAGAGCCAATCCTTCATTATTATCCTCGGCCACCATAAGCTGTCCCAAATATTGTTTCTTGGCCGCTGCTATTCGTGATGGGGTTAAATATGAGCCCTTTATGCGATCGAGAATATTGCGTATGCGTCGTAGACACTTGTCGACGTAACGTACGTCTGTGCCAAAATATATCGAAAATATTCCGGTATCGGTATAATTGGTAACTGCCGACTCTACAGTGTATACATACCCGCATTGTTCTCGTAACGATACATTGAGCAGACTGTTGAGACAAGGTCCGCCCAAAATATTATTTAATAGCAACATAGGCAACCGACGTTCGTCGTAAAGACTATAAGTGCGACACCCGCGTACAACGTGAGCCTGATGTGTGTCGCACGAAATACGCTCTTCAAAAGGCATTACTACCTCGGGCGCAACGCGTTTGCGCATATCGGGACGGGCTGTTATTGTGGTAAAATACTTCTCGGCATATCGTATGATGCGCTCGAAAGGAATATCTCCAAGCGAGAAAAATACCATTTGAGAAGGTATATAATGGCGGGATAAAAATTGTCGCGCTTTGTCGGACGAGATTTGTGCCAAGTCGGAAGGAGTTCCAAGTATGTTATGACCTAACGAATGGTTGGCGAAAAGACGATTTTCAAACTCATCATAAATCAGCTCAGAGGGCGTGTCGCGATACATATCAATCTCTTCGACAACCACTTCACGTTCTTTCTCAAACTCGGTGTCGGGAAAGTTGGCATTGGCTACCAAATCGCCCATCAGTTCCATTGCACGCTCATAATACCCCGATGGGAAAATACTATATATAACAGTCTCCTCTTTCGACGTGAAGGCATTAAGTTCTCCCCCGACAGCCTCCATCCTGTTGCGTATGTGGCAGGCACGTCGGCGAGCTGTCCCCTTGAAGATAGTGTGCTCTACAAGGTGTGCCAATCCATACTCGTCGGGTCTCTCATCGCGAGAACCTGCATTGACAATAAAACCACAATATGACACACGACCCGCCTGCGGGTAATGCACCAATTGCAGTCCGTTACTCATCATATATGTTAGGCATCTGCTCATTTGTGTAGCTTTTTGAGGTGCGCAAAATTAATAATTATAGTACTACGCACCAAGAAATAAGCCGTCTAATTTCGCTTACAATATAGCCCCCATATCGCGAGAGTAGCTACCCGCAAGCAGTTGAGCACAGCCCCATATCAACAGCCTATAACGTGCTATTGTAAATAGATCCTCATAAGTTTGCTTATAAGACTTTGATTTTCTAGGTCGGTAATACAATCATTCACCGTATCTTTTATATATTCCGGAGTACCCATATACATAGACGCAATCTCGTCGTAAGTATAACCCGCAAGATACATCCCCAAAATCTTAGCTTTGTGATGAGGCAAGTTAGAGATAAGCTCATTTATATCCTCTATATCGTAACACCTCTCACTTTTCATAATGTATGCTTTAATCTCATTTTTCATAGCGTAATAAAATTAATAGTGATAAATTCTAACAATAATAACAAATAACAAGCTATAAAAGTTCCCCGTGAAAGATATTTTTTTAATCAAAAAGAATCTATATCTGCAACGAAATACAAGCGGATATCTTTTATAACACTTGTAATATGTTGTATATAAGTTGAATGTGGTGTCGTTGAATGCAAAAACGGCCAACGAAAGTAAACATTAGAAATATAAATAGAAATAAGAAAAACTTAAAATCGAAAATAAAAAACCAAAAAAACTTGCACATATAATCAAAGAATATTACCTTTGCACCCACATTCAGTAATCAATCTGAATATCGGTCCTATAGCTCAGTTGGTTAGAGCATCTGACTCATAATCAGGGGGTCCTTGGTTCAAGCCCAAGTGGGACCACATAACAAATCGCTAAGCAGTTGAAAAACAACACTTAGCGATTTTTCTTTTATATTTTTGCCTACTTATTGGTGTTTATTGGGATTGGCTATTGGTAATAATTGATGGATAATTACATTCTTTGGCATATTAAAATTTCCCATTCCATTGTTTCATAAAAGATTTTAGCGAAGCAATCCTCATTACCGTCTATTTCTATGCCTCCAATTCCATGTTGGTAGCATTCATCATTTTGGTTATGGGTGTTAATGCCAACCCATATGTGCCAAGTGGTTTCCTCCAGACCGATTGAAAATCTGCAATCAAGGTGCGCTGTATCCCAACGAAAGTCAAATTCTTCTTTCTCATCCCATTTAACTTGCGCATCTTGTAATATTAGATCGTGGGGGCACTGATTGAGAAAAGCTATTATATTAGCCTCATATTTTTCGGCATTGGGTATTTTAATTTGATTAAGTTGGCTCTTGACGTCCTCTAAAAGTCTCAATGCATTTGTCTTCATATTAATAATTTTAACGAGTTCTTTATAGATTTACCTCTTTGCATATTTGATTGTGAATATCTTTTACAGCCATCCAGACCTTCTATCGCAAGCTATTTCTAATTCTAGTTGTCAATAATAATGTCGCTGTGAAAACGAGACGAGTTCGAGTTTATCCATTTTTAAGTTCTCTATTTGCCGAGTAATTTATTGTTATATATCTTTGAATAGCACAATTATATTATGAAAAAATACGCAATATGTTTTATTGTTACAAGATTGCCGATTATCGTTATTGGCGGTTATTATTATTCTACCCAAATATGTTTCCCATTGTAATAGTTCCACTGTTTACTGCCATCATTGCGAATTATGAAAAGTGGATTGCTATCACGCAGATAGTATAAATCTACATTGTCGGGCAAGAGCAACTTTACTTTCCGAGCTAATTTAAGTCCTAGGTCGAACCAATCGCGCCACTTTTCGTCACTCCTATCGGAATTATTATAAAAAAGATTTATAAACTCTTGATGCCATTCTTCAAGCCCTGTTACTGTAGATATATCTATATCTACAAACTCATTTTCGCTTACCTCTATGTGTAGTGTTTTGCTGTCACCACAATTATCATAGGCGCAATCCAGAAACAAGGCGTTTTCTGTAGGATGAAACACGACAAAAGCTCTGCCGGAATACTCCTTCTTGATAGGATTGTAGCCGAAATAGTATAGCCTGCCACCATATTGTTTCACGACACGCTTTATATCTTCACCAATTCCATCATCATCGCTATATAAATAATAAATAATACTCAATATAGAACTACAAAATATACTTTCGTTGGCAGAGTCTGTCAAATGACAATTTACATTGGGATTGGCTCCTTTCTTTAATAGATATTCTACCAAACGAGTAGAACGTGTGTAATAGGCAGCAACAAGAGGTGAATCTCCATCATATCCAAAAAGATTTATATCGGCACCTTGCTTGAGTAGATAATCTATTATGGGTAATAGTTTGTGATAATTTTCGTTTTCAATCACTTCTCGTTCAGTCTCTGTATAATCTTTATATGCAAAGCAATCATTGTACATACCAATAGCTTGGGTTAATGGTGTTTCGTCCATATTGCTAAGGGTGTTGACGTTAGCTCCTCTCTCAACAGCTCTTTTTACTCCTTCAATATCAAAATTAGAACAAGCCTCTATAAGTTCTTTGTCATACTTATTTATTCTATTCATCCATTTGTGATTGAGCAACTCGCGAACGGATAGTGACACTTCACAAAAGAGGTGTTTTATCTCATCCCATTTGTAGCTTTTGTTCTTTTTGTTAAACTTGTACTCCCAAATATTTTCAATTGGGAATGTGTGATTGTGGAAGCTTTCTGTATCAAGAATTATGTTGATGTAGAATCGGCAGTTCATCTCTATGTGACATTTTGAAGGAGCGCCCCAATAACCTTTTGTAGCATTCTCAATAAAGAACCCCTCGTGTACCTTTATATTGCCGGAGTTTGCAAGATCTTCTAATAACTTCCATAGTTTCCCAACCATATCGGGAGTAAACTTATCATTATTAACAAGTTTTCGGAAAGAGTCATCCCTATCCTCCCAATGGGGTAGAATATATATCAGTTCATTCCCAACGATACTATTACTTATTATTGCTATTGCAGTATTCCATACCTGCACTGCATACCAATACTTCAGAGTGTAAGTCCTTTGTGAGGTATTAGAAAGATTGTAGACACCCAAAGACCTAGTGTTGCCTAGTACCTCCTCTTGATCACCGGGCATCAACGAAATTGGATAATATCCGGTGAGTTTATAGCAAGCCTTTGCTTTATTTATATCTTCAATGCTATATAAATCTTGAATATTGGGATGTTTTTTGTTCTTCATAATATTGCGGTACTATAAATTATTATTCTCATTAGGGACTATAAATGGTATATCGCTATCACCTTGAATGTTACACTGTAGTGAGTATTCTTTCCACTGGTAGAAGAGATCGATACTATCAGGTAGCTTCTTTCTTACAAGTTGAGCTAGTTCCCATCCTCTTTTAAGCCATTCTTGATACTTGTCATCCGACCATTTCTCCTCACAATAACTATTGTCAAACTCGTCATACCATACTCGTAGCTCCGGAATATCAGTAAGATCTATTCGCTTATTATCCGTTTTTACCACAAACCCCTCGGCATTACCACAGCAAAGTCCATTGCTCCAGAAAAGGCCATCACCCCATTCGGCCCACATATGTATAGCCTCCTTTATTACCGATGTAGCTGTGAATTGAGGAACTTGATGCCTATATCCCCATTTTGAGTATATAAACCACTCAATCAACGGTGATTTGATGGTATTATAAAAGTACCAATTATCATAGTCATCGTCGTACCACTCTTGAGCTATTTTCTCACTATGTGGGCCTATAGCATAACGCAAAAGTGCATTATATAGGCACGATAACAGTTGTTTTGCTTGGCACATACACACAACCGGTAAGGTTTTGCAAGCCGAATCATAGATATAAAACAATCCTATGGTAGGATGTGTATAGGCATCGGTTAACTCCCATTCGTCCTTATCCCTCTCATTGCTAATCCACCGACGTCTATCAGAGATTTCGCACAATTTTATATTCTCATAATGAAATATCAACGTGCGCCCCTCTATATTTATAGGCAGTGTACTGCTCATCTTAAAATCATTAACAATATCTTCCATCCACACCTTCAGATTATGAAAAGGATTAAAAACAGCACTAAAATAACACTCGTGCCTCTTTTCTCCATTAACATAAACGTCAAAATCCATCCAACCCGCATCGAGATTTTTAAAGTGGAAGAAGATTTCATCCGGATTGCGGGGCTTCCACTCACACGCCTCGGCATAGAGTTCGCTTCGCAACTTAAACCATTTGGGTGTGTAGTAAACATTAAATTCCTCTTGAAAATTTTCGTGAAAAGCCATCACTATTTTCTTTTATAATTCAACATATAATATACTTCTCTTGTGACACAGCGTTTGATATAGCACATTAATAATAGGACTATTACTTTTACAATATACCGTGATACATCTTCTTTATTTCGGACATAAGCTTTGTAGTAAGCCGGTGAAAATCCTCAACTGCGAGATAAAACTCACTTTTATCTATGCGTATCACATTATTTTCTTCCAATGCACAATCTAACCAATAATCCTCACCCTTTAGCTCCATTTTATTATAACTGTAAGCAAAAAAATAAGTGCTTATATACATCTGTTTGCCACATACAAAATTGTTGTCAACAGAATCAACCTCAAGAAAGCAATACTCTATTCTTTCAAATTCATCTTCCAAATCATAAGGATGCACAGCAATGAAGACATAATCGCCCTCCTTCAACTCCTTGACAATTTCTGTACCTGCTCTTGTGCCCTTATCAATAAGGTTCTGCTTTGTTTTATTTATCTCATCTCTCCAACGATTAAAGTCCCTTGCAAGGATTCGTTTCCAACAATTATCGATGTGTGCAGAATGTCCATTCCAAACAGCATCTTCATAGTATATATTATTATTAGAAATATCATAATTTTCTACTGCAAACCCATCTTCCCATACCTCGCCATAGTGAGACATATAGGCACACTCTTTGCCTTTTTTGATTTCATATTTTATATAGTTCGAATTATCATCAATTTTCATAGCTCAATAAAATTCTATTCAGAAAAACAAACCTCAATAACACTCTTGCCTTTATATTTTACTACACCAAGCAATATACCCCATAAAGCAAGTTTTCCTACTACTAGATACCACTCATTGTAGAGGATGACCAATGATAGCAAAATACTAGTAAAGAATAATATTATTCCATACCTCTTTTTTTGTGTGTAGAGTATCATAATGCAACCGGCAATACTCATCACACCAGTTAGAGTGCTGAATACAAGTTCTACAACAGTCAAATATTGAATTGCCACAAGCAACTTGATAAAATCAAACGCAGTCAAAAAAATGCTTATATTAAGCAACCACTCAATCCATTTTTTCATCCATCTTTTTTCGATTTCCATAGTATCCTCCTTTTTAATGGTATATTTACAATTAGTCTATGCTTTGTCTAGTATAACTTCATATATAATTAGTAATTTTAGGGGTATCACAAAATGACACACAAAGATGTTATTTGGGGTTATTCTGTGTTACCTTTTGTGTGTCACAACTCCAATTTAAACTATAACAAGATGTGCTTAACTATCTTATTTATAGCGTGTTACAATTACTAATTATCTTAAATCTTCGTACACCTATGGGGAGTATCAGAATATATTTATTATCAATTACTTACAACGATAATTAGCTAAAGGTAGCACAAAAGGTAGCACATTAGTCGTAGCACATTTTACACTTTGTCAATCCTCTATCTTGTGCTTCGGCTACCGACACTTCTATAATGTCGTGCTTGCAGCTTTGCAATCCCTTGCAGTCGTAATCTCTATGGTAACGCTTGGCATTAGGACTTACACATATCCACACTTTACTGGCCGATGCATCATAATCTTGTGCATCGACGCTTACTATACCGGACATCCCGGCTATAAGCATTAACATTGTAATAATAATCTTTTTCATAATTAATATTGATTTAATATTTTATTGTATATCTCATCAACTTCATAACTTTGTCTTTTGTAAAACCTTAAATAAAACACAATATCCGACCTTTTATTTATTACATCATATTTTTCTTTTAACTCCGCTTTTTCACTTTGCGACAAATCATAATATAGAATTTTCTTGTTGAGCTTATTTCTTATTTCTTGGTTTTCATTCATCCATTCTATTGCAACATCATTATCACCAAATGCAATATCATACAATTGTTGCACCTCCTCTTTCCCTAATGTTTTACAACCGCTGTGTAATATTGTTTCGAGATGCTTACAACTGTGTTTTTTAATTTTGAGGTTAAATAAAGACTTAATCACAGAGTAAACATAGTAGCACAATCCACATAAACACGCAGCCATTGTCGTTGTAATTGCTTTAATTGTCGCACTATATATTTTGCCATCTAATCCATCCAACAACATAATTGCCAATATTCCCAATCCTTCAATTAAAATAAAGCCTCCAACTGCTATTGTTAAATCTTTTAATTCTTTTTTCATATCCTTTTTATTTTTATTGGTTGTTTATTCCTTTATCCTCACTCTCAACCAACCTTTTGCGATGATGCCACAACATCGGCACGCTTCGCCACAAGGTGGTTCTCTTTTTTTAAGTTCTACAATCTCTAGTTCGCGTTCGTGAAGTTCGCGTGTAAGTTCATCTATACGCGCACGAAGCTCTCTTATCTCATCATCTTTTGCGCGGAGTTCGCTATCTTTCTCGCGCAAATAAGCCAACACATCCACCGACAAAGCAGGTTGTGCATTATCATTTTGCTTCACCTCTCGCAGCATCTCTCCTTGACCGGTTAGCAACCAATCTATATTGAGGTCTGGGTATAGCTCTATTATCTGGACCAATCTATCAGATGGTATAGACTTGTTAATGGTTGTAATGTAATTATGCAACACACCCAACTTGTCACAAAAAAACTTCTGCGTAATATCCTTTCTTTTGATAAATTTAATAATCCTCTCTTTTATAGTCACTTCCTTCTTTATATAATTAGAATCTTGTCTTTTATTATACCGCTTTTATCTTCGCTTGGTGCACTGTACCACAAATCATAGTATGTAGTCAATTGCTTACGTAACCGTTTGGCAAGTTCTATGCCACGCCTGTGCCAGTCAGCCCAATCGAAAAATACATCTCTACCCACTGCGGCCTCGACAATAAGATGCTTTATCTCGCTTTGCCACGTTTCCAACTCTGGCATTACTATTGGGTTGCCTTGTTCATCAGGCAAATCTCCAAGGTCGATGGTATAATTTTCCTGATTTATTAGAAAATAATCATAATCGGGGCTTATGGTTACAATTTCCTTTATTCGCACCTGCCTTATGCTCGATTTACAACTATCTCGTTTATTGTTGTTCAAGAAAGTTTCTATCAAAGGCGATTTACACATATTATACGCCTCTATGCACCCGGGAATATAATCATACTCCTTTTTGTCGTGAAGTAATGCCATACGCAACAATCCCTCATAGAATGTACGGATAGTATCTGTATAGTTGCAATAGCCTGCTATTATTGGTGTTTGTACAAAGGAATTGGGTTGTATCGTTACCTTTGCATAATCTTTGTATGTATACCGATAGCCCTCATTTGTACGAATTATCTCATCCAATATACTTCTATGTTCAATCTTCATTACTGTCTCATCATATTCATAGGCAACTTTAATTGTGGCATTTTCGCCATAAAAAATACTTTCAAGTTGATAGCGTATCAACTCTAGGTCGCCAACCATAAATGTTGTAAAGTGCCTATCTCCTATGCCTATGCGGTATTCATCACTACATAATGGAGTAAAATCGAACCGCTCTTCCACCACGTCGCAGGCTCTTAAACGATACACATTGGGTTGTACCGACTTTATTCTCAATTGAGCTACAGCTGTCTCAAGTGCTTCAAGATTTAGGTCATACCTATTATAACATACGGTCTCTCCAGCTTTCATCACATCATAGAGTTGCCCAACTGATGTTGCTATTTGGGCTATATACTCATCAAATCGGAACATTAACTGCTTTTTTATCGGAGAGTCAGGGTGGTTTGTGTTCCAAGTCATACAGAAAAAATCCTTGCGTATATCCACCCAACACGAGCTGCGTTTCTGTGCTTCATCCGATATAAAGATGCTGTAGGTATCATCAACAAACAATGAATTTACCAAACTCAATGGATCTACAAGTATTCTTTCATCTCTTAAGGTTTGCCATACACCCCATTTGCCATTATAGTTATAGCAAGACAATCGAAAATCAACACATAGACTATGTATATACTCCATTTGTCGTATCCAATTGGCCTGCTCTTTGTCGACAGAATCCTTTTTTGAGTAAATAATATTCATAGTTAGTATTCTTTTCTATTTATTTTTATATCAATACATTTAACAACTAAGAGTTGTATTGCAAATGTATTGATATATACCGATAATGACGAGGAAAACAAAAAAGCAAGCCTTGCAAAGCTTGCTTTATGTTTTTAATACGTTTTCTTATTAAGGAATCAATCCTCCCATTTAATCAAGTCGGGATTGAGAGGTATACTATAGGGCAGTCCCTTCTCGCCGCTAATATAATAATTGCGAGCCAACCGCTCATCAAATTTTGTACAAAAAGCCTCTCGGATGCGAGCAATTACTACATATAATTGGTTATTCCCATACTCCTCAAGTCTTCTCATACTCCTTTCCATTTTAGGGGTAAGCACACCTTTATTAGTCTGCTTGTAGTAATTCATCAACTCGCTATGATACTCATCCAAACGCTGCAACACAATACCTTCGGGATGATTCAGAAATAAGAAGAACAAAGCCTTTTTCTGCGCACTCAATTCTATCTCTATATTATTGTATAATGGCAGAAATAGACGCAAGTCTTCTGTTATCACAAGCGGTGATATAGGTTCTTGCTTGTCTATAAATTCGTGTATTGCGCCCAATGCCACTCCTCGCAGTCTTAAGGTCTCTATGGTAGTTTTTAGGTCAATTAATATCCTGTCTATATCATCTTCAGCATCCTGTTCGTCGGTATACTCTTTACCAAAAAGCGATCCCAAATCTAATCTATGCATCATAATCTTAGCTTTGTGATTAGCTTGTTCATTCGCATCACTTAATATGTCGTCTTCACTTACAGATCTGAAGCGAATATCAGCCATTTTATATTCTTCTACCCCCTTCCTCTTGCCTATTACTCTTTCGACAATAGATGATACATCTGCATTGTCGTCAATCATATCATCAAGAGTAAACCCCGAGAAAATCCACTCGGCATCTTCTTTTTGTGAATAGGAAAGAAGAGATGGCTGTATCTTGGACCTATTCTCGGGACGCGCCATATAGTTGAGCAAAAAAGAGTTGCTTATAGTACCTAGTTTATTTATTTGAGAAACTAAATACGGAACATAATACCGCACCTTCTCTTCCTGTGTGGGTGTATTGAAATAAAATGGAAGATAGACAAAGTCCAACTTGTGCTTTATGAATTCAGCACACAATAGGTCATAATTGTGTATAACAAAATCATTAACCCTCTTGTCAAATGTATTTTCGACATAAACAACTTGATTCGCCTCGGGAATGAATGGTAAATCTTTGAATCCTATACTATATTCCATACTATGTAATAAAGAAACATTATAAACACAGGAGTTTTTCTTGCAATCATTTTATGGCAAATATAGTAATAAACAAGCGAGAATGATTGAGCTCGCTTAAATATTTTCATAGCGAAAGCTGTCTATATTCTATAAACATAGACATTTTATTCTGCAACAAACTTTGGTTTTGAAATTTTATTAACTATTGCTGCATTTTTTATAGTAGTTCTGTTTCTATTGTGGTAAGTTGCTCAATTTTTGCACTCAAAAATATTTAGTAGCAAATTTACTAGTAAATTGTGTTCACTTACATTGTATTCATAATAATTACAAACTTTGCGTATTGTTTCATCTAAGATATCTCTATCATTGTAGTTGGGGGAGTGTGAAGTGTAAGATGTATTGTCAGGATGAGAAAATAAAAAATCCCGATTTTCGTTGAAAATCAGGATTTTACGTTGTTTTGCTTTTCTTTGCTGTGGTGCCACCAGAAAACGAGTTTCATTTCTAAATGGCTCTATATCTTTGCGTTAAAGAATCGCAACAAACGTAATCTCCCGCTATTGCTCCACCTAAATTCTGCACCATTTTGCAGTGTCTCGCAGAGTCGAGTTCCTACTTTGATGCAAAGGTATATAATTATTGTTATATACAAATGGGAACTGCAATCTTATTTTTTCATAATATCTTCTATACGCCATTTTACTGCAAGTTCTAAACCCTTCTTAATACCTTGCGATAATCCATAATCATCTACCATATTTCGCAGTGCATTAATCTCTGCTATAAGGACTGTGCGTATTTGTCCATATTCCATATCTTCAATTGGAATAGAAGGTATGAATGGAAGAACTTGCTTAGGGAGATAACAATAAAATAGTGGGTATTTTCTTTTAATTGAAATAGCACACTCACGCATCTGTACTATATTATTACCAAATAAAGCATAGTTTATATCAGAAATGCCCTTATTTATTTCTTTTGCAAATTCGTTTACATCATTCTGTAGTTCTAAACCTTCTTTGAGAACTTCTACTTGTCTTTTCTTTATATCATTGTTGTCATCGTACATAATAAACCTCCTTAATCTTATAACTTAATCCTATTATCAAACACACCTTCAAACAAACTCATTTCTCGCTTGGCAATACCCAATCTATTTGCTAATACTCGCCAATCTTTGACAGCAGTTACAACCTCGTTGATTATGCCCTTGGCAACCTCTGGGGTGAGCATATACTCCTCGCACGAGTCAAGCAGAATTGACAAATCTGCTTTGTTGGTCTTGCTATTAATGAGCAAACTTTGATGGTCGTTCAGTGTCGGGTTCATATCGTATGCAGGCGAAAGAGTCCAACCTTTTGCAGTAAGTAAAAAACCATGATTGCGGAAATGGTCGTCGCTATTGCCGACACATATATTGAATGCAACTCGGCGGAATAGTTCTCGCAAGTTCGCGTCAACATCGGTGCAACCGCTAATGATAAAATCAACAATGTCAATATATCCGTGTCCTGTTGTAGCGTTGTCGCCATCATTTAACCCGAGCAATGTCATTGCAGATGCAAAATGTATTCGTTTGCCGCTATCCGTTCTATCAAAACGACGAGAAAGAAGCGTGTGATGCTTATCGTTTGTTTTAATCACCTTTGTTTCGGCAGCGTTTATGCCCACATTTTTGGCTAATAGATGGCAGAGATGTTCCCACAATCCTGCATCGTAGTCATCCTTCAATGATGGGAACTTTGCGACATATATACTGCGGTCCGTATCTACAACATTTGCTTTGGGGCGAGCACCACCGAGCGAAGAGCCCGGTTGCACAAGTTGAGCAATCCATCTTTTTTCGGGGAGTGCATTGGTCTCCTCACTTTTCTCAATCTCTTTACTCGCTGCAATGAGTTCACGCAAGTCTGTCAATGGTGGAATACGCAAAGAGTTGTCAGCGTTTATGAACTCACCATCAGGCGTTTCTTTGAAACGGAATCCGCCCATACGGGAAAAGTCATCAATACCCGTCAAGAAGTCAAACGATGATAGTCGGCGAACTGGTCTGCTCTCCTCTTGTGCCAAAATTTGTTCACGACGGAGGAGAAGAGTGCGCCCCCATCTGTCTGGCAGTGCATCGGCAAAGCAGCCGAAGATATCTTTATTCGGTTGGGTATATTGTATCCCCGGATAGTTGTTAAGATCTTCACTTAAGGTGATGGCATTATATTTTTTAATCCAACTATCGGCAAACTTGAAACTATAACTGTCCGAGCCACGAAGCGATTCGTAGCCAAGTTCTCCAATGAGTTCAATATCCTTGAGCCAATCAAAATCGGCATATACATACAATTTCTTCATAGCCTACTACTCCTTTTTAGACGCCCTTTCACGCTGTGGCAAATTCATATCTTGCAACGCCATACCGAGTTCGTCATCTTTTGCTAAAGAGAGAATATCATCCTCAAGCTGCAAAGCATACAACACACGAAGATAGATACCAATCGCCACTGTGGGGGCACCTTTCTCAATGCGTGAAACCGTAAGAGGCGAACAAGTAGCACGCTCTGCCACCTGTGCAATGCTCAAATTACGACGCAAGCGAGCAAGCTTTATCTGCTCGCCAACAGTTTGCATTTTCTGTTCCAACTTTCGGGGTAATTTTGTCCCCATTGTACTCTTAGCCATAGCCGTAACATATCATATAATATGCAAAGATAATACTTTTTATTTATTTTATGATAGGTTGAGTGCGAATTTGCGCGTTTGATTAGTTTTTAGTCGCAGGTCTAATTTAAAAAAGTGAGACATGTCCCACATTTTTGAGAAATCAAATGTATCAGCAATTGAATTGTAAAGAAATTCTTGATAGTTTAACCTATTATAAACAGGTTTCACGACTTGGGAACTTGCATAGTCACTTGCATGGTAGTATCATTAAATTAGCTTATACATAACTTATGCACTAACTTTTACACCCTTATATCAACTGGGTGCCAACTTAGTTCTATCTTAGTGCCTACTTGGTGCCATCATGGACACTATCATGAGCAGTTCATGAGCACTTATAGTATTATACACTCACAAAAAATCAAGTCAAATTAAGCTACGAGGGCTATTCTCTTTTGTATTCTACGCGGTTTGTTTCTGATATATACTCGTATTATTTTAATGGTTTTTATTAATTATATTGTCATCTTGAATATATGGGTACTTTGAGAAATCATAATACTTAGGTTCATTATCCACAATGTAACACATATCTCCATCATAGTTAGCACTACCGAACGCAGCTCTTGCTGTTAATTTAATATTTTCTATTCTGAAATCTTGAGAGGATATGGCCTCACATTTTTCGTAATTAAATATAGTAAGATTTACTCCTCCTGAATGAATAGAACTATTAAATCTAATGCCATCATATCCAAGGCTTTTTATATATTCGGCAATAACTTGAGTTGGAATATAGTCATCAGTGTTGTTTGTAGGTTTTGAAAAAGCCCCTTGTATCATTCCCATTACATGCATATCTACAGTGGTATCTTTGTCGTTGGATAAATCAAGATCTACAGCAATGTTAGCTACTTTTAAAAGTTCAGTTGTTTGTATTTTGGCAATATTCACAGCATCATAAATAAATGGTCTCACTTCAAAAATTGCCGTTGTGGGACTTTCTGCAACATAGAGATATTTAACATATTTAGGATTTGCACGACCAGCCGAAACTTTTACATTCTTTGGAGGAACAAACGAGGCCTCTTTCGTTAGCCCCTTAAATGGGTTTGCTTTACCAACATATTTAACATCTAATTTTTCCCCATCGGGAGCGCTATAACATTTATAAATCATATGGTCGTTTATACAACTATCATCTATAATCCTTGCCCTATAATAAATTTGACCCGGCTTGATATTGAGA
This sequence comes from uncultured Porphyromonadaceae bacterium, assembly GCA_937891845.1. Lineage (GTDB taxonomy): Bacteria > Bacteroidota > Bacteroidia > Bacteroidales > Barnesiellaceae_A > Barnesiella_A. The sequence goes on along the minus strand of CALATP010000053.1, from coordinate 2,248 downwards.
GTATTCTCTTTCATATACTGTGATAGTATATCTAGTAGCTGGTGCCTTACAAAGAAACGATTCTCATAAAATATAGCATCTTTGAATTTATACCAAAGTTTGCGAGCTTCAAAACTCGTATCACTTTCATCAAAGTATTTTTCTTTTATTTCTCTATCCACTCTCATCTTATCTGTATTCTAATATAGTTTCATCAAGTATAAATTCGCCCCCATTATTATCTATCCATTTATTTATATATTCCAACATTTCGCATATAAATCCAGAATAAAATCGAAGTGAATCATTTTTTAGTGTAAAATTTGTCAACAAACTTTCTATATGGTCTCTTCTGTGAAAGTCGCCAAAATCACAAACTTGGCCAGAATTCTTTCCATTTTCTATATTTCTTAATAAGATATATCTGTTAGGTAGATTTTTATCATTACTTTCTACTATTGAATAGTCTGAAGATTCTGAGATTATCTCTAATTTATCTAAATGCCACCTTCTATTTAAATTTTTATTGTATAAACGCAGGCAATCTATTATCTTAATCAAAGGAATATAATAACTATCATCATATTGTTTTAATACAAGTATTTTTTCCAGTATTTCTGCTAAATCCCTTATGACAATATCATAATTCTTAAATAGTTGAAACCCTATTAAATGACAATTAGTTAATGTCTTAATCAATTTAATCCTATCAATATTGAGTATTTCTGTAATAATATCACGAGTTAATGAATAATTGTTATACCCAAAACTTAATTTCCCGAAATCTGAAATAATAGTCAATAACAACGTATCTATTTTAGCATTATAATAATCACTAATAATACTAGATGGAGTATTTAAATTATGAGTATTGCTGATCGCAGAGAATAACGCATTAACTAGTTCGTCTTTATCCTTGTCACTGTTATAAAGCAAAACTCGTCTGTTTCTAAGATCAAAAGGCAACATCTCAGGTGTGCCATATTTTGTATTAAACACACATATGATATTTTCCCATCCTAAAGTTCTTGCAGCATAACCTAATTCTATTAATACATTAGGATTAGGTGTTTTCTTATATTTTTTAGCCCTAAAATTAATAATTGACACATCAGCAACAAATATTTTTGATGTATTGATCTTTTTAAATATAGAATCACTTATATCTATAGTCCCAACTCTTTTATTGGTTGCTTTGTCAATATCAAGATATATAGAGAAATCTATATCGTTTGATAATCTTGAAATAGCTCTCCTCAAGCATTTCTCTATATAATTCTTATTATCAGATACATCAATATCTGATTGCCATGAATAAAATATATTATGCGTCATATTATAGAATTGAGTACATTGTTATTTTTGTCTTTATACAACTCTAAATAATTATCAGCATATTCTTTCCTCTTATGGTTATGTATATCTTGACAGATTTTTTCTAAACTTCCTTTAAAATGTTCATTCTTATTGTATCCACCTTCAACTCCGTCTGTAATAGTGCAACTTCTTGTTGATTTAGCTTCTGGCTGCCATACCTTGGTTGTCCCTGCAACAATATATTTGTATAATTCCTGCTGTAGTTCGATTTCATATTTCTGGGTTATATGTTCATCTTCCTCTAAATATAAATATACTTTTTCTTTTCTTGGAAGTACCTCTTCAATACTTAATCCTTGTACTTGAAGGCTCAATCTTTCTATAATGGCAAAAATTTCTTTCAGCTCAATTTTATACACATTAGTTTCAGTTGATTTATGCGAAAGAGGGTTCATTAGTAGATTCAAATTAGCAATCAATCTACTCAAGTCTGCAAGATCAAACCCTTGTATATTCGAAAAGAAATCAAATGATATTTCCAATACATTTCGAAGCCTTTCATGTTTAGCACCATCATTTTGTTTTGATAGTTTAGGGGGAAAGACTTCATTTACCATAGCCTCTACTGCTTTACGTAAGTAGTTCGCAGCAGCGGGATAATCAAATTCCTTATAATGTTTACGAGCTCTTGCAATGTCTGATTCAGAGTTGAAATCCTTAGGATTATTTGTAGGAGTATCATCTTTGTACAATTCCTTAAATAACCAACCATCTTCTTTTGCTACACCTTTTGATTTGTTCGCAAAATAAATCCTTTCTTTAAAATGTTCAAAGAATGCTCTATCGTGGGTAAATAGATATATCTTATACTTATCAGATATTTTCAATAGGAAATCTACAACTTTTGCTCGGTTGCTCATATCAAGACTGATGAGCATATCGTCAAGAGCTA
>CALATP010000052.1 GCA_937891845.1 uncultured Porphyromonadaceae bacterium | reverse complement strand
CGGGCATTTCATAAACAAGCACAAGAACAGTCCTGTAACAAAGAGCGTATTCTCAGGCCTAAGGCCTGTGTGCGTAGGGCTTATCGGTTCGGCAGCGCTTCTGCTCATCAACAAGGACAATTTCGGTGTTACCAATTTCGAGCAAATCACAAGCATCATAATATGTATTGCATCATTCGGCATAGTGTATTTCTCCAAGGTACACCCCATTCTGGTGATTATACTGGCAGGATTTGCAGGATATCTAATTTATTGACATGAACTATCAGGAAACTACAGAATACCTATATAGCCAAATGCCTATGTTTTCACGCATAGGCGGCGAGGCCTACAAGGAAGGGCTTGGCACTAGCGAAGCCCTGGACAGAATGTACGGTCACCCTCACCATTGCTACCGCACCATACATGTGGCAGGAACAAACGGGAAAGGCTCCACATCACACCTCATCGCTTCTATTCTTCAGCAAAGCGGATATAAAGTGGGACTATACACTTCACCGCATCTTGTTGACTTCAGAGAGCGCATAAGAGTAAATGGACAAATGATTCCCGAACAGGCTGTTATCGACTTCGTTGAAGAATACCGCAATTCGGGATTTGAAGGTGCGCCTTCGTTCTTCGAGCTAACTTCCACCATGGCTTTTGACTACTTCCGCAAGCAGAATGTGGATTTTGCAGTCATTGAAGTAGGCTTAGGCGGACGACTAGACAGCACCAACATCATAAGCCCTATTCTGAGCGTAATCACCAACATTTCCTACGACCACACGCAGTTCCTGGGAGATACGCTAGAAAAAATCGCTAGCGAAAAGGCTGGCATCATAAAGCCAGGCATTCCTGCTATAATAGGAGAAGCCAACGATAGCCTGCGCAAGGTATTCATAGAGAAAGCCCACGAGGTGAACGCTCCTATAACCTTCGCCGAAGACTGCAATCAGATTACAGGACACCAAAAAGAAAACGACAAGCTGATTATGAAAACTGCCAGCAACGGCACCGTCATCAACGAGCTGTCGGGAAACTGCCAGATAAAGAACGCCAACACCGTGCTGAATGCCATAAAGGCCCTGCGAAATATCGGAATAAACATAAGCGAACAGGCTATAGCTGAGGGATTTGCCAATGTATGCAAGATTTCGGGACTGATGGGGCGCTGGAGCGTGATAAACGACTCGCCTCGCACCGTGTGCGACACAGGGCACAATGTAGCAGGAGTGCAGTATATCGTCAAGCAGCTTGCAAAAGAGAAGTACAGCCGTCTGCATATCGTTCTGGGATTCGTGAAGGACAAGGACATCACTCACATTCTCGAAATGTTCCGGCGCTATGCTACCTATTATTTCACCAATGCGGCTATACCCCGATCACTGCCTGCAAGCGAACTGAAAGCACTTGCTACAGCCCGAGGACTCGACGGCAACGACTACCCTACCGTGCCCGAAGCCTATAATGCGGCTCTGGAAGCTGCTTCGGCCGACGACATGATTTTTGTGGGCGGCAGCACTTTCATCGTCGCCGACCTGCTGTCCCACCTCAACAAAATTCAATAAATGATTGGAATATCATTTATTTAGTGTATTTTTGTAGAAGAATATTTAACTGAATAACGACAAATTCATATAAGAAATGGGTAAAGTATTAATTATCGGAGCAGGAGGCGTAGGTACAGTGGTTGCTCACAAATGCGCACAGAATCCTGATGTTTTCAACGAGATCGTAATTGCTTCACGCACTAAAAGTAAATGTGATGCTGTGGCAAAAGCTATCGGCAAATCCAACATCACTACCGACCAGGTAGATGCCGACAGCGTACCGGAACTAGTAGCTTTGCTTAAGAAACACAAGCCGGACATCGTTATCAATGTAGCTCTTCCTTACCAGGACTTGACTATTATGGACGCTTGTCTTGAATGTGGTGTGAACTATCTTGACACTGCCAACTATGAGCCTAAAGATGAAGCTCACTTCGAATACAGCTGGCAATGGGCATACAAGGAAAAATTTGAAAAGGCTGGACTTACTGCTATCCTAGGTTGTGGTTTTGACCCAGGTGTATCGGGAGTTTATACAGCATATGCTGCTAAGCACTATTTCTCCGAAATGGAAAATCTTGACATCGTGGACTGCAACGCAGGTAACCACGGAAAGGCTTTCGCTACCAACTTCAACCCAGAAATCAACATTCGCGAAATCACTCAAAAGGGAAAATACTACGAAAACGGCGAATGGATTGAAACTGAACCTCAAGAAATCCACAAGACTCTTAACTATCCTAATATAGGTCCACGCGAATCTTATCTTCTTTATCACGAAGAACTTGAATCGCTTGTAGTGAACTTCCCTAGCATCAAGCGCGCTAGATTCTGGATGACATTTGGTCAAGAATACCTTACACACTTGCGCGTAATACAAAACATCGGTATGGCAAGTATCGAGCCTATTATGTATAATGGTGTGGAAATTGTACCTATCCAATTCCTCAAAGCCGTATTGCCCAACCCCGGTGAACTAGGCGAAAACTATACAGGTGAAACCTCAATCGGTTGCCGTATTCGTGGTATTGACAAAGAGGGCAAACCGCTCACATACTACATCTACAACAACTGTAGCCACGAAGCAGCCTATAAAGAAGTGGGCGCTCAAGGCGTAAGCTACACAACCGGTGTACCTGCTATGATAGGTGCTATGATGTTCCTCAAAGGTGAGTGGCGCAAGCCCGGTGTGTATAACGTTGAGGAGTTCAACCCCGATCCGTTTATGGAACAACTCTCAAAACAAGGTCTGCCTTGGCACGAAGTGTTTAACGGTGACTTGGAGTTGTAATGTAGCCTATTCTTATTGCAATATCATACTATGGCGAGCTGCATCGACGATGCAGCTCGCCATTTTTGTTTAATTTTGCTAACTTTGTATTAAACGATACTATTGCAATAGAGTCATAAAAGATATAGAAAGAACAAATGGTTGTTATAATGTAAATACAGCACGATGATGAAACGAGTAATATGCACAATATTGACACTGATGGCCTTGTGTAACTTGTGCCTCGGTGCGCAAGATAATACACACGCAATGCGCCACGAACAACTCTTGAAGCAACCCCGCACAGTGTTGCGCGAGGCGCGTGAGGCTGTTGATGTGGCATTGAAAGAGGGAAATTCACCCCACTTGATAGATGCTCTGATGCAACTCTCGGCAGCACAACTGTTGATAGATACCGACAGCATAGGTGTGGCAATAGGTGAGGTGCAACGTGTGATGTACAATTGTGACAATCCTGTCGACCGCAGTGTCGTTGCCATCTATCTGTGTGAACTCTATTCATATTGCTTACAAAACGACTATGATGCACATTCGCGCATTTATATAGCACACAATCCTAATATCGCAACGTGGAATGTGCGCAACTATCAAGAGGCTGTCGACTCGTTGTGTCGAGTAGCCTTGCAACCGCAAAAATCACTGCGCAAGACTCCTTTGTCGCACTATCGTAGTGTGATAACAACCGACGAAAACGATACTTATGTGGCGTGGAAGTGGGTAGAACGCTTTTATCCGACAATGTATGACTTTGTAGTAGAAAATGTGTGTCGCTTTGTTGATGATAATTCGCTGAAACTTGATTGGATAAACGAAGCCTTGACTTATCATAAAAAACGAACTCCGGTGCGGCTTCTGCTCGATATCAAGAAATTGGAACTGCAAGGTGATGATGAAAAAGTCAAAATAGCAGTTCTCGACAGCCTGATTACACATTATGAACGATATGATTATGTGATAGAAGCAGTTGTGGCACGCGAAGCCCTATTGCCCGTTATTATTCCCGATAGTACCGATGCACAACGCCAACACTACAACGATTTGCAACGTTGGATAGCACGCTATCCCAAGTATTATCGCACCGATTGTCTGCGTGCTATATGCTCCGATTTGTCTAGTGTGGCGATAAATGTGAGTCACCCCTTTATCATTCATCCGCAAGACTCTGTAAAAATAGAGGTGTCGTATCGCAATGTCGGTCACATAGGGTATGAGATATATCGATGCCTTGATATTCCGGCCAATGGCTTTGATAGCCGATATGCCATCAAAGAGTGGGAAAATGCACGGCTCGAACGCAAGGGTGTAATACAATTGAATGACAGTGATACACTGACATTTCTCACTCGTCAAAGATGTGAAATATTGGCACCATTGCCTGCCGGTGTGTATAAAATGCAATTGCATTCGGGAGGCGAAACAACCACTTCGACCTTTGTGGTTACTCCCTATATGTTATATAGTATAGGACTGGGTAATAATGAAACGGCGGCACTCGTGGTAGATTGTAATAGTGGAAAACCCATCGAAGGCCAACGCATAAAACTCCTTTCGCCCGATGGTACAGTGCTACAAACGGCTGCGACCGATAGTGATGGTATGTGCCGTTTTGTCGTACAATCTGCCTCGTATCGCAACTCTATTGTACTTGATAATATAGCTTTATGTCCATTGCGTGCCGGTGCCGGATATGTTGCGGAGCATCGCCAAACAGCGAGTCAACGACTGCAACTCTTTACCGATCGCAGTATATATCGACCCGGACAGGAATTGCAATTTTCGGTGTTGTTATACCAAATAGGTAGTGATATACGCTCGGTTTTGCCCGGAGAACAAGTGGTATTGCAACTGCGCGATGCGTCGTACAATACTGTATGGCAAGATACACTCACAACAGATAGTTTCGGAACGGCTGCCGGTTCGGTCGTGTTACCTATAGAAGCAACAATGGGAAATTGGCATTTCGGAGCAACTGCCGGTGATGTGACACAGCATCATTCAATTATGGTGAGTGAGTATAAGCGACCTCGGTTTTATGTCGAGTGCGATTCTATTGAAGGTACGTATGTATATGGCGATACCATAGAGGTATCGGGACGAGCCATCAGTTATTCGGGCGTACCTGTTCCGTTTGCCTCTGTTCGTTATACCGTTCAACATTCATCGTGGTATGGCGGCTATGGTGAGAAAATAGTATCCGACAGTACAACGACCGATGCCGAAGGCCGTTTCCGTTTCCGTTTTGTTACGGAGAAACCCGAGAATGAGTTATGGCGCGAGTGGGGTAGCCGATATATCACCGAGGTAGTGGTAACATCGTCTGCCGGTGAGTCACAAAGCAATATTGCCGTTGTTTCGGTATCGGGAACTGCTGTAATGTTTAGGTGTACTTTGCCCGCACAAGTGTGCAAAGAAACAGTTTCTCCGTTTGAAATTACAATGGTCAATAGTGAAGGAACTTTGTTGCAATTACCATTGTGTGTCGATTTATATGCTTTACATACCGAAGGATTTGATACGCCACTCGGAATGTTAAGAAAATCGGACGAGAGTATTTGGCATAAAGACTATCCGGCAGGCGAAAGAAGTCTGGAATTGCCTTATGCCGCAATGTCATCGGGTGCATACCGATTGATAATGTCTACTTGTGATAGTGCCGGAACACTCGTGTGTGACAGTATCGATTTCGTATTCTACTCGCAATATGATACCATCCCCCCTGTTCCCACTGCATTGTGGTTGCCCATCATCGAGCAGACTGTCAATGACAATGAAGTTGCAATGTTTCTTGTCGGTTCATCGTATAAAGATGCATCGTTGCTTTGCATCGTAAAAGAAGGATGTCATATTGTAGATGTATACCGTGTGTCTTTGGATAACGAAACAAAGCCCATCGAATTGTTATACAAGCCATCGTATGGCGGTGCGGTGAGTATCAATGTTATCCTTGTGAGAGAAAAAAAGATGTATCATCAGCAACTCAATATATATCGTCGTCAGCCCGATACACGTCTGACTATTACACCTGCAACTTTCCGCGATAAGACTCTATCGGGAAGTCTTGAAAAGTGGCAGTTTACTGTTCGTGATGCACAAGGAAATCCTGTCGAAGCACTTTTTATGGCCGAGATGTATGATGCCTCACTCGACGCATTGTATGGCCACCAATGGAGCCTTTACACACATTATACTCCTTATGTGCCTTATGTCGGGGTGATGCGAAACTATAATTATAACAGTGATAATGACTATATGCATTATGGGGTGGAATACACAGATGCTGTGTGTCGCAGTATCCCGACTCCGTTGTTATATACCTATTTGGTAGGTAACCGAAACAATCGCATCGTGGTAAGATCGATGGCAGGTGGACGATTGATGAATAAGTATGCTGCTACAACTGCCAACTTTGAGCTTGCAGATGCATCGACAATGGTAGAAGAAAGTGCTGTTCAATATGATGCCTTGGAGATGTCTACCGATGAGCTTGTCGATGATAGCGAAATATTACCTGCAACACCTATCGAGTATCGTACCAATATGCAAGAAACAGCGTTTTTCTATCCTCATTTGGTTACCGATTTGCAAGGTAAAGTAAAGCTGGAATTTACCGTTCCCGAATCAAACACCACTTGGAACTTCTTCTCTTTGGCTTTTACCCGCAATCTTTATTCCGGTCAATATATCAACCGTATAATATCATCAAAACCCCTGATGGTGTCACCCAATATTCCTCGTTTCTTGCGGCAGAACGATGAAACTGTGTTGTCGGTAGTTGTTCAGAATACCACGAATGAACCTCTTACAGGTATCGCTATGCTTTCCCTTTATAATCCCGAATACGAAAATATCCTAGAGGAGCAAAGTTGTGCTATAAACATCACCGCCAATGGCGAAACGACACTTTATTTCCACATCAATGTTCCTGATACATTACCACTATTGGGGTTGAGGGTAGGGGTTTCTACACCTATGTATAGCGATGGAGAACAACACTTGATAGGTATATTGCCGGCTACTCAGTTGATTACCGAAACTTGCCCGTTCTTCTTATCATCGAGTGTCAATGATACAACCATACTATTTGCCGAAATGCAAAGTGGTATGCAACGTCCATCGGTCAATAATTATCGTGTCACGCTCGAATATTGTGATAATCCAGCGTGGTATGCAGTAACAGCCTTGCCGGCTCTTTCTACGCCTGTAACCGAAAGTGTTACCGACTGTATGGCTGCACTCTATGCCAACACTGTTGCGGCCGGAATTATAAGGCAAAATCCGAATATAGTTCTCGCTCTTAAAGAGTGGAATAAATCGGGCAAAGAGATTGCATTGACTTCACAACTGATGCAAAACGAGGAGTTGAAACAGCTTATTTTGTCGCAAACACCGTGGACTCTGGATGCTGTTAACTCTACCGAGCAGATGCAACAGTTGGTACTGTTGTTGGATAGTGTCAAGGTTGCCGATGCTTGTCGACAATCGGTCGAGAAATTGAAAGAGTTGCAATGTGTAGATGGTGGATGGTCTTGGTTTAAGACAATGCCTACATCGTATGATTTGACTCTCTATATTCTGAAAAACATATCGAGATTGAAAGAGTGGGGCGAAACCAAACAGGATGAAGCACTAGCGTTTATGATAGTCGATGCATTGCGTTATATCGATGCCGAGTATATAAATCGTAACAAGGATAATACCAACCGGCTCTCTTATTCCGACTTGTTATATCTTTATGTGCGTAGTGCGCATTCCGATATTCCAATGAGTGATAATTTGTTGTCATTATACCGTAAGCAGATTGCCGCAGTGCAAAGAGAATGGTATAAGTATAATGAGTTGGAGAAGGCTTATATCGCTATCATCTTGCATAGGAGTGGCTATATACAAGATGCGGCAGAGGTAATCAACTCTTTGCGTGAATATGCCACAACTACTGCCGGAGAAGGTATGTTCTGGGCTAATAATCGTAGTACAGCGTATAATCATAGTAGCGCTATACAGGTGCATTGTGCCATTTATGAGGCTTTTGAGCAAGTGTCGTATAATCGTGTCGAATTGGATGCTATGCGTCAATGGTTGTTACTTCAAAAACAATCGCAGATGTGGTATAATGTTCCTTCTACTCTTGATGCGATAAGTATATTGCTGACATCGGGTAGTAATTGGTTGACTTCGGGGCTCCGTTCTCAATTGATATGGGGTGATAACCCGTTACCACAAATGCCTCAAACCGAACAGATATTGGGATATGAGAAGTATAGCCGACTGGGTAGTGAAATAGACACACTTGATGCTACATTAACTATCGAAAACCATAACGAACAACCTTCGTGGGGTGCGTTATATTGGCAATATTACGACTTGATAAGTAACGTCGAGTCACAAGCAAGCGACAATATCAGTATAAGTAGACAGTACTTTGTACAACGTGAAGGTCAATGGCTGCCTGTCGACTCAACCACACTGTGTGTAGGTGATGAAGTCTTGGTATATCTTCACATTTATACGGCGCGTGATATGCAGTTTATGGTTCTTAATGATAATCGTCCGGCTTGCTTTGAGCCGTTGCAGCAACTGTCGAAGTATGGTTATAGTGATGGGTTATGGTACTATACTGTTCCGTCCGATGCTAGTAATACATTCTATTTCGATTATCTGCCCGAGGGTACTCACATTGTGCAATATAAAGTTTATGTCGACCGTGTAGGTACTTATCAAGCCGGTGTGGCCGATATACAATCTTATTATGCACCGCAGTATGTATCCCATACATCAGGTGCTAGAATTATTGTGCAAGAAAGATAATATAATTTTATAGACCGAAAAAATACACTCTATAAGTTGGATATAATCAAGGTCGGTAACTCCCAATCTGTGGTAATAGTTACACATATCTTGATTATATCCTTGTGTTTATGCATTGGAATACAAGTTGTGTGATGTGTTGATACCTCTTTGATGTGTTAATGAATATTGATTTTATTGCAAATAGACCTATTTATATGCAAGATATATTTGTTTAAAGATAAAAAAAATATAAATTTGCAAAAAATAATATTTAATAATTCATTACATTATGCTTATCTCTAGTAAAACTAAAGCTCGCTTGATGCTGGCTTTAATATCTAGTGCATCGTTGGCGTTTATGTTCCAGTCTTGCGATGGTACGTATGATTTGGAAAATATAGGCGGTGATGTACATATCTTTGAAAATGGACTTGATGTTCCTATCGGTAGTACCAAAAAGTTTTATTTAGGTGATTTTATTACCGAAGATGCTACTTTGGTTGTGCAAGACGGTCGTTACGTATTGCAATATAGTGGAGATGCCGGTACCCAAGCTATTGAAGTACCCACTATGCACTTTGATGAGGTTGACCCCAATCTTTCTACAACACACCTTGATTTCTACAAGTCATTGTACGAAATACCCGAAATTGCTGCATTGATGGATGCAGCCGGTTATACAGGTGGTCCGCTACCCACTATTCCCGGTTTGGAAGCTCCCGATGCACACGCCGAAATACCCGGCACTACCGAGGTGTTTAGTATCTCTATCAATGATGTTCCTGAGCAGGTTGTCAATGTGCAAGAGCTGACATTTAAGGATGGTACTATTGTAACCCTTTCGTTGCATACCGAAGGTATTCCCGAGACAGTAACACACCTTACTTTCGACTTTAAATTAATACCTCCTAAACAAATGAAATTGGTTCCTGTCGAGGATGATATAATTTTGGAAACAGGAGGCGTATATCACATCACACACGATTTGCCCGTTGTCAATGGTATGCTAGATGATGTAGTGCATTTCAAGATCGATGGCCTTCTCTTCGATCCGGCATTGCAACCCAATAGCAACCACGTTATTGATATTGAGTCTAGCTTGTATTATGAAGGTTCTATCCATATCAATGAGCCTTTTGACTTGTCGGGATGGACTCCTGTATTAGACTTTAAAGTCGGATTTGTGATGTCTGAATCGGAAATTGAATCGGTTAAAGCCCGCGCTCAAGTAACAGTAGACCCCGTTGAGGTTTCTACCGAATTGGACGGTTTGCCCGATATACTTTCTGATGGTACAGCCATTCTCGACTTGCAATCGGTAATGTTTGAATTGGATGTGGATAATTCTACTCCTATTTCAATCGAAACCGATATGGAGATGCAAAGCACATTCTATGATGGTACTCAATCTCCGCTCATCGAGTTGTCACAACCCCTGCACGTCGATGCCAATACAAGCGAAACTATTGTGTTAACCAACGATGCTCAATATGCCGGCACAATGGGTTATATACCCAATCTTAATGAATTGGTATCTCGTGTGCCCAAGTCGATATATATGAAAGCAACACCCTATATGCCCGAGTCGGATGTGGAGCTTATATTGGGTTCTGTATATAACTTTGGTGCCAAGTATCGTATGAGTGTACCCCTAGTCTTTGGTGATGAGTTGAATTTATCACTCGACACCGATGTAACAGGTCTTGATAGTGAGGGTGAATATTTGTCATACGCTCATACGGCTGTTATTGCTGCTGAGATTGTAAATACATTGCCGCTTGACCTTGCTATCAATGCGTTTGCTATTGACCACGAAGGCAATGTGATGGATAATGTGACTATCGAAAATCTTCCTCTTGTTGTTGCAGGAGATAGCAACTCTCGCATCGAGATTATACTTGTTGCCGAGGGTGATAAAGCTACGTTGTCCGAGTTGGCTGGAGTGCGATTGAATTTCAGCGTTACTTCAAAAACCGGTGGTGAATTGCGCCCGGACCAATATTTGCAACTCAACGATATTTCTCTCTCTCTCTCCGAAGGAGCCAATGTTGACGAAGAAGAAATATTCAATTAATCTCTTAAATCATCAAGAAAATGAAAGCTAAGAATATCATAAAAACGCTTGTTGTTGCTGTCACATTGGGAAGCGTAACAACATCTGTGGCACAGACGCTACATTCGGGTTATTTCCTCGAAAGTATGGTGCAACGCCACGAAATGAATGCAGCCTTTGGTGGTGAATCTAACTATTTTATTATTCCTCTTGTTGGTGGTATACAAGCCGGTATACATACCAATTTTGGTCTTGGTAATTATGTCTTTGAACGCAATGGTCAGTTGGTGACCGGTCTTTCATCACAAGTGTCGGCTCAAGATTTCTTGGGTCAACTTCCCGAGTATCAACGTTTGGGAGTTACCTTTGATTTACCTGTTTTATCTTTCGGATTCCGTGCTTTTGGCGGATTCAATACGGTTGTAATAAATAGCAAAAGCGACATAAACCTTTCTGTTCCTGCTTCTTTGATGGAATTTGTCAAGTTGGGTAATAATACATCCAATGGTGCTATTTACAATATCGATAATTTAGGATTTCAAGCCTCATCGGTCGTGGAGATGGCATTTGGTCATTCTCGCAAGCTTGATGCACTCGAAGGTTTCTCTTATGGTGCAAAAGTCAAATTCCTTATGGGTCTTGTCAATGCATCGATGCAAATGGATCATATCGGACTGTCTCTTACATCCGACCGTTGGATGGTTACTTCTAGCGGTGATATGAAACTTTCGCGTGGTTTCTATATGACTGACGGAGAGGACGAACCTTTTGTTGTAGATAATTATGGTATTGGTGGATGGGGTCTAGGTATCGATTTGGGTGCCGTTTATACTCCTGCTGCATTGCCCGACCTTACAGTATCATTGGGTATCAACGATATTGGTTTTATGAAGTGGAATGGTATGACGGATTATACTTCTGGTGGTACATTTGAGTATGAAGGTTTTGAGAACATTGCATCGGATGAAGCTCCTCTTGAAGAGCAGTTGGATGTGATGTTGGATGAGGTTGTCGAATTGTTTAATTTCAAAGAAGGTTCTAATGTAAGTCCTACATATAGTCTCAAAACAACATTGAATATAGGTGCTGAGTATGCTATACTCAATCGTATGATTTCATTTGGTATCTTGTCATCAACTCGTTTTGCCGGTCATTATACTTATGCCGAGGGTATGGCTGTTGTCAACTTCCGTCCCTTGTCTTGGTTGCATTTGGCCGTAAATGGTTCTTACTCGACATATGGAGCCGGTATGGGTGCGCTTATCAATATTTGTCCTAATGGCTTCAACTTGTTTATTGGTTGTGATTGTATCACACCTACTATGCGATATAATAACCAAATGATACCTATCAATCCTGTCAATGCCAATGTACGTGTAGGTATTGCTTTCCCTTTCGGTAAGTTATAATTATACGATGTTATAATCCTTATACCGCGATTGTTGATTGTACAGTCGCGGTATTTTATTTTTGTGCGCTGTGTGTACGAGAATATATCTTCTTGCCAGCTCCGAAAAAAAATATTATTTTTGTATCATTAATTGAGACAAGATGGATAGCCGATTGTTACGTCCCGAAATCGTACCGTTGTTGCGCGATGATAATAACCTTGATATCGTGCGATATTACTTGTCTTTTGCAGTCTTGTTTGCCCATTTTGCCGAGCTTACAGGTAGTGTCAATTACTTCCCTACATCGAGTTATACTGCTGTTGGCGGATTTTTTATGCTCAGTGGATTTCTTGTTTTTTACAGCTATTTGCGCAGTAAGTCCTTGAAGCAGTACTTTGTGCGGCGAGCTCGTAGAATATTGCCTCCCTATATAGCTATAGTACTCTTGTGTGCAGTATGTGGTGTGTTCATATCATCGTTATCGGCAGGTGAGTATTTGAGTTCGACAGATTTTTGGAAGTACCTCGGTGCTAATCTTACGTTTGCCAATTTTATTCAACCATCACTGCCGGGGGTCTTTGAGGGACAGGTTACGCAAGCTGTTAATGGTTCTCTTTGGACGATGAAGGTTGAGATTTTGTTGTATATATCTATTCCTATTGTTGCTTGGATATTGTTGCGTTGCAATAAAATATGGGTGTTGATAGCGATTTATATCCTTTCCTACCTTTATAAGTTGGGTATGGGATATTTGTATGAGACAACCGCCAATGAAATTTTTTATATTCTGAAGCGACAAGTGGCCGGACAGTTCTTGTTCTTTTATTCAGGTGTGGCCATATTGCTCTATTTTGACTATTTTCAGCGGTATATCAAATGGCTTTTCCCTATTGCTCTTGCTGTGGAAGTGGCATCTAAATATGTAATGTGGTTTGATGCCATTGAGCCTTTGTGCATTGCAATTGTCATTATTGGTTTTGCCTATAATTGTCGTTGGTTTGTGTGGATGCGTAAGTATGATAATGTTGCATACGATATATATTTGTTCCATTTTCCCGTAATCCAATTGGTTGTGTATTGGGGGGTGCCTCAGTATAACATATATTTGGCATTGCTTCTGGTCGTATCTATGACATTGGCATTATCGATGATTTCGTGGTATTGCATAGAGCGTCACGTTATGCGCGCCAAACAATAGAGTACTCCGAAGAAAATCGAATTAAATGTATTGTAGGAACTGTTTTTGAGAGAGAATTTTGTATTATTTCAACGAGATAAAAAACAAATAAACGTTATGTTTCGTAGAGTATTGTTGATAATAACATTATTGCTTACCGGTCTGTGTGCCAATGCCGATGTGTCGTATAGATTGGTCTCTGACGGTGCTGAAGTGTCGCATTGTGATGGTATATCCGCATTGATTATACCTTATGAAGTACAGATTAATGGTATTAATTATGCGGTTGTATCAATAGGCGAGGGAGCTTTCTGCCATTCCGATGAGATAGAAGTTGTGGTTTTACCCCATACGATTACACGTATTGAGAATGCGGCCTTTATGGGGTGCTCCAACTTGCATACTGTATCTCTTTCTCAATTGTTGACAACCATTGCAGATGATGCTTTTGCAGGTTGTGAATTATTATCCGGTATTGATTTACCCGACGGCGTAACTCATATTGGAAAACGAGCTTTTAAAGATTGTAAAAGCCTCTCGGTATTCTCCTTCCCGGCCTCTGTTGCGTCTGTCGGAGATGGGGTTTTGTCGGGTTGCCATAACATACAGGCTATACGATTTGAGGATAGTAACCAATCATTGAATGTCGATGGTGTGTTGGATGAAAAAATACCTGTTTCGACACTCTATATGGGGCGTGATGTTGATGGATTTACGATGCACAATAGTTCCTTGCAGAGTGTTTCGATGGGTGATAATGTTACGACCATACCGGCCGAGGCGTTTGCCGATTGTCACGGACTCAAAGTTGTCAACTTATCTCAATCGTTGAGTTATATAGGAGATGCGGCCTTTAAAAATTGTTCTTCGTTGTTGGCTTTACAAATTCCCGATAGTGTCAAATACTTGGGCTGTGAGGCTTTTTCGGGTTGTAGAAGTATGATGGATGTGGAGTTGCCCGATAATATTTCAGCGGTGCCATCGGGTCTCTTTGCCAAGTGCGAAAGTTTGCAGCGTGTAGCCATTCCTTTCGGTGTTGAGGAAATTGCCGATACCGCGTTTGCTCATTGTACATCGTTACGTGAGTTGGTGCTACCCGGTACGTTACTCTTTGTTGGTGATGGTGCATTTGCCTATTGCAGTCAGTTGCAAGATGTTATATTGCCCAACAAACTCACCTCAGTAGGGATGGGTGTGTTTGCCTTTTGTACTTCGTTGGATAGGGTAGTAGTTATGTCTCCTTTGGAAAGCCTTTCTGAATCATTATTTGCTCATTCGGGTATTTCTGAAATAATATTGCCGGCTACTCTGACCGAAATAGGAAACACTGCTTTTATCGGATGTGACAGGTTGGTATCTATCGAGTTGCCTACAAGTATAAAGAAGATAGGTAATGGTGCATTTTCCGATTGTTTGAGTCTTTTTCGCATCAATATTCCTACTGCGGTTACTCATATAGGCGATTATGCTTTTATGGATTGCCTTAATCTTACCGATGTGCAGTTGGGTAGTAATATCAAGTTTATAGGCGAGATGGCCTTTGCCAATTGCCGTAATTTGCAGTCTGTTTCTCTCCCACGTTCGTTGCAACACCTATCATACGGTATGTTCTCGGGTTGTTATCGACTCACATCGGTCAAGATTCCGGCCCGACTAAAAGTAAGTATGTATAATTTTGTAGGTGTATCACGTAGTATAATTACATATTGGTAACGCTTAAATCTAGAATTATGAAATATAGGTTTATACTCGCATTGTGCTTGGTAATTGCTTGCATATCTCACAGTTATGCCCGTATAGTGTATGGTGTGAATAACGATGGTGCCATTGTTGAGTTGGTTACTGATGAAACGTACATAAATATTCCTGATAGCGTTGTAGTAGACGGAGTGACTTATGCTGTAACATCTATTTCGAATGAGGCTTTTGCACGTAACAAAAAGCTTGTATCGGTAACATTGCCTACTACTTTGCGTACAATCGGCCATAGCGCTTTTAAGGATTGTACGGCTTTGACATCGATTGTTATTCCCGATGCTGTTACGACAATAGAAGGTTCGTTGTTTGAAAATTGTAGCGCATTGGTTGCAGTAAAGTTGTCTAATAATATACGCTCTATTGAGAGTAATGCGTTTAGAGGTTGCAAATCCATTATTGATGTGCAATTGCCTTCGCAACTGAAACATTTGGGCGATAATGTGTTTGCACATTGCTCCTCACTTGCTGCATTGACAATACCTGCATCGTTAACCGAAATGGGTGAGCGGGTATTGATAGGTTGTAGCAATCTGAAAACTTTAATTTTTGAAAAATCGGATATACCTCTGCATTCACGCATCGTTGTAGATGAGGGTAGTGCATTGGAGAAGTTGTATATAGGTCGCAATCTCGATAAATGTATGTGGCGTAACACGTCATTGCGTATGGTTGAACTGTCGGATAACGTTACATTTGTACCCGATAGTGCATTCTACTCTTGTCGATCATTGCGAGTATTGCTTATGGGCGATAATGTTGCGTCGGTAGGTGACTATTCTTTCGCTCACTGTGAAAGGCTTGTTGCTATGACTGCAAGTGCGGCGATGCAGCGAGTGGGACAAGGTGCTTTTGCACATTGCGCACAACTCCCTACACCTCAATTTACACAGTCATTGAAGTGCTTGGGTGATAGCTCATTTTATGGTTGCAGTGCAATATCATCTATCCATTTGCCAGCCTCGGTCGAGACGGTAGGAAACGATGCATTTAAGGGGTGTATCGGTGTTGAGCATATTACCTTGAATGAGGGTATTATATCTATTGGTTCCGGTGCATTTGCCCATTGCAAGCAACTAGCGAATCTGATGTTTCCTGCGAGTGTGACATCGATTGGTGATGAGGTCGTGTATGGATGTGATAAATTGAATTATATAGATGTTGCAGCCGCGAGTGAATACTATTGTGCGCAAGATGGTGTTTTGTTTGACAAGTTATGTACAAGGCTCATCGCCTTTCCTGCCTTGAAAGATGGCTCGTATGTCATTCCCGGTAGTGTCGTAACAGTAGCCAATAGAGCCTTTTACAATTGTATCAATCTGCAAAGCATTATTATGAGTGATTATGTCACAACATTGGGGGTTGAAGCATTCAAGGGTTGTACATCGCTGGTAACTGTTACTTTGTCTCGAAATATAACCGAAATATGTGATGGGCTGTTTGATGGTTGCGCGATGCTTATAGGATTGGATATCCCTAGGCATATAGGTTATATCGGTAATGCTGCATTTCGCAATTGCATCCATATAACCCAATTGGAACTTCCAGCCGATATAGATATTATAGGGAACGAAGCCTTTGCAGGATGTAAGCAGTTGAGTCATATCAAGTTGCCAAAGTCGTTGGCATCGATAGGCGATGGCGCATTTAGAGATTGCGGCTTGCTCACCAATCTCAAGTTGCCGGGAGATGTTATGAAGATAGGAGAGGAGGCATTCCTCAATTGTCGGTCATTAATCAAATTGAATATTCCCAAGACGGTAGAATCGATAGGGAAACGTGCTTTTATGTCTTGTTCTATGCTTGAAGATGTGAAAATTTCGGCACCGCTGTCGATAATAAAGTCCGAAACTTTTCGCGATTGTACCAGCCTCATAAAATTATCTTTTCACAAGGAGATAGAACGTATCGAGGAGGATGCTTTTGTCGGATGCTCGGCTCTGGAACAAGTCAAGTTGTATCCTACTATTACGGTTGATAGCAACGCTTTCCCTTCAGCTACACAAATAAGATATTAAACCTATTACTTGAAATATGGAACCCACAAGTATTATATACTCAATAGCAACAAGTGTTGCATTGATGCTCAATACAGCAACTTTTTCGCCCGATATGAAGATACTGGAGCTGTCGGGGCCGGTTGAGGCAATGACCGGATATGTCGATCCGCTGTTATCGGATTTATATGTCGACACACTTTATTTCGATACCAATGGAGAGTGTATGGCTTTCCGTTATATGAAGCGTGACGATATGGGGCGTATTATGTATGACAACGATTATAATCCCACCTATGAGTATAGTTATATTAATAACGACCAAATAGCAATATACAACAAGTCGACTCAGCAGTTGGTTAAATATTACTATGATGGCTCGTCTAAACTTGTCAGAAAATTAGATGTAAGCAAGCATAATGCCCGCTTGTATGGTTGTGATACATTGGCCTATAGTTTTCGTTATGAGAGGATTGATGAGCAAGGCAACTGGTTGCAACGTACACAAATAAACGATATGACCGGAGCTACCGAGTTACAAACGCGCAAGATTATGTATTATGACCCTGTTGCTCCGAAGAATGATAAAGCAATGTTTGATGTGTCAGGGCCTGTAAAAAGTATCAATCGCACTATTATAGCCCATTATCTCTACTCTTCGCAACCTGTTACCTTTACTCCCGAAGGCGAGGTGAGTCGTGTAGCCAATTATATTTATGGTCACGATACAGACAATAATCTGGCATATTTGCAGAGTTATGATCCCGCTACCGATTGGGTAGAAAACTTGGAAGTTTTGTATGACGATAATCGTCGTGTGTTTCGAGTTGTTTATGCAGGAGCTCCAGACGAATCGGCTGCTGTGGCGCATAATGTAACATTATACTATGATGCAGAAGGACGATTGTCCAAGATTGATGGTATAGAAATGGAAGAGTATACAGCGCTATATTACACCACCACAATAGAATATACCGCATTCGATAGTTACAATAATTGGACAGCAAGAAAACTTACCACCCAATATCTTTATACCGAGGAAATGGATAGCGGGCAGGTTCCGGTAGATATGCCTGTGCGCAGCGAAGTGCAAAATAGAGTGATAGAGTATTATCAGTAACATATAAGTATAGAAAAACCGCCTATAATCATATTGTTGTGATTATAGGCGGTTTTTAGTATCCTTTGCGTAGTCTGTCTTGCGTTCGATTTTATTCTTATTTCCTATTGCAAAACTCTTTGTTAGGTTTATCCTTGTCGGAGAGTACGTCGAGCAAAGTCGGCAATGATTTCGGCTGCCTCTTTTGTGCTTATTTTCGATGTGTTTATACACAAATCATACGAGGCACCGTCGCCCCATACCTTGTCGGTATAGAAGTTGTAATATGCTGCACGGATTTTATTTCGCTTTTGAGTCAAGTCACGAGCCTCGTTCTCTTTTACGCCCTCATTTCTCTCTACAATGCGACGTACACAATCGTCTGTATTGGCGTGTACAAACACACTGATACATCCCGGGTGGTCGCGCAAAATATAGTCGGCACATCTGCCTACTATCACTGCAGGGTGTTTGGTGGCAATATCACGAATAACATCCGATTGAACCTTGAAAATCATTTCGTCCGACCATTCATTTACAGCAGGTATGCCACTGGCACCGCTCATCCATCCTTTTGACAATGCATTGAGAAACCTATTAGGTGCTTTCTCATCGACTTTCTCAAAACATTCGGGGCATAAACCGCTAGCCTTCGATGCCTCCAAGATAAGCTCCTTATCGTAGTATTTCAGGTTGAGCATCTCTGCAAGTATCTTTCCTATTTCGCGACCGCCACTACCAAACTGACGGCCTATTGTAATAATGAGATTGTCTTTCATAATATTATTGATTTATCTACTTGCAAACATAACAAAAATACATCAAAAGGAGTACGCATTGTTGTAAAAAATTTCAGTTGAGATACAGTCGAAATGATTTACAAAGAGAATAAGCATCGCAATGCTCTTGAAACATTGAGCATAGAGCATAAGAAGGATACTTACATTTTCAACTCTATTATCAATGACATCCGTTGGCAACGCGATTTTGCGCACCGTCTGAGATTGGAATGCCTCGCCCGGCAAATCGGACTTTCGGCTATGGAGTTCAAGCATTGTCGACCGCAATCAAGTGTTTGCCGGTGTCATATTATAACTTACGGTGTAATGTGTTTGCTCAGGGTAAAATCAAATCTTAATCCACCATTTGTGCGATTGGTAACGGTGATAGAGCCACCGTGAAACTGAACTGCGTGTTTTACGATAGCAAGCCCAAGACCCGTTCCACCCTTTTGGCGGGAACGACCTTTATCCACGCGGTAAAATCGCTCAAAAAGGTGGGGCAACTGTTTGTCCTCAACGCCCTTGCCGTCATCTTCAAAGCGGATGCAGCACGTCTTGTCGTTGTTTTCGACCAACGATATAAAGATATTCTTACCCTCCGAATAGGCGATAGAATTCTCGGTTAAGTTACGGAATATAGAGCCTATCAACGACGGGTTTCCCTCGACGATAACCTCTTCGCCAAAATCTGTATGGAGCATCAAGCGATCCTCTTCGGGTAATATCCCTAACTCCTCAGAAACCTCATCTATTATTTCGTTGATTATCACCCTTTCTCGGCTAATGAGAGCACTCCCATCCTCCATACGCGTAATAAGTGATACGTCATTAAGCAGACGGCGAAGACGCTCATTGTGTGTATAGCAACGCTCGATAAGTTCTTGTCGCTTCTCCTCGCTTAGTGCAATCCCCGACAACAATGTCTCAAGGCATACCTGAATAGAAGCAACAGGAGTCTTAAGTTCGTGATTGATGTTGTTGGTGAGCTGTCGTTTAAGACGGTTTCGTTCTTGTTCAGCCTCGTAGCGATTGACACGCTCTATGTCCTTACCCAGTCGTCGAGTGGTAAAGTATGCCAATATACTCATAGCGATGCTGATAGAAATCATTACTACAAGAAACGACCAATCGGCTTCGAGGAGGTCGCGCAGTGTGCTTGAATATGGTATGGCTGTGCGGATAACTACCCTGTCACCTCGTGTTGCAGAGTAAAAATATTCTCGTCCGTCGCTTGCCGATTGTCTACCGATGTTATACCCAGTACCCTTTGCCAATGCATTGGCTACTTCCGGACGACCTCGGTGATTGTCGAGCGAGTCTAGCGATATGATGTTGTCGTATATTACAGCACCCGATAGTGTGATAATAGATATTCGTAGCTCATCAAATGGCTTGTCGTGGTTGGCAATATATTCTTCATACGGTAATCCCTCCTCAACGGTGTTGAGCAGATGACGGTTGTATTGTTGGAGTTGTGCATTCAAGAACTCCGACTTATACTCCTTCTCTCGCAGATATTGAAATCCAATAAAGCATAACACAATCGCCCACGAAAAGGCGAGTAGCATAAGAAACAGTCGTTTGTGATACGATATTTTAATCTCGGAAGCCATAGCCAAAACCTGAACGGGTTACAATGTACGAGCCGTAAGCTCCAATCTTAGAGCGCACTCGGTTGATATTTACATCAATAGTGCGGTCTAACACGACCACCTCATCGCTCCATACGCGACTTAATATCTGTTCGCGTGAACATATCTTTCCACGGTGTTGAATTAAATAGGCTAGTAGCTCAAACTCTTTTCGTGCCATCTTTACCTCCTCGCCATCCACTGTGCAACGCTTGAACTCCAAGTCAAGACACAGACCTTCAACCACTAATCGGTTGGGCTTTTCGGGTGGAGTATTACTTATGTTTTTGTGATTGGCTGTACGGCGCAGAACACTCTTGACACGTGCTATCACATTACGTATGGTATAGGGTTTCATAATATAATCATCGGCACCGAGGTTTAGTCCCATAATCATATCATCTTCTGTGTCACGTGCTGTACAGAATATGATGGGAATATCGGCTGTTTTAATATCGGCCTTGAGCATTTTAGCCATCTTAATACCGCTGATTTCGCCCATCATAATATCGAGCAGTATGAGCGAATACTCTTTTAGATTATAGCCAAGTGCCTGTTCAGCACTGAATGCAGTATCTACATCATAACCCTCGTTTTCTAGATTTAGTTTTAGAACCTCACACAAGGTCTCCTCGTCATCTACAATCAATATACGATTTGTTGCCATATACCTATTATATAATTACTCTGCAAAAATATAGATATTTGATGGATGTAGATATGCTATGAGTAAGATTTAATAAAAATGTAATATTTTGCTCATTGTCAGCATTTCACGAAAGCCTAATTTTTTTGAAACATTTATGAGATGTCTTGCCGATACTTTTGCAGTGTCAAATTTAAGAGGACAATAATATGAAAACAAAAGTAATCTTGGCAGGTATTTTGGCCTGCATCGGTATCGGCGCACAGGCGCAGGATGTCACAGTAGAAGAGCCCAAGGGCAAAGCAATTATTCAAGTGTTCGGAAATTTCCACACCGGATTTGGAGCTGAGAATGATGATCGCGGTTTCGAGTTGGATCGTAGTTATTTCGGTTACGAATACAACTTTGGTAACGGACTCTCGGCAAAGGCTGTAATGGATATTGGCAAATCGAGTGATGTTTCCGATTATCATCGTATCGCATATATCAAGAATGCGATGGTGTCGTGGAAAAAAGGCCGATTGACTCTCAATGGTGGTTTAATTTCAACCTCGCAGTTCAATTTTCAAGAGAAGTTCTGGGGCTATCGTTATATAATGAAGTCTTTTCAAGATAAATATAAATTTGGCAGTAGTGCCGATTTGGGTATTTCTGTAGCTTATAAGTTTGCCGACTGGGTATCAGCCGATGCAATTATTGTCAATGGTGAAGGCTACAAGAAAATTCAGGTAAATGATGGTCTTAACTACGGCTTGGGTATAACACTGACCCCCGTAAAAGGTCTCCAATTTCGTATTTATGGAGGATTAAACGAAAGTAGTGAAGATGGCCAAAAGGATATTGCAAACTTAGCCGCATTTGCAGGATACAAGCACGAGAAATTTACGGTAGGAGTTGAGTATAACCATATGTGGAATGCTGCCAATGTTGACAATGCGGAGCTGTACGGTTACTCGGTGTTTGCTTCTGTTAAAGTGGCTAAGTATGCCGATCTTTACGCCCGATTTGATGACCTATACTCAAACAATGATTGGAACATCGCAAAAGATGAGCAAGAGGCAATACTCGGTGCGCAGTTCAAACTCGGCAAGTATGTGAAGATTGCTCCTAATTTCAGAATGTGTATGCCCAAAGCCGATGGCGCAACGAATGGTTTCTCTGCATATATTAACTGTTATTTTGGATTCTAAAATAGTATAAACATTTAATACTTATATAAATATGAAAAAGATTTTTCAGTCGGTTATGATATTGGCTGTTGCCGCAGCGATGGTAGCTTGTGGCGGAAATACAAATAATGAAGGACGTGAGGCTCAGGAACTTTCGGGTGCAGGAGCAACATTCCCACTACCTTTCTACAATGTGGTATTTGAGGAGTTTGGTCTTGTGAATGGCGACCAAGTAGCTTATGGTGGCATCGGCTCGGGTGGTGGCGTGCGCAACCTTCGTGACAAAATTGTAGATTTTGCAGGTAGCGATGCTTTCCTTTCGGACAAAGAGATGTCAGAGATGGATGCCGTAGTTCACGTTCCAACCTGTATGGGCGCTGTGGTTGTTGCCTATAACCTCGATGGTGTTGAGGAATTGAAACTATCGGGTGAGGTAATTGCCGATATCTTTGCCGGCGAGATTAAGATGTGGAATGACGAGCGTCTTGCTGCACTCAATCCCGATGTGAAACTCCCTGAGGAGGCTATTATTCCTGTCTATCGCTCCGACGGCTCTGGTACAACATTCGTGTTTACCGACTACCTTACGAAGGTTAGTCCTATGTGGAAAGAGAAATTTGGTGCAGGTAAATCGGTTAACTTTCCGTTAGGTCAGGCAGCCAAGGGCAATCCCGGAGTAGCCGGTGTGATTAAGCAGACTCCCAACACCATAGGTTATATAGGCTCGGAGTACGCTTTTGCCCAAAAAATACCTTATGCGAGTATCCGGAATGCCAAAGGTGAGTTTGTCTTGCCATCATCGGCAACAATTTCAGCAGCAGCATCGGGCGAGATACCTGCCGATACACGTTGTTCTATTACCAATTCCGAAGCTGATGGTGCATATCCTATCTCGACATTCACTTGGATGATTATCTACAAGGAGCAGAACTACTCCGATCGCACAAAGGAACAGGCTGTGGCAACACTCGATTTGTTGATGTATATTCTTTCTGATGAGGCGCAACACATCACATCCGAGGTGCATTATGCTCCGCTTCCGGAAAAAACCAAAGAGTTGAGTATGAAAAATTTGAATACTGTTACTTATGACGGTATCTCAATACTGCAATAATGAGCTGTTATGAGCGATAAATTATATAAAATTCTATTGTTCGCGGCAGCATTGATAGTGCCGATAGTGTGCGGGGGCGTAGTTTACGCCCTCGTTACTGACGCATACGAGGCTTTTGAATATTTCGGCTTCTTTAAGTTTCTGACCTCGTCGGAGTGGAGCTACACCGAGGGAGCGGAGCAGTATGGAGCGCTGCCATTTATCACCGGTACGCTGATGACTACGCTTCTAGCTCTCATCTTTTGTATCCCCTTTTCATTGCCTGTCGCATTGTTTGTGGGTGAGTATTTCAAGGGAACACGCATTGCTGCCATATTGAGTACTGTAACCGACCTTTTGGCGGGTATTCCCTCTATCATCTATGGTTTGTGGGGCTTCTATACCTTGCGCCCGCTGATTATGGCACTCAATATTTCGCCACAAGGCTCTGGCGTATTGACAGCCGCATTGGTGTTGGCGATTATGATTGTGCCATACGCAGCCTCGCTGAGTGCCGAGTTTATCAAGATGGTTCCTAACGATCTGAAAGAGGGTGCATATAGTCTTGGTGCTACCCGTGCCGAGGTTAATGGCAAAGTCGTGTTCCCTGTTGCTGGTTCGGGTATCTTCTCTTCTTATGTCTTGGCAATTGGTCGTGCTTTGGGCGAGACGATGACCGTAACGATGCTTATAGGTAATACTAATAATATTCCCGATTCGATTACTTCGACAGGAAACTCAATGGCTTCTATTATCGCCAACCAATTTGGTGAGGCAGACGATTTGAGGCTATCATCACTTATTGCCATCGGTCTGATCCTATTCCTGATTACGGCATTTATCAATTTGATAGGCAAAATAATGATTAAACGCGCAAGAATAGCATAACTATGGATAAGTTAAAAATAAGAAATCGTTTGGCAATGGATAAAGCGTTGCTATGGGAAGTGTGTTTATTGGCAGCCCTTACGGCTGTTCCTCTGTTTGCCATTTTGGGAGAGGTCTTTGTGCGTGGCTACGACCAGCTTTCGTGGTCATTCTTTACTGAATCTACCCCAACTGCGTATAAAGCAATGAAAGCCATTGAGGCCGGAGAACCAATCCCCGGTGGTATTGCAAACGGAATTGTCGGAACAATGTTGATGCTAGCTATGGCTGCTGTTGTAGCAATTCCGGTAGGCATCCTTTGCGGTGCATTTTTGGCCGAAAACCCTAAAAACAGATTTGCTCAGACGGTGAGCTATCTTACCGACCTACTGCAAGGAACACCCTCGGTGATTATTGGTATCGTGGTCTATATCTGGGTAGTTGTTCCGATGAAGGGCTATTCGGCAATTGCCGGTAGTGTAGCGCTCTTTATTATGATGTTGCCGCTTATCATTCGCTCCACCGAGGAGACATTAAAGATTTTGCCGGCATCACTCAAGGAGGCTGGCTTGGCTCTGGGTGGCAATCGCGCCCGCGTGATGCTGATAGTACAGCTACCTGCTGCCTTCGGAGGTATCTTTACGGGTGTTCTATTGGCTATCTCGCGCGTAATTGGCGAAACGGCTCCACTTATGTTTACAGCTCTTGGATGCTCATTTATCCGCTTTGCCATCGACAAACCCATTTCGGCTGTACCTCTGCTTATCTGGGAGTTCTTCAATGACCCCAACCTTCAAGAATTGATTTGGGGTGCATCACTCTTCTTGTTATTATTCGTTCTTACATTGAATCTTACAGCTAAATATATTGCGAAAAAATGGAATCAGTAACACCTATACTAGAATTTATTAAAACTTGCGTGTCGTATACCAAACAGACAATGGCGGTAAAATATGTATCGGCTGCCATCGAACGTAACACCATCACTGCCATAATGGGACCTTCGGGCTGTGGTAAAAGTACACTGCTGCGAGCCGTAAACCTGATGCACAATCTTTATCCCAATATCCGCGTAGATGGCGAAATACTGCTCAATTGCGAGAATATACTCTCTATGGAGCCTATAGATGTGCGTCGTAGGGTAGGTATGGTCTTTCAGCGCCCTGCGCCATTCCCTACAATGAGCATCTACGATAATGTGCTTTCGGGTTATGCGCTCAATGGTATCAATCTGTCAAAAAACGAAAAAGATGAAACTGTTGAACGCTGCTTGCGTAGCGTTGCGCTATGGGATGAGGTGAAAGATGTGTTGAATAAAAAAGGTACGTTCCTCTCAGGCGGTCAGCAGCAGCGTCTGTGTATTGCCCGTGCATTGGCTATGAAGCCCGATATATTGCTGATGGATGAGCCTACCTCGGCACTCGACCCTATTGCAACGGCTCATATCGAGGAGCTGATGCAGGAACTTCAGAAGGAGGTGACTATCCTTATTGTTACTCACAATATGGGTCAGGCTATGCGAATCTCCTCAAAGTCGATGTTTATGTACCTCGGCGAACTTGTTGAGTATGGCGATACCTCAACGATGTTCTCCAACCCTTCGGACGAACGCACCAAAGCCTACCTTACAGGCAAGATGGGTTAATAATGTTCTGTTAGTAGCGCAAGAATAAGTTTGCTCCATTGGCTATATGACCCCAACGGACTAACTTTATTGTTGCTTTGTCAGTACTCAAAAAAAATATGCTGGCGAAAAGAGAAAGACGCTCATTCTTCTTTTTTCGCCAGTATTTATTTAAATAAATCTTCTGCTCTAGGTAATTTATTTGCTTTTATGCAGCAGAGGTAAACATTATCTCGTAACTACTCGATTTACACCCTTTGCTGCGGAGAGTGGGGGATTGACCTCGTCCAACCCTTGCGCTGCCACGACATCCTTGCAAAAAGAAAAAAGCAGACAAACCTTCAAATAAATTTGAGTTTCTGTCTGCTTTTCTTGTTGCGGAGAGAGAGGGATTCGAACCCCCGGAGGTGTTACCCTCAACGGTTTTCAAGACCGCCGCAATCGACCACTCTGCCATCTCTCCTTTTGATAAAACGTTGTCGTTTTTCTCAAAAGCAGTGCAAAGATAAGGCTTAATATTGATATATCCAAATTTTGTAGCAAAAAAGTTTAAAAAAATATTTTCTTCTCTCGTTTCTTCTCGGTAGACGAAAGTATGTCAATGTCTCCTTGCGTGTGAATATAAGGGCGGTATTTATGATGAATGGTTGTGTGTTACTTTATAGTTGTGTGTATTGGATTATGATTATTATAAAAAAAAGCGGTGCGTCACTGACGCACCGCTAGGGTAGGTTATGTGTTTATTTCTTATTTGTTGATAAGAACTTTCACACCGTTGATGATGTAGATACCGTTGTTGAGGCGCTCGAGGTCGGCAGCCTTCTTGGTTTGCATTACACGGTAACCATTGAGGTCGTATACTACATAACCGTAAACAGGATCCATTTCAACGCCATTGATACCACCTTGACCAGATACAGTAATCATAATGCGAATTTCTTCGCTGTTAGAAACTGCATAGTTGGGATAGTCATAAACACTACCAGCTTCGATTACGAGGTAAACGTTGGTGGGTGTTTCGGGATCAATAGGAGTATTCAAGATGAAACGAGCAATGTTGTCGGGAAGCATATTACCCTCGGCATCAGTGTAGCTCGATGTGGTTGTGCTAAGTACTTTACCTGATTCGTCAACTACGTCAGGCATATAGAGAACTGCTGCGCCAGTGTTGAACTCAACCAAAATCTCTTCCAATACCTTAACTGTAGAGTTGGCAGAAGGTGTAGAACCTACAACTGTGATGTCATCAGCGCTTGCACCACCAATAGTAATAGCAATGCTAGCATCTTTTTCCATCATTGTAATCCAGTCTAAAGCGTCAACGATAGTCTTAGCGGGGATTACGAAGTAGAATGTGTTTGCTTCAGCAACTTTGCTGTCCAAATTGAATGTAATAGTAGTACCACCGTTTTCCTCATCACCGTCTTTGTATTCGGCAGATTTAACGTTGGCAATTACTTTACCACCCTTATCTTGGAGTGATGCGCTCTCGAAGTAGTTGTCGTAGAAAACGGGTTTGTTGAATACTACAGTGATAGATTCGATAGCGTCAACAGTAGCACCGTCTGCGGGATCGGTAGATACTATTGTGGGTGCACCGGCTGCTGGAGCTTTAACAGTAAATGTAAGAACAATTTCTTCGTTAGCAATTGTCTCAGTGTCGAAGTCTTTTACTTCACCGGCGGGGATTACAAGGTTGTAAATACCATCCTCGGTAATAGGTGTATTGAGTACCAAACGTACTTGGTTACCTGCAAGACCTGTCCAAACGGGGTGTATTGTACTTACTTGGATACCGTGAACGTTTTCAACATAAGCTGTGGTAGCTTCGTCCATTGTGATAGCTATATTCCAATCTACCACTACCGATTCGAGCTTATTAACAGTTGAGTTGTTAGCGGGATCTGAAGAAACAATCGAAAGAGTTTGTTCAACACCTGTTACAGTGTAGTTCAGTGTGAAGGCTTTGTTGATGTCGTTTCCAAACTTAACAACACCGGCAGGAACGTTGATTGTGTATTCACCAGCAGTGGGGAATGATTCCAAACCACCTGTGTAAGCAGGATCAACATAGATAACGAGTTGGTTGGCAGCAGCACCGGCGCGGGTCATCATATAACCAACGGGCATTGTCATACCAAACTCGGGATCTGTCATACTTACAGTAGGAATATTGCGACCTGATTCCAGATCAGCTTCGACAACAGTGATTTCGCTATACTCTGTGAATGTAAGAACTACTTCTTTGAGTTCCTCGATAGTACTGTTGTTGGCAGGCTCGGCTGTGAATGCAGCATCGATTTCGTTAGGTGTAACGTAGTCGTTGGCGATAGTGAAGTTCAATACGTATTCCTCAGTGTTGAGGTTAGCATTGTCGTTGTTAAACTTAATACCACCTACGGGGATAACGATGCGATAGTCGCCCTTGCGGTTGAAGGGTTCGCCGTAGCAACCGGGATCAAGACTGAATGTTACAGTAGTACCGGTGGCCTCAGTGTCCATATAACCGGCTGTACAGTCGTTGGTTGTGTGGTTGTAGTTACCTTCGGCATCTTTTTCGTAGAATATGAAGTTGCTGTATGTCGATTTTGCTTTAGCAGCTTCGATGCCTTCACCTGCGAATGTGATAGTTACGCTAGTGAAGCTTTCGATAGTAGCACCTTCTTCAATGCTCCAAGTAGCTGTGATGCCGGGATCGGCAGCTTTTACTGTGAAGTTTACTGTTGTTTTAGTTGTAAATTCTGTACTAGTTTCATCAGCAAACATATCTGCGGGCATTGATACATAGTATGCGCCATCGGTAGTTACCTCGGTAGTTGTGTACAAGCGAGCCTTGTATGCAAGAGGCTTAGCAGCACCAAATACGGGTTGGTATTGACCTACGGGATCCAACATTTCTGTTGAAAGGGTAGCAATTCTAGTACCGTTGGCATCGTAGAGAGTTGCAACTTTTTCTCCGAAGTTGTATGCGGGCTTGTTGAACTCAACAATCATCTCGGTGAACGAGGCAACTTCTTCGCCTTCAGCGGGAGTTGTATTAACGATAGCGAGTTCTTTCGCAACTGTACCGGGGATGAACTCGATGTAGTAGAACAACAATGTACCGGTAGGCATACTTACTGTAGCAGTACCTGCAGTAACCTCTACATTATGAGTATTGTATACACCGTCAACTTTGTCGTTCTCTTCGCATATTACAGCATTGTATACTGTGTCGTTGCCTTGAGCTACGACCATTGTACGAGTGTTGTCGTCATTCGAGCCTGAACGTACACCGAATACAAGTGTACCATCGCCGGGAACTTCGATAGTGATATAGTTCTTGTTACTGTTGGGCTTAACTTGGTTAGTTATTTTGAGGCCTTCACCAATGTTGAATGTAGCATTGTTGGCTTTTACTTCCCAATTCTTATCTGTACCTGTGCCTTGAACAAAAGTAGTAATACCGTCGGTGAGACCTTCGGGATATTTACCTACTTCGTGGTCTGAAGCATTGAAGATGTAGTCTGCTACAACTTCACCAATTGTAAATGCTATTTCAGTTTTGGGCAAGTACAATGTGTTAACGGGATCCATAACCTCCCAACCGTATTGTGACAATACAAATGTGTAGTCACCTTCGGCAGTGAAAGGCTCGGCTGCGTAGAAACGTATCTTCTTAGCTACGGGATAAGTAACGGGGTTCCAGTAACCGGCTACTTCAACTGTAGTAGCATCGATCATCTCGAACGAAAGTTTGGTCTTAGTGCCGTCGGGAGCAACGAGGTTGAATGTTTCATCTTCGTCGAGGTAAACGTTCTTGTTGAACTCAACAATAATCTCGCTGAGAGAACCGATGGTTTCACCGGCAGCGGGAGTAGACGAGAGAAGAACAATGGGGAATACAAGGTTGTATTCGTTGTTGAAAGCGGGGCTTGTTTGAGTACCCTCAACGAGGAAGTAGCCTTCGCCTACAACAAGAGTGTAAGTACCTTCAGTCTCAATCTTAGTCTCGGGAGTAAGAGTGATAGTGTTGGCATCAACAGTTGCAGCTACCAAATTTACTTTTGCATCATTGCCTTCAGCGTCTTTGTAGCTCAAGTAAGGAGCTTCACCGGCGTAGTTGGGGTTGAGAGTAAGACCCAAACCGTTGGTAAATGTAAATACATCCAATTTTTCGGGACGCTCTTTTCCGTCGGGTGTAACTACTACTTCGTAGGGATTAAGGATGTTGAACTTGTAAGACTTATTGGCAATAGGAGCAGCCATATCGAATACGCCGGGACCTGCTATCAATGAGTTCTTAACGAAGTTGAATGTATAGCTGTCAGAAACAGTGAGAGGAGTTGCAAATACAAACTTGATAGTGTTTTCGTCAACTACTTGAGTAGTGAAATCGAAAGTATCATAGTTTGAGTTACGCATAGTGCTCTTACCGGTACCAAGTGCAAGACCGTCGCTGCAAGTGAATGTAATCTCGCTGAGGCTTGACAAAGTAGTGCCGTCAAGATCGGGAGTCATAATCACTTGAGGAGTTGCATTCTCGGCAAGTTGAGGCATTACACGAGTTTCACCACCGTCGGCGAAGCAACCGTAAGCGTCAAGTTCTGAATCGTATTGGATGTACATTTGATTTGCAGCATTGGCAATCTTAGCTGTACCGTTCTCGTTCATAGTTACTGTCCAAACAGCGCCTTCAGCGGGGAGAGTAGCCGATACTGCGAAGCCGTTGTCAGCACCGGTAGTTACATAGCGACCTTGGTTGTCTTTGATGTAGTAACCACCTTCTGTAGCTTCGAATGTCCACTCGAGCATACCGAATGCCGAAACTACGCCTTCGTTGGCAACATCAACTTTGGGCAAGTAGCCTGTTGTTGTTTCGCCGAGGTAAGCGTGAGCTACTGTTGTAGGAGTAATCATCAAGAAGTTACCGGCTTCCATAGTAGTGATGGCGCGGTATGAGTCGAGAGCTGCATCGTAGCGTGCAAATACTGTTTGTGTAAATACATCACTCCAAAGGCTGTCTTGCTCGGCACGTACACTTACTACTACAACTGAGTCTTTCTTCCAAGAATACATAGGAAGTTGACGAGTCTTAGATTTACCGGTATTCCATTTGTTGTCGTAAGTAGGAGTTGTACCGTCGAGTGTTACATAGTAATTGACTGTGTTGTTGGCCCAGTCTTCCGATGCCCACTCAAGTTTAGCTTGTGTTGTACCAAAGACGATAGGACTATTAACGAATGAGAGTGTACCCTCGAGTTTGGGTTCTTCAACTTTACCAATTGTAAATGCTATTTCGGTTTTGGGCAAGTACAATGTGTTAACGGGATCCATAACTTCCCAACCGTATTGTGACAATACAAATGTGTAGTCACCTTGGGTAGTGATAGGCTCGGCAGTGTAGAAACGAACTTTCTTAGTTACAGGATAAGTAACGGGGTTCCAGTAACCGGCTACTTCAACTGTAGTAGCATCGATCATCTCGAACGAAAGTTTGGTCTTAGTGCCGTCGGGAGCAACGAGGTTGAATGTTTCATCTTCGTCGAGGTAAACGTTCTTGTTGAACTCAACAATAATCTCGCTGAGAGAACCGATGGTTTCACCGGCAGCGGGAGTAGACGAGAGAAGAACAATGGGGAATACAAGGTTGTATTCGTTGTTGAAAGCGGGGCTTGTTTGAGTACCCTCAACGAGGAAGTAGCCTTCGCCTACAACAAGAGTGTAAGTACCTTCAGTCTCAATCTTAGTCTCGGGAGTAAGAGTGATAGTGTTGGCATCAACAGTTGCAGCTACCAAATTTACTTTTGCATCATTGCCTTCAGCGTCTTTGTAGCTCAAGTAAGGAGCTTCACCGGCGTAGTTGGGGTTGAGAGTAAGACCCAAACCGTTGGTAAATGTAAATACATCCAATTTTTCGGGACGCTCTTTTCCGTCGGGTGTAACTACTACTTCGTAGGGATTAAGGATGTTGAACTTGTAAGACTTATTGGCAATAGGAGCAGCCATATCGAATACGCCGGGACCTGCTATCAATGAGTTCTTAACGAAGTTGAATGTATAGCTGTCAGAAACAGTGAGAGGAGTTGCAAATACAAACTTGATAGTGTTTTCGTCAACTACTTGAGTAGTGAAATCGAAAGTATCATAGTTTGAGTTACGCATAGAGCTCTTACCGGTACCAAGTGCAAGACCGTCGGTGCAAGTGAATGTAATCTCGCTGAGGCTTGTCAAAGTAGTGCCGTCAAGATCGGGAGTCATAATCACTTGAGGAGTTGCATTCTTGGCAAGTTGAGGCATTACGCGAGTATCGCTAGCCTCGGCATAGCTACCATAAGAGTTGTGTTGAGGAGAGTATTGGATGAATTTTTGTTTCTCAACATTCATAATTTTTGCAGTACCATCATTGTTGATAGTTACTGTCCATACAGCACCCTCGGTAGGAAGATCGGTTGATACATTGAAGTTGTTGTATGTACCTTTCATATATATATATCGACCCTTGTAGTCTTTGATGTAGTAACCACCATTGGTAGCTTCGAATGTCCACTCGAGCATATCAAATGCCGATACTGTACCATTGTTGGCAGTAACATCAATTTTGGGCAAATAATCATATTGTTTGTCACCCATAATGGCGTGTGCGAGAGTGTTGTCAGCCATAATCAGGTAACTGCCGGCTTCCATAGTAGTGATGGCGCGGTATGAGTCAAGAGCTGCATCGTAGCGTGCAAATACTGTTTGAGTAAATACGTCGCTATAGATGCCGTCTTGCTCGGCACGTACGCTTACTGTTACAACTGAGTCTTTCTTCCAAGTATACATAGGAAGCTGACGAGTCTTAGATTTACCTGTATTCCATCTGTTGTCAACTGTGGGAGTTGTGCCATCCAATGTAACGAGGTAATTAACTGTGTTGTTAGCCCAGTCTTCCGATGCCCACTCAACTTTGGCTTGTGTTGTACCAAAGACGATAGAACCGGAAACGAATGAGAGAGAACCATCAAGGTGGAAATCGTAAGTTGCACTGGCAACGTTACTAGCTTCTTCACCTACGTAAGCAATAGCTCTAACAGTAGTCTTGGTATTCAACTCGATAGCTGACTCATAGAGAGTAGCATTCTTGTCGGGTGTAGTACCATCGAGGGTGTAATAGATGTCAGCACCATCGCTAGCACAAGCAAGCTCAATGCTTTGTTTTACACCGTAAGTACCGGCCTCTACCGAGAAGGTAGGAGTAGCAATGCTTGATGCAACAGGTGCAGTGTAAGTAACCTCGGCGTAGTGGAAGCGAATTTGACCCTCAGATGCTGCCAATGTGAAAGCTTCTGAAGCACTTCCTGTCCAAGTTACTGTAAGGTCGTTGGTCGAAGCAGCGACACTACCTGTACTAGCTGTAGCACCAATTGCATACTTAGTGCTTGTTACTTTGAAAACCACGCTTGTGATTGTCGCACCCTTGGCAGGTGTAATTGTCAGTACATCACCTTTGTACCAACGTGCGTGGTCTTCGCCCATTTGCGATAAATTTTGGTTTACTTGCGTAAACAAAAATTCGCACGCATCCGATGCATACGTAGTGTTCAGAATATTACCACTATCGTTGTTTGTGATAGTTGTAACAGTTCCTGTACCATCATACGTTGCACCTTCAGCAACAAAAGCTACCACATCGGCATTAGCCGAGATAGCTAATCCTGCGAAGCACAGAATTGATAGTAAGAATTTTTTCATAAAACATTTATTTGGTTAGTAATAAAAGTGTTTCCGATGTATAGGTGTTTTAAGGTTGGTTTTATCTGTATATGAGCATATTGCGATATTTTGCACACAATAATGCACAATATTTAATGCGCAAAGATAATAATCTTAATTAATATTAAAGTAAAATATTGGCTAAAAAAGATTTTTTACAAATGTTAAAAATGCTCTTGTTTTTGATTTTATTTGTGGAGTTGCAATTGAATGTCGGTTTTCTTCAATATAAGTCGATGTTATCACCTTAATAAAATGTCCCTACAAATAGCTTGTATGACGGTTGTATTTGTAACGTTGTGGATTGTTGTTTGATATATTCCTATAAGATAATACGGCTGATGCGTGGTTGCTGTTTTGTTGTTCTATCGGGTGGTGCGTCGATGTGACAAACGATAGGCTGTATGATACTCTTGTTGTGCCGTCTTTTTTATTCTCTGTTTGTGCCACACAGTAAAGTATGACAAAGGGTTGCAACTTCACGATGAAGGCAACCCTTGTATTTTGGTGATTAAGAAAATGTGATTTTTACCATTTGAAACTCATACGGAACTTGCAAGTGCCGGGTCGAGTTGCCGTAGCAAAGTCGTTGTAGTAGGCATAGAATGCAATGCTATTGTGAGTGAAATCGAATGTGTATAATTCGCTCCACAACCACTCGTTGTTGCCACTTACTTCACCGGCATATATCTCGTAGGGTAGGGGTGAGTACAACTCATCGCCATTGTCGAGGTAGCTGATGAAATATCCTGTTACGTCTCCGTCATATTGAGTTACATATTCAAGTTCTTTGGGAGCTTGATTGCCATCAAATACATACATATAGTATGAGTTGAGTTGGTTCTGACCATTTACCAATTCCCATTTATCCGATGGAATAGTAAAATCATATACTTTCCAATTGATGCCTTGTCCGGGTTCTCCTTGTGGACCTTGAGGTCCCATCGGCCCCATTGGGCCTGTGCAAGATACAAGTATCATTGCCAATGCAAAGAATGTGACTATTTTTTTCATAATATATTATTGCTTTGTTTATAATTTTCAAATGTAAAGGTAGCTATAATTGTTGATTGGTGCAATAGATTTCATTATTTTTTATCTTTTATGCATATGACACATATAATATTATAAGGTTTAATGGACATTGATATTCTATAAAATAAATAGAAAGTTGCTTTGTGTTTTTACTTCGTTATGCCGATTTTATAGCTGTCATATGTTGTTTTTACTGTAATTGCGTAACTAAAAATTGCAAATTTATCGTTAACTTCGCATCGTGAAATGTTTGATAGGTATGAACGATAAGCAGTCTCCGCAAATATTAGGTACAGCATCTGTTGGTAAGCTATTGATACAGTACTCTCTGCCGGCTATTATAGCTATGACAGTGAGTTCTCTTTACCACATCATTGATAGTATATTCATCGGTCAGGGAGTTGGCGCAGTAGCAATCGCCGGCCTGGCTGTGACTTTCCCGTTAATGAATCTTGTAATTGCATTTTGTAATCTTGTTGGTATTGGCGGAGCTACAATCAGTTCTATTTTTCTAGGTCAGCGCGATATGGTACGTGCTACTGAGACCTTGCACAATGTTGTGTGGTTGTGTTTCATCAGCTCTATATGCTTTGGAGGTCTCTCGTTGCTGTTTCTCGATTCTATACTGCTGTTTTTTGGAGCAAGTAAGGATACTTTGCCCTATGCGCGTGAATTTATGCAGGTTATATTGTTAGGTACTCCTGTTGCCTATTTGTTTATAGGGCTGAATAATGTAATGCGTTCTACCGGTTATCCTACCAAAGCGATGTTGTCGTCTATAATATCGGTGATATTCAATGTCATATTGGCACCTATATTTATTTTTGTACTAGGTTGGGGTATACGTGGAGCCGCATTGGCTACACTTGTGTCGCAAGCTGTGGGGCTGATATGGGTACTGGCTCATTTCTATAATAAAAACAATTTTGTGCATTTCGATCGTCGTTATGACAGGCTCAAAGCTCCTATCGTCGGGCGTATTTTCTCCATTGGTTTGTCACCGTTTTTGATGAATGCTTGTAGTTGTCTGGTGGTGATTATCATCAATAAGTCGTTTATCGAGTATGGTGGAGACTTGGCAGTAGGTGCTTATGGTATTACCAATCGAGTGCTGATGCTATTTGCTATGGTGGCAATGGGTATCACGCAGGGTATGCAACCTATTATTGGTTATAATTATGGTGCTCGTCAGATGTCGCGTGTGCATCGTACCCTTACATATGGTATAGTTGCAGCTACCATAGTTACTTCGTTGGGCTTTGTGATGGCTCAACTTGTACCCCTGCAAGTCGTGCGCTTGTTTACAACCGACAATACTCTTATAGAGTTGTCGGCCAACGGATTACGTATATCTTGTATGGCATTTTGCTTTATTGGCTCTCAGATTGTTATATCCAATTTCTTTCAATCTATAGGTAAGGCCAAA
Organism: uncultured Porphyromonadaceae bacterium; assembly: GCA_937891845.1. Lineage (GTDB taxonomy): Bacteria > Bacteroidota > Bacteroidia > Bacteroidales > Barnesiellaceae_A > Barnesiella_A. The sequence continues at coordinate 69,291 of CALATP010000052.1, read as the reverse complement.
GTGTCAATATTCCTATCGCTTTCGCGCCAACTTATTTTCTTGATTCCTTCACTGCTCATATTGCCCGGAATATTCGGCATAAACGGTGTGTGGGCTAGCTTGCCATTGTCCGATGCAATTGCTTTTGTAGTGGCAGTCATCTCGTTGTGTGTGTATTTGCGACGAACCAAGGAGAGCTATATCAATACCGATAGAGTGATATAGAACAGCTCAATATGAAGTGATTGTAAAAAATAGCCTAAATGTTGTGCCGAAATACTTTGAATTGATGTTAATATTCATTATTTTTGCACGCATATAATAGGCAATATTATGTCTGTTGAATGTAAATTCTTAAACACTACACATAATGGTTCTTTTTTTTAAAACTACCCAACAAAATGTTATTGTAGTAGAGAGTGATCACAACTTCTCGGCCGAAGAGACCGCTAAGTTGGTGTGGCTCTTTGATAATGCTACACAGTTGACCGATACAACCCTGAGCGGTTGGTATGTAGGTCCTCGCAAAGAAATGATTACCCCGTGGAGTACCAATGCCGTAGAGATAACCCAAAATATGGGTCTCTCGGGCATCAGCCGAATAGAGGAGTTCTATCCTGTGGCCGGTGAAAATGCCGCTTACGACAAGATGTTGCAACGTCTTTATAATGGTATAGACGATACGGTATTCCAAATTAATAAACAACCCGATGCAATTGTGCATATCGAGGATATCGAGGCCTATAATGAGAGTGAAGGCTTGGCGTTGAGTGCCGATGAAGTATCTTACTTGCGCGAATTAAGTGTGCGTCTTGGTCGCCCCTTGACCGATAGCGAGGTGTTTGGTTTCTCGCAAGTCAACTCTGAACACTGCCGTCACAAAATCTTTAATGGTGTTTTCATTATAGATGGCGAAGAGAAAGAGAGTTCGCTCTTCAAACTTATCAAAAAAACTTCGGAATACAATCCCAATAAATTGGTTTCGGCCTATAAAGATAATGTGGCCTTTGTTGAGGGACCCGTGGTTGAGCAATTTGCTCCGGTCAACCCCGAGACTGCCGATTACTTTGAGGTACGTGATATCAAAACCGTGATATCGCTCAAGGCCGAGACTCACAACTTCCCTACAACCGTAGAACCCTTCAACGGTGCGGCTACCGGTACAGGTGGTGAGATACGCGACCGTTTGGGTGGTGGTAAGGCCAGTCTGCCTATTGCCGGTACAGCTGTATATATGACATCATATCCTCGCACCGAGGCCGGTCGTACTTGGGAAGAGCGTGCAATGGCTGCTCGTAAATGGTTGTATCAAACTCCCGAAGAGATTCTTATCAAAGCATCTAATGGTGCATCCGATTTCGGTAACAAATTCGGTCAACCTCTCATTTGTGGCTCGTTACTCACTTTTGAGCACGCCGAGAATGACAAACGCTATGCCTATGACAAGGTAATAATGCTAGCCGGAGGTGTGGGATTTGGTACTATGCGTGATGCTATAAAAGGAACTCCCGCACCCGGTGAGAAAGTGGTGGTAATGGGAGGTGATAACTATCGTATCGGTATGGGCGGTGGTGCTGTATCGTCGGTAGAGACCGGACAATATGCCAACGCCATTGAGCTTAATGCTGTGCAACGTGCCAATCCCGAGATGCAAAAACGTGTGTCGAATGTAGTACGCGCACTTGCCGAGAGCGATGACAATCCTATTGTATCTATTCACGACCACGGTGCAGGTGGTCACCTTAATGCTTTGTCGGAACTTGTTGAGGCTACCGGTGGTAAGATAGATATGGCAGCTCTTCCTGTTGGCGATCCTACACTCTCGGCCAAAGAGATTGTTGGTAATGAAAGCCAAGAGCGTATGGGTATGATTATAAGCGAAGAGAATATCGAGCGTGTGCGTCGTATTGCCGATCGTGAACGTGCTCCTATGTATGTGGTAGGAGAAACTACCGGTGATGATCGTTTTGTTTTTGAACAAGCCGATGGTGTACGTCCTATCGACCTCGGTATGGAAGATATGTTTGGCAAAGCACCTCGTACATATATGCGCGACCATACGATAGAAGAAACATATATTGATGCCAACTATAATGTGGCCAATCTTGATGAATATGTCGAACAAGTACTTCAACTAGAGGCTGTTGCTTGTAAAGATTGGTTGACCAATAAAGTAGACCGCTCGGTAACAGGTAAAATTGCTCGTCAACAATGTCAAGGCGAGATACAGCTACCCTTGAGCGACTGTGGTGTAGTAGCACTCGACTATCGTGGTCGTGCCGGTATTGCAACATCAATAGGTCACGCTCCACAAGCCGCGCTTATCGACCCGGCTGCCGGTTCGGTATTGGCTATTGCCGAGGCCTTGACTAATATTGTGTGGGCTCCTTTGGCTGATGGGTTGGAGAGTGTGTCGCTCAGTGCCAACTGGATGTGGCCTTGTAAAAATGAAGGCGAAGATGCTCGCTTGTATAAGGCTGTTGAGGCTTGTAGTGACTTTGCTTGTTCGTTGGGTATCAATATCCCCACCGGTAAGGACTCGCTATCTATGACTCAGAAGTATGGTCAAGAGAAGGTGTTCTCTCCCGGTACCGTTATTATCTCGGCAGGTGCCGAAGTGAGTGATGTACGTCGTGTCGTTTCGCCGGTGATACAAAATGTTGCCGATAGTGCAATATACTATATAGACTTCTCATTTGATGCACTCAAGCTAGGTGGTTCGGCCTTTGCACAGTCTTTGGGCAGTGTAGGAGCCGAGTGTCCGACAGTGCAAGATACCGAATACTTTGCCAATGCCTTTGGTGCAGTACAAAAGCTTATTTCACGCGACCTCATCTTGGCCGGTCACGATATTTCGGCCGGTGGTATTATTACCACATTGCTCGAAATGTGCTTTGCCAATGTAGAAGGTGGTATGGAAGTGAGCTTTGATGCACTTCCCGAGAAGGACTTGGTGAAAATACTATTTGCCGAAAATCCCGGTGTTGTTGTTCAAACAGCCCAACCCGAGGAGTTTGAGAAAGTGATGAAAGCTGCCGGTGTTGGTTTCTTGCGTATAGGTAAACCTTGTGATGAGCGTCATATTATGATAGAGAAGAATGGTGCCAACTATCAATTCTTTATCGACCACTTGCGTGATGTGTGGTATGCATCATCATATCTTCTAGATCGCAAACAGAGTGGAGAAGAGTGCGCTCGTGCCCGTTTCCTCAATTACAAGGAACAACCCATTGAGTTGCAACTTCCTGCCGACTTTACCGGCAAGCTCGAACAATATGGTATCAGTGCCGACCGTCGCCAACGCAGTGGGGTTCGTGCAGCCATTATTCGCGAAAAAGGTGTCAACGGTGATCGTGAAATGGCATACTCACTCTATTTGGCAGGTTTTGATGTGAAGGATGTGCATATGACCGACCTTATCAATGGTCGTGAGACACTCGATGATGTCAATATGATAGTTTATTGTGGTGGTTTCTCTAATAGCGATGTACTTGGCTCGGCCAAAGGTTGGGCAGGCGGATTTTTATACAACAAGCAGGCTCGTGAAACACTAGAACGTTTCTATGCTCGTCCCGATACGCTATCGTTGGGTATATGTAATGGCTGTCAGTTGATGGTAGAGTTGGGCTTGCTCACTCCCGATCACGCTGAAAAACCTCGTATGCGTCACAATGACTCGCACAAGTTTGAGAGTGGTTTTATAAGTCTTGCTATCCCCGAGAATAATTCTGTGATGTTCCGTTCGTTGTCGGGTAGTAAGTTGGGTATATGGATTGCACACGGTGAGGGCAAATTTGAGTTGCCATATTCGACCGATCAATACAATGTGATAGCTCGTTACAACTATAATGCTTATCCTGCCAATCCCAATGGTTCGCCCGAAGGAATAGCCGGTATATGTAGTGCCGATGGTCGTCATTTGGCTATGATGCCTCACTTGGAGCGTGCTATCTTCCCCTGGCAATGTGCATACTATCCCGCCGAGCGTCGTCTCAGTGATGATGTGACACCTTGGATTGAGGCGTTTGTTAACGCACGTCGTTGGGTTGAAGAAAATGCGAAGAAATAATCTGATTCTTTCTTATAGCAAAGGCTTGCATCGGTTATGGTGCAAGCCTTTTTTTATATTGCTCTATATCTTTATCGTCAATAGCTTACGTCTGCTTTTTTATTCGTTTTTCTTGAGCCACGCTGCAGCATACGAGCAAGAGGCCTTTCGATGATACCCACAATCAGTAGCATATCTGTATGCTGTTTCTACAAGCAGTCTTGCAATGCCACGACCTCCAATCTCTTGTGGTACAATAGTGTGAATAATGTCGAACGTATTATTACATACGTTGTACTCGACATAGGCTTTATATCCATCAACTACTATTTCAAAACGTCTACTTGCTGTGTCGTGGGTTATCATATTTTTCATTGCTTGTGTTGTTAAATCGTTAATGTTACATTTATAACAATAGTATATCTTGTTTGATTAGTTATATTGATATCTTACGCATATCTATTAAAAAAATCGGGTGATATTCTGTAAATCAAAATATTACCCGATTTGATATAGTTGTCCTGGAAGGATTCGAACCCTCACTGACAGAGCCAGAATCTGGAGTGCTACCATTACACCACAGGACAATGTATTATTTCGGAATGCAAAATTGCAAAATTTTTTCTCTCGTTGTCGTTTAATTGCTTTATAAAAGAGGTGCTGTTAACAAATATTTGCACTTTTGATTGTGCTAGTGCTTACTTATTCCATAGGTTTTTCACCCGGTAGAGCCGACGCGATACTGTTGTATGATTCTTTTATAAGAGCTTCCATATCGTACTTGCCTTCGGAGGGTGGTAGGATGGGCTTGTGTATAGTGAGTGTTACTTTACGAGGATGCACATTCAACCCGCCTTTGGGCATAAGGTGAAAAGCACCATCGATAGTTATGGGTACAACCGGGAGCGACAAATCTTCGGCCAGTGAGAATGCTCCGCGTTTAAATCGTTGTAAGCGACCATCTTTGCTTCGTGTCCCTTCGGGAAAAACTACCATTGACATACCTCCACGAAGCGTCTTGGCTGCTTGTTGCATAGTTTGGCGTATTGATGTGCGTGATGTACGATCTACCAATATATGGCCTGCATATTGGCAAGCTGTACCTACAAAAGGTATTTTCTTGAGTGATTGTTTCATCATCCATTTGAAATTGTGTCCTAGATATCCATATATGAGGAATATATCAAATGCTCCCTGATGATTGGCCACAAAAATATATGAGGTATTCTTATCTATGTTTTCTCTTCCGCGTGTTTCGGTGGGAATGAATAATATACAAAAGAAACATCTAGCCCAAAACATTGGTGGGTAATAACCCCAAAAATCACGACTACCTAGTATCGAGCCTATTATTACCATAGAACTAGTGATTATTGTAATCACAATGAGCAGTGGATAGGCTATGAGCCATTGGTATATAAGGTATAATATGCGCATAACAGTGGGTTTGTAATTTTTTGGCGAAATTATGTATTTATTATTTAATTGCCAAATGCTGTGGTGTTAAATATATTCACTATTCACAGTTGTAACACTTTACAATCTTTTATGTGCAATTTGTGGTATTGTATTTAAGTCGTAAATAAGGTTATATATCGGATTGGTGTTAAGTGATAATGTGTATCTTTGAGGTAAACCTCGCAGATATGGCGCACTCGTTGTGAAAAATACTGAAGTAAACTTCTTATTTCTCGCTCGTTTCTTCTTATCTTTGTAGAGTAAAATATTATGGAATTATGAAGAAAATAATATTGGTATGGTCACTATGTGCCATTGTTATGCAGGGTTATTGTCAGGAGTTTTCGGGTGCTTTAGCAGCAAAGAGTACCGATGCCGAAAAAGAATATGCTCCACTCGTGTCGGTAGAGGTTACTGATGATGTTGTGATAGATATGGTATATATTCCGGCAGGAACTTTTATGATGGGTGCAACAGCCGAGCAAGCAGGTCAAGGTGCCGCCGATGAGCGTCCTGTTCACGAAGTAACTTTGTCGGGTTTTTACATTGCTACAACCGAATGTACACAAGCAGTATGGGAAGCTGTGATGGGTTGGAACAATTCGGGCGTACGTGGCTCTAACATCCCTGTTACAAATGTAAATGTATATGATTGTAAAGAATTTATCAGTGCATTAAATAAACTTACAGGTAAGAAATTCCGTCTTCCTACCGAGGCCGAGTGGGAGTATGCTGCTCGTGGAGGTGCCGCTAGCAATGCAACGATGTATAGTGGTAGCAGTTCACTGTCGCAAGTGGCTTGGTATGCATCTAATACTTCACAGGTGCAACCGGTGGCTATTATGCAACCCAATGAATTGGGCTTGTATGATATGAGCGGTAATGTCTATGAGATATGTAGCGACCAATATGGTAGTTATTCACCCTCTCCACAAAACAATCCCACAGGAAGGGTTTCCAATCAGCAGGTTTTTCGTGGAGGTGCCTATTTCTCACCGGCAAGTGAGTGTCGTACAACGGTGCGTTCGTATGCTCCTACCGATTATCGTGATGTGTTCATTGGTTTTCGCTTGGTGATGATTCCATAATATAGCCATATCATAGATATAGACTGTTTGTCGTGAAGTGTAAGTAATTTTATGAAAGAGAAACAACTTGTTACCGAAACCTTCCCGGTGTTGAATATGGCTTGCGCTGCGTGTTCGGCAGCGGTAGAAGAAACGTTGCGTAAGCAAGCCGGTGTAGAAGATGCCAATGTAAACCTTGTTGCTGCTCAGGCTTGTGTTACATACGATGTTAATGTTACTTCTCCATCTCGATTGGCAAAAGCAGTGAAGAAAGCCGGATTTGTATTGGTCGAACCCTCGGATGACGATGATGCTTTAGTGGCCGGATATCATCGAGATCGTACCCGTCGTTGGCGTGTGCGGATGATTGGTGCTTTGTGCTTTTTCATACCGCTTATGATATTGTCGATGCTTATGCCATCCATACCTTATTTGCCGTACATTCTATGGGCTTTGGCTACTCCTGTATTGTTTGTGTTTGGAAGCGAATTTTTTAAAGGTGCTTGGCAACAGGCTTGTCAAGGTCGAGCCAATATGGATACATTGGTAGCTGTGAGTACTACTGTAGCCTATATTTTCAGCGTCTTTAATACACTATTCCCCGAATTTTGGTTGCAACGAGGTATCGAACCGCACATCTACTTTGAGGCTTCGGCCGGAATTATTGCCTTCGTCTCTATTGGAAAGATGATGGAAGAGCGTGCCAAGAGTAATACAACTGCTGCCATAACTAAGTTGATGGGGTTACAACCGCATACTGTGTCGCGTGTTAGTACCGATGGTTCTATCGAGGTGATTGCCATTGCCGATGTGCAAGACGGTGACAGATTGATAGCACATCCGGGAGAACGTATAGCGGTTGATGGAGAAGTTGTAGATGGACTTTCTTATGTAGACGAAAGTATGCTCACAGGTGAGTCTATGCCCGTGCAGAAAACTGCCGACTCGATAGTGTATGCCGGAACTCTCAATGGAAAAGGTGTGTTACATTATATTGCTCAAAAGACCGGTGATAAAACACTGTTGTCGCAGATAATACGAGTGGTAAAAGAGGCGCAAGGTAGTAAGGCTGCTGTGCAACGGTTGGTAGATAAAGTAGCCGCTGTTTTTGTGCCGATAGTGATGTCTGTTGCTCTTGTTGCATTTATTGTGTGGATGTTGCTGGGAGGTGATGACGCATTTTCGCACGCTATATTGTCTTTTGTTACGGTATTGGTCATTGCGTGTCCTTGTGCATTGGGATTGGCTACTCCCACTGCTATTACTGTTGGTATTGGCAAAGCGGCACAACAAGGTATACTCATCAAGAATGCCGATGCACTGGAACGTGCGTGTCACACCACAGCTATTGTATTGGATAAGACCGGAACTATCACGCAAGGAAGACCGACTGTTGTCAAAGAGCAATGGTTGCGTAACGATTATAGAGATATATTATTTAGTATAGAATCTTTTTCGGAACATCCTCTTGCACTTGCTGTTACGACCCATCTCAGCTCTGCTTCTCTTCTTGAAATATCGCAGTATACTGCCATCCCCGGTTATGGTGTGTCGGCAATGTGTGATGGAGTGACTTATTATGTAGGAAACCGCCGACTGCTCGAACAACATAACATACCCATCGTTTCTCCTCTCGATGCTCTTTCGGAGCAATGGGAGAATGAAGCGCACTCTGTGATATGGTTTGCTTCCTCACAAGAAGTATTGTCCATTGTCGCTATATCTGATCCTGTTAAGTCTACATCTATCGATGCCGTATCGTCATTCAAGGAACAAGGGCTCAAGGTATATATGCTTACAGGTGATAACAATGCAGTTGCACGCTCTATAGCAAGCAGGGTAGGTATTGATAACGTTGTGTCGGAGGTATTACCCGAGCAGAAAGCCGATTTTGTCAAGCAATTGCAACAACGTGGTGAAGTCGTCGCTATGGTAGGTGATGGTATCAATGATTCGGCCGCTTTGGCGCAGGCCGATGTGAGTATAGCTATGGGACAGGGTAGTGATATTGCTATGGACGTAGCCTCAATGACAATCATTACCAGTAACCTTTCTCGCATATCTCAAGCTATCAGAGTGTCACGACTCACAGTGTCGACCATCCGGCAAAATCTCTTTTGGGCTTTTATATACAATATATTGGGCATTCCTATTGCCGCTGGTGTGTTGTATCCGCTGAATGGTTTTCTGCTCAATCCTATGATAGCCAGTGCTGCTATGGCAATGAGTAGTGTGAGTGTGGTGAGTAACAGTCTGCGCTTGAAATGGAAAAAATAATAAATAAAATATATATTTATGAGTTGGAATAATTTTATCAATAAAATCACCGGACAAAGTGAAGAAACCGGTGCGTGGCGTTTTCGTACAAGTATTATGTGTAATGGCTGTATTGCCAAGATTACGCCTGTACTTGATAATGCGCATGGAATTGCATCGTGGAAAGTAGATTTATCTCACCCCGATAGAATACTATCTGTTGTGCCCAACGGTATAAGCGAAGAGGAGTTGCTGACACTGGTGCGCGATGCCGGATTTACTATCGAACGAGTATAGTATAGGGCGTTTAGTTATAAATTACAGCATCAATTCTCATTGATTGACTAGATTGTTTGTATATACTCCTTATCAATCCGTCGGTATGCTCTTTGTATTTCTACACCGAATATGAAATGTGGTATAATGGCAAAAAGTAGTTGGTAATACCGCGTGTAATTCACTATACTGCAGATGATTATAATACCTTTGGTGAAATACATTTCATCAAAGGTATTTTTTGCCACATTACCTGAAATGCAAGTATTAATTACACATAACAAATCCCATTACCTCTGTTGTGTTTGAGGTAATGGGATTTGTTTTTATATAGCATTGTTATCGGCTATTCAGCCTGTTTTTGCTCTTTATCATCGTTGCTATTGTCGGCAGGTGCCACATCGATGGTTACTGTTGAAGTAAAAGAGTTGTTCATTTGCTCTTGATTCTTTTGTTCTTCGTTGTCGCGAAGAATTTCTTCTGAGCGCGATTTCCATTGACGTTTGCCAAAAATCTTTTCAACATCTTCGGTATAGATTACTTCATTATTGAGCAATACTTCGGTGAGTTGAGCGTGGCCTTCAGCGTGCTCTTGAAGGATACGTTTGGCACGTTCGTATTGTTCCGAGATGATACGACTTACCTCCTCATCGATAACTTTGGCGGTTGTCTCGCTGTAAGGCTTGGTAAATCCGTAATCCTGACCAGTAGAGTCGTAATATGACAAGTTAGGTAGTTTCTCGCTCATACCGAAATACACCACCATTGCGTATGCTTGTTTGGTTACTCGTTCCAAATCGTTGGCAGCACCGGTTGAAATGCGACCGATGAATAGCTCCTCGGCTGCACGACCACCCAATGTGGCACACATTTCATCGAGCATAGCTTCTCGAGGGGTAATCTGGCGTTCTTCGGGCAGATACCAAGCAGCACCTAATGCCTTGCCACGAGGAACTATGGTAACTTTGACAAGTGGATTGGCGTATTGTAGATGCCAACTGAGTGAGGCGTGACCGGCTTCGTGTATGGCGATAGAACGTTTCTCCTCGTCGGTTGTTATCTTAGATCGCTTTTCAAGACCTCCGATAATGCGGTCTACGGCATCCATAAAGTCTTGTTTCTCCACTGCATTTTTGTTCTTACGAGCAGCAATCAAAGCCGCCTCATTACAAACGTTGGCAATATCGGCTCCTGAGAATCCGGGTGTTTGACGTGCCAACATATCACGATCTACACTATTGTCTATCTTGACATTGCGCAAGTGTACATCAAATATCTCTTTTCGGTCATTGAGGTCGGGCAACTCAACGTAAATCTGTCGGTCGAAACGACCTGCACGCAGGAGTGCCTTGTCAAGAATATCGGCTCGGTTGGTTGCTGCAAGAATAATTACACCGCTATTAGTGCCGAAACCATCCATTTCGGTGAGTAGTTGGTTCAGGGTGTTTTCTCGCTCATCATTGCCTCCCATACTAGGTGCTTTGCCACGTGCGCGACCAACGGCATCTATCTCATCGATAAATACAATGCAAGGGGCTTTTTCTTTGGCTTGGCGGAAGAGGTCGCGAACGCGAGAAGCGCCCACACCTACAAACATCTCCACAAAGTCGGAGCCCGAAAGTGAGAAGAAAGGAACATCTGCCTCACCGGCCACGGCCTTGGCAAGTAGGGTCTTTCCTGTTCCCGGAGGGCCTACGAGCAGTGCGCCTTTGGGTATCTTACCACCCAGCTCGGTGTATTTGCCGGGATTGCGCAAGAATTGTACTATCTCTTCGACTTCCTGTTTGGCTTCGGATAGGCCTGCTACGTCGTTAAATGTGATGCGCGTATTACCCTTTTCATAAAGGCGTGCCGTAGATTTTCCTACGTTGAAAACACCGCCACCGCCACCACTGCCGGGGTTCGACATACGACGCATTAAAAAGAACCAAAATCCTATGAGTAGTACGAATGGGAATATTGACCAAAAGATTGCCCCCATATCGCTACTCTTGTCGTATACGACCGGAACGTTCAGATTGTACTCCTTTTTCCAGTTTTGTAATGTCTCGGAGAAACTGTCACTCGAAGGAATGTTGGTTTTGACCTTGGCAGTTGTATTACTACCAATGTTATCACCAAAAATCTCTTTCTTGGCCGAGTCGTTGAGTTGAGCTTCGGCATAGTCGCGATAGACTGTGATTTTTTCTATACCACCGTTGCGTGCTATTTCCTCAAATCGTGTCGAGTCTATCTCTCGAATGGTGCTTTCGTTCTGTGTGAAGTAGAGTATTACCAGTATAATGAAAATACCTCCATACAACCACGCAAGATTGAAGCGAAAGAATGATTTCTTGTTATTATTATTCATATTTAATTATTACTGTTCGATGTTGTTTTTGTCATATTGCTTTGCAGTCTTGTTAGTCGATGTCGGCAATTTCTGTCAATTTGGCATCATTCCACAACTGCTCAAGGCGATAAAATTCACGAGCCTCAGGTAAGAATATGTGTACAAATATGTAACCGTAATCGATAATAATCCATTGCGCATTGCGGTAGCCCTCGTATGCAATGGGTTTGATGCCGGTGTGTTCTCGGGTGTACTCTCTCACACTATCGGCTATGGCCTCAACCTGTGTGGGCGTATTTCCTTGACAAATAACAAAATATTTTGTAGTTGCCGATTCGATTTCCGATAGGTCTACGGTTGTGATTTTGTGACCTTTTTTTTCTTGAATACTTTCTATTATTGTTTGTAACAATTCTTTTTCTTCCATCTATATATTTGTTTTTCTATCGTTTTATATTATGTATTGAGCAATAATCGTGCCAAAAACAAATGCTTATGCTTGTCTTATTTCTTCGGTTGCCGACAAGGTATATTGCCCACCTTGCAAAACTAATGAAAATAATTTGTTACAAAGGAATTTTTGTAAAATTTAGTACAATATTTAATATTTGTCTTGTAACTTTTAAACATTCTTTCAAGTAGATATTAAATGTATAACCATATATGTATTTAAAAAAAACGAAGCTACGTTTGAGTCGTAGCTTCGTTATTCTTTTTATCGGGTTAAATTATTGTCTGATAACCTTCTTTATTACCTTGCCATTTTCTTTGATGATGTATATACCTGCGGGGAGTTGCTCCTCTGATATGTCAAGGCGTATACCGTTGAGGTTGTAGATGCATTTATCGCCATCGGTATTATCATTGATTACATTATATATGGCTGCAACATCGATAAAGTCTTTGCCTATAATCTTTAAGAATGGTACGTATTCTTCTGTTTCAAAGTTATAGTCCATAAAAACTTGCTCGATTGGATAGCTTCCGTATTCATCGAGGTAGGTATATTCAAACTTGGCTCCATATAGTATCTCATCCTCGATGTAGGCTGTTTCTTGAATAACGCGTCCGTATTGGTCGACAAGTACTATAAATTCTTCCTGTTCTATAATCTCGTCTTCGGTGAATTTGTTGTCACTGTTGTTGTCTTTGTAGTTGTTGGTATTAACGATATAGCTGCCGTTGTTATCGGTGTATGTAAAAATAACTTCTGTACATTCTTGTGAAGGATAGGTAATCTTGAGATTGTAGTTGCCATTTTCTTCGTATGAGGCGTTTATGTTACAATAAAGTTTGTTACCCATATATATTTTGCCTTTTTTCATCTTGTTGTGTGAGTTGGTGATGAGCCAATTATAATCGTCCATTGCCAATATTTGACCGTCGGTTATATACCAAGTCATATCCTTAATGGTATATATTTCCTTAAGTTGCAGATTGTTATTCTCGTCGTATACCAACTCTTCATATTTTAATTCTTCGGCAAGTCCATCCTCGTTATAGGTAATGGTAGAGCGCATTTGCAAGTGGTACTCCTCCATAAAGTAGGTATAAATTTCTACGTTGATTACGTTGCCTTTGTCGTTACGGGTGATGACACGTTTGTATGTATGACCGTCAGATGTCAGTACCCAATTGTTATTAATCCATTTGTAGCTCTCGCTTTCGGTAATGACATTGGTAACTTTAGGATCATACGCAATAATTCGTTTGGCGGAGTTTTTGTACTTAACACCATCATTTGTATAAGTCTCGATAGATTGTGTCACCATATTATTCTCGTTAAATTCGTATTGAGTAACAATGGCACCGGAACCATCATCGTATGCTTTATTAATGATGTTGCCTTGTTGGTCGTATTGGTAATAGTAGTCACCGCCTTTTTCCCATTCTCCTTCCAAGTATATCCACTCTTCTTCTTGTTGAGGGCGCATACCGGCTTGAGCATTGGCATTTGTACCTAGTATCACGTCTTTGGTGATTTTTTTACTGTGATTATGCCCTGTCGGAAGTGCTGGGAATGTGTAATTTATATTCTGAGCCGTAGCCGATAGTACTAAAGCAATTGAAAAAAATGTAGTAGATGCTCTTTTCATAAATTATAAATTGATTATTTGGTTGTGTATAAAGTTACTTATTCAACAAAATTAGTGAAATATTGTTGTAAAACCTTGTAAATTTGCTTATTTTAACATATTAATTCTTGCTGCATCCTCTTAAATATAATAGGCTGTACCGGTCATTGGTACAGCCTTTATATACTATTTGTTTCTATGAGAAATTATTTCAATTTCTCAACAATTTCGCGAGTATCGGTAGCAATCATCAACTCTTCGTCGGTAGGTATAACAACCACTTTGACAGTAGAATCGGGAGTGCTCAACAAGCATTCTTTACCGCGAGTTTTGGCATTGAGCTCTTTGTCGATCTTAACACCCATAAATGACAAGTTGTTAGTAACAACCTCGCGAGTAGTAGTTTGGTTTTCGCCTACACCACCGGTGAATACGATAACGTCAACACCATTCATTGCAGCAATATATGAACCTACATATTTGATAATGCGATATTCATACATATCAAGTGCAAGTTTGGCGCGCTCGTTTCCTTGAGAAATAGCGTTTTCAACGTCACGCATATCTGATGAGATACCGGTGATACCTAGCACACCACTCTTCTTGTTTATCATATTGGCAAGACCGTTGGCGTCAAGACCTTCTTTGCCCATAATGTATGTGAGAGCACCGGCATCAACATCACCCGAACGAGTACCCATCATCAAGCCTTCAACGGGAGTGAGACCCATAGAAGTATCAACCGATACACCATTCATAACAGCGGTAATCGAACCTCCGTTACCAATGTGGCAAGTGATGATTTTTTGCTCTTCGTAGGGGAGACCAAGGAATTCACAAGCGCGACGTGAAACATAGCGGTGACTTGTTCCGTGGAAACCATAGCGACGTACTCCGTATTTCTCGTACATCTCGTAGGGAAGAGCATACATATAAGCCTTGGCGGGCATTGTTTGGTGGAAAGCTGTGTCGAATACACCTACTTGAGGTGCATCGGGCAACAACTCGCTGATAGCTTCAATACCGATGATGTTGGCGGGGTTGTGCAAGGGTGCCAAGTCGTAGCAATCTTTTACTTGGGCAATCATCTCGTCGGTAATAAGTACGCTGCTGTTAAATTTCTCGGCTCCGTGTACTACGCGGTGACCTACAGCCGAAATTTCGTCGAGTGATTTGATACAACCATATTCTTCGTTGGTGAGTACATTAAGGATTGTACTGATGGCCGAGCGGTGCTCGGGCATATCGGTCTCAATGATTTTTTTCTCACCGTTGGGGAGTGTAAATTTGATGAATGAGTCTTTAAGACCCAATTTCTCTACACCACCTTGTGCCATAACCTCTTGAGTGTCGAGGTCGAAAAGTTTGTATTTTACAGATGAACTTCCGCAGTTCAATACCAAAATTTTCATTGCTTTGTTCTTTATTTATTTGTTTCCAATCGTTATATCTGATTATTTTGCAGCCTTAAGACCGATGGCTTGAGTAGCTGTAATAGCAACGAGTTTGTAGATGTCGTCTACGCTACAACCACGCGAAAGGTCGTTAACGGGAGCAGCAATACCTTGCAATACGGGACCTACAGCCTCGGCACCTGCCAAGCGTTGTACAAGCTTGTATGCAATGTTACCAACTTCGAGAGTGGGGAATACGAGCGTATTGGCGTGACCGGCAATTTGGCTACCCGGAGCTTTTGATGCACCTACCGAAGGAACGATAGCAGCGTCGGCTTGCAATTCACCATCAATGGCAAATTCGGGAGCCATTTCTTGAGCAAGACGAGTTGCTTCAACAACTTTGTCTACCAACTCATTCTTGGCACTACCTTTGGTAGAGAAGCTGAGCATAGCTACGCGAGGTTCGATACCTGCGATGTCACGAGCTGTACGTGCTGTAGATACAGCGATTTGAGCCAATTCTTGTGCATTGGGGTTGGGCATTACAGCACAGTCGGCAAAGATGAGTGTACCATTCTCGCCATATTCGGCTTTGGGTACAAACATAAGGAATGCACCTGATACTACGTTGATACCGGGCATTGTTTTGATGATTTGCAATGCAGGACGCAATACATCACCGGTTGTATTTTGAGCACCTGCTACTTCGCCATCAGCATCACCGTTCTTAATGATGAGTGTACCAAGATACAAAGGATCTTCGGCGAGAGCTGTTGCTTTCTCTATTGTCATACCCTTAGACTTGCGCAATTCAAAGAGCAAGTTGGCATATACTTCTTTGCGGGGATTGTTTACAGGATCGATGATAGTAGCTTTGTCGATGTTTTGTAGATTGTTTTTCTCGGCAAGAGCTTTTATTTCATCGGGGTTACCGATGAGAATAACATCAACTACTTGATCGCCCAAAAGACGGTCGGCTGCTTGCAAGGTGCGGATTTCGGTACCTTCAGGTAGAACGATGCGTTGCTTGTTGGCTTTGGCACGTTCAATGATTTGTTTAATTAAGTCCATATTGATAATATTTATGATAGTGTTTTTTTGGTATTTGTATATTATCGGCAAATGTACGAAAAATTCAGATACAATACCTCTATTTATATAAAGATTTTGGAAAATAATTTATATGCCCCTTTGTGTTCTACTGGATAGGTGCAGTAATGTGTCGTTTTTGACTATGGAGCACTGTTGGTACGCAATTAATGATTTGATAGACTATGTGGATAATAAATTGTTTTTATTAATTGTAATGTCAATTTTCCAAACATTGTTGCTAAAATAACGTATTTATAATTTGCATTATTGAAAAAATGTTTATATATTAGCACCCGAAAGCTATCAATTTTTTATCATAGCGAGTGGCTGAAATTTCGATTTTGTAATATTGCTAGAGAATATATAAATATGAGTAAAGAGAAGTTTGTTATTGAATATGATTTCAAAAAGGTTTCACCTGCTCTTTTATGGGGCTATATCAGCACTGCTAATGGGCTTGAAGAGTGGTTTGCCGATCGTGTCGAGAATGTCGAAAAGGAGTATACATTTTATTGGAATAAAACTCCTCAAGTAGCTCGCATTATCGGTTCGAGAGTGGGCGTTTTTGTGCGTTTTCAATGGATTGAAGAAGCCGACGAACATACATCTTTCGAGATGAGAATAACAACTTCTGAACTTACCGGTGCAACAATGTTGTCAGTTACCGATTTTGCCGGTATTGATGAGATTGATGATCAACGCGAATTATGGGATAATGAAATAGAACGACTGCAACGTCGTTTAGGAGTATTATAAATAATTATGTTCATTTTATAGTTGTTAGTCTGTGAAGATATAATAACTAATGGAGTAAAAAAATGGAGTTAATTGAGAGGCTGTGCCAGTGATGGTACAGCCTTTTTTGATGACGTATGATGTGAGTAACAGGATCATAGGTGAGATGAAGGTGTGCAGCTGGGTGAATAAGCGCAGAATGAAGCACTCGATGTGGTATTTTCAGATTATTGTGACTTTATTCTAGAAGATGTACCGCAATAATATAATAGACTTGCTTGTCTGTGTAGAATTACTACTCGAATACAGCCGAAAATTTAATATTATTCACATCTTAAATCTTATTTGTCTTATTACTGAATGTGAAATGTCGAAATATTGTACTATTTTTGCATTCTGAATAAATTGACCATAACTATGTTTCGTCCCAAGAGGTTATATACGTTTATGATACAGACTTTCTTGCCTGTATTTTTTATGACGTTTTTCATCTGCCTATTTATAGTGCTGATGCAGTTCTTGTGGCGTTATGTAGATGAAATGGTGGGTAAGGGATTGGAGATGTCCGTTCTCTTTGAGCTGTTCTTTTATGCAGCTGTTACGATGATACCATTGGCGTTGCCGCTTTCTATATTGTTGGCATCGTTGATGACATTCGGAAATCTGGGTGAGCGTCTCGAACTGCTGGCTATTAAAGCCGCCGGTGTATCATTGCTCAAGGTGATGCGTCCGCTCATTTTATTGGTTTCGGTTATTGCCGTGATGGCTTTCTTTTTCCAAAATGATGTTCTACCCAAGGCGCAAGTAAAGATGTGGACTTTGCTGTATTCTATGCGCCAAAAGTCGCCCGAATTGGATATACCCGAAGGTGTTTTTTATGATCAAATAAATGGTTATAATCTATACGTACAACACAAAGACCGTGATAAAGGATTGTTGCGCGAGATGATGATATATGATATGTCGCAAGGATTTGATAATGCAATGATTGTACGTGCCGATTCGGGTAGGTTGATGACAACTCCTGATAAACAAAATCTGGTTCTTACGCTTTTCTCGGGCGAGTCATTTGAAAATCTTAAGAGTGAACGTTCCAATTCCTATAGCAATATACCATATCGTCGCGAAACATTCTCCAAGAAAGAACTTATCATTCCTTTTGACGCTACATTTACCCGACTCGATGATGGGTTGATGCAGGGACAATATGTGGGTAAGAATTATACCGAATTGCGTACATCTATCGACTCTATCAATGCAATAGTTGATAGCTTGGGTGGTGATTATTCTGTCAAACTCAAAAAGTCGGGTTATTTCGGACTCTATTCCGACAATCTTTCCAGTGACTCGACTGTACGTGCACGACAGATTGAGACTACTATGGCGTCGGCCAAAGAGATAAACCTCGATTCATTGTGGATGAGTGAGAATAATCAGCGTCGTCAACTTTATGTGGCACGAGCTTTGGAGAGAGCTACCACCTATAAGAACGATTATGAGTTTAGTGCTATTACACTCTCCGACAAACAGTATACCAAGCGTCGACACGAAATTGAGTTGATGAAGAAGTTTACTCTCTCGTTGGCTTGTATTATTTTCTTCTTTATTGGTGCACCTCTTGGAGCCATCATTCGTAAAGGCGGATTGGGTGTGCCTATTGTTGTGTCGGTAATTCTCTTTATTATCTATTATATCATTGACAATACAGGGTATAAACTGGCACGTGAAGGTGTTTGGCCGGTATGGCAAGGTATATGGCTCAGCTCGGCTGTGTTATTACCTTTGGGTGTTTTCCTTACCACACGTGCTACTAAAGACTCGGCTGTACTCAATCTAGACCTTTATGCCGAATTTTTCAGACATCTGTTTGGAAAGGATAAAGTACGTGATATAACAATCAAGGAGTTGGTTATGTCGCCTATGCAACCCGATATTGCAATTATCAAGGTTCAAGAGCTTACATCGCAGTGTCAAAACTTTATCAATGCCAATAAACGACTTAATTATGTAAACTATTGGCTCAAAGGGTATGATGTAGAATCGCTGAAAGTGCTGGCTACGTCGTTGAATGCGATGGTAGAATATACCTCTGAAACAACAGAAAGACTGGTAGCCACCAAGCTGATGGATTATCCGGTAATTATTGCCGAGCCTATCTTGATGCCGGTGAGTGTAAAGGCACTGCGTGTGGCTGCAATGATATTCTTCCCGATAGGGTTGCCTATATTCTGGATAGCCGATAATAGATATAAAAACCTTAAACTTAAAATAAATAGCGTGTGTGAGTCGAACGAAGAACTTATCGTTCTGCTCAATCGCGCGATAAAGAATAGTAATCAATAAAAAACACATAACTATGGATAACCAAAAGATTGTACTCAACACAATTGAAGAAGCACTAGAAGACTTCCGACAAGGTAAGTTTGTAATAGTTGTAGATGATGAAGACCGCGAAAACGAAGGTGATTTTATCATAGCAGCTGAGAAAATTACCCCCGAAAAAGTGAATTTTATGCTCACCGTAGGGCGTGGCGTACTCTGTACACCCATTACCGAGGAACGTTGCCGAGAGTTAGAACTAGATATGCAGGTGACCGACAACACATCATTGTTGGGTACACCTTTCACCGTAACTGTCGATCGTGTGGGTGCAGGATGTACCACCGGTGTTTCTATGAGCGACCGAGCCATAACAATTCGTTCTCTTGCCGATCCCACTATGAAGCCTACCGACTTTGGTCGTCCCGGTCACGTCAATCCTTTGCGTGCGCGTTCTAAGGGCGTCTTGGCTCGAGCCGGTCACACCGAGGCTGCTGTCGATTTAGCTCGACTATCGGGTCTGTATCCTGCTGCAGCACTCATAGAGATTATCAACGAAGATGGTACTATGGCTCGTCTTCCTCAACTCTACGAAATAGCCAAGAAATATGATATGAAACTCATCGCTATTGCCGATCTTATCAAATATCGCTTACAGAGAGAGGCTGTTGTAGAGCGTGGTGATGAAGTTGCTATGCCTACCGAATATGGTGAATTCCGTTTGATTCCTTTCCGTCAAATAAGTAATGGCGTAGAGCACGTAGCCCTTGTAAAGGGTGAATGGAATGCCGATGAACCGGTTCTTGTGCGTATGCACTCTTCTTGTATGACCGGTGATATATTTGGCTCAAAGCGATGCGATTGCGGTGAGCAATTGCATGAAGCAATGCGCAAAATAAGTGCCGAAGGTAAGGGCGTTCTTGTATATATGAGCCAAGAGGGTAGAGGTATAGGCTTGATGAATAAGATACGTGCCTATAAGTTGCAAGAGCAAGGTATGGACACAGTCGATGCCAACTTGCATCTTGGTTTCAAAGCCGATGAGCGTGATTATGGCCCCGGTGCATCTATCTTGCGCGAATTGGGTGTACGTAACATCCGTTTGATGACCAACAATCCTACTAAACGCATCGGATTGGAAGGTTATGGATTGGAGATTGTCGAGAATGTTCCTATTGAGGTAAAACCCAATCCCTACAACGAGCATTACCTTCACACCAAGAAAAGTCGTATGGGACACGATCTGCACGAAGTAGATTGATGTGATAATATTAACAAGGTGGAGTGCTTGTCGCTCCACCATTTTCTACAATAATCAGCTCCTATGCAAGATACATATCTTACCATCGAATCGCAAGGTGAAGGAATATTCAAAGAGAAAATGAGTCGTTTCCTCTCCTTTGCCATACCTGTATCTACGGTGAGTGAGGCACGCGAATATATAGAATTGTACCGCAAGGAGTATTATGATGCTCGCCACGTGTGTTGGGCATATATGATAGGACACGAACGCGCTTGTTTTCGTGCCAATGATAATGGTGAGCCATCCGGTACTGCCGGAAAACCAATTCTAGGGCAAATCAACTCCAATAACCTCACCAACATACTTATTGTTGTAGTACGTTACTTTGGCGGTATAAAACTGGGTACAGGTGGTCTTATTGTGGCCTATCGACAGGCTGCAGCCGAGGCTATAGCGGCTTGTAATATTGTGGAACGTCTCGTTGAAGATATTGTACGTATCCGATTTGAATATCCCTTGATGAACGATGTGATGCGTATCGTTAAGGAAGAACAGCCTACGGTACTATCGCAGTCGTTTGAGATGGATTGTGAAATGACCTTGCGATTGCGTCGGTCGGGTATAGAGCGACTATGTGCCAGATTGGAAAAAGTTCAAGGCTTGACTTTCTTGGAAGATGAAGTGATTGAAGAGTCCGATGAATTATTTGACGAAGATATCGTGCAGGAAGAATGATTTTTAATTGTTTGTATATGAGGTGATTGAAAAATATTTATAAAAAAACTTTCGTTAATGAGCTATAACGAAAGTTTTTTTTATATATTTGCAAGTGCATAGGAGCCTCTATCAACGGCGTTGTGTGAGGTTAAAAGGGAATCCGGTGTAAATCCGGAACAATACCTGTTGCTGTAAGTCCTATTCTGTAAAGAATGAATGTTTGTTGCACTCTTTGCCACTGGTTTAATGCCGGGAAGGCGCAACAATCGGGATAAGTCAGAAGACCTACCTGTGCGTTAAATAGATTTTAACCTGCAGGATACGGGTCTGAGTCAAAACGTTTTTTTACAGCGAACTTATTGTGATAGGTAAGATACTCATATAGGGTATAATTATTATAAATGTATTCTTACCGACTTTGTGCTACTAAAACAGTTTTGAGTTATAAAATGTCGTATTCTGCGTATGTAGAAATACGATTTTTTTTTAACATTAAAAACTTATAGATTATGAAAAAAATTTTGTTAATCGTTTCAGTAGCGCTATTGGGTGGCTTACTGTCGGGTTGTATGTATGATGACAGTGAATTGTGGGGTGCTGTCGAGGACATTACCAATCGTGTGACGGATCTTGAAGAGGCTGTGCAAAATGCCAACAGTAACATTGCAACCCTGCAGACCCTAGTTACAGCGTTGCAAAACAATGTTTTCATTACATCGGTAACTCAAACAGCCGATGGTTACACAATTGTTTTCTCTGATGGACAAACAGCCAACATTACCAATGGTAGAGATGCCAATACTCCTATTATTTCGGTTAAACAAGATACCGATGGTGTGTATTATTGGACTATCGATGGCGAGTGGCTTATTGTAGATGGCGAGCGTGTTAGAGCTTCGGCTCAAGATGGTAAAGATGGCGAACCCGGAAAAGATGGCGAGCCCGGAAAAGATGGTGTAGATGGTGTAGATGGTAACGATGCTATAGCTCCTCAAATTCGTATCAATCCTACATCGAAAGAATGGGAAATATCTGTTGATGGTGGTGTCACGTGGGAGTCTACAGGGGTCATTGCTCAAGGTCGTGATGGCTATGACGGAACCAATGGCGATTCTTATTTCCGTAGTGTTGATACTTCTAATGCCGAGTATGTGATATTCATACTATATGATGGTACTGAGATATATGTGCCCCGTTACGATTCTACAAAACCGTTATTTGTGATTGTAGGAATAAATGATGTAGAGGTATTTGAAGCCGGAGAAACTCGTATATATACAGTTGAATCGGCCAATGTGGCTGACTTCTCTATAACAAAACCTGATGGTTGGCGTGTATCGTATGAGAATAATACTATTGAGGTTACTGCTCCAACCCAAGAGCATACTTGTGCCGAAACTTCCGGTGTTATAGCTTTCAATTTGGTTTCGAATAACAACAAAAGCATCATTGTTAAGTTGTCGGTAAAAGTCAAAGAGGTAGTCTTACGTGTATTGACATTCGAAGATAGTGATGCTTTGTTTACTCCCTATATGCTCGACTATGCCGGAGTGACTATCAACAAGTGGAGCGATCTCGTTGACAGCGAACAATACAATGGTCCTCTAACTTATAACTATAATGGTGGACTTTACACTTGGTATGACGAGAATAATACTGAGTTGACTCATAGTTTTACTACACCCTATTGGAGTGGTGGTCACGCCATATCTAACTATGTGATAGCCGATTATGAAACACTCCCCGATGGACATTATGGTTGGTATGAATTACAGTTCTCTATTCCTATCGGTGGCCATAATGGCTCGTCTAACTTCTGCGTGCACAATGGCTATGTCGATGATTTCAATACTTCAATAGGTTATGGCGCATATTGTCCGGCAATTGCCTTTGCCGACGGTGTAGCTCGTGTGGTAGATCATATGTATGTAACCAATATCAATTATGTACTCAATTCGCTATCTTTTGGCGATGGTTTTAATCAACCGGCTACTAGCGACACTTATTATAAAATTCTTGCTTACGGTTATGATGCAGATGATAACAATACCGGTGTTGTCGAGTTTTACCTTTGTCGCGATGGTGAGTTGGTAACAACTTGGGAGAAATTCGACTTGTCTCCTTTGGGTAAAGTAGTGCGTATTGAATTTAATATGGACGCAAGTGACGATCAGAAAGGTCCTTATGGTATGAATGCTCCTGCTTACTTTGCCTATGATGATGTCGCAGTGCAATTTTAATATATAATATTGATTGAGTGTAATTTGAGATGTTGATTGCGTTACCGCACATATGCGGTAACGCAATCTCTCGCAATAGTATAATATAGATGTAATGAAGCGATTTTCTTATTTAATATTGGTAGTATTGGTATTGATTTCGTGCAATATAGATGATGTTATTACTACCAATCTGCCACCCGAAATAATTCTTGCTAATAGCTCTCGTGTCTATACAACCAAGGTCAATCGTACATTGACTATTGCACCTCAATATGAGAATGTTACCGATGCAATCTATCAGTGGAGTGTCGAAGGCGAGAACTATATAATAGATAGTGCAATAGAACCTACATTGACGTTTGAGGCATCGGCACAAGGTAGTTATTATGTGACACTGACAGTTACAACCGACTATGGTACAGATGTTGAGGAGATGCGTATCGACGTTGTAGAACGAGAAATACCTACTGTATCTCTTGTTGGTTCTGAGCAAGATTATACAATAGCTGTTGGCAATAAACTCACTTTTACCCCGGTGGTAAAAGAAACATCTATACCTACCACATATAGTTGGAATGTCAATGGTAATATAGTAAGCAATGAATTGAACTATACATTTACCGGTGATGAAGTAGGGGTGTATAATCTTGTGTTTGTTGCCGAAAATGAAGATGGTAGCGACTCTGTGTCATTGACTATCGTCGTATGCAATCTTGAAGATATGCCTTTTGCTTGGAGTTTTGCACAGACAGTATATAATTATGCCAAGGGTCGTAGTGTGTGTATAAAACCGACAACTGTTATAAATGGCAGTGGAGCGGTATATATATGGGCTGTCGATGGCGAGATAGTCTATGAGAGTGAATCTCCTGAGTGGATTTGTGCAATAGATTGTGAGGGTACCTATCAAGTCACAGCTACTGCTATTATATTGAATGATAATTCGCAAGTGTGTGTGTCACAGGAACTTTGCGTTAATGTGTGTCCTGTCGAGGGTACTTACTATCGTCGGGCATCGGCTACTTCGTTGGCGCGTTGGAACAAGGTCTATGAATATACTCCTGCGCCGGGTCAATTTATCAATGAGACTGTTACCGGTGGTTTTGACGGTACCGAACATACAGCCGAATCAGCAGTGCAATATGCCGAGGGAAGACTCACAGAAGATGCTTGGATTTCGTTAGGCGGTTATGGTGGATATGTTGTAGTAGGATTTGACCATAGCATTAGCAATAGTGAAGGTTATGATTTTGCGGTGAAAGGCAATGCCTTTTCCGGATCAAGTGAGCCGGGAATAGTATGTGTTATGCAAGATGATAACGGTGATGGATTGCCCAACGATACTTGGTACGAACTGTGTGGCAGTGCAACCAATAAGGCAACAACCCTACACGATTATGCTATAACATATTATCGTCCCGGTGGTGCTGGTATGCCGGTGCAATGGGTTGATAATATGGGTAATAGTGGTGAAATAGACTATCTGTCGCAATATCACTCGCAAGACTACTATTATCCTATGTGGATTGAAGCATCATCATACACTCTGTATGGAACGTGTTTAGAGTCGTTGGCCTATGACAAGTCGGGTAATGGCTCGTATTGGATACTGCCCGAACAAGAATGGGGATATGCCGATAATTTCAGTGCAATAGATTGTAACAGAAAGGGTGACAAAGCTAATAATTTCGATATTGATAATGCAGTAGATTATGCCGGAAATAGTATCAATCTTGATTATATCGACTTTGTCAAGGTATATACAGCAGTCAATGCCAAGTGTGGTTGGATAGGAGAAAATTCGACCGAGGTGTGTGGCTTTTATGATTGCAGTATGGTAAATGAATAGATGTATGAAACGACTTGTAGTTTTATTTCTATTGGCAATGCTCTTGTCGAGCCTGCATACTTCTTGCATGAAGTGGGAGTATGGGATAGAGGAGGAGTTTGCAACAACCGGTGATGGCTTGTTTATCACTTGTGAAGGAAACTTCCAGTATGGCAATGCCTCACTATCCTATTACGACCCGACGAAGAGAGTAGTTGAAAATGACGTTTTCAATAGGGCGAATGCTATGAAACTTGGCGATGTGGCACAATCGATGGTGATACGAGATGATGTGGGTTGGGTGGTTGTGAACAACTCTCACGTGCTGTTTGCTATTGATGTCAATACATTTAAAGAGCGAGGTCGCATAACCAACCTCACATCACCGCGTTACATACATTTTTTATCCGACGAGAAAGCCTATGTGTCACAATTGTGGGACAACCGTATTTTTATAGTCAATCCCAAACGGTACGAAATAATAGGGCATATTGACTGTCCCAATATGACTATGGAGTCGGGTTCGACCGAGCAAATGGTACAGTATGGTAAATATGTATATGTGAATTGTTGGTCATACCAAAATCGCATACTCAAGATAGATACTGAAACCGATAGAGTTGTTGATGAATTGGTCGTTGGAATTCAACCTGCAGCGTTGGTGTTGGACAAAAATAATAAGTTGTGGACTATTACCGATGGAGGATATGAAGGCTCGCCCTATGGCTATGAACCACCATCTCTATATCGCATCGATGCCGAGACTTTCGCTATTGAGAAGGTGTATCATTTTGCACTTGGCGATAATACCGGAGAGTTGCAGCTCAATCGTGAGGGAGATATGTTGTATTGGCTCAATGATGATGTTTGGGCGATGTCGGTTGATGATGAAAATCTACCCATACGCCCTTTCCTTCAAAATAGAGGCACTATATATTATGGGCTGACAATCAGTCCCGACAATGGCGATGTATATGTTGCCGATGCTATAGATTACCAACAACCCGGTATGATATATCGGTATAGTAGTGATGGTGTTCTGCTTGATGAGTTCTATGTGGGTATAATACCCGGTGCATTTTGTTGGAAATAAGAGTGTTGATGATGAAAAAGATATTGCTGTTATTGTTTTGGAGTATATATCCTATATGGCTCTTCTCGCAGAGTACTGGCTCTATCGATGAGGGTGTGAGTATATCGGAGGTAATGGTGTATAGTAAAAGACATATGAAGGAAATAGGAGTGCAACTGACCAAGCTCGACTCTGTAGCCTTGAAGGAAAATATTGCTCTTTCTATGGCCGACGTGTTGGCCTTCAACTCTTCTATATTTGTCAAGAACTATGGCCGTGCCACACTATCGACTGTGGCGTTTCGTGGAACATCGGCTTCACACACACAAGTCACGTGGAATGGTATGAAGATAAATAATCCTATGTTGGGTATGACCGACTTTTCGATGATACCCTCTTATTTCATTGACGATGCCTCACTCTTGCACGGTACATCGTCGGTCAATGAAACGGGCGGAGGATTGGGTGGTGCTGTGAAGTTATCGACTAAGCCAACTCAAAATGAAGGCTTGAGATTGCTGTATATACAAGGAATAGGCTCATTCAGTACGTTTGACGAGTTTTTGCGTATTACATATGGAAATGATCACTGGCAGTCATCTACTCGTGTTGTCTATTCTTCGTCACCCAATGACTATGAGTATCGCAACCACGATAAGAAAATCAATGTCTATGACGAGGATATGAATATTATTGATCAATACTATCCCATTGAGCGCAATAGAAGCGGTGCCTTCAAGGATTTTCACTTCTTGCAAGAGGTTTATTACAATACAGGCAAAGGCGATTGTATTGGTCTCAATGCTTGGTATATCAATTCCAATCGTGAACTGGCTATGCTCTCTGTCGATTACGGTGACGATACAGCGTTTGAAAACAGACAACGCGAGCAGACCATAAGAGGGGTCGTTTCGTGGAACCATCTTCGCGAGAAGTGGCGACTTGATGCCAAAGCCACATATATGTATACCGGGTTGGCCTATGACTATAAACGTGACTTAGGTAATGGCATTATGGCGCCAATGACAGCATCAAGAAGTTACATCAATACAATATCGGGTGCTATAGATAGCGAGTACTTTGTATCTGATAAGTGGCTCGTTACGGCATCGTTATCGGTCAGTCAGCACTTTGTTAGTAGTCGAGATAAGAATATTATTTTGCAAGAGGGAGACAAGGGCATAGTAGGATATAACAAAGGACGTTTTGAAGTATCAGGCTCGATATCGGCCAAGTGGCAACCTCTCAAGAGGCTAGGATTATCGGTTGTTATAAGAGAGGAACTTGTGGGTAACAAATGGAGTCCGCTTATACCGGCATTCTTTATAGATGGTGTTATTATAGAGCCCGGCAATATAACCGCTCGCGCTTCTATATCGCGTAACTTCCGTGTTCCCACACTCAACGACCTATATGCCTTGCCGGGAGGAAATCCCGACTTGAAGAGCGAACGAGGTTGGACATACGATGCAGGTCTCTCTTTTGCCGTTGGGCGTGAACATTTATATTCGTTGAAAGGTTCTGTCGCTTGGTTCGAATCATTTATCAACGATTGGATTATATGGTTGCCTACGACACAAGGATTTTTTTCTCCTCGCAATATTAAAGATGTTCACGCCTATGGCGTAGAGTTGCAGGCCGAAGGTAATTTGTGGTTGCCTCGAGGATGGGAATTAAATCTCAATGGAACGTTCTCTTGGACGCCCTCAATTAACGAGGGAGAACCTGTGTCGGCTGCCGACCAATCAATAGGGAAACAGTTGCCTTATGTGCCTGAATTTTCATCGTCGGTAATAGGTCGGTTGTCGTGGCATGATTGGACTTTTATGTATAAGTGGTGTTATTACAGCGAACGTTACACTATGTCGAGCAACGATATTACCTTCTCTGGTAAGTTGCCTCCCTATTTTATGAGCAATATTTCTCTCGAAAAATTGTTGAAACTGAAATGGCTCGACTTGTCTTTGAAGGGTGTCATCAATAATCTTTTTGATGAAGAATATCTGTCGGTATTATCACGCCCGATGCCCGGTATCAACTTTGAAATCTTTATTGGTATCACTCCCAAGTGGTAGGCGTATTTGTAACATATTATTATAACACAAGGTGCACCTCTGCGAGCGAGTGTACTATGTGTTGTGGCTCTTCGGCCGTAATGCCTTTGTTGTTGCGGTCGAAGTAGATTTGTCCCCATCCTGCATTCATTGCACCTAGTATGTCGGCATCATAGTTGTCACCTAGCATTAGAGTATTTTCTGCAACGCTGTTTGTTACTTCCAGTGCATAGTCAAAGAGTCGACGATCGGGTTTGTTTATCCCTATTTCGTCCGATAACACGATTCGTTTAAAGTATTGTGCAATTCCGGCCGATTGCAGCTTACGTTGTTGCACCTCTATAAATCCGTTGCTTAAGATAAATAGATTATATCCCTTTCCCGATAAGTATTCAAGTAGCTCTACTGCGTGAGGTACAAGCCGTGTTTGTTGTGCAAGCGTGTCGAGGTAGAATTTATTCATTCTACCGGCCAACTTGTTTTCCGGATCATTGTAACCTATTTCGCGCAGTAGATATGCATATCGTTCGATTATAAGAAAATCTTTATCAATCTTGCCGTGGTGATACAGTGCCCACAATTCACTGTTTTTGTTGTAATAGGTAGTACTGAATAGGTTGTAGTCGGGGTAAATCTCGGCGATACCCAAATCTTTGTACATAATGGCGAGTGACACGTGTGAGTTGGCTGTAAAATCCCATATTGTGTCGTCAAGATCGATAAAAATATTCTTATACCGAACCATTACAAGTGCTATGTGGTGTAGTTAAGTAGTCTTTATACGAGATGTTTGATTAACTCTTCACGGTCGCCGGGGAGGAGGTCTATTACAGGTATCTCAATCATTGTATATGCTCCCGGTTGCTGACGCATTGTAGCGCGGGCTACATTTACCAACATTTGGGCTGTGAGTGCTGGGTTGTTTATACTCATATTGAAGTCAAATCGTTGGTTCTGTGTTGCCCCCGATACGCCTTTACGTACCATATTTACACCGTGTCCCATATCTTTTACATCATCTACGCAAGCTACCTCTATAACGTGTGTTTCGTCGTTTGCGAAGTAGGGGTCTGATTTTATTTTGTTAGCAACTTCGCTCAATGTATATCCTTCGTTTAGTTCAACATATACCATACGACGGTGTATACCGGTTCCAAGTGGAATAGTCATAGAGAGAGCTGCCTTTACACCTTCTATTGCTTTGACTGCAACGGTGTGACCCATACTCATACCGGGACCGAAATTTGTGTAAGTGACACCCTTAGGTGCGCAGGCTTGCATCAAGGTGCGTACAACCGAGTCACTACCCGGATCCCATCCGGCCGATATGATAGATACTCTACCACACTCGCGCGCTTTGCTGTCAAGGCTTCTACGGAGTTCTACAATACTGCTGTGAATGTCATAACTGTCAACAGTGTTCATTCCCAACGAGAGGGCTTTGAGGGCATATTCTTCAACGCTGCGAGTAGGTGTGCATAATATTGCTACATCTGCATCGAGCGATGCAAGGTCTTCGGTTACTGTGTATTGCTTCAACTCTTCGGGTACATTGGTACAGTTTCGGCGTACAATACCGGCTATTGTAAAGTCGGAACTAGCTTTTAATGCATCGATTACGTAGTGTCCTATGTTGCCATATCCTACTACTGCGGCTTTAATCTTTTTCATCTTAAAATTGTTATTAGTTTTGCATTGCAAAAGTAAATATTAATCGTGTATATTGTACCGCAAATATGATAATAATTTGTATTTTTTAATAAATACAAAATGGTTGAAATCAATCGTAATATTGATTAAAATTTGTACTTTTGCAAGAAGCATCCAGGAATACAAATTTTACCAATTAAATCAAACAAAATAGATGAAATATAATCGTGTTATATTGTGTCTGGCAGCGTGTTTACTCTTGACCGCTTGTGGTGAGAAAAAATCGGAAACCACGTCGAAACAATCGAGTTACCCGTTGCACACAGTGTCATTGAGTGATAGAATTTTAGTGGCTGATTATACGGCTACGATAAAAGGTTGTCAAACGGTCGAAATACGACCTCAAGTAAGTGGTATGATTACCGATATCCGTATCAATGAAGGTGATATTGTGGGTATGGGTAAGGTGCTTTTTGTAATAGACCAAGCTCCTTATGAGGCAGCCTATGAGATAGCTGTTGCCAATGTAAAGAGTGCCGAGGCTGCCTTGTCGACAGCTCAACTGATGCTCGATAGTAATAAAGAACTGTTCGATCAAGATGTGGTATCGGAGTTTGACTTGATGATGGCACGCAATGATCTTGTCGAAGCCGAAGCCAAGTTGGCTCTGGCTCGCGCCGAAGAAACAAATGCTCGTAATAATCTGTCATATACCGAGGTGAAATCTCCTGTGAACGGAGTGGCGAGTATGATACCATATCGTGTAGGTGCATTGGTTAACAGTAGTATTTCAGAACCACTGGTTACTGTGTCGGATGATAGTCAAGTATATGCCTACTTCTCTATGGCCGAAAATCAAATGCTCGATCTTATTCATCAGTACGGCTCGCTTCAAGAAGCTATCAAAGAAATGCCCGAGGTGGAGTTGCGTATGAGCAATGGTGATATATATGAGCATAAAGGTCGCATCAATGCCATTAGTGGAACGATAAGCGAGAGTACCGGATCGGTGAGCCTCCGCGCTGTGTTCCCCAATAAAGGCCGTTTGTTGCGAGATGGTGGTAGCGGTACAGTACTTATACCATCGGAACGTAAGAACTGTATTGTAATACCCCAATCGGCTACATACGAGTTGCAAGACCGCATCTTTGTCTACAAAGTTGTTGAGGGACGTGCTGTATCGGCACCCATTGAGGTTATGCCACAAAATAATGGTACAGAATATATAGTTGAAGAAGGTCTTAACGAAGGCGATGTAATTGTTGCTGAGGGCGCAGGTCTTATCAGAGAAGGCACTGTTGTAGTACCCTCTGAAACCGTGGAGGAATAAGATATGAATGTCAAGACTTTTATTGATCGTCCCATATTATCGGCTGTTATCTCTGTCGCTATCTTATTGCTTGGTGTGATATGTTTGATACAGTTGCCGGTCGAGCAGTTTCCCGAAATTGCACCGCCTACCATCAGTGTGTCGGCTAGTTATCCCGGTGCCGGTGCCGAGACAGTACAGAAGAGTGTTGTTATCCCGCTCGAAGAGTCGATAAACGGTGTAGAGGATATGATGTATATGGTATCATCCTCTACCAATTCCGGCTCAGCCAATATACAGATATATTTTCGACAAGGTACGGATGGAGATATGGCTATGGTCAATGTGCAAAACCGTATTGCACAAGCTCAATCTCTTCTTCCTGCCGAGGTTACACGCAGTGGTGTTACTGTGCGCAAACGTCAGACAAGTCGTATCAAAACTGTTGCCGTATATAGTCCTGATGGAACGTTTGATCAGAATTTTATCAGTAACTATATGAAAATCAATATCGAACCTCGTTTGTCGCGTATAGCCGGAGTTGGTGAGGTTGATATTTATGGAGGCGACTATTCGTTGCGTATATGGCTCGATCCGGGTAAAATGGCCAAGTATAACTTGGTACCTTCCGATATTCGTCAAGTGCTGGATGAGCAAAATCTCGAAGCTCCTACCGGAACTCTAGGTGCCGACTCGGATAATACGTTTAGATATACACTCAAGTATCGTGGTCGGTATGAACGAGAAGTAGATTACGAAAATCTTGTTATCCGCGCGCTGGCCGATGGTACTGTATTACGACTCAAAGATGTTGCTACTGTTGAGTTGGGTTCGCGTAGCTATGAGTATGTAGGTACTGTCAATGGACATCCCGGTGTGAGTTGTATGATATCGCAAACATCGGGCTCTAATGCCAATGAGATTATTGAGGAGATTGATAAAGTTGTTGCGGAGATAGCATTGGATCTGCCCAAAGGTCTTGAAATCGTCGATTTGATGAGTACCAAGGATTTTCTCGATGCTTCTATCAAGAACGTTATAAAAACACTCTTTGAGGCGATTTTATTGGTTATACTTGTTGTATATTTATTCTTGCAAAATTTGCGATCTACCTTGATACCGGCGCTTTCTATTGTGGTGTCATTGGTGGGAACCTTCGCATTCTTGTTGGTTGCCGGTTTCAGTCTCAACCTTATTACACTTTTTGCATTAGTACTTGTTATCGGTACGGTGGTAGACGATGCTATTGTTGTCGTAGAGGCAGTGCAAGCCAAGTTTGATGAGGGATATACATCTTCTTATGACGCTACTGTGAATGCTATGAATGGCATCTCTACTGCGTTGCTCACTACAACGTTTGTATTTATGGCTGTGTTTATACCCGTAAGTTTTATGGGAGGTACAACAGGTACATTCTATACTCAATTCGGATTGACTATGGCTGTGGCAGTCGGTATTTCGCTTGTTACTGCATTGACACTCAGTCCTGCAATGTGTGTCCTCATTATGACACCTCACGAAACCGGTACAGATGGTAAAAAATTAAGCTTCTCTTCTCGCTTTCACATTGCTTTTGAAGCGGCATTTGGTAAAATTGTATCTAAGTACAAGGGTGGTGTGTCGTTTATGTTCAATCACAAGTGGCTCTCTGTATTGCTCATTATCATTGCCTGTGGTGGATTGTATTATATGTTGCAAACTACCAAGACCGGTCTTGTCCCCAAGGAAGATATGGGTGCTATAAATATAGATGTGCAGACTCCTCCGGGTACTAACTTGCAGGAGACTGTAAAAGTAATGGAAGAAATAGACCGTCGCATTAGTACGATACCACAGATAGAAATATGCTCTAAAACGACCGGACGAGGTATGATTAGCGGTCAGGGTTCGTCGTGTGGTATGTTTACCATCCGTCTTAAGAATTGGGACGAACGCCCACACAAAGAAGATAATATAGATGCCGTTATTGCCGAGATAAACAGACGTATTGGTGATATAACTTCGGCCAAGATTATGGTATTCACTCGAGGTATGATACCCGGTTATGGTGTAAGTAGTGGTTTTGAAATATATGTTCAAGACCAGAAAGGTGGTTCTATCGAAGAGTTGCAACGCATTACCAATAATATGATTGCCGAGTTAAACAATCGCCCTGAGATAGCTCGTGCATCTACATCTTTCGATACAAAATATCCGCAATATCTTGTTGAAGTCGATGCTGCCCGATGCAAACGTAATGGCGTGTCGCCCGATGATGTGTTGAGTGTTATATCAGGTTATGTGGGAGGTAGCTATGCGTCCAATATGAATCGTTTCTCGAAACTCTATCGTGTGATGTTGCAAGCATCGCCCGAATTCCGTTTGGATACTAAGTCGTTGAGCAATATGTTTGTGCGCAGTTCAAGTGGAGAGATGAGTCCTATCAATCAGTACATTACCCTTACGCGTGTATATGGTGCGCAATCTATTTCGCGTTTCAATCTTTTTTCTGCCATTTCGGTTAATGGTCAGCCTGCCCAGGGATACAGTTCGGGAGAGGCTATTAAGGCGGTGCGAGAAGTGGCAGCACAGACATTACCTGCCGGATATGGTTTTGAGTTTGGTGGTATGTCGCGAGAGGAAGCTTCATCAGGTTCTTCCACCGTATTTATCTTTGTGATATGTATTGTGTGCATATATTTGATATTGTGTGCCTTGTATGAGAGTATATTTATCCCTATTGTCATATTGTTGTCTGTACCATTTGGTTTGGCCGGCAGTTTCTTGTTTGCGCGTATGTTTGGATTGGAGAATAACATATACCTGCAAATCGGATTGTTGATGCTTATTGGTCTGTTGGCCAAGACAGCTATCTTGCTCACCGAGTATGCCTCGGAACGTCGTCGACAAGGTATGAGTATAGCCGAGGCTGCAATGTCGGCGGCCGAGGTGCGATTGCGTCCTATTCTTATGACATCGCTCACGATGATCTTCGGTATGTTGCCACTGATGTTCTCGACAGGCGTAGGTGCCAATGGTAATATATCTATAGGAGTAGGTACTGTTGGCGGTATGCTCATTGGTACATTGGCTCTTATTTTTATTGTTCCGGTTTTGTTTGTTATATTCCGCTCTATCGAGGAGAAGGTAATGCCTCAAAGAACACATCGTAAAGAAAATTAGGTATGAAGAAATTAGTTTTATATATAGCTGTTTCGTTGTTGTTTGTATTTACCGGTTGTAATCTTTACACGCAATACAAGCAGCCCGAATTACCCGTTGTCGATAGCCTATATAGCCGATTGCCCATCGATACAACGGCTATTTCGGTTGACAATACTTCTATTGGATATATGTCGTGGCGCGCTGTCTTTACCGACACACTCTTGCAAGCCTTGATAGAGCAGGGTTTGGTCTATAATACCGACCTTCGCATTGCGCAGCTACGTGTCGAGCAGGCTCAAGCGTTGTTGATGGCATCGCGATTGGCGTTTGTGCCTAATGTCAATCTCAATGCTCAAGGCGGGCTGAATGGCACCCTAGGTGAACCGTCGTCCAAAACATTTAATCTTGGTGTATCGTCTAGTTGGGAGCTTGATATATTTGGTAAGCAACTCAATGCATCGCGTGGCGCTCAAGCTGTATTGGAACAGTCACGAGCCTACAAACAAGCTGTTCGCACTCGACTCATTGCTACTATTGCCGATAGCTATTTTACCTTGTTGATGCTCGATGAGCAATTGGGCATAAGCCGTCGTACATTAGATACTTGGGAAGAGAATATTCGCACTCTTGAGGCTCTGAAACGAGCCGGTAAGACCAATGAAGCTGCTGTGTTGCAAGCCAAGGCCAACCGTCTTAATGTAGAAGGTTCGGTTCTTACTCTCGAACGCAGTATCATAGAGCAAGAAAACTCCCTTTCGGTACTGTTGGGCATTGCTCCTATGGCTATCAGGCGTGGTAAACTCACCGATCAGGTTTTCCCCGAGGAGTTGTCTGTGGGCATCCCGTTGCAGCTACTCAGTTTTCGTCCCGATGTGCGTCAGGCCGAGTATGCTCTGGCCGAAGCCTTCTATGCTACCAATGCTGCTCGTGCTGCATTCTATCCATCGGTTACACTTTCCGGCTCGATAGGTTGGAGTTCCAATGGAGCTACGCTCACCAATCCTGCCGATTGGTTGTTCAATGCTCTTGGTTCGCTTGTTCAGCCTCTGCTCAATCACGGCAACAATGTTGCCAATCTCAAGATTGCCGAAGCGCAACAACAAGAAGCATTGTTGCTGTTCCGTCAAAGTTTGCTCAATGCCGGTGCCGAAGTAAATAATGCTTTGGTTACGTGGCAAACAGCCCGCAAGCGCCTTGAGATAGGGCAAAAGCAGATTATTAACCTGCAAGCCGCCATATGGAATACAAAGTTGCTGATGAAACACGGAGGAGCCAATTATCTCGAAGTGCTTACAGCACAACAAAATTTGCTACAAGCCGAACTGATGCAGGCATCCGACCGCTATGAAGAAATACAAGGTGTTATTTCGCTCTTTCACGCGCTTGGTGGCGGTGCCGAATAATATTTTAAGAAATCCGCTAGGAACGTGTGTTTAAGTTTTTAGCGTTGCCTGACAGAATATAATCATAAGAATAAAGAACGAGACTATGCCAAAATTTAAAATTTAGCATAGTCTCGTTCTTATAATTAAATTCAACTTATCTCAGAGGCGTGATAATATAGTTGAATGTGTAGTTGTCATATTCAACACGATATTCTTCCAATGGGAGTGCGCCCCACGAATTGATGCATCCTACGCCTTGTTGTGTTAGGTCGACGCATAGATGAGTCTTGCCATCTGTTTGCAATTCGCCCGAGTGGCGACGATAATCGTTGCGTGAGAGGTCAAGCGCTTCGATAGAGTAGGGAAGTGCCGATGCAGAGAAGGGTGTGTCGGCTATGATACGGATACCGGCCCCCGATGTGTCGATTACTTTGTAATAGCGTAAATCACAACGATTGCCCGACTCTTGCGGACGTGCCATCTTATTATTATACAACTCGTCTACCTCTTGAGTGTATATACCAAGCAGGGCGCTACTCTTGCGGTCATTGTAGTTCTCGATGGGTCCTCGTCCGTAATATTCTACCCTGTTATAGCGTGCCGGCATATCCATACGCATACCATAGCGGAAGAGGTTAGGTACTTCGGCCGCTTCGGTGACAGTCATCTGTTGCGAAACCATTATTTCACCTTCTCCATTGATGGTGTATGTGAGGGAGAGTTTGGCTTTCACTTCGGGCATATCGTAAGTGGCTGTTATGATAGCTTTTCCTTCCTCTAGTGTGTAGTCGAAGGTGTTGAGTTGAGGTTCTATGTCACGCCACACACCATAACGACGTTGTAGCCCGGCTCCCCAGTCGTTCTCGGTAGGAGCGCGCCAGAAGTTGGGTCGTAAACAACTACCATCGGCCAAAATCGATTGAGTGCCATACTTCATAAGATTGATATATCCATCACGGCCAAAAGCTATTGTCCAATCATAACCTTCGATATTTACGCTCTTTTCGAATGGCGTAATATTGATGGGGCGAGTTGTCTCTTCTTGAGCAAAATGCGCCTTGTTGTCATATGACCGTATGACAAATTGGTCGTAAGCTGCAATATGATTCAGTGGTAGCAATGGCTGCTTGTTGCGTAGTCGGTAACACACGTTGAGCAATACCTCACGGGCAGTCGTGTCTATGTCTTGAGCCGAGTAGCCAAGAGTATATATCTTTCGTTCACCGGGAGCAACATCGAGATGGTCAATACTGCCACCGTGTGTGGCTATGCCATCGTGAATGAGTTGCCATTCAAGGCGGTAGTTGCTAAGGTCTATAAAGAAGTTTTCGTTATACACCTCTATTATTCCATTGAGCAGGTCGGTGGCTGTAGTCCATATAGACTGATACTGATAGCGAACCTCGTAGGCGTGAGCTTGTGGTGTGCGGTCGGCTGCAATGATACCGTTGCAGTTGAACGAATAGTCTGTTGCATCGTAGTTGTTGAAATCACCTCCATATAAGAATGATACTTTGCCATCCTTCTCATAACGAGCCAAACCTTGGTCTACAAAGTCCCAAATAAAACCTCCTTGGTATTGAGCATATTTTCGTGTCAGATCCCAATACTCTTTCAGTCCGCCCATAGAGTTACCCATAGCGTGAGCATACTCGCACTGTATGAGAGGACGTGTGGGGTTGCTGTTGAGGTAATGTTCACACCAACGAGGTGAAGCGTACATAGGGCACATAATATCGGTGTAATCACTGCCTACAAAGTCGCGATAGTCGACGGCTCGTTCGTAGTGAATGGGGCGTGATGGGTCGTACTCTCGTATCAAACGGTAACATTCTACAAAGTTATCACCCATTCCGCCTTCGTTTCCCATACTCCATATTATGATAGATGCGTGATTTTTGTCACGTTGAATCATACGCAGGTTGCGCTCGATGTGAGCTTTGGCAAAGAGGGGATTGGAGGCTAATGTTTTTTCGCCATAACCCATACCGTGTGACTCTACATTTGCTTCGTCTACTACATAAATGCCATATTCGTCGCATAGGTCGTACCATTCGGGCGTGTTGGGGTAGTGGCTGGTGCGTACAGCATTGATATTAAACAATTTCATCAATTGTATATCTTCGATCATACGTTCGCGACTCATTACAAAACCTGTACGAGTGTCAACTTCGTGTCTGTTTACGCCCTTTATCAAGATGGGTTTTCCATTGACCAATAATTGTCCGTCTTTAATCTCCGATGTGCGGAAACCGACACGCTGTGCTATTACTTCGGTGGTTTCGGCGTTTCTTCTCACCTCGGCAACAACAGTGTAGAGTGTAGGTGTCTCGGCACTCCATTTGTGCGGAGCAACAACATCAAACGTAACAGTAGCCGAGCCTTTACGAGGTCTTACCTCTTGCCAAGCAATGGTTGTTCCATCCTTGTCGATGAGCGATACAATAACATCAGTTACCCCTTTTGTTACATCCATATCAATATTGAGTGTTCCATCGCAATAGTTGTGGTCGAGGGAGGGGGTGATGTGCCAATCGTCGAGTCGCGCTTTGGGGCGCGCTTCTATGGTTACATCACGCGATATACCACACATACGCCATAAGTCTTGATCTTCGAGGTATGTACCATCACACCAACGGAACATCTGCAATGCGATATGATTTTTACCCGATTTTACGTATCGAGAAATGTTAAATGCAGCACCCAGATGGCTGTCTTCCGAGTAGCCGACATACTTGCCATTAATCCATACATATACGTTTGATGTTGCAGCACCAATGTTGAGGTAAATATCTCTGCTCATCCATTCGGTAGGGATGTCAAATGTGTGTCGATAAGTTCCCACTTGGTTTTGTTCGTTAGGAACCAATGGCGGGTTGTTGGAGTAGTTACCTCGCCAAGCATATCCGATATTGACGTACACAGGGTCGCCATAACCCTGCATCTCCCACATCCCGGGTACTTGTATATCATCCCAAGAGGTATCATCGTATTCTGTACCAAAACAATCGAAGGGGCGTTGGTCGGCATTCTCTACCCAATGAAATCGCCACGTGCCGTTCAATGACTTGCTGTATGAGTTGCTATTGCTATTGTAGTTGCTTATAGCCTCTTGTACAGTGCCGAAAATCTTATAATCGGCGTGCATATCGGCACGATTTACGGCATTGATATGGGGGTCTTGCCACTCGGTAAAACTTTGTCCAAAGGATATAACAAATGAGCATACACACAATGTGTATGTTAATGCTAATTTTTTCATATTCGGTAATTATTTGAAATAAAATCTATTTCTTGATGCTGACAGCCAGTAGTACGCCTAAAACGATACCCAATATGGCTGCAAACAATACACGTTGTTCGGGAGGTAGCAAGAAAGTGATGGTATGAGCAGGATACCAAAAGAAAGGAATGGTCTTTTTAAACACAAATCCCCATTGAGCATTCCAATTGATATTGGCAAACATCTCGGCCATAGGAATAGGGGTGATAAGTGCCTTGACAGATCCACCGCAACGTGCTATATGAGCATCGGTAATCTTATGGAAAGTCATAAACACAGGCGCAAAGATGGTGTTCATTGCCACCGATACCGATAATGCTACTAGAACCTTAGCCCAAGAAAATTCGTTTGACTTGAAAATAGCAGTAGCATCGGTCATACCCAATTTTTCGAGAAATACCGGTGTGCCGGCTGAGAAGATAGTCATTGCCATACTGATACCCATACCGAGGAAACCCCATACGATTGCTCGGGGTAGAATGCCGAATGTTTTGCTATAATAAGTACCTGTCGATATGCGGTGGCCTAGCATTTCACCCATTGTCGACAAAATACCAAACTTCAAAAAACTCATTATCATACCGTGTTCGGCATTGAATGTTTTATACCATTCGTAAACAGCAGGAATTACAAAAAATGGCAAGAATAAAGCCACTACGCACACTGCAAAAATTAGATCACTCTTTTTCATAGTATTTCATTGGTTATGTTTATAATTCTTTGGCTATTTTGTGTGATGATTACACTCTTAACGAACAAAGGTAGTAATAAATTTTTTATTTCACAGTACTCTAGGGGGATAATATTACTGTTGACTGATTGTGATGATGCTTGTTTTGTAATGTAGACATAGCAAAATGATAGATAAAAAAAATTAAGTATCTTTATATCTGTCTTTTATTGGTTTATTATGCCCTTATTACAGAAAAAATTATTTAATTTCGCGGTCTGAAAAATTAATGTACGAAAAATATACATTTAAATATGGCTAATTTAGTGAAACTAAAAAGAGGTTTAAATCTGCGTTTGGAAGGAGCCGCAGCTCCCGGCGTGGCAAAAACTGTGGTAAGCGACACTGTAGCTGTTGTTCCTGACAATTTTCACGGCATTACACCCAAAGTGGTGGTGAAACCCGGTGATACTGTGAAAGTTGGCACAGAAGTGATGTACGACAAGAACCACCCCGAGATTAAGTTCGTTTCGCCGGTGAGTGGTGAAGTCATTGCAGTAGAACGTGGCGAGCGTCGTAAGGTAATGAAAATTGTTATCAAAAATGATGGTAAGAAACAGGCTGTATGTTTCGACAAGGCAACAACTGCTACCGAAGTAAAGCAACTCTTGTTGCAAGCAGGTATGTGGGCTTATATCAAGCAACGTCCTTATGACGTGATAGCCGATCCTGATGTAGAGCCTCGTGATATCTTTGTTACGGCTTTCGATAATGCTCCATTGGCTCCTGTCAATGCCTATGAGCAATTGTGTGCTGCCGATGCTCATTCATTTGCTCGTGGCCTTGAAGCACTTAAATTGCTCACAAATGGTAAAGTTTATGTAGGTGTTGAAGAAGGAAGCAATATAACTGCACCTGCCGGTGTAGAGGTCGTTGCGTTTAAGGGTCACTTCCCTGCGTGCAATGCCGGTGTTCAGGCTCATAACATAGCACCTGTCAATAAAGGTGAAACTATATGGACTCTCAATGCTCTTGATGTAGTATTAATGGGTCGTCTGCTATTGGATGGCAAGGTCGATATGATGCGCACTGTTGCTATAACCGGTAGTGAGGTTGCATCACCTATATATGTACGTGCTTTACCCGGTACTCCGATGGCCGACCTCCTCAAAGGCAATTTGGTAGAGAGCAACCATCATCGTCGTGTAATTAGCGGTAATGTGCTTACCGGTGATAATGTATCGATAGATGGATATTTGAGTGCATATCATTCGCAAGTAACGGTAATTCCTGAGGGCGATGATACTCACTCGTTCCTTGGTTGGGCAATGCCCGGCTTCAAAGCTCTTACTACAAGTCGTACTTTTGTATCTAGTTGGTTGCCTCGTAGCAATCGGACTCCCGATGCACGCATCAATGGTGGTGAACGCGCTATTATAATGTCTGAAGAGTATGATAGAGTATTCCCAATGGATATTCTTCCCGAATATCTTATCAAAGCAGTTATAGCTTTCGATATTGATAGAATGGAACAATTGGGTATATACGAAGTTGCGCCCGAGGATTTTGCTGCTTGTGAGTTTGTAGATACTTCAAAATTGCCTCTACAAGACATAATCAGAAAAGGACTCGATGCCTTGCGTAAAGAGATGAATTAACACAGGTCATTAATACATAAAAAAGAAATATTTGTGAAAGCATTAAGACAATTTCTTGATAAGATAAAGCCCAATTTCGAACCCGGGGGTAAATTTGCTCCACTTCAATCGGTGTTCGAAGGTTTCGAGTCTTTCTTGTTTGTGCCTGCTACTACCTCAAAATCGGGTGTACACATTCACGATACAATCGACTCAAAACGAACAATGACGGTGGTAATCATAGCATTGATACCCGCATTGTTGTTTGGTATGTATAATGTTGGTTATCAACATTATTTGTCAATAGGCGAGTTGGCAACCACATCGTTTTGGATGGTTGCTTTGTATGGCTTCTTGGCTGTACTGCCCAAAATCTTGGTTGCATATATCGTAGGTCTTGGTATAGAATTTATTGCCGCTCAGTTGCGTCATCACGAAATTCAAGAGGGTTTCCTTGTTTCGGGTATGCTCATTCCTATGATTGTTCCTATCGATACCCCATTGTGGATGATTGCTGTAGCTACTGCATTTGCTGTAATCTTTGCTAAAGAGGTATTTGGTGGTACAGGTATGAATATATTTAATGTTGCATTGGTAACTCGCGCATTCTTGTTCTTTGCCTATCCATCAAAGATGAGTGGTGACAATGTATTTGTACGTACCAATGATACATTCGGTATAGGTGGGGGTAATGTTGTCGACTCTTTTTCCGGTGCAACACCTCTTGGTCAAGTAGCTTCTAATGTACCCGGTGAGGCTCTCAATATTACCAATGTTGTAGGACAACCTCTTACAACAATGGATTACTTTTTGGGTCTTATTCCCGGTTCTATTGGTGAAACTTCGACTTTGGCCATTCTTATAGGTGCCGTTATTCTCTTGATAACAGGTATAGCCAGTTGGCGCATTATTGTGTCAGTATTTGCAGGTGGTCTGCTCACTGCTTGGGTATGCACTATGGTCGATCCTTCTATCTATCCTGCCGCAATGCTTTCTCCCATCG
The DNA here is from genome assembly GCA_937891845.1 of uncultured Porphyromonadaceae bacterium. GTDB lineage: Bacteria > Bacteroidota > Bacteroidia > Bacteroidales > Barnesiellaceae_A > Barnesiella_A. The sequence continues at coordinate 27,040 of CALATP010000052.1, read as the reverse complement.
ATCAAGTTTGTTTAGGTGGTTTTGCTTTTGCAGCAGTATTTATGGCAACCGACCCTGTTACTGCAGCACGTACACAAGTGGGTAAATATATTTATGGTTTCCTCATTGGTGTAATGGCCATTATCATTCGTGTATTCAATACCGGTTATCCCGAGGGTGCAATGCTCGCTGTATTGTTTATGAATGCCTTTGCTCCGCTCATTGACCACTATGTTGTTGAAGCCAATATCAAACGTCGTCTTAACCGTGCCAAAAAGGCTTAATATCAAGGAGGTTGATTATGAATAAACAAGGTAATACATATACAATACTTTATGCCTCTGTTTTGGTAATTATTGTTGCTGCTATCTTGGCGATTATTTCTGTTTCGCTTAAGCCTATGCAACTTGCTAATATAGAGGTTGATAAGAAAAAACAAATTCTTACTTCGGTGCTTATTGAGTCTACTGCCAAAGATGCAGCTGAGAAATACTCTAAATATATTACCGATAGTTATGTGGTAGATGCTCAAGGTAATAAGGTGGAAGCGATAGATGCTTTCAATGTAGATGTTGCAGCAGAGGTCAAGAAACCTTATGAAGAGCGATTGTTGCCCGTTTTCGTTGCACAACTCAATGAGGGTGACGTTAAATACATACTTCCTATATATGGAGCCGGACTATGGGGACCCATTTGGGGATATGTATCTGTTGATGCCGACGGTAGCACTATTTATGGTTCGTACTTCGCTCACCAAGGTGAAACTCCGGGTCTAGGTGCTGAAATTGAAAATCCTGTATTCCAAGAGCAATTTATAGGCAAGCATCTTTTTATAGATGGTGTTATGAAGCCTGTTGCAGTGATGAAAAAAGGTCAAAAACCCACCAATGGTGCCGAGTTTGTTGACGCTGTTTCGGGTGGTACTATCACAAGTAAGGGTGTACACGATATGATCGAAAATTCGTTGTTGCCTTATGCTGCATTTCTAACTTCAATTCAAAAGTAAGGAGGAACAATATATGAAAAATAAAGAGATATTATTAGGCCCTCTTTCAAAGAACAATCCTGTTATTGTGCAGGTGCTCGGTATATGCTCTGCATTGGCCGTTACTTCAAAACTCGAACCTTCATTTGTAATGGCTATTTCGGTTATAGCTGTTGTAGCTCTTTCAAATGTAATTCTTTCGCTTTTGCGTAATACAATCCCCAATAGCATACGTATCATTGTGCAATTGGTAATCGTTGCTGCATTGGTTATTATTGTCGACCAAGTACTCAAAGCCTTTGCCTATGATGTAAGCAAGCAGTTGTCTGTCTTTGTAGGACTTATTATTACCAACTGTATTGTGATGGGTCGTATCGAGGCTTTTGCCCTCAGCCACAATCCGTGGGAGTCTTTCCTCGATGGTATTGGTAATGGAGTGGGTTATGGACTTATTCTTGTTATTGTGGGATTTTTCCGCGAACTCCTCGGCTCGGGTACATTGTTCGGTTTTCAAGTTATTCCCCAGGTTTTCTATGAGATGGGTTATCAAAACAATGGCTTGATGATATTGCCCCCGATGGCTCTTATTGTTGTGGCTTGTATCATTTGGGTACATCGTTCACGAAATACCGATTTGCAAGAAAAATAATACACATACCTATTTATAGAATATAGAATATGGAAAGTTTAAATCTGTTTATAAAGTCTATCTTCATAGACAATATGATATTTGCATACTTCTTGGGTATGTGTTCATATCTTGCAGTATCTAAGACTGTCAAGACATCTATGGGTTTGGGTATTGCAGTGACTTTTGTTCTCACTCTTACAGTACCTATCAACTATTTGCTCGAAAACTATGTTCTCAAGCCCGGAGCTCTCTCTTGGTTGGGCGAAAGTTTTGCCAATGTCGACCTATCATTTCTCAGCCTCATCCTCTTTATAGCTGTTGTGGCGTCTATGGTGCAATTGGTCGAGATGGTTGTAGAGAGATATGCCCCCTCGCTTTATGCTTCGTTGGGTATTTTCTTGCCACTTATTGCTGTTAACTGTGCAATCTTGGGTGGTTCTCTATTTATGCAACAACGTTCATTCGACTCGGTAGGTACTGCCACTGTATTCGGATTTGGTTCGGGTATAGGTTGGTTACTAGCCATTGTTGGTATTGCTGCTATTCGCGAAAAAATGGCGTATAGCAACGTTCCTGCACCTCTTAAGGGTATTGGTATTACATTTATTATTACCGGCCTGATGGGCATCGCCTTTATGAGTTTCTTGGGTATTAAGTTATAATTTTAATCCTTAGCTTTATAGAAAATGGATATAAATTTATTGTTGTCAAGTATCGTAGTATTTCTTCTTATTATACTGCTATTGGTAATCATTCTGTTGGTTGCCAAGAGATACCTAGTTCCTTCGGGAAAAGTAAAAATTACCATCAATGGCGAAAATACAATTGAAGCCGAGACTGGTTCTAGTCTTTTGTCTACATTGGCTGCTCAAAAGATTTTCCTTCCTTCGGCTTGCGGTGGTGGTGGTTCTTGTGCGCAATGTCGTTGTCAAGTTACCGAAGGTGGAGGCGAGATTCTTCCTACCGAGACTGTTCACTTCTCACGCAAAGAGCAACAAGCCAATTGGCGTCTGGGCTGTCAAGTGAAAGTAAAAGGTGACTTGTCTATCAAAGTTCCCGAGTCGGTAATGGGTGTGAAAGAGTGGGAGTGCGAAGTTATTTCAAATAAGAACGTCGCTACTTTTATCAAGGAATTTATTGTTAAGTTGCCCGAAGGCGAACATATGGACTTTATCCCAGGTTCGTATGCTCAAATAAAAATTCCTGCCTATGAGATGGATTATGACAAAGATATAGATAAAGGCCTTATTGGTGAGCAATATTTGGATGCGTGGAAAAACTTTGGTTTGTTCGACTTGAAGTGTAAGAACACCGAGCCTACAGTTCGTGCCTACTCTATGGCCAACTATCCCGCCGAGGGTGACCGTATTATGCTTACTGTGCGTATTGCAACACCTCCTATGAAACCCAAACCACAAACCGGTTTCCAAGATGTTATGCCCGGTATCGCATCTTCATATATCTTTACACTCAAACCCGGTGATAAAGTAATTATGAGTGGTCCTTACGGAGACTTCCATCCCATCTTCGACTCCAAGAAAGAGATGATGTGGGTAGGTGGTGGTGCCGGTATGGCTCCCTTGCGTGCGCAGATTATGCACCTTACCAAGACCTTGCATACTACCGATCGTAAGATGTCTTATTTCTACGGAGCACGTGCGCTCAACGAGGTATTCTATCTGGAGGACTTCTTGCAGTTGGAAAAAGATTTCCCCAATTTCTCTTTCCATTTGGCACTTGACCGTCCCGATCCTGCTGCCGATGCTGCGGGCGTAAAATATACTCCCGGCTTTGTTCATCAAGTTATATATGAAACATATCTCAAGGATCACGATGCTCCCGAGGATATCGAATATTATATGTGTGGTCCCGGCCCGATGTCAAATGCAGTGGTTTCTATGCTCGATAGCCTAGGTGTAGAACCCGAAAGCATTATGTACGACAATTTCGGTGCTTAATAGTTCTTTGTAGAATAGTAATTCTATTACATACAGTATCTTTATTAAAGTTCCGTACCTGCAAGGTATGGAACTTTTTTGTATATTGAGAATACTGATTGTTGATTATTTTATGATTAAATTTAGATTAAATTTTTTGGATTAATAGAATTTAAAACTATATTTGCAATAGACATATTATTATTTACTATCCATTTATGCATTAACCTTAAAATTTTACCATTATGAAAATGAAAAACTTATTGACTATCGCTGCAATAGCAACCTTGTTGCTTGCGTTCCCCTCTTGCAAGAAAGATAATAATCAAGGTCTCAACAAAGATAAGATTGATATGCTGCCGGGCGAAACTTATCGTCTCACTTACGATGCCGGTGAATGTGTATGGTCATCTCAACAACCTCTCATAGCCAGTGTCGAGGATGGTTTGGTAACAGCTCATCTCGTTGGAAATACTACTATTTATGCCAACGAGGCAACTTGTAGCGTAACTGTAGAACCTCGTTATAACACCTTCCGTGAGCCTTTATATGGTAGCGATGTAACCGTAAAAGATGTTGAGAAATATATGAGTGACTATACTTTGTTGGGAGAGTCTGATGCAGAGGAAGGCATCTATTGCTATATTTCGAAAGATGAAAGTTCTATATACGCTTATAGCTTTAATGGCCCCGTATTGGAGTTTTCTTATGTCCTTCTATTGGATGTAAATCTGGATGATATAATTCTCTTCCTTGAAGAAAGATATGTGCCTCTTGATGAAGAGTTGACAGGTGCATATCTCACCGTAGACCAACAAACAATGGTAGGCGTATTGGACGATATAGGAGAGAATATGGTTGCATACATAAATGTTCCCGAAGGACAAGGTTTCCCCGATATGCAATCCAATGTTGCCAAAGTGCGTAGACTTGCTACCGGTAGATAATTATCGGAATATTCATATAGGAGCTGTATCGACATAATGTTGGATACAGCTTCTTTTTTTGTGATAACTGCTTATTGTTTATGGAAGAAACTGAGAGCCGAGGATCGATATATCTTTCTTGTATTCTTTAACTTTTTGGGGAAATATTTTCAACAATTCTTATCTTCCTACTTCTTATCGATGTAAGCAATAACCAAGCAAATTCATTCAATTATAGTATAATATTCTTTATTATCTGCAATGAGTTGCTACGCCAAGAAAAAAACTGTATATTTGTGTTGATGAAAAATCTCACAGTTTCCATAGTAACGTATCATACCGACATTGCCGAGTTGCAGTGTTGTATCGAGTCGTTACAGTCACCGGTGGTTAAGACTATTTATGTAGTTGACAACTCTAGCAGAGATTATATAGCGCAATTCTGCGCCAAGAACAATATAGTTTATATACCCAGTGAAAATGTTGGCTATGGAGCAGCCCACAATAAGGCAATGAGGCTGGCTATACAAGCCGGTTCGCCCTATCATCTTGTTATCAATAGTGATATATATTTCTCACCGTCAGTCCTCTCTACACTTATTGATTATATGGACACTCGTCCCGATGTGGCACAAGTGCATCCTCGTGTGACATATCCCGATGGTACGTTACAGTATACTGTGCGGATGCTACCGACACCATTTGACCTCATTTTGCGACGCTTTATGCCTGCTTTTTTGTCACAAAAGCGTGATTATAAGTATCTGCTCAAGTTTGCCAATCACGATTGTGAGATGAATGTGCCGTATCATCAAGGTAGCTTTATGTTATTCCGCACCGATGCATTAAGTAAAGTAGGGCTATTCGATGAGCGTTTCTTTATGTATCCCGAGGATATAGACATCACACGCCGTATGCATACTCATTATCGTACAATGTATTATCCCGCAGTCTCTATTGTTCACAATCACCGGGCCGAGTCGTATAAGAGTGTAAGAATGTTGCGCATACATATTGTCAATATGATTCGCTATTTCAATAAGTGGGGTTGGTTTTGTGATGCCGAACGTCGGCGCATCAATCGCCAATTGCTAAGCGAATTGTGCAGTGATAACAATAAAAAAACGGGCTAGTACCCGTTTTTCTTATTTAATAATATTTTCTATACTTTCTTGAAATTGTGCCATAAGCCATCTTGGTGTTGATGTGGCTCCGCATATACCTATGTTTGTTTTACCTTTAAGCCATTCGGGATTTAGTTCTTCAATATCCGATACGAGGTGAGTATTTTCGTTGACCGAACGGCACTCTTCGTATAGCACCTTGCCGTTGCTGCTTTTCTTTCCGCATACAAACAGTACCAAATCGTGATTTCGTGCAAATTCACGTATGTTGGGTAGGCGGTTGGCTACTTGTCTACATATAGTGTCGTGCCATTCAAAATTGTCGGGCTCAGTGTGTTTACCTATTATTTGAACCATCTCGGCAAAGTGCTGAACCGACTTGGTTGTTTGCGAATATAGGACTATATTCTTTTTGAAATCCACCTTCGCTAGGTCGTCGGGGCTTTCTATCACGATAGCCTCACCATTGGTTTGACCCACGAGTCCATTCACCTCGGCGTGACCTACCTTACCGTATATGAGTATCTGATCGTCGGCATTTGCTCGCGTGTCGTAACTCTTTTTTATTTTGCGTTGTAGTTGCAGAACCACCGGACAGGTTGCATCTATAATCTCTATATTGTTTTCTTGGGCAATGCGGTATGTTTCGGGTGGCTCACCGTGTGCCCGCAGGAGTACGCGCACATTGCGCAACTCTCGCAGTTGGTCGTGATTGATGGTGATGAGGCCTTTGGCTCGTAGGCGTTCCACTTCGTTACTATTGTGAACGATATCGCCTAGACAATATAGTTGTCCGCCCTTTTCAAGCTCTTGCTCTGCTGCTTGTATAGCGCGTACTACACCGTTACAAAATCCCGAATTGCTGTCTATCTCGACTATTGCCATAGGTATAATGTTTATTTTGAGAGTCGTTCTATTGTTTCTTTATATCTCGTTTCGAGCCAAGTGTTTTGCTCGTCTATTGTCATATAAGAATTATCCAATTCTATGGCATCATCGGCCTTGCGTAGAGGACTGATGGCGCGAGTCATATCCATTTCGTCGCGCATTGCAATGTTGCGCTCTATGGCATCAATATCGGCATCTTGCATCTCGGCTGCACGACGCTGGGCACGCACGCGTGCCGATGCTGTGACAAAGATTTTCAGCTCGGCATCCGGAAAGACTGCAGTTCCTATATCGCGTCCATCCATAACAATACCTTTGTCATTTCCCATACCGCGCTGTTGGGCTACAAGTGATTGGCGCACAAAGTCTATTTGGCTTATTTTGCTCACACTGTTCGATACCCGCATAGAGCGTATTTCTTGTTCAACACATACTCCATTGAGGTATGTTTCTTGTTTACCGGTATGAGGGTTTGTGGCAAATGTTATTTTTATATTGTCCATCTCGTTTCTCAACAGCTCGATGTCGATGTTCTCGTCGACTATGATATTGTGCTCCAGACTGTATAATGTTACAGCGCGGTACATTGCACCACTGTCTATATAGATATAGCCAATGCGACGTGCCAATTCTTTAGCCATTGTACTTTTTCCACAAGACGAATATCCGTCTATGGCTATTGTAATGCGAGGTTGTTTCATAATCTTGTCATTTTAGCGACGTATCAAGTCGTCGAAATTGGTTGATAAGTTGAGCATCAGAGTAGTACCTCCTGCGTGGTGTGATGCTACTGCCACATCGAAAGCAAACATTTTGACCTTCAGTCCCAGTCCTGCGCTGAAACCCGAAATAAAATTACGATTGTCGGTGCGCATATCACTGGCCGTCTTGTAATTGTAGCCCAATCCTATATAGAAATTATTGCTGAATAGATATTCTGCTCCAAATATGAGGTGTCGGAAAAAGTTATCAAAAAACTTATCCTTGACAATGATTTCATTGCTGTTGTTGTCGCTTGTGGGGTAGGGTATTCTCCATCGCCACAAGTCGTGAGCAGTGATTGAGATGCGTATGGGGGTGTCTTTTATAATCTGACTGTAACCGAATTGTAAGTCCATAGGTAGGTTGCCATAACTATTGGCAAAACGTTTGAGCTGTCCTCCCAGGTTGCGACCTACTAACGATAGTGAATACTCTTTGTCGGCATTGTAATAGTTGAGTCCTAAATCAACGGCAAGAGCCATTCCGGTGTACTGCTCGTAGTTGGAGTATACAAATTTGAGTTTGGCACCTCCTCGCAGACCCTCAACAATGTCGTGTGAATAGGTACACTGTACCTGTATATCTTGAGGGCTGAATTTACCTAGATACTGACCGGTCTCGTCGGTCATATCCATCGAGCCGTAGCCGTAATATTGTAATCCGACAGCCATAGCACTGCGCTCGGATGTAGCTATACCAAATGTGGTGCCTGCAAAGTGTATCCCTGCAACGTACATCATATAGTTGATGCCCCATTTAAGGTTCATCTCGGGGCCTAATAATGCCGGATTGTTTTCTATGAGTGTAATATCCTCCTCAATGATAGATATGTTGTTGCCACCAAGTGCGTATGCGTGAGCCGAAGGGGTAACATTCATAAAGTCGTATGATGTGCGACCCTCTTGGGCAATAATATGCGTTGGTGTCGATAGTATTGCTATCAGTATTATAAGCAGTAGCTTGTAATTTTTCATATAAATTCTTTATGTAGTGCTATATCACAATTTATATAATTATGGTTTCAATAGTAATCGGTTTTCGGGTACTATTTATACTTATAAACGTATTTTATCTCTATAAATTATATATGCACTACTAATTTTTGCTTATGCTTATTTTAGTTGCGTACAAGCAACCACATAGCTGTAAAGTGTGGATAACGTTTGCTCAATTCGGCCATAGCACTTTCGGCCTCACTACGTGTGCCAAAACTACACGCAACCACGCGATACATACTTTGTGCATTTTGGGCTACGAGTGCATTATATCCGTCGGCAATGAGGCGGTCTCGCAGGCTTCGGGCGTTGGTGAGTTGTTTGAAACTGCCCACCACAATATTGTAGTGGTCGAGTGTGCCTTCTTCAATGACTCTTACACTCTCGGTGCGTTCGCGTGCAATTGTCGATTGCTCTACCATAGGTTGTATCTCGGTTATTGCACCATCGGTAGGTGTGTCGGCGGTGATTGTGGGACGCTCTATTGCGCCTTGCATAGCTCGCTCGTAGGCCTGACGTGTAGCCTCTAGGTTGGGCTTGCACGAGATTGTAAGAATTACAGCCATTATGATGGCACTCGATATGATGAAACGTTTCATATTATGTTGCATTTTATTTGTGTTACTTACCGACAAAGTTACAATTTTGCATCAGTAAATACAATATAAGGGTGGTATAATTTAGTTTTAATTGCCTAATAAAATTCTTTTTAGTCGCTCTCTCTGAACAAAGGTAGATGTGCTATCGTTTGCATTATAGAGTGTATTAGTATATAAATTGGTCGTGTAGTAGGTAGAAAGGTTGAACGATGAAAGATATTTTGATATTAGGAATAGGAAACTTGATACTCAATGACGAAGGAGTAGGTATACATATAGCCCACATACTCAAGTCGATGGAAATGCCTGATGGGGTAGAGGTGCTTGATGGTGGAAACGGACATTCTTTGGTTCCCGAGGCAATGTTGCAATACAAAAGGCTTATCTTTATAGATGCTACTATCGATGATAATCCGGTAGGTACAGTCCGAAGGGTATCTTCACAAATATCTTCCGACTTGCAACAACTGCATTATGAGGGGAATGATGTGGTAGATAGTGTGATTAAAGCAATGATAATTCAAGATGATATGCCACTTATTGACGTGCTGGCGGTGAGTGTGCAACATAACCCTACACCGGGCATACAATTATCGCCCGAGGTAAGACGTGTGATACCCCAAGTGTTACAACTTATATTCGAGATACTCGACACGTCAAGTCATAAACGTTATTATCGTTGATGGTTGGCTGGTTATTTCTCTACGCGAGCCAGATATATAAACTCGTTGATGCTGTATACAACAAGACCGCATCCAAACAAGATTATAATGACATTGGCCAAGAGATCTAACGGATTGATAATAATAAAAATACCCAATAGAATGAGTAAAATGGGCATTATGTAAAATGCAATATTGAGGCGTTCTTTGGCGCGAAAAAGAGATACTATCTCGTATGTTCCTACTAGTATAAGCCCAACTGCAAGTACATAACCCAACAGCATTGTAATTTCTTTTTGAAAAACTATGATGGCTATACCGGCTATGATACTCAGTGTAGCCAAGAATGGAAATGCAATAGGATTGTTGCGGCGGTCACGTCGATTGGTGCGACAATGTACAATGATATAACGCAACAATACAACGAGAGCCGGTATAATGAGTAGCAGACCTAGTACCAATGCAATGTATGACAAGATAAACTGCGGATTGGTAATCATCAATATACCTATCAATAGTGCGATAACAATGCGTAGTAGAGAAGAATATATAGGTTTCATTTTGTCGCGATTTATATTAAGGTTTATATTCTATACAACACATTACACACTGAGTCGTATAGTTGATATTACTATCATTTATATATGTTATGTTCTCTTATAATAATATATTCGACGACAAATATAAACATACTTTTTTGTAAAACACTCATTTTTACATATTTTTCCTTTTTTGCTCTTCGGCAAGTTCTATTATTTCCATATCTTTGAATATGCCGTTTTCTATGACAAGACGTACCAATGTGCGCACCTTATGGAAACCATAGAGTCCTGCAGCTCCGGGATTAATGTGCAAGCAATTGAGTGTTTTGTCATACATTACTTTGGCTATGTGAGAGTGCCCCGAAATAAATAGTCGTGGCGGGTTGCGATATATTTCGGGTGTTACTTCGCGTGCATATTTGCCGGGATATCCTCCTATATGTGTCATCCACACACTAGCTCCCTCTATTTCAAATCTTTGATGCTGTTTTGTGCGTATGCGAATGGGGTGTCCGTCAATGTTGCCATATACCGCTCGCACCGGTTTTATGGCTTCTAGCTTGTCAAGGACTTCTTCACTGCCTATATCACCGGCGTGCCAAATCTCGTCACAGTCGGCAAAGTATTTGGCGTAACGTTCATCCCAATGAGCGTGTGTGTCTGATATTATTCCTATGCGTTTCATCTTGTACTTTACTGCTTGTTAGCAAAATTACAAATTTTTGGTAAGATAAGGTTGTTGCGGGTTGTACAATTTAACTCAATGATGCAACCATATTGTTAATAAAGAATATAGCCAATCAAATTTTTTTGTACCTTTGCATCGCAATGCGGTTGTAGCTCAGTTGGTAGAGCGTCGGCTTCCCAAGCCGAAAGTCGCGGGTTCGAGTCCCGTCTGCCGCTCGATGTGGTAATAATAGGAGAGGTTGAGTCAAAATTTTTTGGCTCAACCTCTCTTCTCTATTGACACCGGCAGGCTATATTATAGCACTGCTATTGTCGCTTTTATGGCAACCTTGCTGTACTATTTCTTTTCGCAGTCTCGGTTGCTGTTGGTCGTTTTTTTGTTTTCGTTACAATTAGTGTTGTTTTGATTGTTGTTGCAATTTGTTGCATTCGTTTTTTTCTCATTTGTTTTGTTCATAATTGTAGTTTTTTAGGGTTAATATTATAGTGTTGAGGAGTTATTCAATCTCTACCAATTCGCGTTCACGGTAGTTGATACCTCTGTTCCACGAAAGATCTCTTTCGGGAGTTACGCTCAGTACTTCTTCGCAACGTTTTCGCGCCAATCGTTTGTCGTGTTCGCGCACACTCTTTTCGGTACGGTGGGTACCCTCAGGAACAACGTCGCGTAGTCCATTAGTTTCGCGACAATATTCTCCGGGATGTTCTATATATTGCCACTCTTCTTTGAGTTTGCAGCTTTCACCTTCGTTCCAAGATGCGCGATAGTCTTCGGGTTTCGACATATTGAAGCAGAGGTTGCTATATTTGGGATTGGTTTCGAATACTCCCGGTGGAAAGTTTTCATCGATGCTTTCCAATGCTGCTTGGAACTGTTGGAAGTGAGTTACTTCGCGCGTCATCAAGAAGTCTAGTGTCCGCTTTACCTCCGGGTCGTCGGTGAGCGGTATAAGACTTTCATATACGATTTTGGCTCTGGCTTCTGATGCAATATCCGAATGTAGGTCTACCGTAAGTTCGGCATTGGCCGATATGTAGCTCGCATTCCACGGATTACCATTGCTGTCTGTAAGTGCAGGGCTGCCCGGTGCTATTACCAAGAATTGCGGATTGGTAAAGGCTTGATCGATGTAATCTTCTTTGGTAGCTTTACCTTCCATCATTTTCATTATTTCAACATCATTGACTACATCTTTCATTCTGCCATTTACAGGACCTAGTAGCATCTGAATTGTTGCTCCCACTATTTCAAGGTGCGCCAACTCTTCTGTGGCTATGTCCATAAGCATATCGTATTTGTCGGGGTAGGGGTTGCGACACGCAAATGCCTGTGTAAAATATTGCATTGCTGCGCTTAATTCACCGTTGGCTCCGCCAAATTGTTCCAACAATATACGTGCAAACCTTGGGTCGGGTTGTGATACACGTGCGTCAAACTGTAATTCTTTTATATGATAAAACATAACGACAATTTTATTTCGTTCGACTTTATTTTCATCCGATGTACATCTGCTTTAAAAACGACTCGGGTTTATCGGGTGTTCGCACATTCTCTTTTTTTAGTGTTTGATATTTAAACTTAAGTGATTGTGTATGAGCCTATATTAATGAGTAGGCATTGTGATTGTGTATGATATGTGTAACTTTATAAATTCTTGTTAATCGGCCTTGTAGGGTGTGAACATACATTTTTGCAACCTTGTTATTTTGGTGCTACTTGTAGAGTGAGCTGAAAATAATGATGTATTACCATTAAATTATTATTTATGTACTTTATAGGATTTATTATAGTAGGCTTAATAGCCGGATTTTTGGCCGGTAAGATTATGCGTGGTGGTGGTTTTGGCATTTTAGTCAACCTTATACTGGGTGTAGTAGGTGGTGTCTTTGGCGGTTGGATATTTTCGCTCTTGGGTATATCTACAACAAGTATTTGGCTCAGTCTTTTATCCTCTGTGGTTGGTGCAATCCTCATACTGTGGATAGCATCGTTATTCAACAATCGTAATCGTGTACATTGACCTATTGTTTAACTATATAAATAAAAATTGGATATGAAAACTTTATTTACAGGACTGCTTGTCGGTATCGGATTGGGACTTGTAGGAGGTATTTATGTGCAACGATATGCACAGTCGGATAAAGGTAGGAAAATGCGTCGAAATATGGTGAGAAATCTGCGTGAGGGTAGTCGCCACGCCGAAGATATGGTTGATCGCGCACGTGAAAAAGCCCGACAAATGGGCGTTGAAGTTGTAGACCGAGTTGCCAATCGTGCGCACGAAGTAACGCAAAAGGTGGATAATATGAAAGAACGTTTGCACGAAACTCACGCCTGATAATTGTTGTTTAAGATGCTTCCTGGTTCTTTATTATGATGTTTAATGTCGGTGCGTAATTATCAATAGGTGGCGGTATTATTGATGTAAAGGCTCAGTCGAGCACTATTATACACTTCTTTTGTCTTAAATATCAACGCCTTGTATTTTGCAATTTTTACAAACCGAATGAGGCTGTGTCAAAATCATTTTGATACAGCCTCATTACTATATTTAAGCGTTCTTTTCTCTTATTGCCAATCGGTGCAATGCCCAATATATCGTTGCACTTACTAGAGAGTCATAACAATAAATAAGTAAAGTATTGCAGCCGGTGCTGCCAGAAGTACGCTGTCGAGTCGGTCAAGCCAACCTCCGTGTCCGGGAAGCATATTACCTGAGTCTTTCACGTTGAGCGAACGTTTGATAAGTGATTCACACAAGTCACCCCACGTGCCAAATATAGAGCAGGTGAGAGCCAATCCTATCCATTGCCACGTGTTTAAATCATTGAAATACAAAGATGCAATATAGGCTGCTGTGGCTGCCAATATAAGGCCGCCCCAAAATCCTTCCCACGATTTCTTGGGTGATATACGCTCAAACAATCGATGCTTGCCTATGGTGCATCCCACCAAGTAGGCTCCTGTATCGTTTATCCATATAAAGACAAACAGCGAAAGCAGAATGAGTGGTGAAAAACGGAAGTATAGAATATTGCATAATGCAAATGGTAGAGCTACATAAATCTGACCGAGGAAACTGTATGCCCATCCTTCCAGGGGGCGTTCCACCTTATCGTATAGTTGCATTATAAATCTCACAAGGAAATATACTATGTACGGAACGGTAATAATTCCGCTCATATTGAAATCTTTGTCGGCATATATATATAATGTAAGGAATAGCAGTATAGAGCCAAGTATGTCAACAAAGCGTGTGCCACGAGGAGTGTGGGTGAGATCTTTGGTAAGATGGTAAAACTCGGCCGATGCCAATGCCGAGAAAGCAATGAATACTGTAGCAAAGCTATATTTGTTCCATAGTACAGAACCAACAACTATTGCTACGTACACTGCTCCTGTAACGGCGCGTGTTGCTACTGATTTTATTGACAATGCCATTTTATCCTCTTTTCTAATTTTAGTTGTGATAGCGTGTTCATTACATATCTCAACTGATATTTTGCAAATATAACCAAAAATGGGTAGAGTAGATAATTTTCTATACCAACAATTTGATTTTTATTGTTCTTTTAGTGATAATTGTGATTTCACTCGCCTTGATATGTGGAATTCTAGTTCTTGAGCAGTAAAATAAGTTTGATTGCAATGTCGAAAAGAACGATTTTGGCATTGGCATTCTGACCCACATCGTTCTCGGCACTATTCAAAAGATTAATAATCTCTTGCACATTGCGTTCGTTGACAAAAGGGGCAAAGCGAGATGAAAATTGAGCCTCTTCGGCCGTCATATAGTTGAGCTCGGGTTGTGCTAGATTATGTATATAGTTTTCGCGTATCATTCGTGATGAATATGCAAGAAAGTTACGTAATCTCTCGCGACCTAGTTCGGCACACTCTTCGCTCCACAATTTTAGGTCTTTGATGCGACGTGCGTAAGCCATACGCATAAGACTTACAAAGAGTTCAAAAAACTGCTTGTTCTCATCGTTGATAGTGATGTTGTTGCAGGCACGTAAATAACTACCTCCCGAAAGGTGTGCAATCGCACGCGCATCTACATCATCTACACCATATTGCCGGCTTAATGCCGATGCTATATCATCAAGCGGTAGTGCTGGGAGGGTAATTTGCTGTACACGTGAACGTATTGTAGGTAGCAGTTTGTCTGCCTCGTTGCTGATGAGTAGAAATATTGTGTTGGGATAGGGTTCCTCAAAGAGTTTCAACAGCTTATTGGCACACTCTATGTTCATTCTTTCGGGTAGCCATATAAGCATAATCTTATAAGGTGAAGAGAAACTTTTTAGTGTCATTTTGCGCCATATCTCTTCACTTTCATCGGCATAGATTATAGCTTGTTTGTTTTCGGCACCAATGGCTTGCAGCCAGTCATTTATACCGAAGTAGGGGTGACTTATGATGTATTCGCTCCAAGTGCGCAGATAGTCATCGCAATGTACTTTCTTCTTTTCTTTGTTGCGCACCATAGGAAATACAAAATGTAAATCGGCGTGTGACAAGGCATTATATTGCATACAAGAGGGACATACACCGCACGCATCATCTTCTCCGCGCTGTGTGCAGTGGATATATCGTGCGTATGCCATTGCCATAGCAAACTTTCCTACGCCCTCTATTCCTGCAAATAGTTGAGCGTGTGCTATATTGCCCGACTGTATCGAGCGAATGAGATTCTTTTTAAGGTTATCGTGACCTATAACATCCTTGAAGAAAAACATTGTATTCGGTTTGTCGTGTTGTTAATATACCAATCTGGCGATGCGTGCTACGCTCTGTGCCGCTCTTAGTGAATAAAAATGGATACTTGGAACTCCTTTCTCTTTCAGCTCGCGTGCTTGCATTGTACACCATTCAATTCCTACTTCACTTACTGAGGCATCATCTTTACATTTTAATAGTTCGTTAGTCAGTTCCGAAGGTATGTCAACGTGAAAAATCTTAGGCAGTGTAGAGAGTTGCGATGCTAGAGTGATGGGCTTCAGTCCCGGTATGATGGGTACTTTGATACCGCATTGTCGGCATTTATCTACAAATTCAAAGTATTTATTGTTGTCGAAAAACATTTGAGTGATGATATATTCGGCTCCGGCATCGATTTTTTCTTTGAGTCGTCTTATATCTTCATCTATGTTGGGTGCTTCGTCGTGTTTCTCTGGATAACCGGCAACACCGTATGAAAAGTTACCTTTTGTATTTCCTTCCATAGCTGTCCCGTCCCAAAAGTATCCATTGTTGAAGCGATTGATTTGTTCGGCTAGTTCTATGGCGTGCGAATGGCCTCCGTCAACGCGTGTAAACCGTGCTTCGTGTTTCCCCTTGTCACCTCGCAGAACCAAAACATTGGTGATACCGAGGAAATTCAAATCAATCAAAGCATATTCTGTTTCGGTAGCCGAGAAACCACTACAAATGAGGTGGGGGACAACCGGCAACCCGTATTTGTGGCTGATAGCTGCTGCCACTGCCACAGTACCCGGGCGTGAACGTTGTGACATACGGCGAAACAATCCATCTTCGGTGTCTTTGTATACCACTTCGCTGCGATGGCTGGTTATGTTGACAAATAGCGGATTGAATTCTCTCAATAAGTCTATTGTGGCAAATGTCCTATCTATAGAACTGCCTTTGAGGGGTGGAAGTATCTCAAAAGAAAAACCTGTACTTTTGTTGTTATTTATTAGCTCGGGTATCTTCATTTTGTATGACTTTGATTGTCGTCTGACCTTTTACTATAATTATTGCCTTAATATATCTTATGCAAAGATATAAAAAAACTTACTATTAGGTTGATGAAATCAAGTTCAATTACATTGGTTATTCGCGATATTTATTCCGAAAGCCCATTGTGACTCACACTGCTGTTCTATGGGATAGTACTTATGAGGTGTAAAAGTTTTTTCTTTCGGCAGACCGGGTGTGCCTTGTAGCGTGGTGTGTCTTATACATTGAACCACGTGTCTACTTTGGGTCGATATTTGGCCGATAGTGGTATGTCGGGTACTTCCGGCATATTGGGTACGTTCAGTTCTAGAAATATTCCTTCTCGCTGTCGTCTTATCACGCTTACATACTCCAGATTTACCATATATGAGCGGTGACAACGTACAATCTCGACTCCCGCAAGATATTTCTCTAGGGCTTTCAATGTGTTGCGAAGTAAATATCGACTTATGCCGTTTTTCTTTACGTAGTATATGCACACATAATTGTCGGCTGCTTCTATATATAATAGGTTCGATTTCATAATAGATAGGCGTAGCGTCTTGCGCTCGTCATAAAAATCTATCATTCTTGCCGAACTATCTACGGGTTTTATGCTGTTTCGCTCTTCCAACTCTCTGTTTTTATCTATCCAAGAGAAGAGCATATAACACAACAAGTATGGTATTACAAGAATAAGTGTAGTATTGAGAAATGCGTCCCTGAATATTGTTAGGGCGTTGTTACTGCGGTGTGTCGCGATGACTAGTAGTGTGAAAAAGATAGACATAAATAGTATCTCTATGAGAATCCACACAAAGTATTGTATGAATACTATCTTTTGTCGTTGGTGCCAAATGTACATTACCACACGACTCAATCCGATTACCACAAAACCAATGCTGACAACTATGCTCGAGTATAGCAGGTATACCAATGATGAATTTGTCTCAATCCAAGCTCCCGAGCCAAATGGTTGATATATATTTATAAATGCAATGGCATATATGGCCGTAAATACAACCATCTTTATCAGGTTGTATTTCTCGCACATAAAGTCGGGAATGGTCTTTGTTAGTATATTCATTATTGTGTTGGGTTTTTTAGTTCATTTGATGCAAAGATAATACAAAAAATTGAATTATATCAAATATCCATTTCTTATTTGTTGAGCCTTTTATTTCACCCCTAATTTTTATATACTGCAAAATACACCACTATATTGCAAAATTTACCCCAAAATATGTGTTTTAGTCACTTGTATGCGGTGTGTGCCCCATAAATTTGCAAAAGAGAAAATCGTTGTATTACTTTGTGTTCATTCAAAGATGAAATTTTTTTTCATATTAAGATGTAAAGTTTAGTTTCAGAGTAATGTTCAAGTTTTGATTGATGATTTCAATCTGACTACCAGTGATTGGTAGATGAAATTAATGGATTAAGAGAGACTGTCGTGAGATATGTCTCTCTTGTTTTTTGTGGTGAGAATATAGTCTTGCGATTAGAGGTACTGACCAATAAGTAGTGGTATTATATTTTGAGCATTGATGATTGTGTCTATTCTTAATTTTATATTTCTATTTCTATTTCTATTCTTTATGTAGAAAGGTAAGTGTCGAGGGTTATTGAAATTCTTGAGTGTTTGTTTTCTTGTCAGTTCTTAATATGTGCCGGTTTTATATCGTTAAACCATATTATGTATTCTGTTGTTATATTTTTTGAATACTCTAAAATGTGATATAATGCTTTATAAATACCTTTTTCCTCGATATTGTAATGAACCTATAGCCTCAGTGATTTTATTGTTGTTGAGATTGTTCTTTGGCTTGCTCATAATGATGCACGGGCTTGAAAAACTTAATAGCTTTTCGACACTTTCACTTGCCTTTCCCGACGTATTGGGAATGGGAAGCAAAAAATCCTTGTTACTTACAATCTTTGCCGAAGTGGTCTGTGCTGCGGCCTTTGTGTTGGGTTTTATGCATCGACTGGTTTTGTTACCATTGGTAGTGACTATGTTTGTGGCCTTTTCTTTTGTGCATCATTGGTCGGTCGCGCAAGGTGAATTGTCCTTTATTTACTTATTTGTTTTTGTATTGAGTTTGATAACCGGCCCCGGAAGATATTCAATAGACTATCTTATAAGTAGTTATATATTCTATATTGATGATGTTGGAGAGACTGTATCGCGTGCGAATGAGGGGTGAGTATGACCAATCGATGCTAATTCGCTTGTTTTCGATGCTGTGAAAAAGTATATTTTATATCTTCTTGCAGCTTTCTTTTGGGTGTGCGTTGTGTTGAATATATTTTGGCGAAAATTCTTTGTGAAATTTTGTCTTAAAGATAATTATTACCAAAATTTATTTAGCTCCTTGTTGTACTCATAACCTGCTTCCCCCAATTTCTCTATCAAGTATGATTGGTTTATGTTCATATCTTCGCATAATTGATCGAGCGAAGGGTAATAATCGCGTAATTTCATATTGATTAAACTCAATAACATTGCCGGGTCGTTAGGTAGTTCCATATCTGTTTATTTTGTCTGAATTTTTATTTTGAGTGCAAAGATAATCAATATAAACAAAAAGGAGAATTGTTGTAATTACTATTTTGTGCTGATTTTATTACTAAATGCTCATTTGCGCTTTAGTTTTCTTTTGATTTGTTTTTGATTGTGGATGTTTACTGTTAATTGTGATGTTTTTCGCCTTTCGTTGTTTGACTGTTGGAAATGTTTTTTGAAAAACTTCTTCTAATATTATATTGTGTTGTCAAAAAATAATGTTACATTTGTGAACGACTCAAAAAAAAACAAGAATATATGGAAAACACGAAGTTACTTTTGGGCGATGAGGCAATAGCCTTAGGAGCAATCCACGCCGGTCTTTCAGGTGTATATGCCTATCCCGGTACGCCATCAACAGAAATCACAGAGTTTATTCAAGGAAATGCCCTCGCTGCCGAGCGTGGTATCCACTGCCGTTGGTCAACAAACGAAAAAACAGCAATGGAGGCTGCATTAGGTATGTCGTATATGGGTAAACGTGCTTTGGTATGTATGAAGCACGTTGGTATGAACGTTGCAGCCGATGCGTTTGTTAACTCGGCTATGACAGGTACTAATGGTGGTCTTGTAATTGTTGCTGCAGACGATCCCTCAATGCACTCGTCTCAAAATGAGCAAGACTCTCGTTTCTATGGTAAATTTGCGATGGTGCCCATTTTCGAGCCATCTACTCAACAAGAAGCCTACGAGATGATTGGTAAAGCGTTTGACCTTTCAGAACGTTACAAAATTCCCGTACTCTTCCGTGTTGTTACTCGTTTGGCACACTCTCGCGCAGTAGTTAAGGTGGGTCCTATCAGAGAGCAAAATCCTATGTCATATCCTAGCAACCCTCGTCAATGGGTGCTTATGCCTGCTGTTGCACGTGTTCGTAACGTCGAGTTGGTAGAGCGTCAAAAGGATTTTATTCGCGAATCTGAAGATTCTGCTCATAATATTTATGCTGCGGCCGACAGCCGTATGGGTGTTGTTGCTTCGGGTATCGGTTACAACTATTTGATGGAACACTTCCCCGCTGGCGCTCCTTTCAATGTACTCAAGGTGTCGCAATATCCTCTTCCCGTTGAGCAAATCAATAAAATGGCCGAAACTTGTGATAAGATTTTGGTTCTTGAAGATGGTCAACCCTTCATCGAAGAGCAATTGCGCGGTGTAATCAAGAACGATAAAGTACAAGTGTGTGGCCGTCTTACAGGCGATGTTCCCCGCACCGGTGAGTTGACTCCCGACAACATTCGTCAAGCCATCGGCGTAGAGCCCGCTCAAGTATTTGAGCCTTCACCTCTTGTAGTACCTCGTCCACCTGCATTGTGTCAAGGTTGTGGACACCGTGATATGTATTCGGCTCTCAATGAGGTTGCTGCCGAGTATGAAAATACACGCGTATTCAGTGATATAGGTTGCTATACACTCGGTTTCTTGCCTCCTTATCGTGCTATCCACTCGGTAGTAGATATGGGTGCTTCTATCACAATGGCTAAAGGTGCTTCCGATTCGGGTCAATATCCTGCCGTTGCAGTGATTGGTGACTCAACATTCACTCACTCCGGTATGACAGGCTTGCTTGATGCCGTTAATGAAAATGCCGACATTACTGTAATTATATCGGACAACCTCACAACAGGTATGACCGGTGGTCAAGACTCGGCTGGTACCGGTCGTCTCGAACAAATATGTCAAGGTATTGGTGTTGATCCTGCTCACATTCGTGTAGTAGTGCCCTTGGCCAAAAACAAAGAGGAGATGAAACAAATCATTCGTGAAGAGTTTGCTTATCACGGTGTATCAGTAATTATTCCTCGCAGAGAGTGTATTCAAACAGCAAGACGTCACAATAAAAAATCTTAATCTTATGCGCACCGATATAGTACTTTCGGGTGTAGGAGGACAAGGTATCCTCTCTATCGCCACAATTATAGGAGCTGCTGCTATCAATAAAGGTCTGTATATCAAACAAGCCGAGGTTCACGGTATGAGCCAACGTGGTGGTGATGTGCAATCAAATCTCCGTCTCAGTTCCGATCCTATCAGCTCTGACCTTATTCCTCTTGGTGGAGCCAATCTTATTATTTCGCTTGAGCCTATGGAGGCTTTGCGTTACTTGCCTTATCTCGACAAAGAAGGTTGGATTATTACCAATACAGCTCCTTTTGTCAACATCGATAACTATCCCGATATGGAAGCCTTGAAGAAACAACTCGAAGAGCTTCCTCACGTTATTGCTATTGATGTAGATACTATTGCCAAGCAAGTTGCTTCGCCTCGTGCTGCCAATATAGTATTGTTGGGTGCGGCTGCTCCTTTCTTAGGCATTGATATCACCGAGTTGGAAGATGGTATTCGCACTATCTTTGGTCGCAAGGGTGAAGACGTTGTAGAGATGAACATCAAGGCCTTGCGTGCCGGATGTGAATATGCACAACAAAATATTAAGTAATTATGAATGTTCCGTTTAGAAAAGATGTAGTAGATGGCATTTTGGCCGATCTTAATATCAAACAAATTGGTGAAGCCACTATTCGTCAGACTGTAGCTGTGTCAAAACGTTTGGAAGAGGCTACCGGTCAGTCGTTTATACACTTTGAGATAGGAGCCCCCGGTATCTCTGCTTGCCAAGTGGGCGTTGATGCTCAAATCGAAGCTCTCAAAAAGGGTGTTGCCAACGTATATCCCGATATTAACGGTATACCCGAATTGAAAAATGCCGCCTCGCGTTTTGTTAAGGCATACCTCAATGTCGATGTTGCACCGTCGGGTTGTGTGCCCTCGGTAGGCTCTATGATGGGTGTGTTTGGTGCGTTTATTTTGTGCCGTCACTTGTACAAAGAGCGCGATACCATTCTTTTCCTCAATCCCGGATTTCCCGTTCAGCCACTGCAAGCCAAGATATTGGGGTACAAACGTCAAGACTTTGACCTCTACGAATATCGTGGCGAAAAGTTGCAAGCCAAGCTCGATGAGATGTTGTCGGCCGGTAACATTGCTGCCATAATCTATTCTAATCCCAATAATCCTTCGTGGGTATGTCTCACCGATAAAGAGTTGGAGTATATTGGTAAGTTGGCTACTAAATACGATACTGTTGTTCTTGAGGATTTGGCCTACTTGTGTATGGATGTCCGCACCAACAAAGGTATTCCTTTCCAAGCACCTTATCAACCTTCAGTAGCACACTATACCGACAATTATATTCTTATGTTGTCGGGCTCTAAGATTTTCAGCTACGCAGGTGAGCGTATTGCCGTAACAGCAATGTCCGATAAATTGGCAAAACGTAGTTTCGACTACTTGCAAGAAGAGTGGGGTATGAAGACTGTCGGTGATGCGATGGTATATATCGTTACCTATGCACTCTCGTCGGGCGTATGTCACTCTGCACAATATGCATTGGCTGCAATGTATAATGCTGCTTGTGATGGTACTGTCAACTTTGTTGAGGATACCCGCTTGTATGCAACTCGTGCCGAGCGTGTCAAAGAGATATTTATTCGCAATGGTTTCTACATTGTATATGACAAAGACCTCGGAGAGAACATCAGCGATGGTTTCTTCTTTACAATGGGCCGCAAAGGATTTACAGGTAATGAACTTCTATCCGAACTTTTGCGTTATGGTATCTCGGCCATTTCATTGAAATCTACAGGTAGCCGTCAAGAAGGTATACGTGTATGTACTTCTAAAGTTTCTGAATCGGACTATGCCGTATTGGATGAGCGTCTGAGAATATTCGATGAAAATAATAAATAATGTATTATAGTATATGACTGGAGCAAAATATATGAGCGCCGCCGATGCGGTGAAATTAGTTAAATCTTACGATAAAGTATATGTGCAAGGCAGTACCTCAATTCCCGAGGTGCTCTGCCAGGCACTTGCCGATCGCCACGAAGAACTTCGTGGTGTCGAAGTCTACTCGGCCTTTGGTGTGGCTCGTGGAGTAGCACCTTATAGCGTACCCGAGTATCGCGACTCGTTTATCGTAAAGAGTCTTTTCATTGCCAACAGTGTGCGCGACTCTATCGCACGTGGTGAGGGTCAATGCATCCCCGGATTTTTGGGCGAAATTCCCGAGTTTTTCCGTCAAGGACTCATTCCCCTCGATGTTACCTTCCTCAATGTGTCACTTCCCGATAAGGACGGATATTGCAGCTATGGTGTGTCGGCCGACTTGACAGTGTCGGCTGTCGAGTGCTCAAAGGTTATCATTGCACAAGTCAATAAGCAAATGCCTTATTCATACGGTGATGCACTCATTCACATCTCCGAGATTGATGCTTGTGTCGAGGTCGACGAGCCACTTGTAGCTCTTCCTATCGCTGTTCCCAATGAGAAGGAACAACAAATAGGCCGTTATATTGCCGAGCAAATACCCGATGGTGCTACCTTGCAGATTGGTGTCGGTGGTATTCCCAATGCCGTCTTGACAGCTCTCACTTCGCACAAAAATCTTGGTTTGCACACCGAGGCTATGACCGATGGTGTCGTTCCTTTGTTGCAGAGCGGTGTCATCAACAACAGTCAGAAAACCGTTTTGCCCGGTAAGTCATTGGCTTCGTTGGCACTCGGTTCACAACGTCTGTATGACTATATGAACTATAACGAGGATATCATCATCAAGGATGTTGCGTGGTCTAACTTCCCATTCCGCATTATGCAGAATCCCAAAGTGATGGCCATCAACTCGGCGCTTGAGATAGACCTTACAGGTCAGATTTGTGCCGACTCGATAGGTACTCGTATGTTCTCGGGTGTTGGCGGTCAACACGACTTTATGTATGGTGGTTCGCTATCGGAAGGTGGCAAAACGTTCATCGCAATGTTGGCAGCCTCGGGTAAGGGCGTGTCTAAGATTGTTCCCACACTCAAGCCCGGTGCAGGTGTTGTAACAACCAGAGCTCAAGCGCAATATATTGTTACAGAATACGGTATTGCATACTTGCGTGGCAAAGACTTGGCTCAACGTGCCAAAGAGTTGATTCGTATTGCCGAACCTTCGGCTCGCGAAGAGTTGGAGCGTGCAGCTTGCGAACGCTTCGGTATGAGTTTCTTGCGCATCAAGTAAGACTGCTATATACACATTATAATATAAGGGCTGTGCCAAAATCATTTTTTTGAGCACAGCCCTTTTGTGTTACTATAATTTATGTAGCCTCTGTCTACGACGATTTTGCTTCTTTATGTGTCACCTTGTGATTTTGTATACACTCATTAGATAAGTATCTTGGCCGTACCATAGTATAAGGCAAAAAAATATTTGCTAAAATGATTACATTGAACAACTAAATTTTTCCCATCTTTTTATATATATTTACATAGCTCACACTCTTTTGCAATAGCCCGCACGCAAAAAAAAGAGAATTTGATATAGTACGATGTTAAATATTTGAGTATATTTGCATTGACATACTATTTCAAACATAGGAAAGTGTTTAGCACTCTCGTTAGTGAACCTAGGAAATTCTACTAAGGCAAGAGAAGCTAAGCCGGCTTTCCCACTCGTGATATCTATACCCATTAGATAGCTGCGTGTGTGGGCTGTTGCTTATTTCTTTGCCAAGGCATTCCTAGGGCCTACTAACAGAATAAGCCGATAGACCCGCACTTTCTGTATATATACAAGCCTTGAGGCACACCTCACACATTCGGGTATCGGGTGAGATGTGAAATATTATTATTATGAATAACAATCAAACTGTCGGTAAGATTGTTCCCGATTACTATAATGGCGAGATTGAAAAAATTCTTTCTTCTATCGGTGTTTTATCAAGTGATAAGTTGAGGAATAAAACCAATTGTCAAGATTGTACCGATTTTTTTACCGATTATTTTGCAATTCTTGATGCCTTTACCCCTTGCACCCATCCTCAATGTCCTTGTTCACTTACATTTAATATTATATATAAGCGACTCGTGCTTATCGACTCGCTTTATGCTACCAATGTGGTGCGAATGCGTAAGTTCGGTATTAAGCATATAGCCCAAGAAATATGGCGGCTTTGTAATAACGGGCTGGGCGTATACAGCGATGATGTTCTTGTCAATAAGGTGCGTTATTATCTCTCTCACGTGCGTCAAGGTAATGGTTATATCGGTTCTATTCACACCCTTATTACGCAAGCCCAATATGGCTATGTTAAAGACGTGAAACAATCAGCTATAAGTCTTATTTCAAAGTATATCTATTTCCTATTACAAGCCAACTCGCCGAGTGGAGCCGATGGTTTCCCTATTTATGACAGCATAGTGGCCAAATATGCTCCACGACTTGCATCACGATTAGGGTTGTCACGACGTACAGGAATCAAAAGCGATATTGTTCAGTATATCAATCTCTTGTATGACATTGTAGATTGCTTGTCGGCACAAAATAGTAATTTATGGGTAATAAATAACCCTTGCGTTACACGATTTGCTTTGCTCGATTACTTCTTGTGGCACGTTGGCAAGGCCAAAGATAATAGTTATTCACTACTTCTCACCGAAGGAGAGTATATTGGCTATATAGTGAATAATTCATTACCACAGCGAATACTTAATTGGAAAACCATTAATATATAAATGTTTATGAAAAAAAATTTACAGAAGAAACTGCTGGCAATAGTATTCCTATTCAGTGGTATGTGTGCATCGGCATACGACTTTGAGGTTGATGGTATTTACTACAATATCACAAGCGATGCTGATAAAACAGTTGAAGTAACTTATTATGACAATGACTATGATAGTTACTCGGGAGATATAGAATTGCCATCTACTATTATAGTTGATGATGTGGTCTATAATGTTACATCCATCGGTTTATTTGCCTTTCGTGAATGTTATAGTTTGACATCTGTGACAATTCCCAGTGGTATCATCAAAATAGGTAATGGAGCCTTTATGCACTGTCCCAAATTATATAATCTTACTTTACCTGAAAGTATAGTTTCAATAGGTAGTGAGGCTTTCCAATATTCGGGAATAAGAACAATAAATATTCCGGAAGGTGTTTCTTCTATTGGTTCTTATGCATTTCAGTACTCTAGTATAAGGTCTATAACACTACCGACTAGTATTAAAAAAATAGAAGGTAGAACATTTGATTATAGTTATTTATCATCAATTGTAATTCCTAGCAGTGTGACTGAAATAGCTGATGGCGCTTTTGGGTATTGTGGTAACTTGACATCCATTGAAATTCCACCAAGCGTTAAAAAAATCGGTGATTTAGCATTTGAGTATTGTCAAGGATTAAAAGAAATTCGTCTTTTAGCAACAACACCACCTTATATTTATTCATCTACATTTAGAGGTGTTCTGAGTATGAAGCCAACACTTTATGTGCCATATGGTTGTAAGGAAGATTATCAATCTGCTAATTATTGGTGTAATTTTGATTATATTGTTGAAGACGAGCCTGAAGTTGTTATTCCCGAAATAGGTACAAAGTTTGTTTACGAAGGATTTTTCTTTGTTATTACCGTTGAGGGTCGTGAGGTTTCTATTACATACAAAGACCTATTAATGAACAATGTACCTATTCGTAAAGCTAGTGAGACTGAATATACAGGTGACATAATAATCCCCTCTGCTGTGGTTTACGAAGATATTACCTATGATGTGACAGGTATTGATGATAAAACCTTTGCAGGTAATACCTCATTGATTTCGGTAACAATTCCTAAAAGTGTAACGTCTATTGGTAATAATGTATTTGATGGATGTACCTCGTTGACAGAAGTTCACTTGGAATCGACAACTCCGCCCAATATAAATGAATCTACGTTTGAAGGAATGTCTGATGCGACGACTATCTATGTCCCTATTGATGCATTGGAAAATTATGAAAATGATACCACTTGGAATAGTGTAAGTAATTTAACTGAAGAAATTGAGTGGGTAGAATTGCATTTGCAAAACTCATATTATAATACAGCTATTTTCTATTTAGAGAAAGGTTCGAAACAACGTATTAAGATTGTATCGACCGATGCTCACTTTGTCCTCAATACAGTACTCTACAACGATGTAGACGTAACCGATGAGTTGG